>NZ_CP009920.1:3377653-4032807 GCF_000832985.1 Priestia megaterium NBRC 15308 = ATCC 14581
TATTCAAACGATTAATCCAAAAGGAATCGAGCTAACGGGATACACGTTGCATCAAATGGAGAAAATTCCGTTTCCTTATATGTTTAGAGAAGCTGAGAAAGCTGAAGAATATATGTGGAAATCTCTGAGCGGAGACTCTGTTTATTATGAAGCAACGCTCATTCGCAAAGATAATCAGCCTGTATATGTTGAAGTAACGCAAATGCCTATTATTGTTCATGATCAAATTAAAGGCAGTTACGTCATCGCCAAAGATGTGACGGACCGAAAAAAGGCTCAACAGCAGCTGTTGGATTTACAAAAAGATTTAAAACGCACGCTTTCACAGCAAGATGGCGCTATTTTTAAATTTGTGAAAAACGATAAAGGATATATTCATACCATGTGCGAAGGAAAGATGGTTCGTGAAATGGGATATGAGGAAATAGATGTTGTTGGTAAAACACTTGAAGAATTTTTGCCTGAATCCTACGCAAAAGAAAATAAGAGATACTATGAGAAGGCATGGGCGGGAGAGAAAGTGTCTTATGAAGTACTTTTGAACGACTTTGCTTACTATACGAAGTTAATACCTCATATCTACAAAGGAGAAGTACAAGAGGTTATTGGTTCTATAGTAGATATTACTGATCTTCACGAAGCAAGAGAAAAGCTGGCTAAAAGTGAAAGCATGTATCGCTCCGTTCTCTCTACAATGTCAGAAGGTGTAGTGTTTCATGACCTTGAAGGAAATCTAATTGCTGCCAATGCATACGCTGCTAAAATTCTAAACGTGCCTTACGACCAAATGTTATCGGTTAACCCGTTTGGTTTAGACTGGGAAATTATTCATCCTGACGGTACACCTTTTGCACTGGAAGACATTCCATCTGTTCGTTGTCTTCACACAAAAGAGCCTGTACGAAACACGATCATGGGCATTTATTTAAATGAGAAAAAGTTGACTTGGCTTTCGGTGAATGCTGAACCTCTTCAAGAAAGCAAATATTATAAAGGCGTAGTTGTCACATTTTATGATATTACAAAACAGCAGGAACAAGAACAAGATTTGCTTCATTCCAATCAGCAAATGATTATAGCAAAAGAAGAAGCCGAAAAGGCAAATCAAGCCAAGTCTGAATTTTTATCAAAAGTAAGCCATGAGCTTCGTACGCCTTTAAACAGTATTTTAGGCTATGCACAGATATTGGAAGAGCAAGGGGAAAAAGATTTAACAGAAAAACAATTGAATCGTATACGGAAAATTTTAAAAGCAGGTAATCATCTTCTTTATTTGATAAATGAAACGCTTGATTTATCGAAAATTGAATCAGGCCACTTAGCGATTAATCTTGAACCGGTGTCGGTAAAAGAGGCAATTGAAGACGCGCTTAAAATTATGAAACCACTAGCAAAAGATAAGCATAGTATACTTTATACTCGCTTTCACGCATACCAAGAAGTCTTTATTGAAGTAGATGAACTTCGGTTTCAGCAGATCTTATTAAATCTGCTTACAAACGCTATTAAATATTCGCCCGCTTATCGCGATATCACTATCTATACCGACATCACTCAGCGTCACGTAACTATATCGATCGAAGATAAGGGTTTTGGAATTCCAGCTTCAGAATTAAATCGGATTTTTGAGCCTTTCTACCGTGTGAATAGACTAGAAAAAGACGGAACAGGAATTGGGTTGGCGCTTGTAAAACAGCTTGTTGTATTAATGAATGGAACGTACGGAGTGCGAAGTGAAGAAGGAAAAGGCAGTACATTTTGGGTGCGTTTTCCTATAGTCCATCCACCTGTTCCTAAACGATTATCCAGTGGAGGGGAAGCCGAGTCATTCTTAGGTTTTTCCATGCCAATTTCAATTGTGTATATTGAGGATAACGATACAAATATCGAGCTTATGCAGTCGATTCTTTATCCATATAAAAACGTTAAGCTCTTAGTTGCCAAAACAGGAGAAAACGGCATCGGGCTAATCAGGTCCATTTCACCGGATATGATCTTAATTGATATTGATCTGCCTGATATGAATGGTTTTGAGGTATGCACACAGCTTCAGCTGGAAAAAGAGTTGAAGCATATTCCGCGAGTCGCCCTGAGTGCAAGCGCGATGCAAAGCGATATCGATCAAGCTTTTTTAGTCGGTTTTAGTGAATACGTAACAAAGCCTATTCATATTGCAACGTTTTTGAATGTATTAAAACGCTTAACAAAAGCTTAACAAAAGTTTAGAGGGCTTTTAATTGACTTATTAGTGGACTCTTTGTAAAATAAAAACAACTTAATACATTTACTTCTTAAGGAGTAAAGGGGAGTAGCGTCAGGGAAACCTGAAACAAAGTCGTCATTACATGGAGTATTCCATCGGCTTTGTTGGCATAATGATTATGCTTAGCAAGACCTTTGCCATATTTGGCAAAGGTCTTTTTGTGTTTTATTCCGGTAATGAGGATAAATAAACTTATACAAGAAATGAGAGGGGATTTTTATGGATGCATCGCTTTTGTTAGAGTATGGATGGGTATTGTTAGTGCTGGTTGCATTAGAAGGAATTTTGGCGGCGGATAATGCTCTTGTGATGGCTATTATGGTCAAACATTTACCGGAAGAAAAACGCAAGAAGGCATTATTTTACGGACTAGCCGGTGCCTTTATTTTTAGATTTGGTTCGTTGTTCTTGATTTCATTTTTAGTCGACGTATGGCAGCTTCAAGCTATAGGAGCCATTTACTTATTGTTCATTTCCATTAATCATATTGTGAAGCGATATGTGAAAAAAGACGATCATGAAAAAGTGAAAGAAGCAGACGGAAAAAAGGGCTCAAGTTTCTGGATGACGGTTTTAAAAGTAGAAATAGCAGACATTGCTTTTGCCGTTGATTCAATTTTGGCTGCTGTGGCTCTCGCTGTTACATTGCCAACAACAAATCTTCCTCAAATTGGCGGACTCGATGGCGGACAATTCTTGGTGATCTTCGCCGGAGGAATTATGGGATTAATCATTATGCGTTTTGCTGCAACTTGGTTCGTGAAGCTATTAAATACGCGCCCAGGCCTAGAAACGGCGGCTTTTGCTATTGTAGGCTGGGTAGGAGTTAAGTTAGCGGTGTATACCCTTGCTCATCCGGAATTAGGTATTATTAATGAACATTTCCCTGAATCAAAAGTGTGGAAAATTACGTTTTGGATTGTGTTACTTGGCATAGCAGCTTCAGGCTGGTTTCTATCTAAAAATAAAGAACAAATTGATCTTGAAGGCTCAGAGAAAGAAAAAGAATCGTTAAAAAAAATTGAAAATCAATAATATAGAAAACGCGCCTTCAATGCTAATTGAAGGTGTGTTTTCTATATTAAGACAAAATACCTAGTTTGGATTGTGTAGATAAAGGGTAAAAGAACTAACTAATGTTTAATTATTTTATATCCGAATGTTTTGCTTTTTCGTTCATATTCTGTAGAGAACAGAAGCAGCCGTGAGTAATTCAGTTCAATGAAGTTTATTTCAGTTTATAAACATATATTTCAAATGTATGTTAATTGGTAAAATTGAGCTATTATGGGTTATAATAAAGGGAAATTAAAAGGAGCAGAGCGCTTCTCAACCCTGTTCGTCATCAAAAGAATGGATATTAACATGGTATAAAGCAACTGAGTATAGTAAAAGAGGTGAAGCCAATGCTCACAAAAGTTCAAACGCCTCCATCGCTTGAAACGCTTGTACTGACGATTCAGCAAGGGGATAAACAATTACATAACGAAATGATTCAACAATATAAACCGTTTATTGCTAAAGTTGTTTCAGCTGTATGTAAACGTTATATAAGTGAAGCTGACGATGAATTTAGCATTGGTCTGATTGCATTTAATGAAGCCATTGAAAATTACACAATCCAAAAAGGCAGATCCCTTCTTGCATTTGCGGAACTTATTATTAAAAGAAGAGTAATTGATTATATTCGAAAAGAAAAGAGAAATCAAACGCTGCTCTATAGCCGAATTGAAAATGAAGGTTTTATTCAAGGCAAGGTAGAAAGGGATATATCGCTTTCTAACTATAAAAGGCAAAATGAAACTTCATATATTCAAGAGGAAATGACTTATTTTTGTCAGACGCTAAAAATGTTTAAATTAACTCTTGAAGACATTATTAACACATCTCCTAAACATAAGGATGCAAGGGGAAATGCAGTGGAAGTTGCATCCTTTATCGTCAAGGAAAAAGAATTAAAAGATAAGCTGTTTTTAAAGCGGCAGCTTCCTATTCGCTTGATTGAAAAACATGTCAAAGTGAGCCGGAAAACAATTGAAAGAAACCGTAAATATATTATCGCGATGGTTATTATATTAGCGGGGGACTACGTGTATTTAAAAGACTATATTATGTAAGAAAAAGGCACACGCAGGTGCCTTTTTTTAGCCATGTTATGAAGTTATGTTTTATTTTTGTGTACTGCCGCTTAAGTGAGCTTGAGCTTGTTGCACCAAGCGTTTTGTGATTTCTCCGCCTACTGAACCGTTGCTGCGTGCAGCAGTGTCAGAACCTAGAGTTACCCCAAATTCTTGAGCGATTTCATATTTATATTGATCTAAAAATTGTTCTACACCTGGTGTTAATAGTTTATTTGTTCTAGCCATGATTAGTCATCTCCTTTTTTTTTTAGTGGTACAGCAGTGAACTGCTGTACCTGTATTATTTGTTGTTTCCTATTTTGCATACTGGTAATGGTTTGCAAGAAAGTATAAAAAAGCCCAGCTTTCAAAGAAGCTGGGCTTTTTTATATATTATTTTACAACTGCATATTGCTCAAGAGACTGAGCAAATGACTTTTGAAGAGATTTTACTTGTTCTACGTATGCATCAGATACGTGTTGGAATTCTTGGCGCGTTTTCTTTTGCTCTTCTACTAATTGTGTTACTACTTGATGATATTGTTCTTGAGCTTGCTTTACTAAAGAATAGCTTGATTTGCTTTGGTTAAGAGAAAGCTCTTGTAATTTATTTAATGCTTCATGCGTGCGGTTTGTCCATTCTTCATAAGAATCGGCAACAGCGTTTCCAGCTGTTTTACGTAAGTTTTCAACTGTTTTTTGTTGAAGATCTTCTAATTCAGCTTTCCATTGTTTGTCTGTTGCTTGAAGTTGTTCAACTGCTTTTGTTACAAATTCTTGCTGTTGCTCAAGTGCTTTTAACGTCCATTGCTCAATTTGTTTGTTTCCTTCTGCAATGTTTTGTAACCCCTTTGTCCATTGTTCCCACATTGCATCAATTACTGTATCATACTTTACTGTTGACATAATCAAATTCCTCCTTGAATAATTTGGTCTGGCGAACAGTTATCGTAATGAACAAAACGTTAAAGAAGAAATTCGTAGTTGTGTGATAAACCTAACATTCCGCGCTCGCTGGTTGACCGTGAAATTTAACATTATATTAGGAAACGCAGATGTACTGCGTGAATCCCTTTAATCGTTTTCTTCCTCTTTTGATTCTTTTGACTTTTTAGAAGAAGAAGAGCTAAAAGGGAACAACATGTCGGTATACATGTGAAAAAATGAATCTAACATGTTTTGATACTGTTCAAGTGAATTAGCCCACATGCTTAAATATTGTTCGCCGGCATCTGTTAATGAGTAAATCCGGCGTGCAGGTCCTTCAGCTGACGTATCCCATTGCGATGTAATCAAGTTGTCTTTTTCAAGCTGTCTCAGCGTGCGGTAGACATTTCCCTGATCAACTGATGTGAATCCAAAGCTCATTAGTTGCTGAATGAGCTTGTAACCATGTAGATTCCAACCTCTTAAACTTAAAAGAAGAAAAGGAACCATCAAGTTTTTTGGTGCACCGCTAATCGATTTTTCTAAGTTGTTTGAATTAGAGGTGTTATCTTTTTCACTTGATCCCAAGGTAATCACCCCTTCGAAAAAAGAGAATTTGTTTTCCATATGTGTAATTTACACCTAGATGAAAAACTTGTCAACACTTTAAAACAGGTCTTTCAAATACAGGAAAAAAGAACGATTTTTTGGATTTCGACAAAAAGCGTCAAAAAAATTCAAAAATAAACAAAGATTTAGAATTGTTTATTTTGGAAAACGTATTTATAATAGTACATGTAGGTAATTTTTATAACATTTATAATTTGTTGGTAAGTGAATTGTGAAAAGATTTACATTATCCAATAAATAAACGCAAAATTGGTTGCGTTTACTTAGAGCTTCTAATATGTCGCTTGTCACATTAAGTGTCCATATTGAAAGCCATCACTTTTAACGTACACAAGAAAGGAGATGGAGTTTTGGAACAGCAAAAAGTATTTGATCCGTTTCAAGCATGGAAAGACGTATATGACAAAACCGAATCTTACTGGGGTAAAGTTATTGGGGACAATATGAATCGTGAAGAATTTTCCCAGCTCATGGGAAATGTGCTAAATATGAACCTTCAATATCAACAAGCAGTAAATGAAGTAACGGGGCGCTATCTGCACCAAGTAAATGTACCAACAAAAGAAGATGTAGCAAACGTTGCGTCATTAGTCATCAATGTGGAAGAAAAAGTAGAATTATTAGAAGAGCAATTTGACGATCGTTTTGGTGAATTAGAAGCACAGCAAGAAAGTGCATCTGCTTTGAAAAAAGATGTAACTAAGCTGAAATCTGATGTCAAATCGTTAGACAAAAAACTCGACAAAGTTTTATCTCTTCTTGAAGGGCAGCAAAAAACACAAGACGAGTTAAAAGAAACTATTCAAAAACAAATTAAAACTCAAGGTGAGCAGCTTCAGGCTCAGCTGTTAGAAAAACAAGAAAAATTAGCTGAAAAGCCAAAGGCAGAAGCTAAATCTGAAGCAAAACCATCAAACGCTCAAAAAACTGAGCAGCCAGCTCGCAAGTAAGGTATAGGGGATTTTATAACAACATTAACTGCTGTATTTACAGTAAAAATCATCGCTGAAGAAGCAAGGGGGAAATTTTTCATGACAACATTACAAGGTAAAGTAGCAATCGTAACAGGCGGATCTAAAGGTATCGGGGCAGCAATTACACGTGAGCTTGCTTCTAATGGAGTAAAAGTAGCAGTAAACTATAACAGCAGTAAAGAATCTGCAGAAGCAATTGTAAAAGAAATTAAAGACAACGGCGGAGAAGCTATTGCGGTTCAAGCTGACGTGTCTTATGTAGATCAAGCAAAACACCTAATCGAAGAAACAAAAGCTGCGTTTGGTCAATTAGACATTCTAGTAAACAATGCTGGAATTACGCGCGACCGTTCATTCAAGAAGTTAGGTGAAGAAGATTGGAAAAAAGTAATTGATGTAAACTTACATAGCGTATACAACACAACATCAGCTGCGCTAACGCACCTTTTAGAATCTGAAGGCGGTCGTGTTATCAATATTTCATCAATTATTGGTCAAGCGGGCGGATTTGGTCAAACAAACTACTCAGCTGCTAAAGCAGGTATGCTAGGATTCACTAAATCATTAGCTCTTGAACTAGCTAAGTCAGGCGTAACGGTTAATGCAATTTGCCCAGGATTTATTGAGACGGAAATGGTAATGGCAATGCCGGAAGAAGTTCGTGCAAAAGTTGTAGCAAAAATCCCAACTCGTCGCTTAGGCCACGCTGAAGAAATTGCACGTGGAGTTGTTTACTTAGCAAAAGACGGCGCGTACATTACAGGACAACAGTTAAACATTAACGGCGGCTTATACATGTAATAAATGCTGGCCCTGACTTTTGTCGGGGCTGTGCTTGTTAACTAACTACTAATGGAATGAAAGGGTGTGTATATTCGTGGCAATTCCTTACGTGCAAGAGTGGGAAAAATTAATCAAATCAATGCCAAGTGAATATAAAAGTTCTGCAAGACGTTTTAAGCGTGCATATGAAATTATGACAGCAGAAGCGGAACCGGAAGTTGGATTAACACCAAAAGAGGTTATTTGGAAAAAGAACAAAGCAAAATTATACCGCTATACGCCAGTAAAAGATAACCTGCATAAAACACCAATCTTACTCGTATATGCATTGATCAATAAACCGTATATTTTGGATTTAACACCTGGAAACAGCCTTGTTGAATACTTATTAAACCGTGGTTTTGACGTGTATTTGCTTGACTGGGGAACTCCAGGGCTTGAAGACAGCAATATGAAGCTAGATGATTATATTGTAGATTATATTCCAAAAGCGGCGAAAAAGGTGCTGCGCACTTCTAAATCTCCTGATTTGTCTGTTCTTGGTTACTGCATGGGCGGAACTATGACATCTATTTTTGCTGCATTAAATGAAGACTTGCCGATTAAAAACTTAATTTTTATGACAAGTCCATTTGATTTTTCGGATACAGGTTTATACGGAGCATTCCTAGACGATCGCTACTTTAATTTAGATAAAGCAGTAGATACATTCGGAAACATCCCTCCAGAGATGATTGACTTTGGAAACAAGATGTTAAAGCCAATCACGAATTTCTATGGCCCATATGTAACGTTGGTGGACCGTTCGGAAAATCAGCGGTTTGTTGAAAGCTGGAAGCTAATGCAAAAGTGGGTTGCTGACGGAATCCCATTTGCTGGTGAAGCTTATCGTCAGTGGATTCGTGACTTCTATCAACAAAATAAATTAATCAATGGTGAACTTGAAGTTCGCGGACGCAAAGTAGATTTGAAAAATATTAAAGCTAATATTTTAAACATTGCTGCTAGCCGTGATCATATTGCGATGCCGCATCAAGTGGCAGCTTTAATGGACGCTGTTTCAAGTGAAGATAAAGAGTACAAATTGTTGCAAACAGGTCACGTATCTGTTGTATTTGGTCCAAAAGCAGTGAAGGAAACATATCCTTCAATCGGCGATTGGCTAGAAAAACGCTCTAAATAAAATAAAGAAGCGGCTGGGACAAAAGTATTTTAGCCGAAGTGAAAAACGAACCACTGATATTAGTGGTTCGTTTTTTTGTTATGGTAAACGTAGGTTTTAAATATATAGTTGCTTCTAGCTGTTGATTGGAGGGTAAGGCGAAGACTCCTGCGGGAAAAGCGGAACAGGTGAGACCCCGCAGGAGTGTCAGCGACGAGGAGGTTCACGGGCCGCCCGCGGAAAGCGAAGTCTTGCACGGAAATCAACAGCGATGTCACAAGCGGTTCAGCACATGTATCCCATTTGTTCGTCTTTAGATTGGATTCATTTAATTATGTCTCAACCTCGTTTTTTTTGTAAACAGACAATATTGATTGACGGTTCTTTATGCGGGCTGCTGGAATATATGATATCTAATGACAAGTGAGGTGACTTCTTTTATACTAATGTAGTCACCTTCTTGAACATGGGATTTTTTACATGGATATTGCAATCCGTGTAACAATGAGTATGCTTTGAGAAGAAAGAAGAAAACTATTAGTATTATAACAAAAAAGGAATGTCAGATTATGCCGCAACCATGGAAACGACGAGTAAGGCAGATGTCTTCAGCTCAAATTATTGTTACATTTTACATAGTGGCTGTTACGCTTGGATTTCTATTACTTAGTATTCCAGAAGCTTTAAAGCCGGGAGTGAAGTTAGCATTTATTGATCGCTTATTTATTGCCGTTAGTGCGGTAAGTGTAACAGGGCTGACACCTGTCTCTACTCCGGATACATTTAGTACAACGGGCTATTTTTTGCTCGCTTTTATTTTTCAAATCGGTGGTATTGGTGTAATGACACTCAGTACATTTATTTGGATGATTTTGGGTAAAAAAATCGGTTTAAAGGAACGTCAGCTCATTATGACAGACCATAACCAATCCCGCTTATCAGGATTAGTTGACTTGATGAGAAATATTTTATTTATTATTTTTGCCATTGAACTAGTTGGCGCCATTGTTTTAGGATTACATTTTCTCCGTTATTATTCGAGCTGGACAGATGCATTTTTGCATGGTTTCTTTGCTTCTGTCAGCGCTACAACAAATGCTGGCTTCGATATTACAGGATCTTCATTTATTCCGTATGCCCATGATTATTTTGTCCAAGTGGTAACCGTTATTTTAATTACGCTTGGAGCGATTGGATTCCCTGTATTAATTGAAATTAAGCACTATTTTTTAACATTTAAAGATAAGCGTAAATTTCAATTTTCGCTATTTACGAAGCTAACGACCATTATGTTTTTTCTGCTGTTAGCAGGGGGAACAATCTTGATTCTTGTGCTAGAGCATTCAGGATTTCTAGCAGATAAGTCTTGGGATGAATCGTTTTTTTATGCATTTTTCCAATCTGCTGCCACAAGGAGCGGAGGAGTAGCGACCATGAATATTAATGAGTTTTCACTTCCTACGTTAATTATGATGAGTGCGATGATGTTTATCGGTGCTTCACCGAGTTCAGTAGGGGGAGGAATTCGTACGACGACGTTTGCATTAAATATTCTTTTCCTGTTTTATTATGTCAGAGGAAATAAGACGATTAAAATCTTTCGCCGCGAAATTCATGAAGATGACATTATTAAATCAGTAGCTGTATCGATGTTAGCCGTAATCATTTGCTCGATTTCTCTTCTTATTTTAAGTATTACAGAACATTTTTCTCTCATTGAGCTTATTTTTGAAGTGTGTTCAGCTTTTGGGACAACAGGTTTATCAATGGGAATTACGGGAGGGCTTTCGGATATCGGCAAATGCGTTATTATGATTTTAATGTTTATTGGCCGAATCGGCATGTTTTCATTTATTTTAATGCTTCGCCGTCCAACGTCTGGACCGGATTATCACTATCCGAAAGAACGTATTATTATTGGATAAAAGAGGCTGAGGTAAAAATATGTTAGTTGAAGAAGAATCCGAACGAGCTTAATTCTTAATCAAGCTCGTTCGGATTTTTTTATGATGGTAAACATAGGTCTCATATGTTTAGCTGCTTCCAGCTGTTGATTGGAGGGTAAGGCGAAGACGCCTGCGGGAAAAGCGGAACAGGTGAGACCCCGCAGGAGCATAAGCGACGAGGAGGCTCACCGACCGCCTGCGGAAAGCGAAGCTTTGCACGGAAATCAACAGCGGTGTCACAAGCGGTTCAGATGAACTCATTTATCCCATTTGTTTGTCTTTAGATTAAAGTAATTTCGTTATGTTTCAACCGCTTTTTTACAGCTTTTTCTGCTTATATTACGCATCAGAAAGTGCATTCTAAGAAAAGGAAGTTCAATGGACTTCCAAGCATAGGAGGGATATATGATGGCAAAGCGTAAAGTAGGTTACAAATCAGCACTGACTAACAATAATACACCAAAAGAGAGCCTTTCAGATGCAGAATTTGCTGCTGAATATGCTGGCGGCGAGGAGCCGGCTAAAGGCGCGAATCGCAATTCGAAAAAAGGAAAGCAAGGTAAGTAACGATGAGCAAACATAAACAAAATAATAAGCATATCGCAAGCACTGAAGCGAAGCAAAAACAGTTACTGCAAGAAGAGTTCGGAGCGGAAATGGGCGATCCCAACGCAGCTAAAATATATGAATCCCTAGGAAAGACAAAGTCTGATAAAGAGCATGAAAAGAAAAAAGAATGTTAAAGAAAAAAACCTCGGATATCCGAGGTTTTAGCTTACAACTGGAAGGCCAAATGCCTCTACAGGTGCTGAATAAAGTTTTGTATCATTTGCTTTTTGATCATAATAAGCAAGAAGAACAGATGGTTGTTCATTTATTTTTCCCGTTTGTTTATAATACATATAGTCAAATGGAAGAATCTCTAAAACAGTGTGCTTGTATAATTCTTTTTCAGCAAGCTGTTCAGCTTCAAAAGCCTGTCCCATGATAGAAGGATTAGCAAGCATTTGCTGATAGTAATGAGAGCGGACTTGTTTTTCTACTTTATCGTCCCACCAAGGTTTACGAGGCTTATGCTTTTGGTTTTGTAAATAATCAATTTTCATAAACCCTTCAATCATTTCTTCATTTGAAAAATTCTCTGTTTCAATGTACTGTCTAAGGCGTTTGAATAAATCTTCAAGCTGATGGCCGATTCGAACCCAGCCCATTTCATCCCAATACGTCCCGAAGTTTTGGAAGAAATCAAAAGGTGTATCATAGCAGTGCTCTACTAAAAACTCTATTGTTTCATCCATTCGATGGTCATTCCAAAACTTTTCTAAAATATCTTCTACATGTTTAATGCGTACGACATCTGAAAATGGCAAGACGTTATTGCTTAAAATTTCATAAGGCGACTGATCCATGTATTGATAATTATAGTGAGGCGCACTTAAGCGTAAGCCTGTGCCGCGAAGCATTTTTAAAAAGCCTAGCTGAAGCTCTTCAGGGCGAAGTGCAAATACATCATTAAACGTATTCTTAAATGAGTTATAATCTTCGTCTGGCAGTCCCGCGATTAAATCTAAATGCTGATCGATCTTTCCGCCTTCTTTTACCATTGTTACGGTACGCGTTAACTTTTTAAAGTTTTGTTTGCGTTTGACTAGTTCATTGACAGCATCATTTGTAGATTGAACGCCAATTTCAAAGCGGAATAATCCTTTTGGCGCATTATCATTTAAGAACTGAATAACTTCTGGGCGCATAATATCGGCAGTAATTTCAAATTGAAATACGGTACCTTCACGATGTTCATCAATTAAAAATTGGAACATTTCCATGGCGTAGCTGCGGCTGATGTTGAATGTGCGGTCTACGAACTTAATCGTGCGCGCTCCGTTATCCATCAAATAGCGAATATCTTCTTTTACCTTTTCTCTATCGAAATAGCGAACGCCTACTTCAATAGAAGAGAGACAGAACTGACAGCTAAACGGACAGCCGCGGCTTGTTTCAATATATACAACGCGTTTTGAAAGTTCTTGACGGTCTTCTTCAAAACGGAAAGGAGAAGGCATTTCGCGCAGATCAATTTTATTGCGCTGCGGGTTTACAACTGGTTTTCCTTCTTTTCGGAAAGCCACGCCGCTTACGTTTTCAAACTGGCGCTCTCCGTGAAGTTCGTCCAACAGCTGCTTGAATGTTTCTTCTCCTTCACCGATCGCGATAAAGTCAGCTTCAGGAAT
Organism: Priestia megaterium NBRC 15308 = ATCC 14581; assembly: GCF_000832985.1. Lineage (GTDB taxonomy): Bacteria > Bacillota > Bacilli > Bacillales > Bacillaceae_H > Priestia > Priestia megaterium. The sequence goes on from NZ_CP009920.1 coordinate 3,390,690, forward strand.
ACGCTCTAGCCAGTGAGTTACATCATAGGTTACTTCTGGTCCACCGAATATAATGATGAGCTCGGGATTGATCTTTTTTAGCATTTGTGCGACTTTAATCGTTTCTTCAATATTCCAAATGTAACAGCTGAAACCAACAATATCTGGGTTGCGTTTATATAAATCCGTGACAATGTTCATAGCAGGATCTTTAATCGTATATTCGGCCATATCCACTTTATAGTCAGGCTCGGCATAGGCTTTTAAACATCGAAGCGCTAAAGAAGTATGGATATACTTCGCATTCAATGTACTGACAACAATGTTCATTCAAAAAGCTCCTTTTAACTCGTAATATGAAATCAATTTACTATTTTAGCACATTTGAGAAATAAAGTATAAATACCTTGCCACTTTTGTTGTGGAGGGGAAAGGATTTCGGTAAAATGTAACAGAAACGTAAAAGAAGAAAGAGTCTCGGTTAATGTAAACCTTGGTGAACGAAAAAAATGAGGTGGAAAACGTGGAATATAAGCGAATTAAGCCAAAAAAAATATACGAAGAAGTAGCTGAAACGCTTCTTGAGAATATAAAAGAAGGCAGCTTAAAGCCTGGTGACCGTTTGGATTCAGTGCAGCAGCTGGCGGAAAACTTTCAGGTAGGGCGCTCAGCTATTCGTGAAGCTCTTAGCGCTTTGCGGGCGATGGGGCTTCTGGAGATGAAGCAAGGAGAAGGCACATTTGTACGCGAATTTAACTCTGATATGCTGTCTTTGCCTGTAACTAGCGCTGTATTAATGAATAAAAATGATATTGAATATTTGCTTGAAGTGAGAAAAGTATTAGAAATTGGAGCTGTTCGAGCGGCAGCTCAAAAGAGAACAGATGCGGACCTTAAACAACTGTCTGATAGCCTGGAGCAAATGAAAGGAGCGTTTGGCAATGAAGAGCTGGGAGAGAAAGCAGATTTTGCTTTTCATTTAGCCATTGCCAAAGCCTCGCAAAACCCTCTTTTAGTGAAGCTTATGAATAACGTATCAGAAATGATGATTGAAACGATGAAAGAGACAAGACGCATCTGGCTTTATGCGGAAGAAAAAACGGCTGAACGGATTTATAAAGAGCATCAGCAAATTTATGAAGCTATTCTTTCTCAGCATGCAGAAGACGCTCAGCATTTTATGATGAGTCATCTTGATAATGTTGAACACGTGTTAATGAAATACATACCAGAAGAAAAATAATGCCATTTCAGGTAGAAAAGTGTGCACCAAATAACAGAAAAACTAAAATTCAAGCACCTTCCGATAATTTATGCTTGCTCTATTGTGAAAAGATTTACATAATAGAAACTAGGATTGTCAAATGGAGGGTTACAAAGTATGAAAAAGCAATATAGAGATGATAGTTTAGCTTTGCATACAGATTTATATGAACTGAATATGGCACATACGTATTTTAAAGACCATATTCATAAACGCCGTTCTGTATTTGAAGCTTACTTTCGTCGGATGCCGTTTGAAAGCGGTTATGCTGTGTTTGCCGGGCTAGAAAGAGTAATTGATTTTATTGCTAATTTCAGATTTAGCGAAACGGACTTAGATTATTTATATGAAGAATTGCATTATGAAGCGGAGTTTATCGACTATTTAAAGCAAGTTCGCTTTAGCGGTAATGTTCGTTCGGTTGTAGAAGGCGAAATGATTTTTGCTAACGAACCGATGCTGCAAATTGACGCTCCTTTAGCGCAAGCGCAGCTTATTGAAACGCCGCTTTTAAATATTTTAAATTTCCACCCGCTGATTGCGACAAAAGCATCGCGTATTCGCCTGGCCGCGGGAGAAGATAATTTATATGAGCATACGGGTACGAATCAGCTTATGGAATTTGGCTCAAGAAGAGCACACGAGATGGATGCTGCATTTTACGGAGCGAGAGCTGCTTATATTGGAGGCTTTGATGCAACCAGTAATGTCAGAGCGGGGAAAGTATTTGGAATTCCTGTGTCCGGCACTCATGCTCACGCGCTTGTTCAAGTCTATCGTGATGAGTACAGCGCGTTTAAAAAGTATGCGGAATCACACCGTAACTGTATCTTTTTAGTAGATACATATAATACGTTAAAATCAGGTATTCCCAATGCTATTAAAGTAGCAAATGAAATGGGAGATCGCATTAATTTTATCGGTATTCGATTAGATAGCGGAAGACTTCCATATCTTTCTCAAGAGGCAAGAAAAATGCTTGATGAAGCCGGCTATCATGATGTGAAAATTTTTGCTTCGAATGATCTCGATGAGTACAGCATTCTAGATTTGAAAGCGCAAGGTGCCAAAATTGATGGATGGGGAGTTGGAACAAAACTCATGACATCTTTTGATCAGCCTGCGCTAGGAGCGGTGTACAAGCTGGTTTCGATTGAAGATGATCATGGAAACATGGTGGATACGATTAAACTGTCAGAGAATCCAGAAAAAATTTCCACTCCTGGTTTAAAAGAGGTATACCGAATTGTAAATCAAGTGAACCACAAATGGGAAGGCGATTATATTACGATGCAAGACGAAATGCCGAATGAAGAGCAGCATTTAAAAATGTTTCATCCTATTCATACGCACGTCAGCAAGTTTGTCACGAACTTTAACGCACGTAAAATTCACCAGCCAATCTTTACAGACGGCAAGCTTGTGTACGAGCAGCCTACCATTGAAGAAATGAGAGCCTACTGCTTACAGAACTTAAAGCATCTATGGGATGACTACAAAGTCATTACAAAATCGAACGAAGATGTATTCCGTCCTACAGAGTATCCGGTAGACTTGAGTACAAACTGCTGGGATAACAAAATGCAAAATATTGAAGAGACTAGAAGCAAGTTACTATCTGATACCGTACTTGTGTAGATTCCGTCAGCTAGTAATGAGAGGAGAGTTTTTTTATGAAAGAGCTACAAAAGCAAATTATTGAAGAAATGCACGTCCAAAAAGAAATTAATCCCGTGGAAGAAATTCGCCGCAGCGTTGATTTTCTGAAATCCTACATGAACAAATATCCGTTTTTACGTTCGTTTGTACTAGGTATTTCCGGCGGCCAAGATTCTACGTTAACTGGAAAGCTGGCGCAGCTAGCGGTTAATGAGTTGAACGAAGAAGCGGGAGAAGAGCGCTATCAGTTTATTGCTGTTCGTCTTCCATACGGTGTGCAAGCAGATGAAGCAGACTGTCAAGATGCACTTGCTTTTATTCAACCAACAAAATCTATTTCTATTAACGTAAAACCAGCAGTAGATGCTATGCTTTCTGCTGTTGAAGAAGCGGCAGATGATAAAGTTTCCGACTTCAACAAAGGAAATGTAAAAGCGCGTGAACGAATGATTGCGCAATATACGGTAGCGGGCATGTACAGTGGAGTCGTACTCGGAACAGATCACTCTGCTGAAGCTGTTACAGGATTTTATACAAAATTCGGTGACGGAGGAGCTGACTTAGTACCTATTTTCCGTCTGAACAAGCGACAAGGAAAACAAATGCTAAAAAAATTAGGCTGTCCCGAGCATCTATATATGAAAAAACCAACGGCTGATTTGGAAGAAGATCGTCCACAGCTTCCGGATGAAGAAGCGCTTGGCGTAACGTATGAGCAAATCGACGATTATTTAGAAGGCAAAGATGTAGGTGAACATGCAAGTAACGTCATTGAAGGTCACTTCTTAAAAACGCAGCATAAACGCCAATTGCCAATCACAGTATTTGATGATTTTTGGAAATAAATAAGTAAGAAGCTAAGACAAAAGTAGTTTAGTTAAAGGAAGATCTGACCGGTGAAGATTCTTGATAGAGAATCTTCACCGGTCGGATTTTTTTAATGTTATGGCAAACGTAGGTTTCACGTATCCCAATTTCTTATTTTTTATGAAAAAAAGATAGCAAACAAAGAAAGGTATTTTCGAAAAACTAGTGAAATTAGAAAAACATAGGAGTATAATAGCATTAAGTCATCTGATGACCTGTTAACTAAAAGAAGTAAAATGATCAGCTTGGAGGGAGCAAATGATGAAAGTATCTTTATTTGCCACATGTTTGATTGATATGTTTCAAACAAATGTAGGAAAAGCGACGGTAGAATTGTTAGAACGATTAGGATGCGAAGTGGATTTTCCAAAGAGTCAAGTTTGCTGCGGACAGCCTGCATATAACAGCGGTTACGTAAAAGAATCAAAAGAAGCGATGAAAAACATGATAAAAGCGTTTGAACATGCAGAGTACGTTATATCTCCGTCTGGCTCGTGTGTGACAATGTTCAAAGAGTATCCCCATCTTTTTAAAGGTGATACTGCATGGCATGAACCTGCCGTGAAGCTTGCTGATAAAACGTATGAGCTAACAGATTTTATTGTAAACGTTTTAAAAGTGGAAGATGTAGGAGCCAGTTTAAATGGTAAAGCCACTTATCATTCTTCTTGTCATATGACGCGTTTGCTAAACGTAAAAAAAGAACCTTTTACACTATTAAACAATGTAAAGGGTCTTGAAATGGAAAACCTTGAAAACAGTCATAACTGCTGCGGATTCGGCGGGACGTTTTCGGTTAAAATGGGGCAAATCTCTGAACAAATGGTCGATGAAAAAGTGAGCTGTATAGCTAAGACAAACGCAGAGTACTTAATTGGAGCTGACTGCGGCTGTCTTATGAATATTGGAGGAAGAATTGAACGAAAAGGACAGCCTGTAAAAGTGATGCATATCGCTGAAGTGTTAAATAGCAGAATGTAAAGAAAGGAGAATACCGAATGTCTATGAAAATAGGAAACGATCAGTTTAAAAAACGCGTCGATGATGGAGTCAATAATGCGTTTATGCGCTTTGCGGTTTCAGGTGCTCAAGAGCGCTTAAGAAGCCGTAGATTAGATGCGGCAGAAGAGTTAGGAAACTGGGAAGAATGGAGAGCGCTTGGCGAAGAAATTCGTCAGCATACGCTTGAAAATTTAGATTATTATTTAGAGCAGCTCACTGATAATGTAGCTAAACGCGGAGGCCACATTTTTTTCGCTCAAACAGCTGAAGAAGCGAATGAGTACATAAAAAATGTAGCGAAGCAAAAACAGGCAAAGAAAGTGGTTAAATCCAAGTCAATGGTTACAGAAGAAATTCATATGAACGCTGCTTTAGAAGAACTAGGCTGTGAAGTTATTGAAACGGACTTAGGAGAATATATCCTGCAAGTAGATGATCACGATCCGCCTTCTCATATCGTAGCTCCTGCGCTTCATAAAAATAAAGAACAAATTAGAGATGTGTTTCAGGAAAAGCTTTCTTATAAAAAGACAGAAAAACCTGAAGAACTAGCTCTTCATGCCCGGGAAATGCTGAGAAAAGAATTTTTATCAGCAGATATTGGCATCACAGGATGTAATTTTGCGATTGCAGAATCTGGATCTATTTCACTTGTAACCAATGAAGGAAATGCAAGGTTAACAACAGCCCTTCCTAAAACGCAAATTACGGTTATGGGAATGGAAAGAATTGTGCCAACGTTTGAAGAATTTGAAGTGTTGGTAAGCCTGTTAACTAGAAGTGCAGTAGGTCAGCGGCTTACAAGTTACGTAACAGCGCTTACAGGACCTAGACTTCCTGGAGAAGTAGATGGACCGGAAGAGTTTCACCTAGTAATTGTGGATAACGGACGATCTGCGATTTTAGGAACTGAATTTCAATCTGTTTTACAGTGTATTCGCTGTGCGGCATGTGTGAATGTATGTCCCGTGTATCGCCATATTGGAGGACATTCATATGGATCTATTTATTCAGGTCCGATTGGAGCTGTATTATCTCCTTTACTTGGAGGCTATGAAGACTACAAAGAGCTTCCATATGCCTCAACGCTATGCGCAGCCTGTACAGATGCCTGTCCGGTCAAAATTCCGCTGCATGAGCTATTGCACAAGCATCGTCAGCGAATTGTCGAAAAAGAAGGAAAAGCACCTATTTCGGAAAAGCTGGCGATGAAAGCATTTGGCTTGGGAGCAGCTTCTTCTTCTCTATATACAGTGGGCGCTAAAGTAGCACCGGCAGCTCTTACTCCTTTTATGTCAGGAAGCAGTATTTCCAAAGGGCCTGGTCCATTAAAAGCGTGGACGGAAAGCAGAGAGTTTCCGGCGCCTACAAAAGAGCGCTTACGAGATTGGTTTGATAAAAGGAGTGATGAGGATGAACGGAAGCATTCAAAATAGAGACAGTTTTTTAGACAATATTGCTGCTAATCTTAAGCGAAGCAGGCGAACAAGCGGCGTAGTAAAGCCACAATGGAAGCATGCTCCTCAGCATGAGGTCTACCGCAGCTATTCGCCAGATCAATTAAAGAAAGAGCTTGAAAACCATTGCGAACGTATTCATACTCGCTATGTAGAAACATCATCACAACACTTGCCAGCTGTCCTTGAGGAAGCCGTAGCGAACTATGGAAATGGTCTTGTCTGCACGTGGAATGATCCTAGGTTTTCCGAATATGGATTGAATCTGCTGATGGAGAAATGGGAAACAAGCAGTAGCCTTCATGTATGGAATTCTGGAAAAGGCGATGAGAATATTCAACTAGCTGAACAAGCAAATGTTGGCATTACCTTCAGTGATTTGACGCTAGCGGAATCCGGCACAGTTGTTTTGTTCAGTAGCGCTGAAAAAGGACGATCGGTAAGCTTGCTGCCCGCCACTTATATTGCAATCATACCTCAAAGCTCAATTGTTCCTCGCATGACACAAGCCGCTGAAATGATTCATGAAAAAGTAGAGCGAGGAGAAAAGATTGCTTCTTGCATTAACTTTATTACGGGACCGAGCAATTCAGCTGATATTGAAATGAATTTAGTAGTTGGTGTGCATGGGCCTATTCAAGCAACTTATATTGTAGTGAATGATCGATGAGGCTGTGACAAACGTATTTTAGCCCAAGTGAAAAACGAACCATTACTCAACGTGTTTGAGTAATGGTTCGTTTTCTTTGTTATGGTGAGCGTAGGTTTCATCCGTTTCGTTCCTTCTAGCAGTTGATTGGAAGGCAAAGCGAAGACTCCTGCGGAAAGAAAAGACTTGTACGGAAATCAACAGCGGTGTAACAAGCGGTTCAGCTCATGTATCCAATTTGTTTGTCTTTAGATTAGATTGATTTAGTTATGAGCCTCTTTTATTTATGCTTTCTTTCTAAATAGCGGGATAATGTGAAGAAATGTCGTATTTTGAATAAACGTGCCTAATTTTAAAAAGGTAAAAAGCAAATCTTGTAGAATATTAAGTCTATAGATAAAAGGTGGGGAAATGGGAAGTGCAAAAGAAAGGAGCAATGAGCATGTCACCACACAGAGAATTAACATCTGAAGCTGAGCAAAAGCAGCAAGGTGAATTACAGCAGCTACGAGCTATTTTTAATGACGTATTAGATGCCATTGTCGTATTTGATGAGTATTTTCAAGTTATAAATGCAAATGAATCAGCCTGCGGGCTGTTTGAAAAAACAAAGGATGAGCTATTAACGTATCAAATGAAAGATTTTCTGATGTATTTTCCGTATGACATGATTGAAGCGTATTATCCAGCACTCTTAGAAGAAAGCTATTTCAAATATGAAGGCGCGATGACGCTTCGAAGCGGCATGATGAAACATGTTGAATTTACTTCACACAAACATAGTCACATGTCGGGCATTATTGTGTGTACATTTCGGGATATTACGCAGCACAAAATGATGGAAAATGAACGGTTTATTAGTCATCATATGTTTATGGATGTATTTAATGAAGCGGTAGACGGAATTGTCATTTTTGATCGAACGGGTCAGCTTATCGACGCGAACCCTTCATTTTGCGAACGATTAAATTATACAAGAGCACAGCTTCTAACCAAAACATTAGAAGAGCTTGTAGAACCTACTTATCATTATAAGGTGAAAAAATTATGGAGAACTCTGCATCAAGAAGGAAAGACAAGCGGTGAGCTACCGATCAGGCTCGAAAATGGAGACGTTACTTTTTTTGAATTTACCACAACGGCTAATATATACAGTCAATACTATATGTCCATTATGAGAGACGTGACGGAAAAACGGCTGATGGAGCAGCAGCTGTTGAGAAGCGAAAAAAATTTCAGGGCTATTTTTGAAAATGCGATTGAAGCGATCTTGATTTGGAGAGATGATGGTGAAATCTTGAACGCTAATCTTGCTTCTTCGCGTACATTTGAGCTGCCGTTAAACAAATTAATTGGAAGTAATTTGTATACATTTATCGATACAAAAAGCTTTAGTGCGTTAAAGGTGCTCCAAACGTTTCAAACAAAAGGAGAAATTCGCAATCAGCTTCCTTTTTACATGCCAAATGGAGAAATCAAACAGTTGGAATTCACAGGGAAAAAAGGCATTATAGAAGGAGACCATTTAACGATTTTTCGAAACATCAGTGAACGTACAAAAATCGAACAGGAGCTTCGGAATAACGAAGAGAAATTCAGACAGATTTTTAATGGTTCGATCGATGGGTTAGTTTTATGGGACGGCAAGCGAAATATTATTGATGTAAATTCTTCTCTTTGTGATATTCTAGAACTCAGCAAAGAGGAGATTTGTGCGCACTCCATGGAGGATTTTATTTCTTCAGCGAATTTGGATGCGGTCATTGAGCATAAAGAAACGATTGAGCAAAAAGGGGAAGCTGAAGGAGAGATTACGTACGTTACGGGGAACGAAAAAGTTAAAAATATCGAATTTTCCACGAAAAAAGATATCTTACCAGGTCTATATATGACGCTTTTAAGAGACGTAACGGAACGAAATCAAATGCAAGAGCAGATTCGAAAATCGGATACGCTTCAAGTAGTCGGACAGTTAGCAGCTGGGATTGCGCATGAAATCCGCAACCCGATGACAGCTTTAAAAGGGTTTGTTCAGCTGTTAGAAAGCAGCATTCAAGAAGACCACTCTCTTTATTTTGATATTATTAAATCTGAATTAAAAAGAATTGAAACCATTATTACAGAGTTTCTCGTACTCGCTAAGCCACAGGCCGTAAAGTTTGAAAAGAAAAATCTAGCTGCGGTTGTTAAAGAAACGATTGATTTATTAAATGCTCAAGCGCTTTTAGAAAATATTCAGTTTGAACTAAGTGTGTCTCCTCAGCTGCCAATGGTGTACTGCGAGCCGAACCAGATTAAGCAAGTACTAATAAATGTCATTAAAAATGCAATTGAAGTCACGTCAAACGGAGGAAGAATTATTGTTGAAGTCTACTCTACAGAGCCGCACTACGTGACGGTCTCCATTCGAGATCAAGGGGATGGAATGCCCGAAGAGCGCATCAAGCGCTTAGGAGAACCATTTTATACGACAAAAGAAAAAGGAACGGGACTCGGTTTGATGGTCTCATATAAAATTATCGAAGAACATAAAGGGCGAATTGAAGTGGAAAGCAAAATAGGAGAAGGCACAGCTTTTCATGTTATTCTTCCAGCTTAATTAGAAAGGATAAAAAAATATGTACTACGGAGAAATGAATTTATTTTCTGATTTGAAAATTTATATTGTAGCCTCGGAAACAGGGGTTCAACATATTTGGTTTGATAGCGATGATCATAATGAGCAGCTTAAAGAACTTGTCCATGACGAGAATTATCACCATGTGAAAGAAGCGAAGCGACAGCTGCAGGATTATGCTGAAGGGCGCACGCTAACATTTGATTTGCCTTTGGATATAAAAGGAACAGACTTTCAAAAAGAAGTGTGGCTAACGCTTAAAGGTATACCTTATGGACAAACGTGGTCTTATAGTGATGTAGCGGATTCTGTTAATCGCTCTAAAGCCGTAAGGGCTGTGGGACAAGCGAATCGTCGAAATCCACTGCCTATTATTTTACCTTGTCACCGTGTGATTGGAAAAAATGGAGCTTTAACAGGTTATGCAGGCTCCCAAACTCATATAAAAGAGAAACTATTAATGCTTGAAAGAAATGTAGCAAAAGGCGCTCTGGAGTTAAAATAACTATTCACCGTCCAATTTCCAGCCTTCTCCCTGCACAAAAACACCGTCAATTTGCTGAGGAGAAGGGAGGGAATTTAGTTCTTCATCTTTGGATAAATCGAATAGCTGATAGTGCTGCTTACGATTCAACGCTTTGTTTTTATCCGTTTTTTGCTCTGAACTCATATTTACTCCCCCTTATTCAAAAAGAATCCCCTATAATATATGTAGAAAAAGAAGAGAGTACTGTTACAATTGTGTTACAAATGCAGTTGAAAACCAGTGCTCAATAAAAAAAAGCCGCATAGCAGCGGCTTTTTTTATTGAGCAGATTGCAGCAAAACTTTTTGAATGGATTCCAAAGACGGGGAATGGATAATTCCATGCTCTGTAATAATGGCCGTAATCAGTTCGCTTGGCGTCACATCAAAAGCTGGATTGTACACAGAGATTCCGTCTGGAGCAATTTGTGTATCTCCAATGTGCGTTACTTCTTTAGGTGAACGTTCTTCAATAGGGATGCTGCTGCCGTCTTGAATAGATAAATCAAATGTGGACTGCGGCGCTGCTACGTAAAATGGAATACCGAATGCTTTCGCTAAAAGAGCAAGTCCATATGTTCCAATTTTGTTAGCCGTATCGCCATTTGCTGCAATGCGGTCAGCACCTACAATAATCCCATTAATTCCTTTTGTTTTAATGGTATGAGCGGCCATATTATCCGTAATCAGCGTCACGTCCACTCCCGACTGCTGAAGTTCCCAGGCTGTTAAGCGAGAACCTTGAAGAACGGGTCTTGTTTCACAGGCAAATACTTCAAGCGGAATATCACGCTGCTTAGACAAGTGAAAAGGTGCTAAGGCTGTTCCATAATAAGCTGTAGCAATTGAACCAGCATTACATATTGTCATGATTTTATCCTTCTTTTTAAATAAAGAAAGAGCATGATCCCCAATTCGGTAGCACGTTTCTTCATCTTCTACTTGAATTTGAATAGCTTCATGAACAACTTTTGTTTTAGCTTCATTAACGGAAGAAGCGGATTCAGCGCTTTTCGCTACGCGCTCCAATGCCCAAAATAAATTGACGGCAGTAGGGCGTGAGCTAGCTAAATACTGTTGATCAAGAGCTAGCTTTTTGTTAAATTCCTTGACTGAATCTGTGTCATAGCTAAGCGCAGAAAGAGCAAGACCAAAAGCCGCCGTAATGCCAATTGCAGGGGCTCCGCGTACTTTCAAGGTAGTGATAGCATCCCATACGTCTTTAATGGTTTGCAGCTTAATATATTCAACGTTGCCAGGAAGCTGCTGCTGATCTAATAAAGTAATATATGATTCATTCCATTCCACTGAGCGCGGAAGTGATAGTGTATTTGTCATGCTGATACCGATCCTTTCATTGTGTACATTATTCGTTATCGAAGTAAATGTTCAAATTCATTTGGTGAAACGTCTTGTTGGTGCAGAAGCAAATAGCGTCCAATTTTTAACGCAGTACGTTTAGCGTTAATTTTTCTTTCCTCTGAAGAAATTTCGTCTAAGTCCGCCACGTGAGCTAAGCCAATCGTACGTCGAATGATTTCACATCCTGCATATCCAACAGCATCTTGCCACGTTTGCGTTAAAATTTCATGTAATAAGCGCTCATCTTTAGCGAAAGGTTCAGTGTTTTCAGCATGCCAAAGCGCAGTAAAGGTATCTTTGAATACGTTCCATGTGTTCGTAATGTGTGCAAATAACGGTTCGCGATTTGTTTCTCGAGAAAGAGCGTTTAAAAATAAATTCGCAACAAATTGCCCTAAATCGAATCCAAACGGACCGTAAAAAGCAAACTCTGGATCAATCACTTTCGTTTCTTGACTGCTAGCAAAGATGCTGCCTGTATGTAAATCACCGTGGATTAGCGTTTGCGCATTTGTTAAAAATTTATATTTTAATTTTGCTGCTTGTAGCTTTACATCACCATCATTCCACAATTCTTCTACATCAGGACGCAGCGCTTTTTCAAATTCATTTGTATCAATATCAAAAAAAGGATCTGTAAAAACTAAATCTTCCGTAATATTGCATAAGTCGGGGTTGCTGTACTTAACAACTTCTTCTTTTTTATCCTGAGGTTTTAAGGCGAAATCAGACGTTTTGAACGCAATATGTCCTAAAAAAGAACCGATATGCTGTGAGATCAGAGGATAACTTTCACCTTGAATAAGTCCGGCGCGAGAAATCGTTAAATGAGACAGGTCTTCCATGACCGTAACAGCAAGCGTTTCATCGTGGTAATAAACAGCGGGCACAAGTTCTGGCGTAAATGCACCGAATTGCTTGAGCGCATTGCTTTCAATTGTGGCACGGTTCAAGGATAGAGGCCAGCTTTCGCCTACAACTTTTGCATAGGGAAGCGCTTGTTTGACGATAATGGATTTATTGGTTTGATCATTTATGATGTGAAAGACGAGATTTAAGTTGCCGTCACCAATTTCACGGGCAGTCAGTGCTTCTGTGGCATCAAAAAGACCTAGCTTTTTCACAAGTTTGATTGCTGAAATTTCTGTTAAAGGGTGATACTTCTCTGTTTTTGTTGTTGACATCGGAATCCCTCCATAGTTTATTAAACTGATTTGTTTACTAAGTTAATAGGTTTAAGAATATATGGAGGCTTTTATAATTTTAGAAAATATAAAAGCCTCTTTCGTTAGAAAGAGGCTTGATTGTAGTGTTCAAACCTCTTATCTGCCAGAAAAAATTACTTTCTGTTGGAATTAGCACCGTGCCTTTGTAAAACATGTTTTACGGGTGTGATCCATCTTAGGATGGAATGACGGTCGGTTGCTGGGCTTCACAGGGCCAAATCCCTCAGCCAACTCTTGATAAGAGTGCGATTACTTATTCAATTTTGATTTGTTTGAATATTTTATGATATCTGGTGAAAATCGTATCATGCAAAAAAACGGCTGTCAATACATAATTAATAAAATTCTGTACGGCGATCTGTAAAGACGGGAATTTGTTTACGAATTTCTTTTACAAGTTCCAGGTTAACGTCAGCACTTAAAAGTTCTTCGCTATCGCCAGCTTCAGCGATTATTTCTCCCCACGGATCGATGACTAAGGAATGTCCGGCAAATGTGTTATTAGGATCTTGGCCTACACGATTACATGCGATTACATAGCATTGATTTTCGATTGCACGGCTAATGAGCAGGGCTTTCCAGTGGGCAAGTCTTGGAGCCGGCCACTGAGCGACAACAAACAAGACTTCTGCTCCGCTGCTAGTATGAACCCGTATCCATTCTGGGAAACGAATATCGTAACAAATAACTCCTGCGCACAGTGACTGTTCAAGTGTAAAAAGGTTTTTTGCTGTTCCTGCTTCTAAATACAGGTGTTCATCCATTAATTTAAATAAGTGCAGTTTACTGTATTGTGATACTTCACGACCTTTTCGGTCAAAAATATACATCGTATTCGTGACGCCTTGCTCTGTTTTTTTCGCGATCGAACCTCCCACAATATTTACTGCGTTCGTTTTAGCAAACTGAGAGATTAATTGCTTGGCTTGCTGCCCTTCATCATCTGCAATTTCGTCTAGCCGCGTCAAATCATAGGCTGTATCCCATAGCTCAGGAAGCACAAGGATATCAGGGTTTTCTTTCAGGGCTTCCGTCATCTTTTGTTCGATATATTTTCGGTTTTTAGTTGGGTTTCCAAACGCAATATCAAGCTGCAAACACGTAATTTTTACACTCACTTTATCATCCGTCCTTTTTTTAGTAGTTGAAAAAAATGACTTTACAAGTTGAGTATTACAATATATTATTTGTGACTAGAATTTCAAGAATTTTTTGAGAAGGTGTGCGATGATGAAACAATTTGAGCAATCGGAACTATTAAAAAGTTTACCAAAACAATTTTTTGCATCACTTGTGGGCAAGGTAGGAAAAGTAATGGCCCAAGGGCACGACGTTATTAACTTAGGGCAGGGAAATCCTGATCAGCCTACTCCTTCACATATTGTAGAAACACTGCAAAAAGCAAGTGCTAATCCTATGCATCATAAATATTCTCCATTTCGGGGGCACCAGTTTTTAAAAGAGGCCGTTGCGACTTTTTATAAACGAGAATATGGCGTTGATGTGGATCCTGAAAAAGAAGTAGCTATTTTATTTGGCGGAAAGGGTGGACTTGTTGAAATCCCGCAGTGCTTGTTAAATCCTGGAGATACGGTGCTGGTTCCAGATCCTGGATATCCTGACTACTGGTCTGGAGTAGAGCTTGCAAAAGCCAAGATGGAAGTGATGCCTCTCACGGCTGAAAATCATTTTCTACCCGTATACGAAGAGATAAGTGAACGTGCTAAAGAACAGGCAAAGCTCATGTTTTTAAACTATCCGAATAATCCTACTGGTGCAGTGGCAACGGCAGAATTTTTTGAAGACACCGTGGCGTTTGCTGCCAAGCACGATATTTGTGTGGTACACGACTTTGCTTACGGAGCAATTGGGTTTGATGGTAAAAAGCCAATCAGTTTTTTACAGACTCCTGGTGCAAAAGAGACGGGAATTGAAATTTATACTCTTTCTAAAACGTATAACATGGCGGGATGGCGAGTTGGATTTGCTGTAGGAAATGAAAGTGTAGTAGAAGCTATTAATCTTCTTCAAGATCATATGTATGTCAGTCTCTTTGGGGCCGTTCAAGAGGCAGCAGCCGCAGCTCTGTTGGAATCTCAACAATGTGTGAATGATTTAGTTAAGCGCTATGAATCTAGACGCAATACCTTTATTCAAGGGCTTCGAGAAATTGGTTGGGATGTTACATCTCCAGCAGGCTCCTTTTTTGCATGGCTAAAAGTTCCTGAAGGATATACTTCCGAACAGTTTTCAGATTTACTCCTTGAAAAAGCCCACGTTGTGGTTGCTCCTGGTGTAGGCTTTGGAACATATGGTGAAGGCTATGTGCGCGTAGGATTGCTGACGGATGAAGAGCGCATGAGAGAAGCTGTATCTCGAATAAAAAAATTAAATTTATTTTAAAAACGCATTGACAATCCTTTTTGAGTTGGCTTAATATGTAAGAAGTTAACGAGATTAATAACCGATAAATCCTAGCGGTATTTTTTATTTAGTATATAATCTACGAATTCAATTTAAATAAATAGCAACTTTCTTATTAAGAGTAGGTGGAGGGACTAGCCCGATGAAGCCCGGCAACCGACTTAACGCATGTTAAGCACGGTGCTAATTCTTGCAGCAGCAGCTGAGAGATAAGAAGAGCAACGAAAGCCTCTTCTTAATCACAGAAGAGGTTTTTTTTATTAACGATATTAAACAGCAAGGGAGTTTTTAGCATAATGAGCGAAATCGTTGCAAGCTACTTACTACATGATAATAAAGGAAATTTTCATAAAAAAGCGGAAGGAATCGCTTTAGGACTAACCGTCGGCTCATGGACAGATCTGCCGCTTTTAGATCAGCAGCAGCTTCAAAAGCATAAAGGGCGCGTCGTGTCCGTAACTGAGCTTCAAGATTGCGAACGTGTAAACGGATATTTAGGCGGAGAAATTAAGCAGGCTATTGTCAAAATTGCTTATCCAACTGCCAACTTTTCAAGAGATTTACCGGCTATTTTAGTTACAGTTTTCGGAAAACTATCACTTGATGGAAAAGTGAAATTATTAGACTTGGATTTTCCTGATGAATTATTAGCTGAATTCCCAGGACCACGCTTTGGAATAGAAGGTATCCGAGAGAAACTAGGCGTTTATGACCGTCCGCTTGTGATGAGTATTTTTAAAGGCGTGATTGGAAGAGATATGACGTACTTAACAACTCAGCTGCGTGAGCAAGCGCTTGGCGGAGTGGATTTGGTTAAAGACGACGAGATTTTGTTTGATAGTGAACGAACACCTTTTGAAGCTCGCGTTACAGAAGGAAAAAAAGTACTGAATGAAGTATACGAAAAAACGGGACACCGCACGCTGTATGCTGTTAATTTAACGGGACGAACGTTTGAGTTAAAAGAAAAAGCGAGAAAAGCAGCTGAGCTAGGAGCCGATGCTCTTTTATTCAACGTATTTGCTTACGGGTTAGACGTACTGCAGGCACTTCGAGAAGATGATGAAATTAACTTGCCGATTATGGCACACCCAGCTGTTAGCGGAGCGCTTACGCCGTCAGAGTTTTACGGTTTTTCAAATTCATTGCTGCTTGGAAAGCTATTGCGTTTAGCCGGAGCAGATTTCTCACTGTTTCCATCACCATACGGAAGCGTAGCGCTTTCTCTTGAAGATACGACAGGCATTGCCTACGAATTAACGCGTCCTGTATACAAATATAAGCAGTCTTTCCCGGTTCCTTCAGCAGGAATTCATCCTGGAATGGTACCGCAGCTTGTGAAGGACTTTGGAATCGACAGCATTATTAATGCAGGAGGCGGAGTTCACGGTCATCCAGACGGAGCTATCGGAGGAGGAAAAGCATTCCGTGCGGCGATAGATGCAGTACTCTCTCATCAAACACTAGCCGAAAAAGCTGAAGAATCAAAAGAGTTGCAAAAAGCTTTGCAACTATGGGGAACAGTAGAGGTGAAAGCATGACATCGTTAAAAATCTTTTGTGACTTTGATGGAACAATTACAAATAGCGATAACATTATTGCTATTATGAAACAATTTGCTCCTCCGGAGTGGGAAAGTATTAAAGACGACGTGTTGGCACAGCGCGTCTCCATTCAAGAAGGAGTTGGGCAAATGTTTGCCTTGCTCCCCGTGGAATTAAAAGAAGATATTATTTCTTATATTTTAGAGACATCTGCTATTCGAGATGGATTTGATGATTTTATTGCCTATACAAAAGAGCACCATATTCCGCTTTATATTGTAAGCGGAGGAATTGACTTTTTTGTAAAACCACTTTTGGGAAATCGAGTTGCAGAGGAAATGCTCTACTGCAACGGATCTGATTTTTCCGGTGAGCATATTTCCATTACGTGGCCTCATACATGTGATAAACAGTGTACAAATGACTGCGGCTGCTGTAAGCCAACGATTATTCGCCATCTTGCAGATGAAAGAGATCATACGGTTGTTATTGGCGATTCAATTACGGATTTGCAGGCTGCCAAATTAGCTGATACGGTCATTGCACGTGACTTTTTAATTGAAAAATGTGAAGAGCTATCTCTACCGTATCGTCCTTTTTCTACTTTTTATGATGTAATTCATCATTTACAAGAATTAACAGAAGAGGTGAAAGCATGAGTATCATGGCTCAGCAAAGGTTGCATGAGCTTGCGGATATAAAAGATGAGTTGGCAGAGCGCGATTGGTTCTTCGGTACAAGCGGAAACTTAGCGATTAAAGTGGACCAAAATCCGACAACTTTCTTTGTATCAGCAAGTGGAAAAGACAAAAGAAAACGTACAAATGAAGATTTTTTATTAGTTGATCAATATGGAAAGCCTGCAGAAGACACGCATTTAAAGCCTTCTGCTGAAACGCTTTTACACGTTAAGATTTACGATTTAACGAATGCTGGGTGCAGTCTTCATGTACATACAATCGACAACAACGTGATCTCCGAACTGTACGGAGATGAAGGCGTTATTTCATTCAAGGGTCAAGAAATTATTAAGGCGCTAGGGATTTGGGAAGAAGATGCGGAAATTACTGTTCCGATTATTCCGAATTACGCAGATATTCCGACACTAGCAGAAGAGTTTTCTCATCATATAAAAGGCGATCAAGGCGCGATTTTGATTCGTAACCATGGGATTACGGTATGGGGAAAAAATGCATTTGAAACAAAAAAAGCGCTAGAAGCCTATGAATTTCTATTTAGCTACCACGTCAAATTACTGTCACTTAAAGGCATTAAGCTAAAGGTGCATTTATAAAAGGAGGAAACAACAATGGCGCACATTCGCTTACATGTAAACAATAAAAGAATTGAAACTCAAGAGGAAGTATCAGCTTTTCTGGCAAACAATGAAGTTATTTATGAAAACTGGGACATTACAAAACTTCCAGAAAATCTTCGTGAAAAATATGATTTAACTGATGAAGAAAAAACAGAAATTTTAAACGCTTTTGGTGAGGATATTAAAGATATTTCGAAACGCCGCGGCTATAAAGCTCAAGATGTTATCTCGTTATCGGAATCTACACCAAATATTGATGAATTGTTAAAAAACTTTCAGCGCAAGCATATTCACACAGATGACGAAGTTCGCTTTATTGTAAGCGGTCATGGAATCTTTGTTATTCAAGGAAAAGACGGCGAATTTTTTGATGTTGAATTAGAGCCGGGCGATTTAATTTCAGTACCAGAAAACATTCTTCATTACTTTACATTAATGGAAGATCGCAAAGTAGTCGCTGTCCGAATTTTCGTGACAACTGAAGGATGGGTACCTATTTACGCATAACAACTACTTGTAAAGCATAGGTCATCATCACCCCGCTTTTACATCTAAAAGCGGGGTATTCTTTGGATTATTATAAAACTAACTATTTTTATATGAATAATAAGTTTAATGGGAGGAACATCATGAAAAAGAGTAAAAAAATGCTGTGGCCACTTACTTTGCTTGTGCTTCTAATCTTTGCGCTGACTGCCTGCACGAAAGAACAGCCAAGTCTAAACGAGAAAGCACAGGCAGCTCCAGCGCAGCAAGCGGCTTCTGCTAAGCCTGTACAGCAAGAAGGAAAAAAGGTTACGAAAGATACAAAAATTGCGCTTATTTCTGAATTTACGTCAGGCACTCACGCTGCTCAGTACATAACAGGTGTGACAAAAGCGGCTAAAAAAGCAGGAGTACAGCTATCTGTTTCTGATTCAAACAATGATCAATCTAAAATGGCTGCTTATTTAGACACGGCTATTAACCAAAATGTAGATGGTATTATGATTGACCACGGCCGGGCTGAAACCCTTGAACCCGGCGTGAAGCGCGCGATTGCAAAAGGGATTCCGGTTATTGCAACCGATGTAGAACTAAAAGTAGAAGGAGTTACAACAATTGACCAAGACGATTATATGCTTGCGCTGCAAGGTCTGAAGCAAATGATGCAGGACATTAACGGAAAAGGAAACATTGTATATGCGTTTGTTGGAGGATTTGCGCCGATGGAAAAACGCGACAGCATTTATAAAATTATGATGAATCGCTATCCAGATGTAAAACAAATTGCCACATTTGGAAGCGCAACGGACAACACCTCATTAGACACACAAAATAAAATGGCAGCTGTGTTGAAGCAGTATCCAAATAAAGGAGACATTGCGGCCGTTTGGGCACCTTGGGACGAATTTGCCAAAGGAGTCACAAGAGCGATTAAAGAAGCAGGACGAGACGAGATTAAAGTATACGGAGTGGACTTATCTGATGAAGATCTGCAAATGATGCAGGCAAAAAACAGCCCGTGGAAAGCGTCAGCTGCCGTAAATCCAGCTTCAGTAGGAGAAAAGCAAGTTGATCTGCTTCTTAAAAAGATTTCCGGTCAAGAGATCCCTCGTTATTATTCCTTTGATCCGGTTTTAGTCAAACAAACTGATTTGCCTAATCAAACGATTAATATGGATCAGCTTAGTCAATACGTAGAAGAATGGGGCAAAAAAGAGTAGAAGTGGAGGGACAGACATGACGAACGAGCTTTCAATGAAGAACATTACAAAAAACTTTGGTTCTTTTCAAGCGCTGAGCAAAGTTGATTTTACTGTTCAAAAAGGGGAAATTCATGCTTTATTGGGAGCCAATGGTGCCGGTAAAAGTACGTTAATGAAAATATTGTGCGGAGCTTACGACGAGTACGAAGGAAAGATCTGCAAAGACGGAGGAGAAATCTCTATTTCTTCTCCTAAAGAAGCTAAGCGCCAGGGCATCGGCATTGTACATCAAGAAGTCGATGTAGCGCTGATTCCTTCGCTGTCAGTAGCTGAAAACATTGTGTTAGACGTACAGGCTTCTAATAAAAGTAAGGCATTTGTAAACTGGAAATCTATTTATAAGAAAGCGGAAGAAGCCCTTTCTTTACTTGGTTCTTCTTTATCCGTTAAAAAAAATGTCATTGATCTAACTCTATCAGAAAAACAGCAGGTGCTTATTGCACGTGCAATTGTACAGAATGTTGATTATTTAATTTTGGATGAACCAACCGCACCTCTTAGTGTGGAAGAGACGAAACAATTGTTTTCTGTGATGAGAGAGCTGAAGAAAAGCGGAGTAGGCATTATTTATATTTCACATCGCCTTCAAGAAGTGGTTGATATTTGCGACCGCTTAACGGTGTTAAAGGACGGACGCTATGTAGCTACAAAAGAAACTTCACATACATCAATTGAAGACGTGATTACGCTCATGCTAGGAACGTCTTCTGTAAAGCAGTGGGTCAAAAAATCAGTAGAATTTGGAAACGAACTTTTACATGTAGAAGCATTATCTCTTCCAGGGCGCCTTTCGAATATCTCTTTTCATGTAAAAGAAGGAGAAGTAGTCGGTATTGCAGGACTTGTAGGAGCGGGGAAAACGGAGCTTTGCCGAAGTCTATTTGGTTTAGAGCAATATGTGAGCGGCAGCGTTCGGTTAAAAGACAAGAAACTAAAGTTGAATAAGCAGCCGTATTATTATATTGCACAAGGTCTTTCTCTTGTTCCTGAAGAACGAAGAAAAGAAGGAATTTTTGTTCATGAATCGATTGCCGATAACTTAGTTTTGCCAAGTCTGTCCCGCTTTACAAAGTATTCGTTTT
This sequence comes from Priestia megaterium NBRC 15308 = ATCC 14581, assembly GCF_000832985.1. Taxonomy (GTDB): domain Bacteria; phylum Bacillota; class Bacilli; order Bacillales; family Bacillaceae_H; genus Priestia; species Priestia megaterium. Next base: position 3,411,413 of record NZ_CP009920.1, read on the forward strand.
TAAAGCGAGGAAAGATCAAAGAAAAAGCGCAGAAAACGACTGGGCAAGTGGGCGTAAAGTCTCATTCTATCGAGCAGTCAGTTGGAACGTTAAGCGGTGGAAATCAGCAAAAAGTAGCAATCGGAAAATGGCTTGTTACGGACTCTGACGTACTGCTGTTTGATGAACCAACTAAAGGAGTTGATGTCGGCTCTAAGCGAGAGATATTCGACTTAATTACAAATCTTGTGTCGCAGAAAAAAGGCGTTGTTTATGCAACCTGTGAATTTGAGGAGCTGCTAGGGGTAGCGGATCGAATTTATGTTATGTACAACGGAAAAATCGTGAAAGAATTATCCAAAGAAGAAGCAACTAGTGAAAAATTATTTTATTATACAGCAGGAGGAGTAAAAGGATGAGTGCGGAGTATGTAACAGAACCTGTAGCGAAACCAAAGAGAAAAATAAGTGTTTTCGACTTTTTTTATAAATATGGGACAGTCTTAATGATTTTTGTTATTATGATTATCTTCTCCATTGCCACACCTAACTTTTTAACAGGAGAAAACATTAGTGATATCCTGCGCTCTATTTCCATTGTTACCTTAATAGCGCTTGGTGTAACGATATCGTTAACCGTCAACGGACTCGATTTATCTGTAGGGTCTACGGCGGGGTTAGCCACTATTTTATCAGCCTCTATGCTTGTTTTACACAGACAAGAAATTGCAGTCGCTATCATTGTTCCGATTATTGCATCGCTTGTTATCGGGTTAGTAAATGCTTTTTTAGTAGTGAAAGTAAAGATTCCTGATATTTTAGCAACTCTTTCAATGATGTTCATCGTACAGGGGATTTTATTAACGTATACAAAAGGCTCAGCTATTTATACCAATATGCCTTTACCAGGCGGAGACAGAGCTCCGGGAATTTTTATTCCATCTTTCCTTGCACTGGGGCAAGGTCATTTACTAGGTATTCCTGTCCCGGTTATCATTATGCTGTTGACTGTGCTGCTTGTTCATATCGTTTTTTCCTATACGAAGTTTGGGCGTTTTTTCTACGTAACAGGAGGGAACATAGAAGCAGCAAGACTTTCGGGTGTACCGGTTAATCGTTACCGTATGTATGCCTATATGTTTTCAGGTTTGCTTGCTGGAATTGGAGGAGTCGTTTTAGCTGCCCGTATTGGAGTAGGAGAAGTGAACGCCGGCTCACCATTTTTAATGGATGCCGTAGCTGCTACATACATTGGCTTCTCCGTATTTGGAGCAGGGAAACCGAATGTATTCGGGACGCTGATTGGCTCTATCTTAATTGGTGTGCTGTTAAATGGGTTAACGATGCTAAATGTTCCGTATTATATGCAAGACATTATTAAAGGAGCTGTATTAGCAGGAGCCTTGGCTTTAACGTATTACCGCTCAAAACAAACATCTACGGCTGTGTAAACAGCCGTTTTTTTCGTTTGAAATCGGGAAGAATAAGGAAAAATAATAGTATAGCCTATTATTTATGTAGAAAGAGGGAGTATAGATGAAACGTGTCGTCATTATAGGAGGAGTAGCTGCCGGAATGAGCGCAGCTTCACAGCTTCGCCGGATGAAAGAAAAAGAAGAAGTGGAAATCCTTGTGTTCGAAAAAGGTGGAGATATCTCTTACAGCGCATGTGGCATGCCTTACTATCTGTCAGGTGTTGTAAAAGAAAAAGACGATTTGGTTGCTCGGACGAAACAAGAGTTTGAAGAGCGAAACATCTCCGTCCATCTTTTTCACGAAGTAAAAGAAGTAAATCATACAAAAAAATACATAGTAGTGCAAAATGTAAAGGCGCAAACGGAAAAAGAGGTAACATATGATGAACTCATCATTGCAACTGGAACAACAGCTGTTAAACCCAATTTTATGAGTGATAACATGCCGAATGTATGCACATTAAAATCATTAGCAGACAGCGAAAGAATCTATACATATCTACAGGCTCACTCCGTAGAGAAAGTCACCATTATCGGCGGAGGATATGTCGGAATGGAAGTAGCTGAAGCAATGAAGGCTTTGGGAAAAGAAGTACGGGTTATTGAACAGGGAAAGCAGATTCTATCTATTTTAGATCAAGAAATGGCAGAGCATTTGCAAAAGCAGCTAGATGACGATATTTTATTTCATTTCGAAGAAGAAGTGGAAGCATTGCTGTATTCAGATGGTTCCGTCACTCACGTTCAAACAAACAGTCAAACGTATCAAACAGATTTAGTGATTGTAAATGTAGGAGTTCGTCCGAATACGCAATTCTTAGAAAGAAACGGACTAAGGATGCTTGAAAATGGAGCTATTTTAGTAAATGAGAAGTTGGAAACCAACGTGCCTCATATCTACGCAGCAGGAGATTGTGCAACGAGCTATCACCGCGTATTAAAAAAAGATGTTCATATTGCTCTTGGAACCATTGCCAATAAGCAAGGAAGGGTTCTTGGTTACCGATTAGGGGGAGAAAAGCGAGAATTTCCGGGTGTTGTAGGTACAAGTATTGTCAAAGTGATGGACTATGAAATTGGAAAAACCGGCATTTCAGAAAGAGAAGCAAGAGAAAATTCTCTTTTATACAAAGCCATCACAGCAGAGGCTCCGAGTCATGCTTCTTACTATCCAGGAGCTGAAAAGATTGTGATAAAACTTGTTTATCATCCTGAAACAAAAGAGATTTTGGGGGTTCAAATGATTGGTAAAGAAGGAGTATCAAAACGAATCGATGTATTTGCGACAGCTATTACTTGCCGCCTGACAACAGATGAAATAACCATGTTAGATCTTTCGTATGCCCCTCCCTTTGCTACGGTATGGGATGCTGTACAAATTGCTGCTCAGAAAGCTGAATAGAAAAAGATATAGAGACAAAAGTATGTTAGCTGAAGGAAGATCCGAACAAAGTGATTCTTGATTAAGAATCAACTTCGTTCGGATTTTTTTGTGGTGAGGACGAACGCAGGCTTCATATATTTAGCTGCTTCTAGCTGTTGACTCGAGGGCAAGGCGGAAATTCCTGCGGGACAAGCGGTTCGGCTCATGTATCCTATTTGTTCGTTTTTAGATTGTATTGATTTCGTTATGTTTCAATCTTTTTTCGATTCGACAAGCAGCATCTTTTGTCGAAAAACAAGTTGTAAAAAAAAGATAAATGGTATTCCTATAGTAATGTAAGCGTTTTTAAATTCCGACAAAATAATTTTTTTGCAAAAAAAATGTCTATTATTGCGACTCTATTTACATATTTAGTAGAATTTGTAATAATGCGTTATAAGCTAATTTCTTTGTCATAGGAGAGGATTTTGTGTTTGGAGTGAGAAATAGAACGAAATCAGAGAGATTATTAGTAGAAATCGTCCAAAAAAGACAAAAGATGGTGCAGCTCGGAGAAGAAAAAGGTTTGACTAATGAAGAAACCGTTACCTGTAGTCAAGAGCTTGATCAGCTCTTACTCGTTTATCAAAAGAAGCGTTTAAAAGAAGAGGAAGAAAAGACATCGTTTGCCACGCTGATTAGCCGCTTTTTATCTTTTTCAAAGCTGTAATACAGGACAAGCATTCGGGATCGGGCAGTAAAACAATCGTGCTGCCCGTGGCCTCTCTTCACCTTTAAAAAATGTTAATTAAAAAGATCATAAACAAAATACCAAAAATAAACGAATAAGTAGCAAATCTTTCGTTTCCATCGCCGTGGCTTTCTGGAATCAACTCTTTATAAATAATAAAAAGCATGGCTCCAGCAGCAAAAGCTAATCCATATGAAACGAGAGAATCAACAAAATTAGTTAAATAAAACCCGAGTAAAGACGTTACAATCTCAACGGAGCCTGTAAGGGTAGCAATTAAAAATGCTTTTATTTTACTGATGTTTTGCTGAGCTAAAAATAGCGCGACCAACAGTCCTTCAGGTGCATTTTGAAGACCGATTGCAAGGGCAATTAAGTTCCCTGTATTTTCAACATTTGAAGCGTAGCTAACACCAACAGACAGTCCTTCAGGAAGGTTATGCAAAGTAATAGCGGAAACAATTAAAAGTGCTTTTTCATCAAACTGAATGCCGGTTTTAGAATGCTCAAGATCAATGTGAGGAATATTCTGCTCCAAGAGTGTTAATGTTACAACTCCAAGCAGTAAGCCAATGGCTAAGGAAAAAAAACCGCCACTTTGAAGAGATTCTGGAATCAAGCTCATAGTAGAAGCTGCTGTCATAATACCTGCAGTGAGCGCAAGAAGTATATCTTTCCAGCGATGAGTGAGTTCTTGATTCAAAAACAGAATAGGCAAAGCGCCTACTCCAGTCGATAGCGCAGAAAGAATGCTTCCAATTAGGACCTCAGTCATAAACCGTCTCCTTTTACGTATTCTTCTTTTTATCCTCAATTCACATCGTTCTTTTAGTGTATGTTTTTTTGGTTTCTATGAGCATGACTATTTTAAAAGTGAATAGCTTTATGCAATAACCTTACAAAAAAGTTGAACCAGTGAAGGTTCAACTTTTTAGGTAAAGTACAGCTCCTGAACTTGGTTAGCAATGTGCTCAAGCTTATTGGAAACTTGAGGAATGCCATATCCTACATACAAAGGAGATGTGGCAAAGCGAGGAATGATTTTCGCCGCAATTTTGCCGTTTTTAAGATCATAAAAAAATAAGTTGTAGCTCGTGCAGCTACGATGAAAATGATTTAATAAATAGTGAGCAGCCGTTTGAAGATAATCTGCAAATGCGTGCAGCTCTTTGTCAAGCTGATCCGTTATCACGTTAAATTCAAAAAAGCCCATTCTAGGTTTTACAGATAAATTAAATGTGACGTGTTCATTTTGGGCAATTGTGACTCCTTCAAACTGCTCTAGCTTCACATTTTCATTTACATCTATCTCATTTAAACCAATAATTTGCATATGAGGATGTCGTAATGATCCTCCGGACATGGGGCCGTGGTTTTTAAAGAAAAGAACAGAAGCATATTCTCCGCTGTTCATCATAGATATCCATCGTTCAGTAGCGAAGTTCAGCAAGGTGTACAGATGTTCCTTTGGATAAATAGATAGCTCCGAAGAACATTCATCGGTCTCAATAATAACCGTCTGATAAGCATCTTGCAGAACGGGAAACTTATTTTTCAGCCAAATGATAGGTCCTTGTTTTTCAATAATGCCTGTAAGAGATTCTACATCGCAAAAGGGACAGGGATTTTGCCGGTTAACGATTGTTTCAGGCTTTTGTGAACCAATCGCGGAATTAAATAATAAATGGGTTGGTTTCATAATCATTCACCTTTTTATGTAATGGTCATATGTTTATTGTATTAAAAGCATATGTATAAATCCACTTATATACATTTTTTATCAAAAAAATTGTACAAGCGGAGAGAATAACCGATGAAATAAGCCTGCTTTGATTGACTTTGAAGGGAAATTTTAGTATTATCTTGATATCAAGATAATATTAAAGGAACTGATTAAAATGACGAATGATGTAACTAGAGAAGAGTTAGACCAATCTCTTAAATTATTTATTGTACTATCTCGTGCCAATCGTTCAATTAATGATCATGTGCATAAATTTATTCAACAGCATGGAATGAATCCAACCGAATTTGCTGTCCTAGAGTTATTGTACCACAAAGGCCAGCAGCCTCTGCAGCAAATTGGCGGAAAAATTCTACTCGCAAGCGGCAGTATTACGTATGTAGTAGACAAGCTTGAGAAAAAAGGCTTCTTAGAGCGCGTTGCTTGTCCGAACGATCGTCGCGTAACCTATGCAGCTATCACCAAGCAAGGTAAGGAAATGATTGAAAGCATGTTTCCGAGTCACGAAAAAAGAATTCATGATATTTTATCCGTTTTATCTAGCGAAGAAAAGGAAGTTGCCATTTCGATGCTTAAGAAACTAGGGCACTATGCAGATGAATTTTTACCGGAATCGACTAATTAATTAAGGAAAGCTCGTTTGTTTCTGTTGAACAAACGAGTTTTTTTCTATGACTTCTTTCATGACCAATCGACATAAAAATAAAAAGTTACAAAAAATTGAAATTAACAGGAATACAGCTGGATAAAAACGAATTAGGTTACATACAGACAATAGAGGAAGGAGAACAAATGATGAAATTTGAAGATTATACATATACGCGACCTGATATGAATGAAATTGAAAAGCAATTTGAAAAGGCCATTACACATTTTACGGAAGCAGCGTCAGTCAGTCAGCAAAACGAGGCAATTCGTTTAGCAAATGATGCGTATTCCCAGTACAGCACAATGGGGAACATCTGCTATATTCGTCATTCTATCGACACAGCGAATGAATTTTATAAAGAAGAACAAGACTATTTTGATGAAACACAGCCGCTTTTAGAAGGATATGTAGAGAAATTTTACAAAGCGTTAATCTCTTCGCCTTTTAAACGGCAACTAGAAGAAAAGTGGGGCAAGCAGCTGTTCTCTCTTGCTGAAATGCAGTTAAAAACGTTCTCTCCGGAAATAGTAAAAGAGCTTCAGGAAGAAAATAAGCTATCGTCTCAATATACGAAACTAGTGGCGTCAGCTAAAATTGTATTTGAAGGAGAAGAAAGAACGTTAGCTCAGCTTGATCCGTTTATGGAGTCACCTGATCGAGGAATGAGAAAAAAAGCAGCAGAAGCGAAATTTCAATTTTTTACCGATCATGAAGAGGAATTTGATGATATTTATGACAAACTTGTAAAAGTGCGGACCAAGCTTGCTGAAAAACTAGGCTATAAAAATTTCGTAGAAGTGGGCTATGCTCGTATGTCTAGAATAGGCTACGATGCTGAAATGGTTGCCGCTTTTCGCAAACAAGTAAAAGAGTATATTGTTCCCCTTACTGAAAAACTAAAAAAGCGTCAGCAGGAAAGAATTCAAGTAGAGAGCTTAACTTATTATGATGAACCGTTTCAGTTTGAAACAGGAAACGCAGTGCCAAAAGGTGATGAAAAGTGGATTATTGAAAATGGACGAGTTATGTATAAGGAGCTTTCTAAAGAGACGGACGAATTTTTTTCATTTATGCTTGAAAATAATTTGATGGATCTAGTCGCTAAAAAGGGCAAAGCAGGCGGAGGCTACTGTACGTTTATTGAAGAATACAAAGCACCGTTTATTTTTTCAAATTTTAATGGAACATCAGGGGATATTGATGTGTTAACGCATGAAGCAGGGCATGCTTTTCAAGTGTATTCCAGCCGAGATATGGAAACCAATGAGTATCACTGGCCTACGCATGAAGGAGCTGAAATTCATTCGATGAGCATGGAGTATTTTACATGGCCTTGGATGGAGTTGTTCTTTAAAGAAGACAAAGATAAATACCAGTTTTCTCATTTAAGCTCAGGCTTAACCTTCTTACCTTACGGGGTAGCGGTAGATGAATTTCAGCATGCTGTATACGAACGTCCTGAGATGACGCCTTCGGAACGAAAACAAACGTGGCGAGAAATTGAAAAGAAATATATGCCTTCTAAAAACTATGACGGCCATCATTATCTAGAAAGCGGGGGCTTCTGGCAGCGCCAGCTTCATATTTACACGTCTCCGTTTTATTATATTGATTACACACTCGCTCAAATTTGTGCATTTCAATTTTGGAAAAAAGATCGAGAAAATCATGAGCAAGCATGGCAAGATTACGTTCATTTGTGTAAGCTTGGCGGAAGTAAGCCGTTTTTAGAATTAGTAGAGGAAGCGAATTTGATCTCTCCATTCGAAGAGGGTTGCGTGCAGTCTGTAGTAGATGAAATTGAAAACTATTTAAATAGTATTGATGATAAAAAGCTATAAAAAAAGAGATTGAGACACAACAAAATCAATCCAATCTAAAGACGAACAAATGGGATAAACAATCTAGTATGAATCGCTTGTTACACCGCCGTTGATTTCCGTGCAAGGCTTCGCTTTCCGCGGGCGGCCGGTGAGCCTCCTCGGCGCTCATGCTCCTGCGGGGTCTCACCTATTCCGCTTTTCCCGCAGGAGTCTTCGCCTTGCCCTCCAATCAACAGCTAGAAGCACCTAGATTAAATCTACGTTCACCCTCATAATAAAAAAATCCCAATGAGTTTGATTCTTAATTAAGAATCAAACTTGTTCGGATCTTTCTTCAACTAACATACTTTTGTTCCAGCCTCTTTTTTTAATGATTAATTTCTTGTTCCCATAAAGGAATCGTAAGGGAAACGCGGGTTCCTTCGCCAACAGTGCTTTTAATCTCAAATGTTCCTTTATGCTGATACAAAATGTTTTTAATCACAACAAGTCCAAGACCGGTACCTGAGGGCTTCGTAGTAAAAAAAGGCTTTTGAATGTGCGTAAGCAAATGTGAAGGAATGCCGACTCCTGTATCTTTAATGAAAATAGTAAGATCTTTAGTATGCTGAGTAACGTTTAAATGAATTTCTCCTCCGCTAGGCATAGCTTCAAGCGCATTTTTTAACAAATTAATGAGTACTTGCTTAATTTGATTTGCATCACAGCAGATGTATGTATGCGGGGCTTCCACCTGCGTTTTAACTACGACATTTTTTAATACACATTCTGATTCATACAGAAGAATAACGTCATTTAAAATAGTAGAGAATGCGTGCTTTTTCATAACCGTGTCATGAGGTTTAGCGAGCAATAAAAATTCTCCAACGATTGAGTTAATACGATTCAGTTCGCTCAGCATGATGGTTGTATAAGAATGATAGCGGCTGCTGTCTTCATGAATAAGCTGAATAAATCCATTCAGAGAAGTAAGCGGATTTCGAATTTCATGAGCGATTCCCGCTGCCATTTCGCCGGCTAAAGATAACTTATCGGTTTGGCGAAGAAATTTTTCTGTTTCTTTTTCTTCTGTAAGATCGCGTGAAATACCAAAAAGCGCAACGACTTGCTGATCACGATTAAAAATAGGTGAAACAGTGATTTCTACATCAATTATTTTTCCGTCTTTTCGCTTATCTTGAGTTTCAAAGGCTACCAGCTTTTCTCCTTTTTTAACCCTTTCTAATCGGCTTTCAGCGCCGCCTTTTAAGCCAGCAGGAATGAATGGAATGGCTTTTCCGACAATTTCTTCAGCTTTCCATCCGTATATTTGCTCAAAAGCATCGTTTACTTTAATCACTTTACCGTCTAGACTGAACACGGAAATGGCGTCGCGATTGTATGTAAAAAAAGATTGTAAATACTCTTGAGCAGAGTACAGTTCATCTTCGGTTTTGTTCATTTTGACCGTCTTAATAGCAATCAGTTTTTTAGAGAAATGAGCACAATACAACAAAATAATCATTGTGATCAGCGTAAACAAAATGAAATAAACGATATCTAATTTCACGAAAGTCACAGATGTAAAAAGAGTGTTGCTTACATAAAAGTACAAAACAATTATTATGGACATTAATGTAGAAATTACAATAGCGACATAGCTATAATAAATAAAGCTAACAATAATTCCAAGAAACAAAAATAAATAATTAATAACAGCAGGTTCAATAGATGTGATGTACGCAATATAGGCATAATAGCATATAAAAAAAGAATACATAATGATAGCAGGATGAAAATGAAAGTAGTACATAGCCGTCACTACCAATAATAAAATTCCTCCGCTTATAAAAACAATCATATGAGGATCAGCTGCAATAAAGTGGTATAACACAATGTGGACAAAATACAGCAGCCAAAAAATAAGTAAAAGAATAAAATTCCGTTTTTTTATAAGGTTGTGTGATTCCATAAAAAATCCCTTTCTTAAATGGTGAATAATTTTATAGGAGAATAACTTTATAGTCAGCTAGTCGCTCGATATAGTGATATATCACTCATATTAGCATAGTTACAACTGTGTGAATAGCCGAATTGAGTACTTAGACTAAGGAAGATAGATCTAGAATACAGCTAGTCATAAACTATTAAGGAAATATGAGGGGAATATGAATGAAATGAAGGGGATGTAAAGCTTTTGTGATAACCTTGTAAAAATGAACTTTTTTCTAATTGGATAGGCTATACTGCCAGTAGAGCCATATGAATGGTGACTACATAGAGGCTCAGATGATTCGAAAGGAGACGGTAAAATGAACAAAAGTTTATTAGTCAAGTTATTTGGATCACTTCTAGCAATTATGTTAATCACAGCATGCAACTCACAAACGGATGAAAAAGATGCCACAGAACAGCAAACAGAACAGTCGGATGATACTCAAGCGGAGGATACAACTACAGATGATTCACAGGAAACAATGAAGCAAGACGAAGCAGATGATTCATCTGGGGATGAAGCAGCTGATGATCAAGAAGAATCAACGGATAGTGCTGACGAAAAAACAGATGAAAGTAAATAAACGTAAGTATTTCTATAAAAAAAAGCGACTCAAGTAGAGTCGCTTTTTCTATTAGTTTTGTACGGTGATTTCGCTTGCTTCATTTAACGTTACGTTCACTGTCGATACGTCTGCGTCATCTAAAAGTAAGTCTGTAATTCGATCTTCAAGCTGTTCTTGAATTGCTCGGCGGAGCGGTCTAGCACCGAATGCAGGGTGATAGCCAAGTTCAGCCAGTTTTTCTTTTACTTCAGCTGCTACGCTCAGCGTGATATTTTGTTCTTGTAATGTTTCTTTTAATTCAGCAAGCATAAGGTCCACGATTTTAATCAAGTTGTCTTTTTCAAGATGATTAAATTCAATGATTGTATCAAATCGGTTTAAAAACTCTGGTTTGAAATAAGATGAAAGTGAATCTAAAACGGATGCCTGTTTAAGTGCGTCATTTTCTGCGTCAAACCCAACCGTAATTTTCTTTTCACCTACACCAGCGTTACTTGTCATAATGATAACTGTGTCTTTAAAGCTTACTGTGCGACCTTGACTATCTGTTAGACGTCCATCTTCTAGAATTTGCAGAAACATATGCTGAACGTCTGGATGAGCTTTTTCAATTTCATCTAGTAAGATGATGGAATAAGGATTACGGCGTACTTTCTCTGTTAATTGTCCTGCCTCTTCGTGACCTACGTAGCCAGGAGGTGAACCGATTAATTTAGACACCGCGTGTTTTTCCATATATTCACTCATATCTAGACGAACCATAGCATCTTTTGAGCCGAACAGTTCTTCAGCTAATGTTTTGGTTAACTCTGTTTTACCGACACCTGTTGGGCCGACAAATAAGAATGAACCAATTGGGCGATGCTTCGCTTTTAATCCAGCGCGAGAACGTCGAATCGCTTTTGCTACTTTTTCTACAGCTTCCTGCTGTCCGATTACTTTTTGAGCTAAGTGCTCTGCTAAATGCTTCATTTTTGCTGATTCATTTTCTTGAAGTTTACCAACAGGGATACCCGTTTTCTTTTCAATAATTGCTTGAATATCAGCAATATCCACATTCATTTTTTGCTGTTCTTCGTTTAGTTGTTTTTCAAGAGCAGCTTCTTCATCTCGCAGTTTTGCTGCTACTTCATATTTTTCATCCTTTAGCGCCTGCTCTTTTTCTTTTGTAATTTCTTTTAAGCGAGCGGCCGCGTCGTCTTTATTTGTAATGCCAGCCTGTAAGTTCATTTTTGAACCTGCTTCATCTAGCAAGTCAATTGCTTTATCAGGCAAGAAGCGATCTTGAATGTAGCGGTGTGATAAATTTACACAAGCGCGGACTGCTTCATCTGTATAGCTAACGCCGTGATAATCTTCATATTTACTTTGGATTCCTTTTAGAATTTCAACGGCTTCTTCTACAGACGGTTCGTGAACCATAACCGGCTGGAAGCGTCGTTCAAGCGCCGCATCTTTTTCAATGGAACGGTACTCTTTTAAAGTTGTAGCTCCGACTACTTGAAGTTCGCCTCGTGCAAGAGCTGGTTTTAAAATATTGCTTGCGTCCATTGAACCTTCCGCTGAACCAGCTCCTACAAGAAGGTGAATTTCATCGATAAATAAAATCACGTTTTTTCGCTGTTGAAGCTCAGAAATTAACTGTTTCATGCGCTCTTCAAATTGACCGCGCACGCCGGTATTAGCTACGAGAGATGCTACATCTAACAGATATACATCTTTATTTAACAGCTTGGCAGGAACTTTTCCTTCCGCGATTTTTAAAGCTAACCCTTCAACAACAGCTGTTTTACCAACACCGGGTTCTCCGATTAGTACCGGGTTGTTTTTGTTTCTTCTATTTAAAATTTCAATGACACGCTCTACTTCTTCTTCTCGGCCAATAACAGGGTCAATTAATCCCGTTTTCGCAATTTGAGTTAAGTTTCGACCGAACTGGTCTAAAAAGCCTCCGCCGCCATTTCCTTGCTGTGGCTGTTCCGGTGCAGCTTGTTCGTGCGCCATTTGATTGAATAAATCATCGATGTTCATAAAGCCGCCACCTCCAAAACCTGATGGGATTTTATGTTCTTTCATTAGTGCTTGATAACATGTATGACATAAACGATATTGAGATTTTTGGTTATTTGTTTGTACATTTAATTGAATAGATGCTTCACGTTTATTACAGTTTTGACAAATCATTTAATTAGCCTCCCTAAATGATTTTAATCGAAGATCAGCAGGTGTTTGACCTTTCTTGACCTTTCGTAATTTCATTATACTTTGACCTTTTTTGACTTTCAAGTCTTTTGCTTAAAAAATTTTTGAAGGAAGTTCCTCGCTTATGTACAAAAGGTAGTACATTAAAAAAAGATGTGTTTTATGTGTACCCGTTCTATACATGTAAAAACATAAGAGGTATTTTGTACAATGATCTGCTTGGAGAGGGAATTAATATTAATAAGAAGAAAAGTGGAAAAATGAGTGCAGAGCTTACCGTTGGATAAAATAAGTTATTGACAGCAAGAAGGATAAAAATTATACTCAAGAAGGTTTTCACTTAACTGCGTAAAAGCATAAAAGCGTTTAAGTGGAAAAGAAAGATAGAAAGGGAATACCTCATGAAAAAAGAAATTTCATTTATACAATCAATAGCGGTGATTTTGGTGCTATTAGCTATTATTTTTGTTTCATTATTTACGTTAAAGCTGCCGCCTCATATTCCGCTGATATTTGGTGTAGCATTTATTAGTGTGATTGGCTTTTTGTTGAAATATAAGTGGACAGAAATGGAGAAAGGGATTTTAGACGGTGTCAGACTGGGCATTAAGCCTATCCTTATTTTAATGCTGATCGGGATGCTTATTGCGATTTGGATGGTAGGAGGAACGATACCGACGATTTTATCCTACGGCTTCCACTGGATTTCACCCCAGTACTTTTTAATTAGTGCTTTAGTTATTACCGTATTAGTTTCAACATTCACGGGAAGTTCATTAACAACCGTCAGTACGGTAGGGGTCGCTTTATTTGGCGTAGGAACTGCTATTGGTGTACATCCAGGGCTAGCAGCGGGGATGATTGTTTCAGGAGCTGTGTTTGGAGATAAGATGTCTCCATTGTCTGATACAACAAATTTTGCTTCTGGTATCGTTGAAGTTCCGCTTCCTAAACATATTCAGCACATTACGTGGACGACGGTTCCAAGTATTGTTATTACAGCAATCATTGCACTTGTAATCGGAATCAACGGAAATCAGGAAAGCGTCAATTACGGGGAAATTCAAGGAATTCAAGACGCATTAAAACATACGTTTAATTTACATGTGTTAACGTTGCTTTCTCCACTTTTAGTTCTTATTTTTTCGATGAGAAGAGTCGATGTACTGCCAACGTTAGTTTTAGGTATTGTAACGGCCATCATTACAGGAATGATCACACAGCATGAATTTACGCTGAGTCAATTGCTAGGCGTTCTTCAAAGCGGGCCTGCAGTAGAGTCAGGAAATGAAGTAGTGGATGCGATTGTGAATAAAGGCGGAATGCAGTCCATGATGTTTTCTATTTCCCTTATCATGATTGCCTTGTCGCTAGGTGGCTTGATGAGAGCCGTTGGAATTATTGATGCTTTGTTAGAAGGATTAGCAAAACAAATTCGCCGCAGCGGAGACGTTATTTTTGCTACGCTTCTATCTTCAATTGGAGTGAACGTTATTACAGGCGAACAGTATTTATCGATTCTCTTGCCTGGACAGACGTTTAAGCCGCTGTATGAAAAGTGGAATTTAGATCCAAAAAACTTATCACGAACGCTTGAAGACGGTGGAACGGTTATTAATGCTATTATTCCATGGGGGGTCAGCGGTGCTTTTATTTCAACTGCATTAAATATTCCTGCAGCTGACTATATTCCATTTACATTCTTTAGCATTTTATGTCCTATTTTTTCAATTATTTTAGCATATACAGGCATTGGCATTGCCAAGAAAAAAGCTCAGTCTTAACTGGGCTTTTTTTTTTGGAAAAAGGACAGGTGAAAAACGACAAAAAAGTATCATTCCACTTTTCAAATCTATAATTTAATAATACAATTTACTATACGTCTTTCTTGTTAATGTATTTGGATGAATTCTTATTTCTTTATTGATGAAGAAATTTGAGTTTTGCGGTATGATAAATAAGCTGTATTGGCGATGGGATGAATGCCCTTTTTAGCAAACATTTAAGAAGGGTAAAGCCAAATGAAAACACTCATTATAAAAGAGAAAAGATATTTATTGAGGAGAGGGTTTCTGTTGAAAAAATGGGGCATCATTGCATTAATCACTGTAGCTGTGCTCGGTGTGACAGCGGTTTTCAACCGAGCTGAAAGTGATGATGTAAATAAAGAAAAATTGAATTTATTATCGCCTTATTCAAATAAAGTAGATGTATATAGCATTACGTATCCTAGTGATAATTTAAAGATAAAAGGGTTTTTAGTACAGCCTAAAGACATTGCAGACAAACATTATCCGCTTTTAGTATATAATCGCGGAGGAAATCGCGAACATGGCATGATTCGCGCAAAAACACTGCAGTACTTATCATATTGGGCAAGTAAAGGCTACGTCGTGGTTGCGACTCAATACAGGGGAAATGGCGGAAGTGAAGGTACAGAGACGTACGGGGGTAAAGATATTGACGACGTATTAAATCTTATTAAGTGGGGAGAACAGCTTCCTTATGTAAATCACCAGCAAAAGGTAGCGCTAGGATATTCACGCGGCGGCATGATGACGTATTTAACGATGAAAAACGGCGTTAAATTTGATGCAGTTGTCGTACAATCAGGTATTACAGACATGTTTCAATTCTATGATCAAAGAGGGCCTGAAATGAAACAAGTGCTGCGGACGATTGTAGGAGATCCGGCGCAGTATCCAGAGAGGTATAAAAGTCGTTCTGTTGTCTATTGGAGCGATAAAGTAAATTCACCTCTTTTGATTTTACAGGGTGATCATGATCGTAAAGTTCACCACACGCAGGCTGAAAAGCTTGTGAAACAATTAGATGAGCAGGGAAAAGAATATAAATATGTACTGTACAAAAACGGAGACCATCCGCTAACTGCTTATTATGATCAATATAACGCGGAAATTGATAAATGGTTTAAAATACATTTAGCTAAGCAGTAAAGAAATTGGAAGTAGTTTTGATGAATGGAAAAGAGCAGCTTGTTTTATCCTACTACATGTAAGCATATAAAAAGGGGATGAAGCAAAATGACTCAGTCTAAAAGTCAAAAAGAGCGTCAGTGGAATGTGCGAAAACAATCACAAAACCCATCGCATGGAAAAGTGAAATCTTTTGAAGAACTATCAGAAGAAATCACGCCTAAACGTAAATAAGGTAACCACCACATAAAGGAAGACACAAAAAAGGAGAGCTGAAGCTCTCCTTTTTCTATGTTTGTTTATGGATTTGTGGACCACATGCCCGCAGATTTGATAAAAATACGCGGATGCAATTTTAATTGTGCGACCATAATTTCTGCTAGGTCTTCAGGCTGCATCACTTTATCAGGATTGCCATCCGTTAAGTTTTCTTTATACGCTAATTCCGTTGCTACTGTACTTGGTGTTAGAGCTGTTACACGAATATTGTGTTTGCGCACTTCTAACGCTAGAGATTCAGTTAAGCCGAGCACGCCAAATTTTGAAGCGCTGTAAGCACTTGTAACGGGAGCACCTTTTTGACCAGCAGTGGATGAAATATTGATAATGTCTCCACCATTTTTTTCGATTAATTGAGGTAGAACGGCGCGCGTTACGTAGTAAACGCCCATTAAATTCACATCAATGATTTGTTTCCACTCAGCTGGGTCTAGCTCTAAAAAGCTTCCGAATTTACCGATTCCTGCATTGTTGATTAAGATATCTGTTGCCCCTAATTTTGTATGTAGATGCTCAACTGCTGCATTTACTTCTTCCATAGAAGAAACATCTGCTGTTGCATAAGCAACTTGTACATCAAATGCTTCTAGTTCAGAAGCAACAGCCTTTAAATCTGCCTCTGTACGAGCAATTAAACCGATATTTACGCCTTCTTTTGCTAATTCAATCGCAGTTGAACGACCGATGCCTTTTCCTGCTCCTGTAATAAGAGCTACTTTGCCTTTAAGTGATTGTGCCATGTATAGACTCCTTTCAATGTTCCGCATAAACATTCTTCATAATAACAAAGAATTATCCATTACTATCCTATAGAAATGCACAAATGATGTCAAAAATAAAGATTATTAAAATGGCTTCAAGTATAAATTTCCTTTTCATACAAAAACTATAGAGACTAAAAAGAAGAAATTCCGTTTCTTTTCGTTCAATGTAGTGGAGGATGAACAATGCGTATAAAAAAACTATCTGAGTTAACGAATAAATCCAAAAAGCGGAAAGAAAAAGCTGATGAATCGAAGGACACTAAGGACACTAAGGACACTAAGGATACTAGTGCTTCTTCTACACAGGAAGAGCAGAAATTATCTGAGAGGGTGGGAGATAATTTATCCCGCATGAAAAAAGCACTGGGACAGAGCACGGATTTAGTTGTACGAGAGTTTCGAATTTCGATTGAAGAAAAATTCACTTTAGGTGTTGCTTACATCGACGGATTAGTAAATAAAGACGAAGTTGAACACTATTTTGGATGTTATCTATTTTTTTTAAAGTTGTCATTGTGTTCTATGCCATTTAGTTAAGTATCGTCCAATTGTGTAATTTACGGGTGCGCAATTTTTTAAGCTTTCCTTTAGGTCTAATTATTACAGGCGTGGCGTATTACATTATTCCCAACACAGCGTACTTCAATTATTTTGAAAAATATTACTGGCCGTTTTATTTATTTGTACTAAGCGTCTGTTTTCCGGCGTTATTTATTGCTCTTTCTTATATAAAGAAAAATAAGGCAGCTAAAGGCGATAGAAGCCAACAAACATAGCATTATTTATACGCATGTGGTATAATACGATGACAATTCAAGAAGAAACGCCGTGCACGTTTGTATATGTACGGGAGAGGTTCGAAAACTCCCTCTATAAAAAACTAAGATCATCGTTGATGACAAAAGACACGGTTTTAGCGTGTCTTCTTTCACGTG
The DNA here is from genome assembly GCF_000832985.1 of Priestia megaterium NBRC 15308 = ATCC 14581. Taxonomy (GTDB): domain Bacteria; phylum Bacillota; class Bacilli; order Bacillales; family Bacillaceae_H; genus Priestia; species Priestia megaterium. Next base: position 3,428,852 of record NZ_CP009920.1, read on the forward strand.
CTTTTCTATCAACGCGTCTTTTTGATGTGTATGCTGGCGAGGACGTGTATCTTAGTTGCTTTTTAGGGAGATTGCTGGAAAAGAGCAGTCTCTTTTTTGTGTTATAAAATTAGTCACAAAGGGAACGAACGGTTCAATAAAGTTTCTTCTTCTTTTGATTTCAATCAAAAAGGAGACGAACAATAATGATAAAAAATGAAAAAGCTATTGTTGTATTTAGCGGAGGTCAAGATAGTACAACATGTCTATTTTGGGCTTTGAAAAACTTTAAAGAAGTAGAAACGGTTACTTTTCAATATGGTCAGCGTCATAGTCAAGAGATAGAGGTAGCAAAAGCTATTGCAGCTGATTTAGGTGTGAAGCACACCGTACTAGATATGTCACTTTTAAATCAATTAGCACCAAATGCCTTAACGCGAGATGATATTGAGATCGAGCAAAAAGAAGGAGAGTTGCCTACCACATTTGTGGATGGCCGCAATCTGTTATTTTTATCATTTGCAGCCGTACTGGCTAAAAACAGCGGAGGCCGTCATATCGTAACAGGCGTTTGTGAAACTGATTTTTCGGGATATCCAGACTGTCGAGATGTATTTGTAAAATCGTTAAACGTCACGCTTAATTTATCAATGGACTTTGAATTTGTGATTCATACGCCTCTTATGTGGATTGATAAAGCAGAAACGTGGGCGTTAGCGGATGAGCTAGGGGCGCTTGAGTATGTGCGTGAAAAAACATTAACATGCTACAACGGTATTGTTGCTGATGGATGCGGCGAATGTCCCGCATGTCAATTGCGAAAACGCGGGTTAGATCAATACATGCAAACAAAAGAAGGGGGAGAGGAATAATGCTGCAACAAATGTATCCTCAAGTATTTCATGACTATCAATACGAACTGAACAAAGATATGCAGTTTGCTGCGGCACATTTTGTTCCTCACACAGAAGCAGGAAAATGCCGTCAAGTCCATGGACATACGTATTTCGTAAATCTAACTGTTGCCGGAGATACATTAGACGAAGCGGGCTTTTTAGTAAACTTTGCGCTATTGAAAAAAATTGTTTCTGGTCAATTTGATCATACATTATTGAACGATCATTCTATCTTTAACGAAGAAAATCCAAATGATTTTCCTACAACTGAAGTTGTTGCTCGTAAAATTTATGAGTTGGTTCAAGAATATCTAGACACACTACCAAATAAGCCTTCTTGCGTACAAGTATTCGTGCGGGAAACGCCGACAAGTTACGTAGTTTACCGCCCAAAGAAGGTGAAAAAACGTGGCTAATACAATTCCAGTACTTGAAATATTCGGACCAACGATTCAAGGGGAAGGAATGGTTGTAGGACGTAAGACGATGTTTGTTCGTACCGCGGGCTGTGATTATTCCTGCAGCTGGTGTGATTCAGCTTTTACGTGGGATGGATCTGCTAAAAACGATATTCGTCAGCTAACAGCAGAACAAATTTGGACGGAGCTAAAAGAAATTGGAGGAGAGTGCTTTGATCACGTCACCATTTCTGGAGGAAACCCTGCGCTTATCAAGGCAATTGGTTCACTTGTAGAGCTTTTGCACAGTCATGGGGTAAAAGCAGCTCTTGAAACACAGGGAAGCCGTTATCAGGATTGGTTCCTAAAGATCGATGATTTAACGATTTCTCCTAAGCCTCCAAGTTCATTAATGAAAACAAATTTCGCCGTATTAGACGATATTATAGAAACATTAATAAAGGAAAAACGCATGGCGCACATAAGCATAAAAGTCGTTGTATTTAATGATGAGGACTTTGAGTATGCAGCGTCTGTTCATGAACGTTATCCTGAGGTTCCATTTTTTGTTCAAGTAGGAAACGAGGACTTAACGACAATCGATAATGCGTCGTTAACACAAGAATTGCTTAAAAAGTATGAATGGTTAATCGATAAGGCAGTGGCAGCTAAAAACATGAACGATGTAAGAGTTCTGCCGCAGGTTCACGCCCTTGTTTGGGGAAATAAACGAGGCGTGTAAGCGCATAGCAAAAAATTTACAAAGAAAAATAAAAACAGATATATACAAAATAAAAAAACGCTGTTAGAATGACAATCGTAGAAAGAGAGGAAATACAAATGAGCGGTCGAAAAGATGAAGAATTAGAAGGTGTATCACTCCTTGGAAATCAAGGAACAAACTATTTGTTTGAATATGCACCAGAGATTCTAGAAGCATTTGATAACAAACACCCAAATCGTGATTATTTTGTGAAATTCAACTGTCCGGAATTTACGAGCTTATGTCCAAAAACAGGTCAGCCGGATTTCGCAACCATTTATATTAGTTACATTCCAGATGAGAAAATGGTAGAAAGCAAGTCGTTAAAGCTTTATTTGTTCAGCTTCCGTAACCATGGAGATTTCCATGAAGACTGTATGAACATTATTATGAATGACTTAATTAAACTGATGAATCCAAGATATATTGAAGTATGGGGAAAATTCACACCACGCGGCGGGATTTCAATTGATCCATATACAAACTATGGCCGTCCCGGTACAAAGTATGAAGAAATGGCTAATTATCGCCTGATGAATCATGATTTATACCCAGAAACAATTGATAATCGTTAATTCGAACAAACAGGTTGTGTATGCAACCTGTTTTCCATTGCAAAAACAACAGGTGAGAAGGTGAAAGAATGTCACAGAGATCAGCATTAGTATTAGGTGCAAGCGGACTTGTTGGTCAAGAACTTTTAAAAATGTTATTAAGCAACAGCTTATATAACCATGTGACAGTGTTTGTTCGAAAAAAGCTACCAATCGAACACACAAAGCTACGTCAGCTTGAAATTGATTTTTCAGAGCTTGATAAGCATGAAGAATGCTTTGCAGTTGATGATGTATATTGCTGTTTAGGCACGACAAAGAAAAAAGCAAAAACAAAAGCGAAATTCATTAGAGTGGACTACGAATTTCCTTTAAAAGCGGCTAAATGTGCAGAAAAATATCGCTGCAAAAACTTTTTAACGATCACAGCAATTGGTGCTGATCTTCGTTCGCCATTCTTTTACAGTAAAGTAAAGGGGCAAGTAGAAGAAGATATCGCAAGCTTGTATATCCGTTCTACTCACTTTTTCCGCCCATCGTTATTATTAGGCAAGCGCCAAGAGTTTCGCCTATTTGAAAAGATTGGGGGATACACGTTAAAGTCGTGTTCATTTTGCCTTGTAGGAAAGTGGAGAAAGTATCGTCCAATTAAAGCGTATAACGTAGCCAAATCGATGATGAAAGCTGCTCTTGAAGATAAATGTGGGGTTCATGTACATGAAAGCCAAGACATTTATACAGGTGAATGCTATTATTCGTTTACCAACGGCAAGCGAGTATTATCAAAATAAAGAAAAGCCTCTTCATAAGAAGGGGCTTTTTTCTATCTTCCGTCACCATCCGCATCTCCATCTCCACCGCTATCTCCATCGCCATCATGATCGTGGTTAGAAGCAGTTTCACTCCAGCTTGTGTAGGAGTTAGAATCTTCTTCGGCATAATTCATGGGTTCAACGGATGTTTTTTTATTTGAAGTTTGTTTGCGTTTAAAAACGAACTGCACGATGAAAAAAAGAATGACAATAAGAGCAACGATAAACAATACAGTATCAAACATGCTAGTAATTCCTTTCGGTAAGAAGATAGTAGTAGCTTGTTGTTATTGTCACACGAAAATAAGCCCCTTTCAAGAAAAATGGGGCCTGTTTTTGTTTCTTTAAGGAAACTTTTTTTATCTCAACCATATATTATTGTATAAAGAAACATTTTAGAAAAGAGGGAATACAGTGAAAAAAAGTTCGAAGGATGTTAAGGTGCAACAGTATATTTACCTCATGTATAAGCTGGGGATTATTACAGAAGAACAAAAGAATCAATTCTTTCAAAATCAATAAAAAAGCAACCGCTTTTGCTGTCCGGCTGCTTTTTTCCTTTACATAGCTGGATTAATGATGATGTAGTTTTTATGGTTGACAACAGTTCGCTGTTCTAAGTCTAAATCGCGGTAGTTTTTCATGTAAGTCAAATCTACAATCACGGAGTTTTCATTTACTTTTTCGACAATGCCCTGTAAGCCATTTTTAAATTCTATCAAGTTTCCTACCTCTGCTATTTTCATGATTCATCGCTCCTTTGTTTTAAATTAGTTCATTATAAATTTTTTCAATAATTTTAATTTTAAAAATAGTAAAACTAGTTAGCGTTTTCTTTTTTACAATTTTGCCTTAAAACTGGGAATTAGTAAAGGGTTTTTTGAAAAAATATAAAATAAAATTGAAAAAACAAGTAAAATGTGCTGAGAAATAAAAGGAATTGATAGCTTTAACGAAAGAGAGAAGCAGGACAGTTCCATCTTTGTTCATCTTTCGTTATAATAAACGAGGTATAATCTTGTCATAAATTATAAGAATTAGAAGGTGTAGAAATTGAAAGATACTGGACTCGTGCTCGAAGGAGGCGGTATGAGAGGCCTTTATACAACTGGAGTTTTAGATTACTTTATGGAAAGAAATCTGTACCTTCCGTATGTAATTGGCGTTTCAGCCGGCGCTTGTCATGCCACTTCTTATTTATCTAGACAAATAGGAAGAAGTCGCAAAGCTAATTTAGATTTTTTAGAGGATCCTCGCTACTTGTCGTGGAAAAATTATTTTAAAACAAAAGAGATATTTGGAATGGATTTCGTTTTTGATGAAATTCCTAATCAGCTTCTTCCATTTGACTTTGAGGCATTTGCTGAGCGTACAGAGAAGCTTGTAGTAGGAGCAACGGACTGTGTGACGGGAGAACCCGTTTATTTTGATGAATATGACCGGGACATTTTGACAGCGGTTCGCGCTTCTAGTTCCCTTCCATTTTTAGCACCTGTCGTTACATATAAAGGAAAAGAGCTGTTAGACGGAGGAATTAGTGATCCGATTCCAATCAAAAAAGCAGTGCAGGATGGATATAGAAAAAATATTGTTGTGCTAACGCGAAACGAAGGATATCGAAAAAAGAAATCAAATATGCTTTGGTTATTGAAGCGCAAATATCGTCATTATGATGGGCTGACTCGTGCGCTTGAGAACCGCTATAAATTGTATAATGAAACATTGTCATATATTGAAGAACAGGAAAGACAGGGGAATATCTTTGTGATTCGTCCGCAAACCCCTCTTGTAGTAGGGAGAATTGAGAAGAATCGTGAGCGTCTCGACGCTCTTTACAACCAAGGATATAAAGAAGCAGAAGCTCAATTTGCATCTCTGCAAAATTGGCTGAACAGTTAAAAGCGAGGTGAAACTGAATGGATGAACAAACAGCAATAAACATGTTGAATGAGTTAAGTGAAGGAAAAGTAACCGAAATTAAAGTTAAAAAAGAAGACTTTCTTGCTTTTCGCCCTTTTTTAGTAAATCGCCCTGATTTCAAACATTTTCGTGGAATAGCTGGACGCGGTGGAGATTTTACCTATACGTATCTAGAAATTCCTAGGAGCTAAACGAAATGATGGCATTATTTGATTATGCCTTATATAATGAATGTATGAGCCTGTACAGTAGAGAATATACTGTTACAAGTGCTTGTGCGTTTATTTAGTAACGTACGGTAAGAACGAATAAACGTGTTTAGTTATAGGAGGGATATTATGGATGAGTTTCGAAAAAGTACAGCACCTTTTTATTTTGCAGATCATATATGGAAAGATAAAAATGGAATGACGACTTATGGGATGCTGTTAACGAACCGGCCCGAAGATGACGGGGACTATGACCTCCATTCGTTATTAGAAGAAGCATATGTAGATCATAAAAAAATTCTAATTACTACTGTTTACGACAACAGTGAACAGCAGTTGACCGGATACGTGATACATTTATCAGATGATCAAGACGTCTTTACGTTTATGGATGATACGGGTGCTAAGCTAGTGATTGATTTCTATGATGTTGTAGAAATTGAGATCGAAGATTAAAAAGAGCTGAATGTTGATTACAACATTCAGCTTTTTTGTGTAAAAGTAGATGAATTTAAATGTTTATCATAAGAATTATAAGGGAAAAACGAATGAAGAAATTTCTGATTAAACTGAAATAAATCGGGAAAATATACCTGCATTTTAGAAAAATTACCGTGATTATGACAAAAAACAAGGTACAATGTCATAATTGTGTTCCGAACGTAATTTTGTTCATCAAACTTAAAGAAATGTAATTGAATCGTTCGGTGAAACCCCTATATAGCTATGATAGAGTAATACCATACGAAATTTCAGGAGGTATTACCTATGAAACATAGTTATATGAAATCAATGGTAGTAGCTTGTTTAGCTACTCTTTCATTTATAGGTTTTAATGCAACAGCTACGGCTGCAACTAATTATAAAGTAGTCAAAGGCGATAGTCTTTGGAAGTTAGGTAAAAGATATAGTGTAACAATTGACGATATTAAAAAATTAAACAATCGTCAAGGAGATATGATTTATATTGGTGAAACATTAGCGATTCCGAGTAAGACAAAAGTGCTGGCTGCTGAAACAACGGAACCTTCAACGGCAGCACCGGCTAATACGGCTAAGCCAGAACCAAAACCAGAAGCCAAACCCGCAGAGCAGGCAACACCTGCAGTTTCAATCTCTGCAAGTGAAAAAGATTTATTAGCTCGCTTAGTAGAAGCTGAAGCAAAAGGCGAATCTTATGAAGGAAAAGTAGGGGTAGCAACAGTGGTGTTAAACCGTGTAGATTCTCCGAAGTTTCCAGATACGGTAACAGGAGTTATTAAACAAGTTGTCGGAAAAGCATACGCTTTTTCACCGGTCCAAAACGGATCAATTAACAAACCTGCTTCAGAAGATTCGAAAAAAGCAGTAGAGCAAGCATTGACTAGAAAAGATCGTTTAGACGATTCCATTTACTTTTATAATCCAAAAACAGCTACGGATAACTGGATTCGTTCACGTGCTGTAATTAAAACAATTGATCATCATGTATTTGCCAAATAAAAAAGAGCCGTTCTGGCTCTTTTTTTTAGTCTAAAAAAATATCTCGTTCCAAACTGCCTTCAGAACCTGTTAAAACCAGACCAATATCGGTATCAGCTTCTAAGTTCTGAACGATGGTAAAAGGCACTTTATGTTGGTTAGCCGCTTGAATATAGGGGGAGAGGTATGAGTAAGACAAGGAGCCATTTAAAAACAAATGACCGTCTTTCAATTTTTTTAAAAGAGGCTTTATTTTTGCTGCATCCTTTTTCATGACTTGCCCTTTTTTTAGCGCAAGTTCAATATTCTCACGCAGAGCAGTTAAGAAATATCTTCTTTCGTCTCTTTTTGTTTCCTTTGCTCCGTACATTCCTCGTTCTAAGTATTCTTCTAGTTGATCAGACATTGCGTCACTTCCTTTCGTTATAAACTATAAACGATTATGGCTATAAGTAAAAGGGACAGGAAAAAAGGAAAATCACTGTGCTATATCACCTGTTTTTTTGCTGAGTACAAAGAAAAACAAAAAATGTGTTGAAATTTAGCCTGAAATATTGTTTAATGTAAATAGATAGGAAATCATATCGGTTTTTTATTAAAGGTTTGTAAGCGATTACAGATATACATACATAGCAGCGTTTGGGGAGACGCTCCTATGATTTTATGTTCAAAGCGCATTGTATAAAAAGGGGATTATATAGCTTTAGGGCATATACGGTCAAGCAAAGGGTCAGATAAATTAATAAAAAATCGTTATGTATTTTCATAAGAAGAACGGTCAACATTTTTGTTGAGCGTTCTTTTTATGCGTTCATATTATGTTTATTCCTCATTGCAGCAGACAGCAGATGCTGAAAATTGTAAAGGTCCATTCCTCGTTGCATCTCTCTTATTTTACATAAGTTACATGTAGTATGTTTCAAAGCCTTAAAAAATATATGTCTCTACGCTTGTTTAATCCTAACGAGGTGGTAGAAAAGGAATATTTTTTAAGAAATCGCAAAAAAAGAGGCGATCGCCTATGCAAGAAGTAGGTGAATAACATATGTAATAAAGAGAATGAAATATAATTTGAGGAGGCATGTATCATGCAAGAATTTGATATTAATGACATAAGAAGACCATTCGGTGGTTTTGGAGGCTTTGGTCGTCCAGGATTCGGTTTCGGTCGCCCAGGTTTTGGTTTCGGTCGTCCTGGTTTTGGCTTCGGCCGTCCGGGGTTCGGCTTTGGCTTTGGTCGCCCTTGGGGTTGGGGTTTTGGAGCTCCATTTCTTGGAGGATTAGTTCTTGGAAGTGCATTAGGAGGTCCAGGTTATTACGGTTATCCAGCACCATATTATCCGCCGTACCCACCATATTATCCTTATTATTATTAAAACAATGAGCGCTGATAAAGCGCTCTTTTATTATGTTCAGTCCAAGATATATATAGAATGAATGCAAGACGTTACGTTTAGAAAATGATAACAGTTTTAAATAAGGAATGAACGCTTAAGCTAAAGAAGACAAGTTTTCCTTGCAACAATTGTTGATTTTGCTATAATAACTTCGGTGGCATTTTTGGTCACTGGGTGGGCGAGGGATAGATGAAAAGAAGGAAATTAGATTGAACGCATTATTTGAAAAGTTGTTTCGTTTAAACGACCACCAAACAACTGTTGGAAAAGAAAGCTTAGCTGGGGTCATTTCATTTCTTTCCATCGTGTATATTATTGCTGTTAATTCAACCATTTTGTCTGATGCTGGTATTCCGCTTGAAGCAGGAATATTCGCAACAGTAGCTTCGGCTTTTGTAGGCTGTGTTATTATGGCTTTTTGGGCAAACGCGCCTCTTATTCTGGTGCCAGGTATGGGGATTAATGCATTGTTTACGTATACGATGGTTCAATCCATGGGGTTATCTTGGCAAGAAGGGTTATTAGCAGTAGTAATATCCGGCTTTCTTTTTATAGCATTAGCTTTCTCACGACTGTCTGCCAAAATTGTCTCTTCGATTCCGCATTCGCTAAAAGAAGCGATAACAGTCGGTGTTGGCTTATTTTTAACATTTATCGGTTTGCAAAAAGGGAAGCTTGTAGTTCCAAGCGAAAACACTTTTGTAGCACTTGGAGACTTGTCAGATCCGTTTGTGATCAGTACGCTGTTGACGTTAATTATCACAATCGTACTGTTTATCCGAAATGTGAAAGGTAACTTTTTGTTAAGCATGATTGCTGGATCAGTCCTTGCCTTCTTACTTGGTGTAAGGAGCGGTGCAGAAAAAGGACAGTCCGCTGGGAGCGTGAACGACTTCTTTAGCAGCTTTGGTACATTGTCTTTTGGAGCTATTGGAGACGTTGCGTTTTGGGCAGCTGTCTTTTCATTAACAATGGTATTGATTTTTGAAAATATCGGTTTGCTGCATGGTCAGCTAGGTATGATGAATCAAGGTAGCAAATTTCCCCGGGCCTTTCAAGCAACAGCCGCCTCAGCTTTGCTAAGCGGCGTGTTTGGAACAAGTCCAACGGTGTCTTCTGTAGAAGGAGCATCTGGTATTGCAGCTGGAGGGCGAACGGGTTTAACATCGCTGATTACAGGAGTTTTATTTTTAAGTTCACTTCTGTTTATTCCATTTATTAAGCTCGTTCCAGATAGTGCTATTGCACCTATTCTTATTGTTATTGGAGCATTGATGATTCAAAATATCAAAAACATCAATTTACAGGACTTAACAGAAGGTTTCCCTGCATTTTTAATTATTGCGCTTATTCCTCTTACGTACAGCATTGCTGATGGAATTGCATTTGGGTTCATTGCGTATCCACTGCTTAAATTATTCCTTGGTAAAATGCGTGAAGTATCGATGTTTATGTATGTAAGCGCGCTGTTGTTTTTCTTGAATTTTGTGCTGCATTATATTGCTTAAAATAGACAGCTGAGTACTTTTGCTCAGCTGTTTTTTGTATTTGCGGTAAAGAATCCTCTTTTTAGATATCATACTCCGTATTTCGTGTCCTTTGGCTAACTTTCGCTTCTAAAATGACGTTTCCTGCGTAAAGTAGTACAGAAGTCGGAGGGGGATATAAGGGGGAGAAAATGATGGGAATTAAATTAATTAAAATATCAGCCGTTTATTTTGGACTTGGCATCATATTGGGGTATTATATGTCAATTGTTCACAGCTACGCTTTGACACCTGTTCACGTGCACATCAATTTATTAGGATGGACGTCGCTTACGTTAGCGGGACTTATTTATTATTTGTTTCCTGCGTTTAGCGAAAGTAAATTAGCCAAACTGCACGTATGGTTGCATAATATAGGATTACCGGTCATGATGATTGGTTTATTTTTCATGATCGTACTAGAAAACCAAGCTTTTACACCCGTAGTGGCAGCAGGAGCAACACTTACGGCTATTGGCGTTTTAATTTTCGTATGTCACATCCTTAAAAATTTGAAATCTGAACGATAAACGAAGAAGGTCGTTGACGATGACTGCTAATTTCAAAAGGAAAAAGAACCAGCTATAGCGAATATACATGTAAACAAGGTGAAAGTGTGATTTACATAAAGGTGTGCTAGGCATCTTTATAAGGAGGGATAAGCTGCAGGGAGTTCTAGCTCTTATAAAAGCCAATAAAAGGGCTGATTATAAGTTTCTTGCGGCGGAGATACTATGGGAGAACATCAACAATTAGTGCGTGTTAGGGAGCTAGCAAATGAAATTATTCGACTTCGTCTTCAAGACCGTACGACTTATGACGAATTAGAGTTGCAAAATAATGTAGAGTTGTTGTCTCGTTCTGTGGTTGACTTAGTAAACATTATGTTAGCCGAAGATGTGGATTCGTCTACGTCTTTAAAAGCTACAGCTTCTAAAATGAAAATGGTGTATAATAACATGCATCAAGCTGAGAAAAAAGATTATTTGCATTTCTAATTGCTAGGCTCCTTTTCGCCACAAACGAAATGGAGGTGTACGAGGCAGATGCTATCGTCACTAACGACTTCTGAAGCTATTGTAGCATCCGTTCTTGCACTGGTTGTCATTGCCGTTTCCATTATCTTTTTTGCCACTCTTATTATGGTTGTTGTTCGACGAGAAAGAATCAGCAGCTTGGTTAATCACGGAGAGCATGCAGATGGAAAGCAAAAAAGCTTAGGTGAATTTTTTCGTTCTTTACGGAAAAAATAACTACCGTTTTCTTATTAAATAGATAAAAGCGGTCAATTTAAACGTTGACCGCTTTTTTTAGATGGTTTGCTTATTTTTTTCTAAAACAATACCCGCTGCTTCACTAACAGATGACACAACAGCAGAGGCGTGGCGCTGCACAGCTTCAGGAGCTGTAGCCATAGCGAAACTGTTCGGCGTTAATTGAAACATAGGAATATCATTAAATGAATCCCCCACACATGCAATTTCCTCTGGTTTTAGCTGAAGATGATTTAATAAAATTTCAATGGCATTTCCTTTGCTGATATGTTTAGGCATAATATCCAAACACTGCTTGGCGGAAATATATGTATCAATATAATCACCAAACTCTTCGTTCACTTCTTTTTGCAGAGCTACCATTTCATCATGATCTCCAAGAACCGTGATTTTGGATGGAGAAAGAGCGTGACCAAATGAATCCGTCATTTCAATTTGTTCTTCGATAGGGAAAAACATGTGAGTTTCAATCGCTTCAATAATTTCATTTCGCTGCTCTACATAATTCGTGTCGTTTGAACAGACAAGCGTAATACGGTTAGGATCTATCGTTTTTTTATAAAGTTGAACCGCTAAATCATCTTCAAACACTTTTCCATGAAGTTCTTGATTTTCTTTGGTCCACACAAATCCTCCGTTTTGGCTAATGCGATGAAATGTATTATTAATATCAGTAGAAATCTTTAAAATTTCCGTATCCATTCGTCCAGAAGCAAGACAAACCTCTACTCCTTGGCGCTGAAGTTCACTAAGTGCGTCTGCATTATGCTGTTCTACGTATTTTTCTTCATGTAAAAGAGTGCCATCTAAGTAGCTTACAAATAATTTAATCATTGCTTGAAAATTCCTTTCCTTGAAAAATTTTCTGTGATAAGAGCGTTACAAATTTATTACATTTTTTATTCTATCAGTGTTTCCCAAGAAACTCATAAAAAAAGCTCAAACCGGCGGTGAATTCAAAGAGACTAAGACATAACTACATCAATTTTTTCCGCAGGAGTCTTCGCCTTGCCCTTCAAACAGCTAGAAACAGCTACATGAAATCAAGTTCACCATCACAATGAAAAAATCCGAACGCAGTTGATTCTCAATTAAGAATCTGGATTTACCGTTCGGATCTTTCTTCAGCTAAAATCCATTTGTCGCAGCCTTTTTTTCAGGTTTGTTCACTGTAAAAAAACAGCCACGGTCTAAAAGACCGCGGCCATATTTTACAATACGTTAAAATATTTCGCTTCAGGATGTGCAAAAACAAGGGCTGTAACAGAAGCTTCTGGTTCCATCATGAAACCGTCTGTTAACTGAATGCCGATGTCTTCAGGTTTAAGTAATTTAAACAGTTTTGCTTGGTCTTCAAGGTCTGGACATGCAGGATATCCGAATGAAAAACGCTGACCTTGGTATTTGGCTGAAAAACGCTCCGCCATTGTAAAGTCAGGCGAATCAGGGAATCCCCAGCGGTCACGAATTTGCTGATGAACACGTTCTGCTAATCCTTCAGCTAGTTCAAGCGCAAGAGCTTGGAACACGTGACTCTTTAAAAACTCGCCGTTTTCTTTGAATTTCGCCGCGCGTTCGCGAATGCCCGTTCCTGCTGTTACAGAGAAGAAACATACATAGTCCATCTCTTTTTCTTTAGGTTTTGCAAAATCAGATAAGCACAGGAACTGTCCTTTTGCTTGCCGAGGGAAGGTAAAGCGTTCAATTTCTGTTTTTTCATCAGCAGGATCATAAATAATTAAATCATTTCCGTCTGCTTGAGCAGGGAAGAACTGATAAATAACCGCTGGCTTAATTAAGTTTTCTTTTAGTGCCAGTTCGAGCAAGTCATCAACGGTTTCTTTTAATTGAACAGCGCGCTCGTCTTTTTCAGCAAGCAGTTTATTCACTTTTCCTTTTAGTCCTAAGTGATGGCCTAAAAGCATCTGCCAGTTAATATACGGAAGAACCTGTGCCAAATCGTAGTGTTTGACAACGTGCCGCTTTAAATCAGCCGGTACAAAAACAGGAGCGTCCGTTGAAATGGCGGATCTTTCTAAAACAGCGGTAGCTGCTTGAGCGGTTTGAGGCTGGCGTTCTCGAACCGTTACTTTCTTTTCTTGCCGCGTTTTTAAATCTGCTAAAAGCTGAATAACTTCTTCTTTGTTCTGCAGCTTATTTGCTAACGCTAATCCGTCCATCGCATCTTTGGCGTAGAGGACCGCACCTTCATATTCCGGGGCGATTTTAAAGTCAGTAAATTTACGGGAAAGGGCAGCGCCTCCTACCATAATTGGAACATCAATGCTTGATTGTGTTAAATCCTGGGCAGTCAAAACCATTTGCTGAGCTGACTTTACTAGAAGACCTGACAGGCCAATGATGTCTGGCTTTTCTTCTTTTACTGCTTCAATCAGCTGCTGGGGCGTTACTTTAATTCCTAAATCAATTACTTTAAAACCATTGTTGCTTAAAATGATGTCTACTAAGTTTTTACCGATATCGTGCACGTCGCCTTTAACCGTTGCAAGAATAACTTTGCCTTTTCCAGAATCATTTTCAGTTGCTTCCATATGAGGTTCTAAAAAGGCAACGGATGCTTTCATAACTTCCGCACTTTGAAGCACTTCTGCTACAATCAGCTGGTTGTCATTAAACAAACGTCCAACTTCCGCCATCCCCTTCATAAGCGGTCCGTTAATAATATCTAACGGATCATCATATTGAGCTAAAGCCTGTTCTAAATCAGGAAGCAATCCTTCTTTTGTACCTTCGACAATATACATTGCCAATCGTTCTTCGAGTGTTAACGTAGAAATTTCTACTTTTGCTTCTTTCTTTTTATCACGATAAAAGTCGGTAAACGTGCTTAACGTTTCATCAGTTGTGTTAAATAATAACGCATTAGCAAGCTCAATTTCAGCTTCTGGAATAGAAGCATAGCGCTCTAATTTTTCGGTATTAACAATGGCATAATCGAGTCCAGCCTGCGTACAGTGATAAAGGTAAACCGCATTTAGTACTTCACGTCCGACTGGAGGAAGACCGAATGACACGTTACTTACGCCAAGAATGGTCAGGCAATCAGGCAGGGCTTCTTTAATCATTTTAATTCCCTTAACTGTTTCTTCAGCAGAACCAATATATTGTTCATCACCAGTCCCTACAGGAAACACAAGAGGGTCAAAAATAATATCTTTTGGATTAAAGCCATGTTTTTCAACAAGCAGATCATGTGAGCGTTTAGCAATCTCTACTTTTCGTTCTGCAGTAACGGCCATGCCTGTTTCATCGATTGTACCGACAACCAGAGCTGCACCGAATTTTTTTACTAGCGGTAAGATTGCATCAAAACGCTCTTCACCGTCTTCTAAGTTAATGGAGTTAATAATGACCTTACCTTGTGAGTACGTTAAAGCTTTTTCAATAACTTTCTCGTCGGTTGAATCGATTACAAGAGGAACCTTCACTTTTTTTACAACTTCTTGAATAAATTCCTCCATGTCTTCCATTTCTTCACGGTCCGGATCCGCTAAGCAAATATCAATAACGTGAGCACCATTTTTAACTTGAGCACGCGCAATTTCAGATGCTTCTTCAATTTTTCCTTCCGCAATCAGACGCTTGAACTTGCGAGAACCGATTACATTCGTACGTTCTCCCACAAAAAGAGGGCGCATAGAATCGTCATATACAAGTGGTTCAATACCGGTTACAGCATGGTTATGCTCGGAGCGATCAAGCGAACGGGGCGCAACCTCTTTTACCGCTTCAGCCAGTGCTTTAATATGAGCAGGCGTTGTACCGCAGCATCCGCCTACAAAGTTCAGCCAGCCTTTATCAGCAAACCCTTTAATTTTTTGAGCAAGCAGCTCAGGGGATTCATGATAATTGCCTTCTTCATCCGGAAGTCCAGCGTTTGGATAACAGCTAACTGCTGAAGTGGCTAGGTCTGAAAGAGAGCGAATATGATCCGTCATAAATTCAGGGCCTGTCGCGCAGTTAAGTCCGACTGAAAGAGGCTTCATGTGTTCCAGTGATAAGTAAAAAGATTCGATATCTTGACCAGCGAGAGTTGTTCCCATCGGCTCAATTGTTCCTGAAATCATAATAGGAACTTCGATTTTTAGTTTTTCAAACGCCGCTGTAATGCCTAAAAATGCGGCTTTTACGTTCAGCATGTCTTGACAGGTTTCGACTAAAAGCAAGTCAACGCCGCCGTCTAACAAACCTCGAGCTTGCTCTTCGTACGATTCTACTAACTCAGGGAATGTAATACCTCCGGTAACAGAGAGAGTCTTAGTGGTAGGACCGATAGCTCCAGCTACGAACCTAGGCCATTCGGGAGTTGAATATTTATCGCGGGCTGCACAAGCAAGCTTCACAGCTTCGATATTCAATTCATAAGCCAAGTGACCTAAATCGTATTCATCAAGTACGGTAGATGTTGAGCCAAACGTATTGGTTTCAATGATGTCAGCACCTGCTGCAAAGTACTCTTCATGAATGCGCTGAATCACATGAGGCGCTGTTCGAGTCAAATATTCGTTGCAGCCTTCATATTCTTCGCCGCCAAAATCTTCAGCGGTTAAATCAGCATCTTGAATCATCGTTCCCATTGCTCCATCGATGACGAGTATTCGCTTCTTTAGTTGTTGTTCGATAAGTGAGCTCATTTATATCTTCCTTTCTGATGTAACAAGTTGCTTGTCATGAATATAGCGTGTTAGAATTTCGGTCATTTCATAGCGCATAAACGGCGTAATTAAGTAAATACCGTCAAATAACTCATATGCTGTATCAATTAAGTTTTTTGCAATCGCAAGACCTTCGACTTCACCGCGGATTCGGTCATTTCCCGTTGCATCCATGCGTTCTAGAATATCTTCTGATAATTTAATTCCAGGTACTTCATGGTGAATAAATCGAGCATTTCTTGCGCTTGTTAACGGCATGATACCGATATATACCGGTGTTGTTAAATGTTTGGTTGCTTCATATACCTCTTCAATTTGCTTAGTTGAATAGAGAGGCTGAGTAATGAAATAGTGAGCCCCGCAGTCGATTTTCTTTTCCAAACGCTGAACGGCTCGGTCTAAGTGACGCACGTTTGGGTTAAAGGCAGCTGCAATGGAAAAATTGGTTTTTTGACCAAGTGGTTTGCCGGAATAAGATAGTCCTTCATTAAACTGAGCGATTAAACTAATCAAGTCAAATGAAGATAAATCGTAGACCGAAGTGGCGCCAGGGAAATCGCCAACTTTTGACGGATCACCGGTAATTGCAAGTACTTGATTCATTCCTAGCGTATGAAGTCCCATTAAATGAGATTGAAGTCCAATTAAATTTCGGTCGCGACAGGTAATGTGAATAAGCGGTCGTGCTTTTGTTTCTTGCTGCATCAGTGTTGCCATTGCCAAGTTGCTGATGCGAGGTGAGGCAAGAGAATTATCAGCTAATGTAATAGCATCTACGCCGACTTTATCAAGTGCTTTTGCGCCTTCTAAAAATTTCGTGGGACCAAGCTGTTTAGGCGGATCTAGCTCGACGATAACCGAGCGGCGCTTCTTCACAATTTCATGCATATGAGGTTTATCCTGCTGCTCACGCTCTTGAACCGTAACGGCAGGTCTCATTTTAACGACTTTGCTTGTAATCGGAGGCAGGTCTTTTAAGGCAGATGACATTGCGCGTACGTGAGCTGGTGTTGTACCACAGCATCCTCCAATTAAGCGAACCCCTTGTTCGCGGAATAAACGCGCGCTTTCTACAAAGTAGTCTTCATTTGTTTCATATTCCAGCTTTCCTTCCACATACGCCGGAAGGCTGGCATTAGGATAAGCAGATAAGAAAGCACGATCAGGAAGCGGTACTTCTTCAAGAGACTGAATCATATGATAAGGACCTAAACGGCAGTTTAGCCCGACAACATCTGCTCCCAGCGCCTCTAATTCTTTTAATGCATCTGCTAAAGGACGGCCATCTTGCAGTACGCCAATATCATGCAGGGAAACGTGGGTAATAATAGGCTTATCCGTTTCTTTTCTTGCCAGTGTAAGAACGGTTTTTAATTCTTCGAAGTCATAGTATGTTTCAAACAAAAGGCCATCCACGCCTTCATTTAAAAGCCAAAACATTTGTTCACGAATGCTTCGCTTAACCTCTTCTAAACTAATAGCGTTTTTTTGGAAAGAACGAATTCCGCCGAGTGTACCAACCACGTAAGCCTGATCTTTTGCAGCTTGTTTCGCTAATTTTACACCAGCAACATTGATGTCTTTGACTGAATCTTCTAATCCATAACGGGCAAGTTTTTGATAATTAGCAGCGTACGTATTTGTTTGAATAACGTTTGCACCAGCTTCTACATAGGCTCTGTGAATACGAGAAACCTCTTCTGGTTTGGTGATGTTTAGTTCTTCAAAACAGCTGTCGATACCGTGTGAGTAAAGGAGGGTACCAGTGGCACCATCCCCAATTAAAATTTTAGACTTTAAATCTTCAAGTAACCCCATGTCAAAACCTCCTTAAATTGTTCCGCTTCTATTTCACGAGTGATTCGTTTTATGCAATATGCCGATAAAATAGAAAAAGTCTTCTTAAGAAGAAGACTTTTTTCGCCTTCTTATCTTCCAAGCAATAAATTGCTTGCTGGATTTAGCACCATGTCTCTAACGACTGGTTGCTGAGGTTTCAAAGGGCCAGTCCCTCCACCTCTCATGATAAGAATCAATTGTATATAATTGAAACATATTTTTTTAAATAGAAAGAATACTTATTTAATAATTTATCTGATTTTTAGAAATTATACAACATTAAATTGTGAATTTCCAGCAAATATTGAGGAAAATTTAAAAGCTAAAGGGAAATATCCGTATATTTTGTTTGGAAATGACTGTTATGTTAGGGGTTAAGGAGTTTTTTGTGAGAAATACAAAAAGAAAATGAAAAAAATAAACGAAAAGGCACAAGCGCTGGGATATGCGTAGATTTCCACGTAAAAAGGCTCGTCTTTTTTTTATCGTTTCTACATATAGTGAACTATGAAGGGTAGAAGGGTGATGGGCATGAAAAGGTGGAAACTCACGCTGCAGGTTGCTGCTACGTATGTAGGCACCGTTGTAGGAGCCGGTTTTGCAACAGGCAAGGAAATCGTTCAATTTTTTACACAGTACGGGGAACTTGGAATGGTCGGAATTTTGGTCAGCGGCTTGTTTTTTATTTGGCTAGGTTCAAAAATGATGCTGCTTTCGCACGCAATTGGGGCTTCTTCTTATCAGCAGCTTAATACATATTTATTTGGTGATGTGCTTGGAAAAGCGGTAAACGGTGTAATGATTGTCATTTTATTTGGAGTAACTTCAGTCATGCTAGCGAGTACGGGGGCAATAGGAAAAGAACAGTTCGGGCTGTGGCCTCCTGTTGGGATGATTTTTACAATTGTTTTAACTTATATATTTATCGCAAAAGGAATTAACGGTATTTTAATGGTTAATTCTCTTGTTGTGCCGATGATGCTTTCATTTGCTTTTATCATCTTTATGCCGAATATCAGCTATTTCTCACTGATTCAAACGAAGCCGGATTTAACGCTCGTCACGCAGTGGAAGTGGGCGGTTAGTCCCTTTTTATATATTTCCCTGAATCTAGCTTTGGCTCAGGCCGTTTTGGTTCCATTAGGAAGCTCGGTGAAAGATAGGAGCGTGATTAAAAAAGGGGCCGTAATAGGAGGATGTGTACTTACGTTTATGCTTGTTTCTACTCATCTTGCCCTTTCCAATTTGCCTTATTCATTTCAACTTGATATTCCGATGAGTGCGGTTGTTAAAAATATCTCAGCGTGGGTGAATGTTTTATTTACGGTAGTTGTGTTGGGCGAGATTTTTACTACATTGATTGGAAATGTATTTGGCATCGCTAAGCAGCTTCAGTCATTTCTTCCCCTCAATGACAAACAAGCTTTTGCATTTATTATCTTGGCTTGCTTTATTATTGGGCAATTCGGATATGCCCAGCTTCTTGAATTTTTGTATCCCATATTTGGCTATATTGGACTAGCTTTTGTATGGATGCTATGTATTAAAAAAGAAAAAATAAGCTAAAAGCTGGATTTTAAAGAATAGATGTGAAAAAACGAAGTTAAATGATGTGACAAGTCGATTTTACTTTGCTATAATGTAAAACAAATAAGACTATAGCAGTCGAATATATTATTATCCTTCGGGGTCGGGTGTAAGTCCCAACCGGCGGTGATAAAGCGTATGCTTTTAAGCCCGTGACCCGTTTTCATACGATGTATGTTAGCGGTGGATCTAGTTAAAGTCTAGAGCCGACAGTAAAAGTCTGGATGGGAGAAGGATCAGGAAGCACAGTTGTTTTTTTTGTGTTGAATTAATAAGGGGCACGCTTGCCTTTTTTAAAGCTACCCTTGTTTTTGTACACAAAATATAACTGTTTATTTCGTATACAATTAGCGGAATTTTGCATAGATAAAACTGATTCAGCTCAGCCGACCCCTTGGACATTTGTTCAAGGGGGTTTTTTATTTTCAGTGGTTGGGGGAAAGATAAATATGAAAAAAAAGCAGCTGCTATTTCAAAACGGTATAAGAAATTGGAATAGCGCCAAAGCAGGTGAAGAAAATGTTCACAGGTATCATTGAAGAAATTGGAAAAATAAAACGTATTCAAAAGGCCACAGAAGCAATTGTTCTTACGATTGATGCGAAGACCGTGTTAGAAGATGTGAACTTAGGGGACAGTATTTCAGTTAACGGCGTTTGTTTAACCGTAACGGCTTACTCTCAAAATGAATTTACGGTCGATGTCATGCCGGAGACGATTAAAGCAAGTACCCTTCAGCTTCTAACCGTTGGATCACGTGTTAACTTAGAGCGGGCGATGGCTGCAAATGGCCGGTTTGGAGGGCATTTCGTTAGCGGACACGTTGATGGAATTGGAACCATTGTAAGCAAAACACGTAAAGGAAATGCCTTTTATTATGAAATTCAAGTCGATCCTGAACTTCGTGAATTTATGATGTTAAAAGGATCTGTTTCCGTAGACGGAACAAGTCTTACTATTTTTGATGTCAGCAACCAATCATTTACTATTTCTCTTATTCCTCACACGGTGCTTCACACAGTCGTTGGAGACAAACAGCGAGGAGACAAGGTGAATATTGAATGCGATATGTTAGCTAAATATATGCATCAGATGATGACAAATAAGTCAACTCCTGGCGCCTCGAATCGTTCAGGTAACATGAAGGATTTATTGCAGCAGCATGGTTTTACAAATTAACAGTGAGGTGAAAGAGATGTTTCATAAAGTAGAAGAAGCCATTGAAGAGTTAAAAAAGGGAAAAGTGGTTATTGTATGCGATGATGAAGATCGAGAAAACGAAGGAGATTTTATTGCATTAGCCGAAAAAACGACGCCTGAGGTTATTAACTTTATGGCTACTCATGGAAGAGGATTAATTTGTACACCTGTTAATGAAGAAATTGCGCATAAATTGAATCTTCACCCGATGGTAGCGAACAATACGGATGCACATGGCACAGCATTTACAGTAAGTATTGATCATATTTCAAGTACAACAGGTATCAGTGCATATGAACGCTCTGCTACCGTTATGGCTCTTGTAAATGAAGCGACGGTAGCAAGTGATTTTCAACGCCCAGGACATATTTTCCCATTGATTGCAAAAGACGGGGGCGTTCTGCAGCGTGCAGGTCATACAGAGGCTGCTGTTGATTTAGCAGTATTAGCAGGAGGAAAGCCTGCGGGTGTTATTTGTGAAATTATGAATGAAGATGGAACAATGGCACGTGTACCGGATTTAACAAAAATTGCAGAGCAATTTGATTTAAAAATGATTACAATAAAAGATTTGATTGCCTACCGCCGCAAACATGATCAGCTTATTAGCCGTGAAGTAGAAGTGAGCTTACCTACGGCATTTGGTGAGTTTAAAGCTGTAGGATATACAAATAAACTTGATAATAAAGAACATGTGGCTCTTATCAAAGGTGATATTGATCATAATAGCCCCGTTCTCGTTCGCGTTCACTCTGAGTGTTTGACTGGAGATGTGTTTGGTTCTGAACGCTGCGACTGCGGTCCTCAGCTTCACGCAGCTCTTACGCAAATTGAAGAAGAAGGACGCGGCATTCTGTTGTATATGCGTCAAGAGGGCAGAGGTATTGGCTTACTAAATAAGCTAAGAGCATATAAGCTGCAGGAAGAAGGATACGATACCGTAGAAGCGAATGAAAAACTCGGGTTTGCTGCAGATTTACGAGAGTATGGAATCGGTGCTCAAATCTTAAAAGACCTTGGAGTCAAACAAATGAAGCTTTTAACGAATAACCCTCGTAAAATTACTGGGCTAAAAGGCTACGACCTTGAAGTGATCGAGCGAGTGCCTCTTCAAATGCCGGCAGTGGATGCCAATAAAAAATACTTAGATACAAAAGCTAAAAAATTAGGTCATTTATTACATTTATAATTTTACACTTTTTTTCGTTATAACAAATGAAGCTAATTCATGAAAAGAAATGTAAATAACTATATATTAATACTAGCAGGAGGAACAAAAGATGAATCATTTATATGAAGGAAATTTAGTAGGCACAGGATTAAAAATCGGAATCGTGGTAGGGCGTTTTAATGAATTTATTACAGGCCGTTTACTTAGTGGAGCAGAAGATGCACTCAAACGTCACGGCGTAGCTGATGAAGATGTAGACGTGGCTTGGGTGCCGGGCGCTTATGAAATCCCATTAATCGCCAAAAAATTAGCTGAATCTAAAAAATATGATGCAGTGATCACGCTAGGAACCGTTATTCGAGGAGCTACTCCACACTTTGATTTTGTATGTAATGAAGTAGCAAAAGGCGTTGCATCTCAAAGCTTACAAACAGGCGTGCCAATTATCTTTGGTGTATTAACAACTGAAACAATTGAGCAAGCAATTGAACGTGCAGGAACAAAAGCAGGAAATAAAGGATGGGAAGCTGCAGCATCAGCTATCGAAATGGCTAACCTTTCAAAAATGATTGAAGGATAATAGATACCATTCCAGTTTTTATAAGCTGAAGAGTTAAAAGAGGCTGAAACAAAAGTATGTTAGTTGAAGGAAGATCCGAACGATGAATCGTTCGGATTTTTTTATTGGTAGGGTGAACGCAGGTTTCAGGTATGTAGTGGCTTCTACCTGTAGATTAAAAGGTCAGGCGAAGACTCCTGCGGGAAAAGCGGGAGAAGTGTGACCCCCCAGAAGCGTAAGCGACGAGGAGGCTCAGCGGCCGCCCGCGGAAAGCGAAGTCTTGCACGGAAATCAACTGCAGTGTAGAAAGCGATCTATACTGTCTCATGTATCCCGTTTGTTCGCCTTTAGATTGGATTGATGTAGTTATATCTCAAGCTTTTTTGAATAGAAGCTAGCTATGTATAATTTAGCTAAAACGTCTTACTCTAAGTAATAATTAGGTCGTAAAAGGGAGACGTCTATGCCTCATTATACTGCTTTTTTTGCATTGATTATTATCAGCACAGCCGTTTTGCTTACAGTATTCATACGTAAAAAAGATAAAAAGCTAGTCGTTTTGCTCTTTTTTATCATTGGAATGGCTTATGTACTAGAGTATGTTGTATTTGTGGTGTTTGAAAGTTACGATTACGATCCTGATTTTATGACCCATGAATATTTTGATAATTTGTTCGGATCCTTAACTTCTCAAGCGTTTGCTTTTCCAATCATGGCTATGGTGGTAGCTGCTTATCAATTGAAATTTCGCTATATTTTAATCATTTCAGCTATGTTTATGGGGATTGAAGAATTATTTTTACACTGGGATATTTATACACATCACTGGTGGAAAACAGTTTATACAGGCGCTTTAATGACTATAGGCTTTAGTATTTCAAAGATTTGGTATGTATGGCTAACAGAACGGTATATGACATTTGTGCATTACGCTACATTTTTTCTCGGAATGCTCGCCATTACTTCTACTATTATGTTTATGCTGTTAGCATATTTTCATAATAATTGGTTTTATACGGGATGGTTTGCGTCGGCTACTCATGATTCCGTAAATGCCACGATGATTTACGTTTGTATTGTTACGATTCTCCTCGTTTGGAGTGTAGCCAAAGAATTTTTTATTGGGGCTGGGATGATTATAGCGGGGCTGCGTATAGTAGATATTTTGCTGATTCACTATGGGGTGTTGCTGGTATCTGTTACCACTTCACTTGTTCTTTTTACGCTTTTACAAGCGGGTGTATTCATTCTGAGCGTTATGCTTCAAAACTTTATTATGAAAAATTGTTATGGGACGAGCAAAAAAGACGTTGCGTTTCCAGCGAAGAACTACTAAGATAATACGTAACTCAAATAGTTTAGTTCAATAATATTTGAAACAAAGAAAAATGAATTGACGGTTATGCGTATTATTTGTAAGATAGGAAAGCAAATAATAGAAAGCCGAAACAGGGGAGTGAAGGATTCGTGAAAGAGTCCTTTTTTGTAGAAAAGGTACTTAATAATAATGTATTAATTGCTAAACACCTTACCTATGATGAAGTTGTGCTAATTGGGAAAGGAATAGGGTTCAATAAGAAAAAAGGCGATGAAATCGATGCAAAAGCCGTGGAGAAAATGTTTTTGTTAAAGAGTGAAGAAGAGCAAGAACAGTACAAGCAGCTTTTAGCGCAAGTGGATGAAGACGTGATTGAAATGATGAATGATATTGTAATGCACATTCAAAAGCGTGTTAACATTCCTTTGAATGAGCATATACACATTTCATTGACGGACCATATCGCGTTTGCGATAAAACGTTTTCAGCAGGGAATGGGGCTTAAAAATCCATTTTTACTTGAAACCAAAGCTTTATATCCAGAGGAATATACGATCGCATCTGAAGTGGTAGAAATTATTAGTCGCAAAATAGGCGTGCAGCTTCCAGTAGGAGAGATTGGTTTTATTGCGCTTCATATCCACAGTGCGCTGACTGAAAAAAACCTGCTGGAAGTGAATCAAGACTCGCAGCTTATTCAAACGATTATTAATGTGATTGAAGAATCGCTTCATCTGCAGGTAGACAAAGAATCTGTGCACTATATGAGATTGATTCGTCATTTGCATTTTGCGATTGATCGAGTAAAAACAGGAGAAAAAATAGAAGAGCCAAAAAAAATTGCTTTGCTATTGAAAGAAGAATATCCCCTGTGTTACAATGTGTCTTGGAAAGTGATAAAAGTAATGCAGCAAGCGTTACATTTACCTGTGTATGAAGCAGAAGCAGTTTACTTAACGATGCATCTGCAGCGACTTATAACAAAAACGGATTTATAAAATCATTTCAATACGTGTTACTGATACGATCAGGCATGAGTGAGAAATGAAGCGATGTGTAATTGGATGAGTGTATCCATTTATCGTTTCTTTTTCCTCATGCCTTTTTTTGTTATAAGAAAGCGCAATCATTTAAAGCTTAGGCTTCAGGACACTAGGAGATGTAAGGAGTTTTCCAGTTAAAGAAAGCGTTTTATGAAAGCGCGTTAATGATTCACGTATCAAATAAATAGCTTGTTGCACACTAAATATATAAAAGGAGGTAAGCGCCATGTTTAAAAAACTTTTTGGAGTATTACAAAAAGTCGGAAAAGCGCTTATGTTACCGGTTGCGATTTTACCGGCAGCAGGGATTTTACTTGGAGTAGGGACAGCGCTTCAAAACCCTACATTGTTGGATGCAGTACCGGCACTTGGTGCAGACTGGGTTCAATTGGTTTCAAATGTTTTGTCACAAGCGGGTCAAATTGTATTTGACAACTTGTCGCTATTGTTTGCCGTTGGTGTTGCCGTTGGTTTAGCTGGTGGTGACGGTGTAGCAGGTATTGCTGCAATCGTAGGCTACTTAATTATGAACAAAACGATGAGCACAATCTTAGTTGCTACAGGACAACTAGATCCTGACAAAATGGGTGCCAATCCAGCTTACACTAGCATCTTAGGAATTCCTACGTTAGCTACAGGTGTATTCGGGGGTATCATAGTAGGTATTTTAGCTTCATCCATGTATAATCGTTATTTCAATATTGAATTACCATCTTATTTAGGGTTCTTTGCGGGAAAACGATTTGTACCAATCATTACTGGGGTATTTTCAATTGTTTTAGGTGTTATTATGATTTTCATTTGGCCGCCAATTCAAAGCGGATTAAATGCTTTCTCTACTAACATGATTGATGCAAACCCAACCTTATCAGCTTTTGTATTTGGATTGATTGAACGTTCATTAATTCCATTTGGACTTCATCACATATTCTACTCTCCGTTCTGGTTTGAATTTGGTGATTACGTTAATAAAGCAGGTCAACATATTCACGGTGACCAAAAGATTTTCTTTGCTCAATTAGCAGATGGCGTGCCTTTAACAGCAGGAACATTCCAAGTTGGTAAATTCCCGTTCATGATGTTCGGATTACCAGCAGCAGCTCTTGCAATTTATCACGAAGCTCGTCCTGAAAACAAAAAATATGTAGCTGGTATCATGGGTTCAGCTGCTTTAACATCTTTCTTAACGGGTATTACAGAGCCGCTTGAGTTCTCATTCTTATTCGTAGCACCAGTACTATTTGCAATTCACGCAGTATTTGCTGGTTTATCATTTATGGTTATGCAATTATTAAATGTTAAAATCGGTATGACATTCTCAGGTGGGGTTATCGATTACGTTCTATTTGGAGTTATGCAAAACCGTACAGCATGGTGGCTAGTTATTCCAGTAGGCTTAGTTCTAGCAGTTATTTACTACTTCGGTTTCCGCTTTGCAATCCGTAAATTTAACTTGAAAACACCGGGTCGTGAAGATAAAGAAGAAGGAGAAGAAGATGTAAAAGTAGAAGCAGCAGAGCTTCCAACAAATGTTTTAGCTGCACTTGGCGGTAAAGAAAACATTACACATTTAGATGCTTGTATTACGCGTTTGCGTGTATCAGTAGATGACGTAGGTAATGTTGATAAAAACCGCTTGAAAAAACTTGGAGCAGCTGGTGTTCTTGAAGTTGGTAACAATATTCAAGCTATTTTCGGTCCGAAATCTGACACGTTAAAAGGTCAAATTCAAGACATTATGAATGGCAAAACACCGGTTGTCACAAAAGAAGAGACAAAAACAATTGAAAAACCTGTTGCAACATCTGAAGTAGGAAGCGATAATGGTAATGATATTGTTTCACCGATTGAGGGAGAATTGGTACCTTTATCGGAAGTACCAGATCAGGTATTTTCACAAAAATTAATGGGTGACGGTTTTGCGATTATTCCGAAAACAGGCACAGTAGTTGCACCAGTGGACGGAAAAATAGTAAACTTATTCCCGACGAAACATGCTTTAGGTATTGAATCAACGACTGGACGTGAAATTTTAATTCACGTTGGTATTGATACAGTTAATTTAAAAGGCGAAGGTTTTGAAGCTTTAGTTGCCCAAGGCGATGAAGTGAAAAAAGGACAGCCTCTATTGAAAATTGATTTAGACTTTGTAAAAGAAAATGCGCCATCGACGATTACGCCGATCATTTTCACGAATTTACAAGCTGATGAAAAAATTGATATCTTAAAGCAGGGCCAAGTTTCTCAACAAGAAGCAAATATTATTAACATTTCAAAGTAAAAAGGAGATTGATTTAACATGGCACAAAAAACATTTACAGTAACAGCAGACTCAGGAATTCATGCACGTCCAGCAACAACTTTAGTACAAGCAGCAAGCAAATTTGATTCTGATATCAACTTAGAATTCAACGGTAAAACTGTAAACTTAAAATCAATCATGGGCGTTATGTCTTTAGGTATTCAAAAAGGCGCTACAATCACTATCTCTGCAGAAGGTTCTGACGAAGCAGATGCACTTGCTGCTCTTGAAGATACAATGAGCAAAGAAGGATTAGGCGAATAATGACAAAGGAAATTCAAGGCATTGCCGCTTCTAGCGGCATTGCTATTGCTAAAGCATTTCGTCTAGAAAATCCAGAATTAACCGTTGAAAAAAAATCAGTAACTGAAGTTGAAGCAGAAGTAGCACGTCTAGAAGCTGCGCTAGAAAAGTCAAAATCAGAACTTGAAATTATTAGAGAGCACGCTCGTAAAGAACTTGGAGATGACAAAGCAGAAATCTTTGAAGCTCACTTATTAGTTCTAAGCGATCCTGAACTTATTAATCCAATTAAAGATAAAATTACAAATGAAAATGTAAACGCTGAACATGCACTTGATGAAGTAGCGGCAATGTTCATTAATATGTTTGAGTCAATGGACAACGAATATATGAAAGAACGTGCTGCTGATATCCGTGATGTAACAAAACGTGTATTAGCTCATCTTTTAGGTGTAAACGTTTCAAATCCAAGCTTAATCTCAGAAGAAGTTGTTATTATCGCAGAAGATTTAACGCCGTCTGATACAGCACAGTTAAATCGTAAGTTCGTAAAAGGATTTACAACAGATATTGGCGGACGTACTTCTCACTCAGCAATTATGGCGCGTTCCATGGAGATCCCAGCTGTTGTAGGTACAAAAACAGTTATGGAAGACATTCAAAACGGCGTATTAGTAATTGTCGATGGTTTAGATGGCGAAGTTATCGTTGATCCAAGCGAAGAAACAGTAAAAGCTTACGAGAAAAAAGCCGCTGAGTATGCAGAACAAAAAGCTGAGTGGGCTAAGCTTGTAAATGAAAAAACGGTTTCAGCTGATGATCATCACGTTGAACTTGCAGCTAACATTGGTACACCAGAAGATGTAAAAGGCGTATTAGAAAACGGCGGCGAAGGCGTTGGCCTTTATCGTACAGAATTCTTATATATGGGCCGCGAAGATCTTCCGACGGAAGAAGAGCAGTTTACTTCTTATAAAACAGTTCTTGAACGTATGGAAGGTAAACCAGTGGTTGTTCGTACTCTTGATATTGGTGGAGACAAAGAGCTTCCTTATTTAAATTTACCAAAAGAAATGAACCCATTCTTAGGATTCCGTGCCATTCGCTTATGTCTAGAGATGCAAGACATGTTCCGTACACAGCTTCGTGCGCTTCTACGTGCAAGCGTATACGGTAATCTGAAAATTATGTTTCCTATGATTGCTACTGTTGATGAGTTCCGTCAAGCAAAAGCTATTCTTTTAGAAGAAAAAGCTAAACTTCAACAAGAAGGCGTACAAGTTTCGGAAGACATCGAAGTAGGGATGATGGTAGAGATTCCTTCCTCAGCGGTAATCGCAGATTTATTTGCTAAAGAAGTAGATTTCTTCTCTATCGGAACAAATGATTTAATTCAATACACGCTTGCTGCTGACCGCATGAATGAGCGCGTGTCTTATTTATATCAACCGTATAACCCAGCGATTCTTCGCTTGGTGAATATGGTAATCAAAGCGGCTCACAAAGAAGGTAAGTGGGTAGGCATGTGTGGAGAGATGGCAGGAGATGAGATTGCAATTCCAATTCTTTTAGGTTTAGGCTTAGATGAATTCTCAATGAGTGCAACATCTATTCTGAAAGCTCGTTCTCAAATCCGTCAATTATCAAAAGCTGATATCGAACCTCATTTAGATACAATTCTATCAATGTCTTCTACGGAAGAAGTTATTGAGTTTGTAAAATCAACTTTTCATATTGGATAATAAAAAGGTGTGATCATATATGATCACACCTTTTTTATCTTTTAAGCGAAAATAGTAGGCAGAAGCATATTCGCAAACAGCATTGTAAGAAGTGCTGCTACGATCATGCCAAGGCTAGAAAAAGTACCTTCAATTTTTCCAAATTCAAAAGCTCTTGCTGTACCTGTCCCATGAGAAGCTACTCCTAAAAGAAGACCTCTTGCTAGAGAAGAGTGCAGTGCGAGGAGCTTAATCAGTTTTGGAGCGACCATACATCCTACTACACCGGTTATAATCACAAACATAATGGTAATATTCGGATCTCCTCCTAGCGTCTGAGATACATTAACAGCAATAGGAATCGTAACCGATCTTGGAATCAAGCTATGAACCAGCGTTGATTGTAAATGAAACACTAATGCTAACAGCATGGAAGATATCATGGCAGCAAACGTGCCAAGCCCTACGCTTAAGCTGATTTCAACACGGTGTTTTTTGAGCAAATCAAAATACTTAAACATAGGAACAGCAAAAGCAACGGTTGCTGGTCCAAGCATAAAGCTAATAGCACTGGCACCTTGCTTATAATGATCATAAGAGCCATTCGTCACTAATAAGATGCCAATTAAAAGAATGGGGGCTAGTAAAATAGGGGAAACTAGCATAGACTTATATTTTTTATAGAGCACTTTTGTACCGACATAAACGAGCAGTGTAAGCGGAAGAGCAATCCATGTGAGTAATGTCATTTTAGCGAACCTTCCTTTCTTCTTGAAATATGTTCTGCAATGATTCCCGTTACAGACATCACAATAATCGTACTGATTGTGATAATAATCACAATCTGGATTCCGAAATGCATCAATACATCTCCATAATTGATGAGTCCAACGACGGCTGGTATGAAAAATAGTAATAGTTCTCCCACTAACAGTGTTCCACCTTGTTCAACCCAGCTTAATTTAATTACTTTAAAGTACAGTAAGAAAAACAGTAAGAAAAATCCGATGATACTACCTGGCACTGGGAGGTCAAACCATTGTGAAATACTTTCTCCTATTAAAAACAGAGCCGTTAGTAATAAAATCTGTAAAATCACCATAATCAGTTTCATGATTAGCCTCCTTTATTTATGTTTTTATTCATTCATTTCTAGTTTGTTGAGACAATAATGGAGTCGTCTATGCTGAAAAGACGACTCCATCATGGGAAAAGAGAAACTATTTGGATTTTGCAAATGGGGATACAACTTCAGTAAATGAATGCTACACACTTATCTTACAAAAAATCGACTATAATATGAAATATATAATAACTATGATAACTATTCTTTTTAGTTATAGTTGAAAGAAATCTCTTTACAAATGCGTTGGTAACCTTTTCAAAAAAGAATTTGTGAAATATAAGGTCTAATTATTTAATAAAAGAGATGGAGACATGCCTAAATCAATTCAATTTAAAGACGAACCAATGGGATAAATGATTTAGTATGAATGACTTATTACACCGCCATGAAAAAAATCCGAACGAGTTGGATTTTCTATCAAGAATCAAACTCGTTCGGATTTTTAATTAAACTACTTTTGTCTCAGCTTTGTTAAACTGTACTTTTAATATAATCAATAAAAGCCTGTGTAGCGTAAGAGATATAGCGATCTTTTTTTACGATTAAAGCAATTTCCCACGGAATAGCATTCTCGAGATTAATTACTTTCACATGCTCCAAATCAAGCTTTTCACATAATGAATAAGGGAAAAGAGCAATGCCGAGATTAGCAGCTACCAGCTCTCCAATGAAGTCCCACTGAGAGCTTTTAAAAGCAATATTAGGTGTAAAACCATTTTTTAAACATTCGTTATAGACCATTTCATGCATGGTGAAGTCTTCATGAAAGGAAATAAGCGTTTCGTCTTTTAACTCTTTTAATGAAATCGTAGAATGCTGAGCCAACGGATGAGATTTATGAACAACAAGCTGCAGTGTTTCTCGGGCTAAAGGAGTCGTAAAAAACATGTTTTCATCAACTGGAAGTAAAACTACGCCCACATCCACTTCTCCTTGTTCCACAAATTTTTGCATTTTTTTAGCGCCATATTCCACTAATTGAATATGAATCTCAGGGTATTGCTCTCGAAATGCTTTAATAATAGTAGGAAAAAACAATGTACCAATAATAGGGGGAATGCCTATTTTGATGGTTCCTCTTTTTAAATGCATTAAATCATAGAGGGAATCCGATAAATCTCGGAGAGAAGATAAAATGCTTTCTGCTTGCTCGTACACAATTATTCCTGCATCGGTAAGCTGAACTTGTTTGCCAGCGCGATCAAACAAAGGTGTGCCGAGCTCTTCTTCTAATGATTTAACCATTTTACTGAGAGAAGGTTGCGAAATATGCAGCGCTTCAGAAGCTCTTGTGAAATTTTTATGTTTAGCCACTTCTGTTAAGTAATGCAAATGGCGAACATCCATTTTGTATACCTCCGTGTTCATACATGCTAATTAATAAGATACACACATTCTACCACATTCACAATCAGCTCTATACCTTTCTTTCCTATCAAATAAAATGATCAGTAGAAGAGGCAGTGAATACAAAAGAAATTGCCAACAATATATATTTACACATTGTTTATTTTAGAAGTATAATATATAAATCAGTAGAACGGTTACATATCGATCACAGAATCAATCAATAAGGTGGTTAGAACGGTTGAGTAAAGCAGATGAAATAAGAGATATCGTTTATATTAATGGCCATGTAAATAAAAAATGCTTTATTACATATGGAATTGAATTTAAAGAGTTTTATCATTCCCTTCCTACGCCGCTTGCAAATATATTATTGTTAAAGCACGGTTTTGAAGACAGTGATTACCATTACCAAACCCATATGGACTACGTAGAAGAAGAACAAATTCATCTTTTAGCAGAAGATGATGTTTATAATTATGGTGATTTTTGTTGGATTGATTTTGAGGATGTATCTTCGTTAGATTTGTTAGAACCTCAAGATATTGCAGCGCTGCTGTATTTAGGTCATTTAAAAAAACCGCTCAATTCGCCATTTAATAATAAACTCGGTAATCAATTTGTTTATTTAGCTCATGATGATGGATTTTATAACAAAATCTATTTTCGAGACGTATATGATATGAAGCATATTTTAAGCCGAATCATTCCGTTGAAAATGTCAGAAATTAAGCAAAAAAGATTTGTATTTAGAAGGAAGAAGTTAGAATATCCAATATTGCCGCTCGTGTTAGCAAATACGCTTCTTACTTTAACGAATGACGGTTTGTTTATTGATTTTGAACACATGGTGCAATCGCGTAGAGATATTAAAATTCCTTTGTATACAATCGGTGACTTTGACGACATGAATGAAATGTATAATGATCGGTTTGAGCACAAAGAGATGAGTAAATTGCAGGCGCATCTTGTTCTCACTCATAAAGAGCTAGAGTGGAGCATTGAAGAAGTTCAATAATCTAAAAAGAGGCTGAGACATAACTAAATGAATTCAACCTAAAGACGAACACATGAGATAGATGAGCTGGACTGCTAGAAGGAACGAAACAGATAAAACTATATTCACCATCACAAAAAAACGAACCACCAATCAAACGTGTTGATTAATGGTTCGTTTTTCACTTGGGCTAAACTATTTTTGTCCCAGCCTCTTTTTGAATAGCCGTATAAAATGGATTTTTCCATTCCATTAGTACGGCGTAGTTGTGTGAATCTTCATCTTCAATATAGTTTGCTGCGAGACCAATAGGCGATCTGCCACAGCGCATTAAAAAGGTCATAACCGGGTCGTAGAGAGTTCCAGCTGATACAAGGTCCATGTATTCAACGGGCGTGTACAAGGAAGACACTGATGCGTATCCAGGGATGCGGCATCCACCAAGCAGCCTTTCTAACTTGTAATGAATCACAACTTCATATAAAGACTGCAAAAGCAGCTTCCCAAGCCCCATCGATCGATGCGAAGGAGTGACGCATACGTCCACTACATAAAGTGTATTACCAGAAGGGTCGTGCGTATGAATATATCCGCTTCCTGTTACTTCATCCCATGTGTGAGCTTCATTTCTTTCCACTGAAACAATCGCGCTTGTGATAGATCCGCATATTGTCCCGTCTATCTCCACGCATAGCGCTCCATCCGGAAAAAGGGACACATGGTTATTTAACTGATCTTTGCTCCATAATAATTCAGAAGGGAAAGGAGGGGGGAAGCTTTCTTCTTGAATCCGAATCAACTCATCGAAGTCATTTGATGTATATGATCGTACCGTACATGTTACAGGCTTATTTTGATGAAAGACAAAGCATTGCTTTTTATACACTGCTTTTTTGCCTCCTTTAAGAAAAAATTTTCAGATAATTAAGTATACCATATGAAAAAAAGAAATTATTTCATATTTATTGAAGAATTTGAAGAGAACGTGATAAAGTTAAAAAGATTCGAACTATTAGACGAGGTGAAAGAAATGGATGTTGAATTAAAAGGAAAAACAGCGCTTGTATTTGCGGCGAGCCAAGGGCTTGGCAAAGCGATTGCTGCCAGGCTCGCAGAAGAAGGCGCAAACGTTATGATTGCAAGTCGTTCAGAAGAGAAACTAATCCAAGTAGCGGAAGAGATTTCATACCTTGGAAGCGGACAAGTGTTACATAAAACGGCAGATGTCACGAAAACTCAAGACATTCAAGATGTTATTCAATATACAGTAGATACGTTTGGAACCATTGATATTTTAATTAATAATACAGGAGGTCCTAAAGCAGGGAACTTCCTTTCGTTAACAGATGATGATTGGAAGCGTGCATTTGAGTTAAATCTCCTCAGTTATATTCGTATCATTCGTGAGGTAGTGCCCGTTATGAAAAAGAGCGGAGGACGTATTGTCAATATTGCTTCTTCTTCCATTAAAGAGCCAATTGCTGGACTTATTCTGTCAAATACCTTCCGTACAGGAATCGTGGGGCTTACCAAAACACTTGCTTCAGAACTAGCAGAGGACGGTATCTTAATTAACACGGTTGCCCCAGGAAGAATTGCAACAGACCGAGTGAAAGAGCTAGATACCACTCGTGCTGAAAAAATGGGAGTAGACGTTTCAAAAATTGAAGAAGAGATGAGAAACCAAATTCCTCTTAAGCGCTACGGTCAGCCTGAAGAGTTTGCAAAAGCCGTTGCTTTCTTTGTCTCGGGAGCAAATTCATATATGACAGGCCAGTCGTTTCTAATCGACGGAGGTATGGTGAAATCCATTTAGTTAAATAGAAAAACCCTGCAGCCGCAGGGTTTTTTGTTAAATCCAAGTTGTAACTTGATCTAATGGTAAACGGTCGCTAGCGTGTGCTTCTTTAGCCGCTTTTCCAACTGAGATAAGCATAACTGGAATGTATCGATCCTCAATTTTAAATTCTTCTACAAATTTTTGAGCGTTAAATCCGCCCATTGAGCAAGTGTCTAATCCTTTTGCTTTTGCTGCAAGCATGAATGTCATAGATGCAAGAGAAGCATTCGTAAACGCTGCATCGCGGGCGAAAGCACCGTTTTTATAAGCGCCGTTAATTTGTCCTGACAAAATATTTTTTACGTCTTCTGTCATGTGACCTGCTTCGACTAGTGGATTGTACACGTCATCTACATTTTTATTGGCTTCTAAATCACCTAAGACAGCTACTACAGCGCCTGCTTCTGTAATTTGTTTTTGGTTGTAAGCAATTGGAAGTAGACGTTCTTTCGCATCTTGATCTGTAATAACAACGAAATGCCAGTGCTGTAAGTTCCAAGCTGATGGTGACTTCACTGTTGCTTCTAAAAGTTCCGTTAATTCTTCTTTGGTTAATTTAGCTGAAGAGTCATATTCTCGAATCGATGTACGTTCATTTACCACATCAAAAAAATCTTTTGTCATAATAAAAACCTCCGTTAAAAGTATGTATTTCTTTAGTGAATCGATGCACATTTTATAATGATACACTATTGAAGTCAATTTATATGCTTCTAGTATACCCGCTCTTATGTGCTGTCACTCACAAAAAAATGCATACACTTCTTACCATCGGCTTAGCGTGATTGACGAGATGTAAAATAAGCTTCAATTCGATCACAGGCTTCACGCAGCGTGTTCATGGAATACGCATACGACAGGCGTACATATCCTTCCCCGTGGGAAGAAAAAGCGCTGCCGGGTACTAGTGCAACACCTGCTTCTTTTACTAACTCCAGGGCAAAATCAAATGAATTGCTGTGGAAGTTCTGAATAGAAGGGAAGATATAAAAAGCACCCGTCGGCTTTTCTACGTCAAATCCCATGTTTACTAATCGGTCATACACATAATTCAGCCTTTGTTCGTATTCTTTTTTCATATCCACCGCATCGTTTTTACCTGCTGTCAGTGCCTCGAGTGCAGCTGCTTGAGAGACAGAAGAAGCACAGCTCACGTTGTATTGATGAACTTTTAATATATGTTTGGCTAAATAAGAAGGAGCAAATAAAAGGCCAATTCGCCAGCCCGTCATAGAATGAGACTTTGATACTCCGTTAATAACAATTGTTTTCTCTCTCATAGAGGAAATGGAGGCAATGGACTGATGTTTTTTATCAAAAACGAGCTCGCTGTATATTTCATCAGATAGTACAAAAATATTTTTATCGCTTAAAAGAGCGGCAATTTCTTCTAATTCTTGCTGGGACAACGTCACTCCTGTAGGGTTAGACGGATAAGGTAAGATGACGCATCTTGTTTTAGACGTCAGATGTTGTTGGATTAAATCCGCTGTTAGTCGAAATCCTGTTTCGGTTGTATCAATATGTACAGGTTTAGCGCCGTTTAACCGGATAAGCGGTTCGTATCCTGGGTAAACAGGTCCAGGTAAAATAACTTCAGAATCTTCTTCTAAAATGGTGCGAAGAGCAATGTCAATTGCTTGACTAGCTCCAATGGTCACAATCACTTCATCCGCTGGGTTATAGTGCAAGTCATATTTTTCTTTGACAAATTGAGCTGCTGCCTCGCGCAGTTCTATTGTTCCAGCATTGTGGGTATAAGAAGTTTGGTTACCATCAATTGCAGATTTTGCCGCTTCTTTTACATGCTGTGGTGTTAAGAAATCAGGTTGTCCAATTGTGAGGGATAAAACATCTTGGTATTGTGAGACCATATTATAAAATGTACGTATTCCTGATAGTTCAATTTCTTTGACACGTTTATTGATTAAGTGCTCCATGGTTTCAAATCCTTCCGCGTATTTTCAACTCATTTTATCTTATCACAATGAAAATAGGTAAAAAACCACTATTTGCGCATTTTGCAAATAGTGGTTTTAAGTTAGGCGTTATATAGCTTATTATAAGCAGTTGTTAGTTCATAAAATTGTTCTTCGTCTCTGTTATCTAACGCATCGTCGATAAGAGATTTCAAATGCTGTTTATTAAAGTTTGTACTCATAGTCGTTAAAATACGATCAGCTTCTTTCGCGTAATAGTGTTGGTAAGGTGTGTACTGAGATGAGTGAGGATAGTGATTCATATTTTTGCGATAAGAACTCATAACATAAACCTCCTTTTTTAAAATAAAACGCAGCTTCTATTACTTGAAATGTACCCTTTCTATATAGTTGTTAACCCTGTTTTTAGCTGCGAATGTGCTGAGGTATGTGTTAGGAAATCAGAGGTTCCTCGCTTCACGTTCAATTCTAGATTCAAAATAATAAGCGCATAAAAAGACCTGCATATATATGCAGGTCTTGTATATTAGTCAGTGTGTATTTGGCCTTCACGCCAATAAACGGGGGAAACGTAGCCAAAATCAACTTCATGATCGTCCAATGTTACAACGCAGTGATCAGAGCCTTCTTGTTCTTTAATATCTTGATATACAGCTTCTTCTACGTTTTCAATAATGGTCATTTCATTATCGTCATTA
This sequence comes from Priestia megaterium NBRC 15308 = ATCC 14581, assembly GCF_000832985.1. Classification (GTDB taxonomy): domain Bacteria; phylum Bacillota; class Bacilli; order Bacillales; family Bacillaceae_H; genus Priestia; species Priestia megaterium. The sequence goes on from NZ_CP009920.1 coordinate 3,465,648, forward strand.
AAAAGAATGACGGAGCCTTTCATATTACGAACACCTTCTTTTAAGATTATTCATTCACTTTGTGTAGTATAAACCGTTTTGGCTGTAGAGTCCACAGCTATCTTCGATTTCTTGTTAAAAATTTGTGAACAGGCTTTTAGGAATGAATAAGAAACCCTCTAAATAGAAGAGTAACCGACTTGTCTATTCTTTCTTGAAGGGTAGCAGAGTCGGGTTGGTTGGTACACCAGTAAAGAAGTGTGCCAAAAAAATTAAGTATAGCAATAGAAGCCATTTCTTCGGCAGGGATATCGACTATAAGTTCACCTCGGTCTTGTCCTGTTTGAAAAACTTTTGTAAAATGAGCACGCATTTTTTCAATTTGAAGAATTTCGGATTGTTGAAAGGAACTGTTGGTAATAGCAATATGAAACCAAGAACGGATTAGGTGAGGGTTCGCTTCTTCGTTTGATTGTGCTAGTAATAAAAACAGTTGTTTAACAATGGCAGCAGTTGATTCTTCTGTTTGAAGGAGCTGTTCTAATTTGTAGGAGATACGGTTTGTAAAATTAATTCCAAGGTAGTGAAGAACTTCTTCTTTTGTTTTGAAGTAATTAAAAAATGTTCCCTTTGCTACACCCGCTTCATGGGTAATTTGAGACACAGTCGTTTTTTGATATCCCTGCTGTTGGAATAAAGAGATAGCGGCTTTTTGGATGCGTTTTTTTGTTTCTTCTTTTTGTAATCCTCTGTTCATAAATTACACCTCGTTCGAATAGGAGTAGTCGTTTGACTCAAGTTCATAAGCTAGTATAGAGAAGTAAAGTAGAGCAATTAAAAAACTGAGCAGAGGATGAGACGAAAGGGATCGGCGCTCATGTTTTTATATAGTATATAATATTCTGTTAATTCATAAAACAATATTTTATGTATATGTTTTAGGGAAAAAGGATAACAAAATAAGAAAATTTTTCTTTACGGATATAAGAGGCGCTCACTATAATGGGAAATATGGACTATTAGATAAACAGGTGAGATGAGAGGAGTAAGTATATGAATCCAGATAAAGGAATACTGTTGGAAAGTGGTACAAACGAACTGGAAATTGTCGAATTTGAGATAGGAAATGTTTGGTTTGGCATTAATGTAGTAAAAGTTAGAGAGATTATTAATCCCGTATCTATTACACCTGTTCCCAATGCGCATTCTTACATAGAAGGTATTATAGAGCTAAGAGGGGAAGTACTTCCTGTTGTTGACATAGCAAAAGCATTAAAAATGGAACCTTCAAATACGCCGGAAAAAGATAAGTTAATTGTTACAGAGTTCAATCAGCAAAAAATTGTCTTTCATACCCATGCAGTGACGCAAATTCACCGTATTTCTTGGAAAGAAATTGAGAAGCCTTCAGATTTGTATCAAGGTTTGGAAACGCAGATTACTGGAGTGGTAAAATTACACGGTCAAATGATTCTGCTGTTAGACTTTGAAAAGCTGATTTCTGACGTGAACCCTGATGCGGGTATTAATCAGTCGAAAATCAAAAAGCTAGGGGCTAGGGAGCGCTCTAATAAAAAGATTGTCGTAGCTGAAGACTCACCGCTGCTGCGCCGAATGATTGAAGATACTCTTGCACAAGCAGGTTATGAGAACACGGAATTTTTTGAGAACGGTGAGGAAGCGTGGAACTATCTGAGCTCAGTGATCGATGAAGGTGTGGAAATCAGTGATCAAGTCCAGCTGCTTATTACAGATATAGAAATGCCGCAAATGGATGGGCATCATTTAACTAAAAAAGTGAAAGAAAATCCTCAGCTTTCTATACTTCCAGTCATTATCTTCTCTTCTCTTATCACAGAAGATTTACGTCACAAGGGAAAGATGGTAGGAGCGGAAGGACAAGTAAGTAAGCCGGAAATCGGAGAGCTTGTTGAGTTGATCGATCTCTATATTTTGTAGGATCACAAAAAAGTGCCTGAAAGCAGATTGCTCCACTTCAGGCACTTTTTTAAAAATAACTTTTACCCAGCGGTTTAAACACAGGTGCTTGCCGTTTTCTTGGAGTCGAAACAGGGCTTTTCGCCGGCTGTACGAGATGACCCGTATATTTAGATAATAAGCGCTTCGCATAAGATAATGACATAGTCGTTTTGGGATTTCGATACTGATGGTTTAAATGGCCGAGGTGTGATAACTCTTTGAAGTCTTCTTTCTTTGGAGGCATATGGAAAAAGTAGTCTCCAACTGATACAAGTACATCTGATTTTTGTTGACTTTTACCAGGGTTTGGCGAAAAGTGAAGTCCTTCTTTTTTGGCTTTTCCTTCTAAAATTAGTTGATCTAATGCAATTTTCTTTAACGTATATAACTGCTTAGGATCAGGAGCAGCTTTTGCGTGACGATTTACAGTGAAAATAGCTTGTGCAATCTCAGATACAGACGGGGTCAAAGAGCCTTGTCCATTTGCTTGAGACATACGTTCACTCCCTTTCTATCATATCAGCTGTTCAACCTATAAGGTGAAAGCTGATACGTTCATTATAGCGTGTCTTGTCCCATTTGAAAATAATTACACGAAGAAGTATTTTGGTAATTAATGAAATTTCCTATGTATAGGGTTTGTTTTGTTACGCTTCCTTATACAAGTAAAGTGGAACAGCACGCCATACTTTCTATTTTAAAAAAATGCTGCTCCCACAGTTAAACCATCATTGATTAGTAAATCCCGAACTATTGAGCCATTCGTCGAGAAGGTCGAATATAAACACCAGTCCCATTTGGCACAATTTGAGCTAGCTCATTTACTTGGGCATTATACATGCGAATGCATCCTTTGGATACGGCTTTTCCAATAGAACTTGGATCATTTGTTCCGTGAATGCCATATGACTTTTTAGACAAGCTTAGCCACATTGTGCCAAAAGGCCCCCCGGGGTTTGGCTCCCGGTTAACGATAACAAAGTCTCCAGTAGGGGTTGTGCTCAGCATTTTTCCTGCTGCAATGGGATAGACTTTTTGTATGATATTATTTCTTCGTAATTCAAGCTGCTTTTCAGCAATAAACACGTGGATCGTGTAAGGAATGAGCTCTTTATCAGGGAGGTTTGGAATGATGATTACTTGCCCAGGCTTCAGCGTACTATGGCTTACAAAAGGATTAGCCATCCACAGATCTTCAACCGGAGTCCGGTAGTCACCTGAAACGCTTTGCCAGGTTTCACCGCGCTTTACTATATATCTCATTAACTTCGCTCCTTTGATATATGACTATGTTGTAACAGTATACGGTTGAAAAAAGTAAAAGTGACCTTTGTGAGCATAAAGTTATTTTGAAAAAGGTGTTGAAATTACATTGACTTATAAACATGGACTGATTGATATAGGCTCAAATACGATACGCCTTGTTATTTATGAATACAAAAAAGGCAGAGGATTTAAGCAAGTTGAAAACGTGAAAGTAGCTGCACGGCTTCGAAATTATTTAAGTAAAGAAGGAATGTTAACGGCTAAAGGAATATATACCTTGCTTGATACGCTTAAAACGTTTGGAGTTATTATCAAGCATCAGCAGCTGCCGCACGTTACCTGTGTGGCCACAGCTACCATTCGTCAAGCGGCTAATGCAAAAGAAGTTCTAGATCTTGTAAAAAAAGAAACGGGCTTTTCTATTCAACTATTGTCTGAATATGAAGAAGCATATTACGGCTTTGTTGCCGTTATTCATTCTACTTCGATCGAAGAAGCCATTACAATTGACATTGGTGGGGGAAGTACGGAAGTTACGTATTTTCGCAATCGAGAGTTAGTGCAGTACCACAGCTTTCCGTTCGGTGCCTTATCTCTGCGTCTGCAGTTCGTCAAAGGCAATATTCCCACTGCAGAAGAAAAAGTAAAAATCCGCGATTTCCTGATCCGGTATTTCCATGCTGTCCCGTGGCTTTTAAATCGCCAAGTTCCGATTGTGGCAATTGGAGGAAGTGCAAGAAGTATGGTGCAAGTGCATCAAGGTTTTATCCACTATCCTCTCGCCGGGCTGCATCAATATGAAATGAATTTAGCTGATATATTGCATGTGAAATCCGCTATAGGCTCATTGTCTTATCACAATCTTCAAAAGCTAGACCGCTTGTCAAAAGATCGTGCGGATACAATTTTGCCAGCGATTGAAGTATTTCAATCATTATATGAAACAGTCAACGCGACTCGCTTCATCTTAAGTCGCAAAGGCTTAAGAGAAGGGGTGTTATTTAAGGAAGCGTCTGATGCTAATATCCAGCCAATGTACCCCGATGTCATACAGCAAAGTTTTCAAGAAATAATGGAAGAGTTTGAAATAAATAAAGATTATGTCAAACAGCTTACCCGCACAGCTATTATGATTTTTCAGCATCTTAAGGAGCAGGGACCAGTTGATTTAAAAGAGGATGACTTAGCGCTTCTTATAAAAGCTGCGCAAGTGTATGATATAGGAGAGTATATTGATGCGGAATCAAGCAGCCAGCATACGTTTTATGTGCTTGCTAATCGTACAATCGATGGAATTTCACATAAAGAACGTTTAAAGCTGGCACTTGTTTCTTCATATAAAGGGAAGTCTTCTTTTAGGCAATATGTTGCTCCTTTTAAAAAGTGGTTAACAAAAAAAGAACAAAAAAAAGTCCAGCTGCTCGGTGCGGTTTTAAAAATAGCTGACGGTTTACATGCAACAAAGCGAAATATTATTCAACATATTGACATGAAAAGCGATGAAAACACAGTTACGATTAAACTATTATGTACAAAAACCTTTCGTCCTGAACAATATCAGGCTGAAAAACAGAAAAAGCATCTAGAAAAAGTAGTGGAAAAAAATATTGTTCTTGAATTTGCTAAGCTTTAGAATAACGCTGAATCGGTTAGAATATTCAGTATAGCTAACTAGATTAAATCCATTATCCTGGAAGGTGAGGCTAATGTTAGAAAGTAATCGCACTTATAAGCAAACCATACAAGTGGCTGATTCAGCTTATTACAATAATCGTGAATTGAGCTGGCTGGCTTTTAACAAGCGGGTGCTGGAAGAAGCAGTAGATACGAAAAACCCTTTGCTTGAGCGGTTTAGATTTCTAGGAATTTTCAGTTCAAATTTGGATGAGTTTTTTATGATTCGGGTAGCCGGATTAAAAGATCAAGTGAAAGCTGGATTTAGCAAACCTGAAAACAAAGCAGGCTTAACTCCTAAACAGCAGCTATTTTCTATCTCCAAACAAAACCACGATCTAATCAAGCAGCAGTATGATACGTATATTCATACACTTCTTCCCGAATTACAGAAATACGGCGTGGAAATCATTGCGGTTGAAAAGCTGGAGAAATCAAATCTAGATAAGCTTGAACAGTATTTTGACGAGCAAATCTTTCCCGTATTAACTCCTATGGCTATTGATACCTACCGGCCGTTTCCTATGTTGATGAATAAAAGCTTGAACTTAGCAGTCGTCCTTTCAGAAAATTTAAATGATGAGCAGCAAATTGCTGAAATAAAAGGAAGGCTAGCTATCGTTCAAGTACCTTCGATGCTAACGCGCTACATTGAAATAGCCACATCAGATTCTACCCGTCTATTTGTATTGCTAGAGGATGTGATTGCCTATTTTATTAAGAAGTTGTTTAAGGGATATCGCGTTTCTTCCGTTTCTCAATTTCGAATTACCCGCAACGCAGATATGACTATTCACGAAGAAGACGCTCAAGATTTACTAAAAGAAATTGAAGAAGAATTGCAGAAGCGAAAATGGGGAGCGGCTGTTCGTCTTGAGATTAAGAGTCCATATGATCAGGGTGTACTAGCGTATTTAAAGTCAGTACTTGAAATTGACGATGAAGATGTGTATGAGATCGAAGGACAGCTGGATTTAACCAGTTTATTTTCGTTTTATAGATTACTTAAATCTACGCATGAAGAGTTGGCTGAAAAAGCCTTTATTCCTAAGCTTACAACAGAGTTACACCCGGATCAAAATATTTTCGATCAAATGATTCAAAGAGATATTTTGCTTCACCATCCTTATGAATCGTTTAAGCCGGTACTCGATTTTGTTAACGGTGCAGCAGACGATGAAAATGTGCTTGCTATTAAGCAAACGTTATACAGGGTAAGCGGAGATTCTCCCGTTATTAAAGCATTAAAACGAGCGGCTGCAAAAGGTAAACAAGTGACGGTACTAGTTGAACTAAAAGCGAGGTTTGATGAAGAGAATAATGTGCAATGGGCTAAAGAGCTAGAGCGGGCAGGGTGCCACGTGATATATGGAATGACGCATTTAAAAACGCATGGTAAAATTACGCTCGTGGTGAGAAGAGAAGGAGAGCATATTAAACGGTTTGTTCATCTTGGTACTGGGAATTACAACGATGCCACAGCAAAGATCTATACGGATATAAGTCTTTTTACTGTCAACCGAAACATCGGGATAGATGCGGCCAATTTTTTTAATTACTTAAGTGGCTATACGCAAAAACCAGTATATCATCATTTATCCGTTGCACCATTTGATATAAGAAATGATTTTTTGCACCTCATTGATCAGGAAATCCATTATCATAGACGGTATGGCAATGGAAGAATCATTGGGAAAATGAACTCATTGACGGATAAAATTTTAATTATGAAGCTATATGAAGCTTCTATAGCTGGTGTGACAATCGAACTCATTGTTAGAGGAGCGTGCTGCTTGCGCCCTCAAATTCAAGGCGTTAGCGAGAATATAAGAGTAAGAAGCATTGTCGGACGATTTTTAGAGCATAGCCGAATCTATTATTTTCATCATAATAAACAGGAAAAGTTTTTCTTTTCATCTGCAGATATGATGACAAGAAATATGGTGAAACGAGTAGAAATTTTATTTCCTATCTTGGATACACATTTGAAAAAAAAAGTGTGGAAGTGGCTTGAAGTTATGCTTGCTGATAATGTAAAAGCACGAGAACAAGACCAAGAAGGGAATTATCATTACGTCATAAAAAAAGACCATGAGCTCTCTATTAATAGTCAAGAGATTTTTTGTCAATATGCTCTTTGCGACGATCAAGAATAACATAAAAAAAGCCGAGTGCTCGGCTTTTTAGTCATGTTATTATCTAGGAATGGGACCAACAGGACCGTATCCAGGTCCGTAGTATGTGTTATAAACAGGAGCACCGCCTCCATAGCCGGCACCAGGGTAGCCTCCTCCAGGAAATCCACCGCCGTAAAACGGAACTGGATAAGGATAAGGTGGTGGACAGCACCCAGGTCTGCCTCCAAAACCGCCAACAGCTAGTCCGCCAAGCAGCCCACCAGCTAAGCCAGCAACAAAAGGAAATCCAAAAAAGCGCTCGTCGCCATTTGGAATATTACGATATCCTGTATAGGGATATTGATAGTACATATTTTAACCTCCTTGTCAGTTGTCTTTGTAGTGTATGGCTGAACAGAAGTTTTTGAGCCTGGTTTATTTCTTTAAGACTAGAATTAGGCGGTCATGATCAGCTAAAAAAAGACAATCAACATAAAAACGCCCTGTAAGGGCGTTTTTATGTTGATTGCAGGGTGAAAAGCGTAATTTCAGGCGTAGCTAAAAAACGAAAAGGAATGCGAGTGGTTCCTAAGCCTCTATTCACATAAAGCTTCATTTTAGAATCTCCAACTTCGTACATTCCTTCAGGGTAAACCGTCCCAAAGGGCGGTGTAATCAAAGGACCGTAAAAAGGAATTTGAATTTGGCCTCCATGACTATGGCCGGAGAGCTGAAGATCCACTGGAAAAGGAGCTGCTTTGACAGCAACGTCAGGTTCATGAATCATAGCAATAGAAAAAATATCCGGCTGTAATTGCCCTAGTGTTCCTTCATATTGTGGATTCCCAAGCATAATATCATCGAGTCCACAAATATGAATGTAGCTTTTATCAGGCATGAATACCGTGTCAACTTCATTTACTAAAAGTCTAAATCCTGCGTCTTCAATGGCTTGTTTATAGATATTTGTTCCATATCCTCCGTGATCATGGTTACCATATATGGCATACTTTCCAAGAGGAGCCTGAAGCCTCTGTAAAATCGGGGGAATTCTTTCTGGATGTGGGTATTCATTAGGTACATCCATTAAATCTCCGGTAAATAATATAATAGTAGGCTTCAAATTATTTATGGTCACCATAAGCTGTTCTAGTTGTAATAAATCATAAGAGAGTCCAAGATGAATATCACTAAATTGTAAAATTTTTATTCCGTTAAAGCTTTTCGGAATATTTTTAGAAGTAATTGTATGACGAACAATTTGCAGACGTCTAGGCTCAATATATTTGGCATATGTATACCCAAAAGACGTGGTGAGCAAAGACCCTAACGAAATAGACGCTAGTCCTTTCAAAAAAGATCGTCTTGTATACGTCTTTTTCATGCAAAATCAACCTATTCCTTATAGTTTTCAAGTTTTAATTATAGCATTGTTTTTTTTATCCTCACAACGAGAAGTCTGCTTTTAAGTTAAATAGATAAAAGTTTCACTTTATTCAGAAAAAATAGTAAAATGATAGTTGTACAACACTTATGTTTTGGGGAGGAATATAAATTGAAGAACAAGGTCGTAATTGTTACTGGCGGTTCAAGTGGCATGGGAAAACATATGGCGAAGCGATTTGCAGAACAAGGTGCTCATGTGGTAATTACAGGTAGATCAGCCGATCGATTACAAGAGACAGAAAATGAAATTAAAACGTTTGATGGACAGGTACTTTCAGTGGTGATGGATGTACGCAATCCAGAAGATGTGGAGCGCATGGTTCAAGAAACGGACAAGGCATTTGGACAAATTGATTTTTTAGTTAACAATGCTGCAGGCAATTTTATATGTGCAGCTGAAGACTTATCCATTAACGGATGGAACAGCGTAATTAATATCGTATTAAATGGTACATTTTATTGCAGTTCCGCAGTAGGAAAATATTGGATCAATAAAGGCGCAAAAGGGGCCATTACAAACATTGTAGCTACATATGCCTGGAACGCAGGAGCAGGTGTTATTCATTCAGCTTGTGCCAAGTCAGGAGTTTTAACCATGACGCGCACGCTCGCAGTAGAGTGGGGGAAGAAATATGGTATACGAGTAAATGCGATTGCACCGGGGCCGATCGAGCGAACAGGAGGAGCCGATAAATTATTTGAGTCAGAAAAAATGAAAGCGCGTACATTGGATTCTGTACCATTAGGACGCCTTGGAACTCCTGAGGAAATAGCAGGATTAGCTAGTTTCTTATTCTCCGATGAAGCGTCTTATATCAATGGGGAATGCATTACAATGGACGGGGGACAGTGGCTAAATCAGCATCCTTTTTAAGTTTGGATACGCACTAAAAAGTACAAAGCAATCCGAGAAGGACTAGCAAAATTATGCTATTCGTATTATACTAACGTAAAGTGAACAAGGAGAGGGGAGAGTTGAGTGGACCCGTTAGATGTATTAACAAACATAGAGAAAACTCTTCCGTATTATCAAGCAATTTTTAGTGCAGATGGACATAGAGTAATTGGCTATGAAGTGTTGGCGAGGTTTCAAAATGAAGGGGAAATTGAAAGTCTCGGCCCATTCTTTCATGATGATGCGATTCCGGATGAATATCGCATAGAAGTTGATTATGCTGTTTTAACACAAGCGCTCGAGCATATGTTGACCCAGGAAGAACAATTTTTAATTTTTATTAATCAGAACCCTAATTTATTAATGAACGATCATGGAGAATCCTTGCTGGAATTATTGCAACTTTTCGAAAATAAAGGATTATCGCTTGATCGAATTGTTCTCGAAATTACAGAACACAATTTTAGTGGAGATTTGGAATCACTTCAACACTTACTAAAGTATTATCAAACATATGGTATTAAGATTGCAATTGATAATATAGGAAAAGAAAGTAGTAATCTAGACAGGATTGGGTTGCTTTCACCAGATATCTTAAAAGTAGATTTACATATTCTGAGACAAACGGACATGGCGCAGTCGTATCAAGACGTATTGTATTCTTTATCTCTGTTAGCAAGAAAAATGGGTGCTACGCTTCTATACGAAGATATAGAAGCCTCCTATCAGCTGCAATATGCATGGAGAAACGGAGGCAGGTATTTTCAAGGTTATTATTTACATAAGCCGGCTGCTGAACTTGTCGATCCCAACATCTTAAAGGATAAACTAAAGGAACGTTTTGAAATGTATATCGCTCACGAAAAGAAAAAGCTGCTTGCTGTTTACCAGCTGACAGAACGTTTTCAAGATAAAATGCAGCAGGTAATGACAAAGTGCAGAAAGTTAGAAACGTATGACGATATGCTGCCTGTTATTGCAGAAGAACTATCCAACGTGTGTTTTCGCCTTTACATCTGCGATGAAAATGGATTTCAAAAGTCTTCTAACTATGTAAAGAAAAACGAGGATTGGATTCTTGAACCTGAATATGTAAAGAAAAATTGGAGCTGGCGCCCATATTTTCTTGAGAATATTATTCGAATGAGCTATGAAAAAAAAGGCATATTATCAGATTTGTATAATGATATTGAAACAGGTGAGAATATCCGAACTTTTTCGTATCCAATTGATAATATGCACTATATATTCCTTGATATTTCATATTCTTTTTTATACGAAAGAGACGTTTTGTAGAGAATAAATAAGTTGAAGTTAAACCGGCAACCAGCAAAAGTGGTTGCCGGTTTTTTATGTTTTTTTTAAAGGAGAACGACAGTCGGTTATAGGGATATGCATAGGCAGGGGAAATTTCGGAATTCTAATAAAAAAGAAGTTAAGGAGCTGATTTAATTTGAAGAAAATATGCTTACTTGTCTTTTTGCTGATTGTCTTGTACTCAGGAAAATCTGTTCATGCAGAAGTATCAGGAGAGATTAGGCATGAAATCTTTATAAATTTGCAGGACGCTTATCAGGCTCAGCTAAGAGCTGCGTCTGCCCATACTAATCAAGACGCTGTTCGTGAGCTGAAATTGTTTTTAGATGATGAGTATGCATCTGTGTTTTTTAATGAGGCTCTCTTACAAAAAGCTCAAGGGTATGTCGGAGAGGGACCTGAATATTTAACACATTACATCCCTTTCTTTTCTTTTGATGAACAGACGAAGGTAGCTCTTCATTCCGACCAAAACAAAGCTTATGTCTATCAATTTTTTCCGGCTGTGCATAATGAACGGGTAAAATACCAAGATCATTACGAAATGATCACGTTAGTAAAAAAACAGGGGAAATGGAAAGTGCAAAAGTTTATATATAGTAAGAAACACTCAAAATAGCCGAGGAAAGCTTATTTTGAGTGTTTCTGTTATCCGATGTTAAGAAGCTTCTCAAGCGCTTGAAGGTCAAATCCTCTGATAATTTCCTGGTCAACACGAATGGTCGGAGTGGAATAAGACTCTAACTCAGTAGTCATTCGTTTTCGAGCAGAAGCATCTTTAGATACGTCAAATTCTTTATAGGAAACGTGATGATGCTGTAAAAACTGTTTAACAATTTCGCAAGGTGGGCAAGCTGGTTGTGTGTACAACTCTATAGATCTCAATGAAAGCACCTCCCTATATTAAAATGAATGGTGTTAAAGTAGAATGAAGTTTTGTATGATACATAGTATATCGCTATGTTATTATAATAAAAAACGACATATATCGCTATAATAAGGCATTTTCTTATGAAAAATCACGTAAAGTACTTGTGTTTTTTTAGTATGTGGCATATAGTGAAATGGTGTCTTTTAAGTATTAGTTTAGATAACGTATTTATTTGAATTGATATTGTAGAAAAGTCGAATGCGTAATGATGTAATAGGTGAAAGGAGAGATTATATGTCACAATTACAAGGTATTTTAACTCGTCTTGTGAATCTCCGTGAGCAAGCAAGTGGAAGTGAAGCGCCACAACGCTTCTTCGAAGTAGAGGGAAAAAGAATTTGCAGCGTGAAATATCATGCAAAAACTGAAACATACGAACTTGAAGTATATCAAGATGGTGAAAAGCCAGCCGTTTATCAATTTGATAACGTTGATATGATTGCAATTGAAATTTTTGAACTTATTCATTAAGGGATAAAGCAAAACGAATGCCGCAAAGGATTTTATACTTTGCGGTATTTTTTTGTTACTGCGTATGGAGTTTTTGCGGTGGCTTCCGCCCTATTTTCCCGAGAAATATCGACAAAGTGATAGCGGATTTTCTGATAAATAGAAGGAACGGGTCGAATGCTGTAAAAAAATCAAAATAAAAAATTCAGATAATTATGAACTTTCGTTGACACTTGTTTTAAAAAAATCTAGACTTAACATATAAGGGAGAACATCGATTGTGTCTGTTTCTATTCCCTCTTAAAGATTCGCATTTACGTAAGCAAGCTATTTTCATTTTGTAGCTTGTTCTTTTTCTCTTTACACACGTGGAAGTTATGAGAAATGGAAGGAGAATGTATAAATGATTGATATTGATCACAATCAGTTAAATCAAATTGAACTTCGAGATTTGCTTGTCACTTCTGATAAAGTTGCTCATGTTCAAGTGGGAAATAATTTAGAACATGCTTTGCTTGTGTTAACAAAGACTGGCTATACGTCCATTCCCGTATTAAATCCAAGGTTTCAGCTGCAGGGGTTCGTGAGTATGACGCTTATTTTAGATTCGATTTTAGGATTAAAGCGCATTGAATTTGAACGATTAGAAACCATGAAAGTAGAAGAAGTTATGAATCAAAATGTTCCTCGTGTCTCCATGAAAAAATCCGTATTAAAAGTCATAAATGCCATGATTAACCATCCTTTTTTGTGCGTAGAGAATGAAGATGGCATTTTTGAAGGGATTTTAACACGAAGAAATTTGTTAAAGTCATTAAGAAGGCAGTCCATCATTCTCCCGAAAGAGTTATTTCAATAATTTTTTTAAGAAATCGTGTTTCAGCCTATCTTTCTCCGTTTTTTTCTTATATGATAAAGGTAAAATGAAAGTAAAAAGAGGCTTGAAAGGAATAACTGAATGCAATTAATAGAATGTCGAATGCTCGTTGTATTAGCTCAAGAATTAAATATGAGAAAAGCTGCAGAGAGATTATTTGTATCACAACCAGCTTTATCACAGAGGCTGCAAACCATTGAAAAAGCATGGGATACACAAATCTTCATTCGTTCGCAAAAAGGACTGTCATTAACGCCTGCTGGAGAAAAGATTGTTCAATTTGCAAAAGAAGTGGTAGAAAAAGAAGATCGGGTTCGTGAGGACTTGCATCATTTAGATAATGAGGTATATGGTACACTCAAATTAGCGGTGGCTTCGATTATTGGACAGCACTGGCTGCCGGCGGTGTTAAAACGCTATATGGATCGTTACCCACATGCTAAAATCTCTCTTGTAACCGGATGGAGCAGTGAAATGCTTCGCTATCTGTACGAAGATGAGGTACATATTGGAATCATACGCGGAAATCCGGATTGGAAAGGTGTCAAAGAACATTTGTTTACAGATCCTCTTTACCTAGTTGATTCAGAAATTGAAAGGGCAGCGGAAGTAGTAAATACTCATCGACCATTTATTCAATTTAAAAGTGACTCAACGTATTATCAAGAAATTTTAGAATGGTGGCATCGAGAGTTTCATACTACACCGAAGCGTACGATTGTAGTGGATCAGATTGAGACGTGTAAGCAAATGGCTTTAAATGGTCTTGGCTTCGCTATTTTACCATCGATTGCTATTAAAGAAGCTGGAAGCCATATTCACCGGACGCCGCTTCTGAAAGCAAATGGAGAGCCAATTACGCGAGACACTTCTTTAGTTGGATATGAATCAGCGTTTAAGCTGAAGCAAGTTCGAGCATTTGTTGATATTGTACGTGAATATGTAAGAGAAACGGTCTAAAGCGAGCCTAGATGCTCGCTTTTTTTATTTGCAATCGTTATCTTTTTATTAAAACGATAATGATGCTTGTCATTGTGAAAGCATTTTGTTACATTAAATGAGACATTGCTTACTTAGGAGGAATACATAATGAAAATGATGGATGCTAATGAGATTATCTCATTTATTCAAAACAGCACAAAATCAACACCGGTAAAAGTTTACGTAAAAGGTGAAGTAGAAGGAATTGACTTTGGTTCATCTTCTAAAACATTCGTAACGGGAAACACAGGTGTAGTATTTGGCGAATGGAAAGAAATCAAAGCTGCTATTGAAGCAAACGAAGGAAAAATTGAAGACTACGTAATTGAAAACGATCGCCGCAACTCTGCGATTCCTTTATTAGATATGAAAGGAATTAAAGCTCGTATTGAGCCAGGCGCTATTATTCGCGATCAAGTTGAAATCGGGGACAACGCTGTTATTATGATGGGTGCATCTATTAACATCGGCTCGGTGATCGGTGAAGGAACAATGATCGACATGAACGTAGTACTTGGTGGTCGTGCAACAGTAGGTAAAAACTGTCACATCGGTGCAGGTTCTGTATTAGCTGGTGTTATTGAGCCACCTTCTGCAAAACCAGTTGTAGTAGAAGATGATGTAGTAATCGGTGCTAATGCTGTTGTTCTTGAAGGTGTAACAGTAGGTAAAGGTGCCGTAGTTGCTGCAGGTGCAATTGTGGTAGAAGATGTAGCTCCTTACACAGTAGTAGCAGGTACGCCGGCTCGCGTTATTAAAGAAATTGACGAAAAAACAAAGTCTAAAACAGAAATCAAGCAAGAATTGCGTCAATTAAACGAAGAATAAGAAAAACAATCGGTTTGCGCTTTTTCTTTGCTGAATTAATAGGTTTTAGCGATTGGGATACTGAATCCTTGAACGTATCATAGGGACAAGTTGGAAGCGTGGGCAACCACGCTTTCTTCTTTATTTCGTGAGGAGGACATACACATGGCTGAAAATGAATTTGTGAAAATAAGAAGAGAGCTACATAAAATTCCTGAATTAGGGTTTCAAGAGGTGAAAACACAGCGTTTTTTGCTTGATTATATTAAAACTCTTCCGCAAGAGCGCTTAGAAGTAAAGACGTGGAAAACAGGACTCTTTGTTAAAGTACATGGTAAAAATCCAACTAAAACAATAGGCTACCGAGCAGATATTGACGGGCTTCCTATCACGGAAGAAACGAATTATTCTTTTCAATCACAGCATGAAGGACTTATGCATGCCTGCGGACATGATATGCATATGGCCATTGGGCTAGGCGTACTGACTTACTTTGCTCAGCATGAAATCAAAGATAATGTACTGTTTATCTTTCAACCTGCAGAAGAGGGGCCAGGAGGAGCACAGCCAATGCTCCAAAGCGATATCATGAAAGAATGGCTTCCAGATTTCATCTTCGCCCTTCACGTAGCGCCTGAATATCCGGTTGGGTCGATTGCGCTGAAGGAAGGGTTGCTATTTGCTAACACGTCTGAGCTATTTATTGATTTAAAAGGAAAAGGTGGCCATGCTGCTTATCCACATACAACAAATGATATGGTAGTTGCTGCATGTCAGCTCGTTTCACAGCTTCAAACTATTGTTGCTCGCAACGTTGATCCGCTAGACAGCGCTGTAATTACAGTAGGAAAAATTCAAGGCGGGACGGTTCAAAATATTATTGCGGAGCGAGCTCGCATAGAAGGAACCATTCGCACGCTATCTCCTGAATCAATGACGCGTGTTAAAGAACGAATTGAAGCGATTGTTAAAGGAGTAGAAGTGGGGTATCAGTGTGAAACAGCCATTGATTATGGCTGTATGTATCATCAAGTATATAATCACCATGAAGTCACGCGAGAGTTCATGGAATTTGCCAAAGCGCAAACGAACGTGGATGTGATTGAGTGCAAAGAAGCAATGACGGGAGAAGATTTTGGCTATATGCTAAAAGATATTCCTGGATTTATGTTTTGGCTTGGCGTTCAGTCTGAATATGGGCTTCATCATGCAAAGCTGCAGCCTCATGAAGGCGCAATAGACATTGCGATTTCACTTATTACAAAATATTTTGAACATAAAGGCAATCAATAAATCGTATAATCATTTTTCCTTATGGCTAAATTAATACCATGAGGAGGTGGGCAACGATGGCACGAATTGGTGTAGAATACGGTTTAACAGATGTACAGGCTGCACTTCAGCAGCTCGGACACGAAGTGGTACAATTACGCAACGAAAGTGATGCACAAGGGTGCGATTGCTGTGTTGTAACAGGACAGGATTCAAACGTAATGGGGATTTCTGATGCAGTAACGCAAGGCTCAGTTATTACAGCTAGCGGATTAACAGCAGAAGAAATTTGTCAGCAAGTAGGCAACAAGGTACAAGGATAAAAGAAAGCCGAAGGATATAAATCCTTCGGCTATTTTTTATGCATGCTGAGGCTGCTTGGCATCTTCAGGCTGCTTTTTATCAATATTTACTTGATGAGGGAACGGAATATCAATACCGTTTGCGTCAAACGCTTCTTTAAACTCTTTGCGAAGCTGACGTTCAACTCCCCACTGTTCACCGTTTTTAGCTTTGCCAACTACACGAAGCACAACGTCCGATGCGCCTAGGCCTTGAACTCCTATCACGTTTGGGCCTTCTACAATGTTTTCATTTGTTGCAGCAACGCGCTCGCATACTTTTTCTAGTACGGAAATAGCTTTGTCAATATCATCATCATACGAAATGCCAATATCAATCAACGCACGCATATTGCCCCGGGAATGATTGCTTAAACTTGTAATTTCACGGTTAGGCACATAGTGTAGAGTTCCATCAAATCCGCGAATTTGAGTAGTACGAAGACCTACTGATTCGACAATTCCTGAAAAACTTCCGGTTGTGACATAGTCGTCAACATCAAGCTGTTTTTCAAGAAGCAAAAAGAAACCTGTTACAACGTCGCTAACCAGTCCTTGAGCACCGAACCCGATTGCTAGGCCAACAACTCCGGCACCGGCTAATAAAGCTGTGGCGTGGATATTTACTGCTTCAAGCAGCATGACGACAAAAATAAAAATAAGTACATATGAAAACACATTAACGGTTAAACTTTTGAGTGTGAGCATACGTCCGCGCGTAGCATTTTCGCGCTCACTCATTTTTTCAAAGGAACGTTCAATAACTTTTTTACCAATTGCTCGTACAAGTAAAAACACAATGGTAATGGCAATGAGTTTTAACACAATAACTCCAGCATTGGTAAGAAGCTGTTCCCAGTTGATGTCTTGCATCTTAAACATTAATTGTTCATCCTTCCTATGTTCTGTTTCAATATTAATAAGTGGGAATTTATTCTCTGGAAAATATTTTGTAAGAGTATGAGCACATTTGTTTATTCCCGATATTAGACATGCTAAACTGAGAAGGTAAATAAATGCAACCCTTTTATAGCATTTTTTTGCTGAAGTCAGGGTTTAATTTGCCCTAAAGGCGGGCATAACAACTATATTGCCATTATAAGGTGTTGTTTAAATTAATTCTTAATTAATATTGACTAAAAAAACAATATCCATTATAATGAAAACCGTTATAACAGTACATAAGTGAGAATGTTTTATACATTTTCTCATTTAATAATTATTTGGAGGGATCATGTATGCCAGAACGTATGGTAGGTAAACAAGCTCCACGCTTTGAAATGGAAGCTGTATTATCAAACAAAGAATTCGGTAAAGTTAGCTTAGAAGAAAATATTAAAAATGACAAATGGACAGTATTATTCTTCTATCCAATGGACTTTACATTTGTATGTCCAACAGAAATCACTGCACTTTCTGACCGTTATGATGAGTTTGAAGATCTTGACGCAGAAGTAATCGGTGTTTCTACAGACACAATCCATACACACTTAGCTTGGATCAACACTGATCGTAAAGATAATGGTTTAGGTGATCTTAAATATCCATTAGCAGCTGATACAAATCACGTTGTTTCTCGTGAGTACGGCGTTTTAATTGAAGAAGAAGGTGTAGCACTTCGCGGTTTATACATCATCAGCCCAGAAGGCGAATTACAATATTCAGTTGTAAACCACAACAATATTGGCCGTGACGTTGATGAAACTTTACGTGTTCTTCAAGCGTTACAAACTGGCGGACTTTGCCCAGCTAACTGGAAACCAGGTCAAGCTACTTTAAACGCGTAAGCACAACGTTTAAAAGGTCTAACGTCCACGTTAGGCCTTTTTTTCATCGGATAATAAAGAACATATAGTTAATAATAGTGAAAATAAGGGAGGCTTTTATTCATGAAATTACGTCAGCCAATGCCTGAGTTAACGGGCGCTACAGAATGGTTAAACGGAGAGGTTACAAAAGAGCAGCTAATCGGCGAAAAGCCAACGCTTATTCATTTTTGGTCAGTAAGCTGTCATTTATGTAAAGAAGCAATGCCTCAAGTAAATGAATTTCGCGACCAGTACAAAGATCAATTAAACGTAGTAGCAGTTCATATGCCGCGCTCTGAAGATGATTTAGACTTATCAAAGATTAAAGAAGTAGCAGCAGAACATGATATTACGCAGCCAATTTTTGTAGACAGTGAGCATAAATTAACGGATGCATTTGAAAATCAATATGTACCGGCATATTATGTATTTGACAAAACAGGTCAACTACGCCACTTCCAAGCTGGTGGAAGCGGTATGAAAATGCTTGAAAAGCGCGTGAATCGTGTATTAGGCGAGAACGAATAAATACAGGCAGTTGTAACAGGTGAAAAGCATTCGATGCTTAGTAGAACTTGCATCGAATGTTTTTCTTTTTTGTGTGTAGGAAGTAACTGATAAAGGAAATATAAAAATGTGGATTTTTTCTTGTGAGTTTACACCATACTAACACTAACAACATGATACGAAACTTACTATTGGAGGTAATTTACATATGAAATTAGGTATGATTGGCTTAGGGAAAATGGGAGCAAACTTAGTATTGAATTTACTAGATCATAACCATTCTGTGGTAGCATTCGATGTAAACAACGAAGCCGTACAGAAAGTAGCAGAAAAGGGAGCAGAAGGTGCTTCTTCCATTAAAGAATTAGTGAGCAAATTAGAAAAACCACGCATTGCTTGGGTAATGGTTCCAGCTGGGGAGCTCACAGAAAAAGTAATTTCTGAGCTCCAAGAACTATTTGAAGAAGGAGATATGATTATTGAAGGCGGTAATTCCAAGTATAAAGATTCTGTACGACGTGCTGCAGCTTCTGCTGAAAAAGGAATTCACTACTTTGATGTTGGAACAAGCGGCGGAATGGAAGGTGCCCGAAACGGCGCTTGTATGATGATTGGGGGAGATAAAGAAGCATTTGCTACAATCGAACCTATTTTCCGCGACATCAACGTAGAAAACGGCTATCTCTATTCAGGTGCAGCAGGAAGCGGCCACTTCTTGAAAATGGTCCATAACGGAATTGAGTACGGCATGATGCAAGCAATTGCTGAAGGTTTTGATGTGTTAGAGAAAAGTGAATTTGACTATGACTATGAAGCTGTAGCCCGCGTATGGAATAATGGCTCTGTTATTCGCTCATGGTTAATCGAATTAATGGAACGTGCATTTTCAAAAGATGCAAAACTGGACAGTATTAAAGGAGTTATGCATTCTTCCGGTGAAGGAAAATGGACGGTTGAATCCGCTCTAGATTTACAAGTGCCAACGCCAGTTATTGCTCTATCGTTAATGATGCGCTATCGCTCACTTGAAGACGATACGTTTACAGGTAAAGTAGTTGCCGCTCTTCGCAATGAGTTCGGCGGACACGCAGTAGAAAAACAATAAAAAAACAGGCTGGAACAAACGTATTTTAGACGAATTGAAAAACGAACCATTGATCAACATGTTTGATTAGTGGTTCGTTTTTTTGTTATGGTGGATAGTTTCGTCTGTGTAGATCTTTCTAGCAGTTCAACTCATGTATTCCATTTGTTCGTCTTTAGATTGAATTCATTTAGTTATATCCGAGCCTCTTTTTTATGACTATTTACCTTTTTTTGAAAAATTATCTAAAAATTATGGTAATTTATTTCGGAAACCGATATATTTAAATATGTGTGCCGCATTTTAGCTAAAGGAAGGACGGGGTATATGGAAACGTTTAAAAAACTAAAAGATTTTTATTTGCCGTACCGAATGTACTTTTTTTATTCTGCTATTTGCTTGTTGTTTGTAACCTCCATCACTGTGATTTACCCTATTGTGCTGCAATATACGATTGATCATATTGTGTTAGGAAAACAATATCAGCTAGTCGATAATGTAGCATTTATTTTTATTGGGCTAATGATTGTCAAAGGAATCTTTACATATATTCAGCAATATTACGGCGACTTATTTGGAATTAAGTCCGTGTATACTCTTCGCAATAAACTTTACCGCAAACTTCAGTATTTACCGTTTTCTTACTATGACAATGCTAAAACAGGGGACTTGATGTCCAGATTGACAGCTGATGTAGAAGGATTTCGTTTTTTTCTATCTTTTGGATTCTCAGAATTAATTCGCTTCGTTATTTTACTTACTGCCAGCTTTTTCGTTATGTTCTATTACTCTATTTCACTCACTCTCGTCACAATCTGCCTGCTGCCTTTTTTGGGGGTAGCTGTTTATCGCTTTGATAAACGCGTTCATCCAGCGTTTCGCTTAATTCGCCAAGCGTTTGGGGAACTTAATACAAATGTTCAAGAAAATATAAGCGGCATACAAACGGTCAAGTCATTATCAAGAGAAAAATTTCAAACATCTAAATTTAACGAGTCCAACGGAGTTTATAAAAATCGAAACATTGAAACCGCGAATGTGTGGGCAACTTATTTCCCCTTAATGGAGTTTATAGGAAACTTATCTATTGTTGGTCTCCTTGCGTACGGAGGAGCGCTTGTTATGAACGGAAGCGTACGTCCGGGAGAGCTTGTTGCTTTCTTTAGCTTAACCTCTTATTTAATGTGGCCTATTATGAATCTAGGGTTTGTTATCAATATGTTTTCACAGTCTAAAGCTTCAGGTGAAAGGCTGCTAGAAATTTTAGAAGAAGAAGAAAAAGTCCATGAGCATGCCGGAAGTTTCTCTATTAATGGAACGGTCGAGTTTCAACATGTTAGCTTATCCTATCCAAACGAAGAAAAAAAGTCGCTTGAGAACATATCTTTTTCTGCTTCTAAAGGAAAAGTAGTAGGTTTAATCGGAGCAACTGGAGCCGGCAAAACAAGCTTAACCCAGCTGCTCACGAGGTTTTACGAACCGACTTCAGGACAAATCTTAGTTAACCATCGTCCGATTAAAGAGTATCCACTTCCTGTTCTTCGAAAAGAAATTGGCTTTGTACTTCAAGAAACCTTTTTGTTCTCAAGCAGTATAGGAACCAACATTTCCTATGGCGTGCCGGGTATTTCTAGAGAAGACATTATTGATGCTGCAAAACGAGCGCAGGCGCATGAATTTATTATGGAGCTTCCGGATGGGTATGACACGATGCTGGGAGAGAGAGGACTGGGGTTATCAGGCGGACAAAAGCAGCGCATTGCAATTGCACGAGCGCTTATCTTAAACCCTAGCATCTTAGTATTAGATGATGCCACGAGTGCTGTTGATATGAAAACAGAAAGAGAAATTCAATTGGCTTTAAAAGAAGTGATGAAAAATCGTACTACGTTTATTATCGCACACCGCCTTTCTTCTTTGCGACATGCCGATGAAATCTTAGTCTTGCATGAAGGTCAAATAAAAGAGAGAGGAAGCCATAAAACGCTCATTCAAAAGGAAGGGATTTATAAAAATATTTATGACATTCAATATGAAAGCAATACGTCAGTGATGAACGTATAACAAGGGAGGAATAGAATGGAAGCCGGAAAAAATAAAGTTGTGCGAGAGCGCTTTTATTATCAAACAGATCAAATCATTGATAAGATGTTTAACTGGAAGCAAATGGCCCGCTTGTTTCGTTATCTTCATCCATATCGAAAAAACTTGCTTCCTTTCTCGTTTCTTATGGTCATTATCACAACGGTCATTAGACTCGCTATTCCTATTTTGATAGGTGTATATACGCTTGATCATGCTGTAAAAGATAAAAATAGCACGCTGCTCATGCAGTTAGTTTTCATAATCTTTAGCTTGTATGTACTATCTTATATTTCGAATATCTTTCGAATTAAATGGATGAACCAACTCGGGCAGCACGTTATATATGATTTAAGAAAACATTTATTTACGCATATTCAAGGGCTGTCGCACCGGTTTTTTGATACGCGTTCAGGAGGCTCTATTCTTGTAAGGATCATGAATGATATTAACTCTCTTCAAGATTTATTTACCAACGGGGTAGTTAACCTGTTTATGGACCTCTTATTGTTAGTTGGGATTGTAGTTATATTATTTTCTCTCAGTCCTGCTTTGACATGTGCTGTTTTAATCATTTTACCGATTATGTTTTTGATTTCCACAAAGCTGAGAAGAAGAATTCGTCGGTCGTGGCAAGTTGTTCGTATGAAGCAGTCAGTATTAAATTCACATTTAAATGAGAGTATTCAAGGCATTCGCGTCACTCAATCATTTGCTCAAGAACAAGAAAATATGCTGTTTTTTGAGCGCATAAACAGTGAAAATTACGAGAGCTGGAGGCAAGCTACTCGAAAAAATGCCATGTTTCGACCGTTTGTAGAACTCACAAATGCTGTCGGAACGGCTATTTTAATTTGGTTCGGTGCTGTACTTATTCAAGATGAACGGCTAACAATTGGTATTTTTGTATCATTTGCTTTTTATCTTGGAATGTTTTGGGAACCGATTTCTCGTTTAGGGCAAGTGTATAATCAATTATTAATGGGAATGGCTTCATCCGAGCGTATTTTTGAATTTCTAGATGAAAAACCTCTCGTCGCAGATTTGGAAACCGCTACGTCTTTAGAGGATATGAAAGGAAAAGTTGAGTTCAAGCACGTCTCATTTTCCTATGATGGGAAGCGGAAAGCTTTAAACAACGTATCAATTGACATAAAAGAAGGCCAGACGGTTGCTTTAGTGGGGCATACTGGATCTGGAAAAACGTCCATTGCTAATTTAATCACACGTTTTTATGATGTAAACGAAGGGCAGATTTTAATTGATAATATGCCTATTCAAGATATTACGCTAGCGAGTTTACGAGCGCAAATTAGTATTGTGCTGCAAGAAACCTTTATTTTTTCAGGAACTATTATGGAAAACATTCGGTTTGGAAAACCGGATGCTACTGATGAGGAAGTGATTAAGGCCGCAGAAGCGGTAGGGGCTGCAGATTTTATAAAGCGTCTGAAAAAAGGCTATGATACGGAAGTAGAAGAGCGAGGAAACGTCTTATCCGTGGGAGAGCGTCAATTGATTTCATTTGCTCGAACGCTGTTGGCTAATCCTCGTATTATCATTTTAGATGAAGCGACAGCAAGCATCGATACAGAAACAGAAGTGAAGATTCAACAGGCGCTTAAAACGCTGTTAAAAAATAGAACGGCCATCATGATTGCTCATCGGTTATCTACTATACGAGAAGCAGATAAGATCATTGTATTAGATCATGGAAGCATTATTGAAACGGGGAATCACGGGGAACTAATGCAGCAAAAAGGCGTATATTATTACCTTGTTCAAACCCATGCTACAGCTTAAAAACAGAGGGAGCTGATCCTTCTGTTTTTCTATGAGTGTGAGAAATAGTAAAGAGATATAAGTGTTAACGGGAAAATGAGGTTGATACAAAAGAATTGTGGTAAAATAACGGTAGTTCAGATTTTTTCCTGTACATAATGGAGGAATTCAAATGAAAAAAGAATTTGCAGTCATCGGATTAGGTAGATTTGGAGGAAGTATTTGTAAAACATTAAGCGATCAAGGAATGGAAGTTCTGGCGATTGATATTGATGAAGAAAAGGTAAATGAGTATGCTAACGTTGCTTCCCATGCAGTAGTAGGCGATTCAATGGATGAAGGGGTTCTAAAAAGTTTAGGAATTCGTAATTTTGATCATGTTATCGTAGCTATTGGTGACAATATTCAGGCAAGTATTTTGACGACCCTTATTTTAAAAGAGCTGGGGGTTGAGAAAATAACGGTAAAAGCACAAAATGATTATCATGCCAAAGTATTATCAAAAATTGGTGCTAATTTTATCGTGCATCCCGAACGAGATATGGGCCGAAGAATTGCCAATAACATGATTTCAAACAGCGTGCTAGATTATTTAGAGCTATCTGAAGAACACAGTATTGTCGAATTAGTAGCGAGCAAAAGAATGGCTGGCAATACGCTGATTGAGTTAGACATTCGTGCAAAATATGGCATTAACATTGTAGCCATTAAGCGTGATCGAGATATCATCGTTTCTCCTCAGGCGTCCGAAACGATTCAAGAAGGGGACGTGTTGATTGTTATTGGAGCAGATGCAGATATCAACCGCTTCGAAAATAAATTTGCCAGTGCTTAATAAAAGAAAAAGAGCAGATGCAATTGCATCTGCTCTTTTTCTTTTATTAAACCTCCATAATGATTGGTAAAATCATTGGACGGCGCTTTGTTTTTTCGTAAAGGAATGGAGCCAATGTGTCTGTGATTTCATTTTTAATCTCAGACCATTGTGACGTACGACGTTCCATCACTTTGTTCAAGTGTTTTGTAATGAGGGACTGTGCATCATTAATTAAGTCGCCAGATTCGCGCATATAAACAAAACCACGAGAGATAATGTCTGGACCAGCAGCGATCTTGAAGTCTTTCATATTGATGCTTACAACCACAATAACAAGACCTTCTTCAGATAAAATGCGGCGATCACGAAGTACGATATTTCCAATGTCACCAATTCCGCTTCCGTCAATATATACAGAGCCTGAAGGGATTTTGCCGGCTACTGAAGCTTCGCTGTCGCTTAAAGCTAGCACCTCTCCATTATCCATAATGAAGCAGTTTTCTTCAGGAACTCCACAGTCTGTTGCAAGTTTGATGTGCATCTTCTGCATGCGATACTCACCGTGAATTGGCATAAAGTATTTTGGTTTCATCAAACGAAGCATTAATTTTTGCTCTTCCTGTCCGCCGTGTCCAGAAGTATGGATATCGTTTAGAGCACCGTGAATAACCTCTGCTCCTGCACGGAATAGCATATCAATTGTTTTGCTAACACTTACTGTATTTCCTGGAATAGGTGAAGATGAGAATACAACCGTATCTCCAGGGATAATTTGAATTTGGCGGTGAGTACCGTTTGCAATTCTAGATAGCGCTGCCATCGGTTCACCTTGGCTGCCTGTACATAAAATAGTCACGCGGTTAGCTGGAATTCGGTTAATTTGAGAAGGCTCAATGAACGTATCTTTTGGACATGAAATATATCCCAGCTGTTGGCCAATCTCAATAGCTGCTTCCATACTGCGTCCGAATACAGCAACTTTACGGTTATGCAATACGGCTGCTTCCACTACTTGCTGTAAGCGGTGAATATTTGAAGCAAACGTTGCAAAAATAATACGGCCGTCTACTTTACGGAAAATGTCATGAATGCTGTCACCTACGCGGCGCTCAGACATCGTAAAGTTAGGAATTTCACTGTTTGTACTGTCTGAAAGCAAGCATAGAACGCCTTCTTTACCGATTTCAGCCATTTTTGTTAAGTTAGCCGGTTCGCCCACTGGTGTAAAATCAAACTTGAAATCTCCTGTATGTACGATTTGTCCGTTTGGTGTTTTTACCACAATTCCGTAAGAATCAGGAATACTGTGAGTTGTGCGGAAGAAAGTTACCGATGTTTTACGGAATTTAATTACGTCATCTTCAGTAATCTCATGAAGCTGAGCTGTACGAAGCAACCCATGCTCGTCTAATTTGTTGCGAAGAAGTCCAAGGGCTAATTTCCCTGCATAAATAGGAATGTTTAATTCTCTTAATAAGTAAGGAATTCCGCCGATGTGATCTTCATGACCATGTGTAACGAAAAGGCCACGGATTTTATCTGCATTTTTTACTAAATAACTGTAGTCAGGAATAACGTAGTCAATTCCTAAAAGCTCATCTTCAGGGAATTTAATTCCTGCATCAATAAGAATAATTTCATCTTGAAACTGTACGGCATACGTGTTTTTACCGATTTCGCCTAGTCCACCCAGGGCGAAAACTGCCGTTTGATTATTTTTTACAAATTTCATTTTCATCATATCTCCAATACTTTAAAATCTTCATGCTGTTGTTCATATTCTAGATAGTCTCCAGTCACTGCTTGAACAAACTCAATATTAATTGAACGCGCTTTTAACTTTTGACGAACGTCACGCTCAGAATCTGCGTTCACATACACTGTTTTTGTATTTTCACGTACAGCTACTTCACTCATTTTTTCTTGAAAATAAACTTTAAAAATCATAACAAAAATCTCTCCTTAATTCCGAAATTCAAATAACTTATTTTATTATATTATAAAATGTGTATGTATTTCATGTATTTTCTAAAGAAACTTGCTTTCACTACATTTTAGTCATCTAAATATAACAAGTCAATTAATTATAGAATAATATTAATAGGAAACGGATACAAGACTATATTTTCCGGGCGTATAAAAATAAGGGCTATTCCATTGTACGATGCAGACACACACTCTGCAAATTTTACAACAGAAAGCCCTAAAAAAATCGATTATGCCATCGTTTTTTTACGCAATAATTCATTCCAGCGTTTTAGCAGCCTTTTTCGAAAATCTTTTAACATGATTTTTCAGCTCCTTTGTTTTTTGCAATACCTGCCTGTCTCTCTCTGTACTTTTATTATATGATGAAAAGGGAGAGGTTTCTCGTGGTTAAATATGGAAAAACTACAAATAGGACCGTCCATTTATAGAGAAACCAGCGCTTGTTTGATATAATTGGAAAGGCTTAACAAAGAGATAAAAAATTATAAAAAATAAGGTGATAAACGTGGAACGAAAGATTATTTTTTTTGATATTGATGGAACGTTATTGGATCATGATAAAAAACTGCCTGCTTCTACAAAAAAAGCTGTCCAGCTGTTAAAAGAGCAGGGGCATGAAGTGGCAATTGCAACTGGAAGGGCTCCTTTTATGTTTAAAGATCTGCGTGAAGAGTTGGATATTCAAACATATATTAGCTTTAATGGTCAGTACATTGTTTTAAATGGAGAAGTTCTTTACAAAAACCCGTTAAATAAAGAAGAACTTCAAGATTTAACAGCTTTTGCTGTTGAGCATGATCACCCTGTCGTATACATGGATCATGAAGATATGAAATCAAACATTGAGTTTCATGACTATATCGAATCCAGCATCAGCACGCTGAAAATTGGATTTAACCACCCTCACCACGATCCTACTTATTTCGAAGGGCGTGAAATTTATCAATCCCTCTTATTCTGTACAACGGGAGAAGAAGCTCCTTATGAAGAAAAATTTAAGAAATTTGACTTTATTCGCTGGCATGAATTTTCAACTGATGTTTTGCCAAAAGGTGGATCAAAAGCGCGAGGAATTGAGACCATGATTGAAAAGCTTGGCTTTGACAAAAAAGATGTATATGCATTCGGAGACGGCTTAAACGATATCGAAATGCTAGAATTTGTCGGAAATGGAGTAGCGATGGGAAATGCGGAAGAAGTCGTGAAAGAAGTTGCTAATCTTGTTACAAAAGATGTAGCAGAAGATGGTATTCTCCACGGATTAGAGCTAGTAGGATTATTAAAGTAAGAAAAACGCGAGCTCTAGCTCGCGTTTTTTAGCGTTCATATGGAAAAGCATTTTCAGGTTCTTGAAATGGATTTTCTTTATTAATGTAATCATAAAACATAATTCCGTCTAAATGATCAATTTCGTGCTGAAAGACAACAGCAGGAAGACCTTTCAAACGAATTTTCACTTCTTCGCCTTCAAGCGTTGTGCCTTTTACTGTGATACGTGCATATCGAGGAACAAATCCTGGGATATCTTGATCGACAGACAAGCAGCCTTCACCGCCTGTAAGGTATGTCTTTTCAACTGAGTGGCTAATGATCTTAGGGTTAAATAATGCATAGCTGTATAGCTTGCCTTTTTCATCCGTAACGTGTACCCCAATCATTCGTTTTGATACATTAATTTGAGGAGCGGCAAGCCCGATACCAGATCGCAGTCCATATTTAGCAGCAATTTCAGGATCTTGGCTGTTTTTTACATATTCTAATAAGCTATGTAAAATCTTTTTGTCTTCTTCAGAAGCAGGTAACGGTACTTCTTTTGCTACTTCTCGCAGCGTTGGGTGTCCGTCTTGAATAATATCGTTCATTGTAATCAACTTTCACATCTCCCTAGGCTATTTTATAGGTATAAAGTGTACCAAATCCGTATAAAAAAGTCATTACCTCGACCTTGACCACATAAATGTTTCTACTAATTATATGTATCAAACATATGGAAAAACATGCATAAGAAAAAATAAAAGCGACCGTTAGCCGCTTTTATTGTATAATTACCAGCCGCCACAGCTGCAGCCGATAATAACTAATAAAATGAACAGTACGATTAATAACACAAAACCTTTATTAGAACCGCCACAGCCATATCCACCATAACCCAACATAATGTAACCTCCCGTAGTTATCAATCCCAAGGTAAAAAGTAATAAACTCCCTTTTTTTCACGATTGGGTTAGTATAATATATTAAAAGGTGGAAAAAGGGTGTAGATAAATTGCTAATTCCCTACAAAAATTGTATAATGACCCATGAATAAGGGAGGATTTACCAGATATGAAATGCATCGGAAGATATATAGTTATCGGCATTGCTGCTATGTCACTAGCAGGATGTGCAGAGGGCTCATCGCCTGAGCTTGAGGTATATAATGGATTAGAAAAAGTGGTAGCACAAGAAAAGCAATTTGCTGATCAGCAAAAACCGTTAGCAGATTTAGAACAGCAAGAAAATGCGATATACGACCAAATTATTGAGCTAGGGATTAAAGATAAAAAGAAAATAAAAAATAAAGCACAAAAAGCGCAGCAGTTATTAGATGAGCGTGAAAGTAAATTACAAAAAGAAGAAAAAAGCATCAGCGCTTCGCAAAAACAATTTGAAGCGACAGAGCCGAAGATCCAAAAACTAGAGGATGGCAAAGCAAAAGAAGAGGCGCTTGAACTATCTTCATTAATGAAGAAGCGTTATAAGGCGTACCAGTCCTTACATGATGCCTATCTTCATTCCATTGAATTAGATCGTCAGCTATATAAGCTCTTTGAAAAAGACAATGTGAAATTAGAGAATCTTGAAACACAAATCGCTTCGATCAATGCTACTTATAAAGAAGTTGAAAAGAAAAAAGAAGCGTTTAACACATTAACAGCTGACTATAACAAAGCCAAAGAGGATTTTTATAACAAAACGAAGTTAAAGGTGAAAAATAGCGAGGATAAATAAGAAGGCCTGTGAAGTTTACAGGTCTTTTTTTTGGCTGAAAAGGAAGGTTTTCTGAAATAAAGAAAGAGTTTCGACATGATTCACGTAAAAATTACAAAAGGTTATTGTTTTAAAAAATCGTTTATTTGTGGCAAGATAGGAGATGTGCAGACGTAAAAAAAGAAAAGGTTATTATAAAACATATAATACAGTTTGCATCTGTGTAATAGTACAGCATGTCTTTTTTATGTGTTTTATTTCACAAACTAAAAAAGCGTAATTTCTTGATGTAAATGCATTGACGAACTGTTTTAGTGTATTGTAAACTAGGTAGCGTAGTAAGTGTTGTATTAATCATTTTTGCAAAATAATTAATACAGTTTAACGAAACGTTCGTTTCGCTTAAACTTTCCTTTTACGTAAATGTTTGCACAGAATTCGCTGGGGAATACATAGAAATGTTAAGGATTAGCGAATTCAAAAAGCTACTCGACAAAATATGACTTTTACTTGTCCATTTGGGACATTCTAAAAGCGTGTATGTTTGTTTGATTAGTAAAATGAATTTATACGGCTTAAATGAAAGGAAGAGGTGACTTAGATGGCTGCTAAAACTAAAAAGGCTATTATTGATGTATCAAAGCAACTTGATAAAATCGCTGAGCAGTACCAAACGTTCCAAATTCTTAATGAAGAGGGCGAAGTAGTAAATAAATCAGCGTTGCCAGATTTATCTGACGAAAAATTAAAAGAGTTAATGACTCGCATGGTATACACTCGTATTCTTGATCAACGTTCAATTTCATTGAACCGTCAAGGTCGTTTAGGTTTCTATGCACCAACTGCTGGGCAAGAAGCTTCTCAAATCGCTTCACATTTCGCATTAGAAAAAGAAGACTTCATTTTACCTGGGTACCGTGATGTGCCTCAGTTAATTTGGCATGGTCTTCCACTATATCAAGCGTTCTTATTCTCTCGTGGTCATTTCCACGGTAACCAAGCGCCAGAAGGTGTAGATATACTTTCTCCACAAATCATCATCGGTGCACAAATCGTGCAAACTGCTGGTGTGGCACTAGGTCTTAAAAAGCGCGGTAAAAAAGCAGTAGCGATCACTTATACAGGTGACGGCGGAGCTTCACAAGGTGACTTCTACGAAGGTATGAACTTCGCAGGTGCATTCAAAGCTCCAGCAATCTTTGTTGTACAAAACAACCGCTTTGCAATTTCAACACCAGTTGAAAAGCAATCTGCAGCACGTACAATCGCTCAAAAAGCAGCGGCTGTTGGTATCCCAGGCGTTCAAGTAGACGGTATGGATGCACTAGCAGTATACGTTGCAGTAAGCGAAGCTCGTGAGCGTGCAGTAAACGGTGAAGGTCCAACTTTAATTGAAACATTAACTTACCGTTATGGTCCACATACAATGGCTGGTGACGATCCAACTCGTTATCGTACAGCTGAGCTTGACACTGAGTGGGAAAAGAAAGATCCACTTGTTCGCTTCCGTAAATTCTTAGAAGCTAAAGGCATCTGGAATGAAGAAGAAGAAAACAAAGTAATCGAGCAAGCTAAAGAAGATATCAAACAAGCTATTAAGAAGGCTGACGATTATCCAAAACAAAAAGTTACAGATTTAATGGAAATCATGTACGAAACTATGCCTTCAAACTTACAAGAGCAATATGAAATCTACAAAGAGAAGGAGTCGAAGTAAGCCATGGCGCAAATGACAATGATTCAAGCGATTACTGATGCGTTACGCACAGAAATGAAAAACGACGAAAACGTATTAGTTTTTGGTGAAGACGTTGGCGTAAACGGTGGAGTATTCCGTGCGACTGAAGGTCTTCAACAAGAATTCGGCGAAGATCGCGTATTCGATACGCCATTAGCTGAATCTGGTATCGGTGGTCTTGCTGTAGGTCTATCGACTCAAGGTTTCCGTCCGGTTCCTGAAATTCAATTCTTTGGTTTCGTATACGAAGTACTTGATTCTGTATCAGGTCAAGCTGCACGTATGCGCTACCGTTCTGGCGGTCGCTGGAATGCACCAATTACATTCCGTTCACCATTCGGTGGAGGCGTTCATACACCAGAACTTCACGCTGATAGCTTAGAAGGTATCGTAGCATCTCAACCTGGTTTAAAAGTTGTAATTCCTTCAACTCCATACGATGCAAAAGGTCTTTTAATTTCATCAATTCGTGATAACGATCCGGTTGTATACTTAGAGCACATGAAGCTTTACCGTTCATTCCGTCAAGAAGTACCTGAAGAATCATACACAATTGATTTAGGTACAGCTGATGTGAAACGTGAAGGTACAGACGTAACGCTTATCGCTTACGGTGCAATGGTACACTCATCATTAAAAGCAGCTGAAGAACTAGAAAAAGAAGGTATCTCTGCTGAAGTAGTGGACTTACGTACAGTTCAACCTTTAGATATCGATACAATTCTTGCATCAGTTGAAAAAACTGGTCGCGTAGTAGTAGTTCAAGAAGCTCAAAAACAAGCTGGTATCGCAGCTAACGTTGTAGCTGAAATTAACGATCGTGCAATCTTAAGCTTAGAAGCACCAGTATTACGTGTAACAGCACCGGATACTGTGTTCCCATTCTCTCAAGCTGAGGGCGTATGGTTACCAGACCACAAAGATATCGTTGAAACAGCTAAGAAAGTACTTGAATTTTAATTAGCATTTTACTGTGATAGAAATCAGCTTTGTGCTGATTTCTGTCTTAGATAAAATAAACACTAACAAATTGAACGCAACTAACTAGGAGGGTGAAGACACGTGGCATTTGAATTTAAACTGCCGGATATCGGTGAAGGTATCCACGAAGGTGAAATTGTAAAATGGTTCGTAAAAGCTGGAGATGAAATTGATGAGGATGATGTACTAGCAGAAGTACAAAATGACAAAGCTGTTGTTGAAATCCCATCTCCTGTAAAAGGTAAAGTATTAGAAGTAAAAGTTGACGAAGGTACAGTAGCTACTGTAGGACAAGTTATCGTTACTTTTGATGCTCCTGGATACGAAGACTTAAAATTCAAAGGTGACGATCATGATGATGCACCAGCAGAAGAAGCTAAAGAAGAAGCTTCAACTGAAGAAGTGACTGAAGAAGCAACAGCTCCTGCAGCACAAGCTGATGTTGATCCTAACCGTAAAGTAATTGCTATGCCTTCAGTGCGCAAATATGCTCGTGAAAAAGGTGTAGACATTAAAGCTGTTCCTGGTTCAGGTAAAAACGGACGTATTGTTAAAGATGACATCGATGGCTTCCTATCTGGTGGTTCTACAGCTACAGCAACTGCTGAAGCTCCAGCTAAAGAGGAAACTGCTTCAGCTGAACCAAAAGCAGCAGCAGCACAAGCTATTCCTGAAGGCGACCTACCAGAAACTCGCGAGAAAATGAGCGGTATCCGTCGTGCAATCGCAAAAGCTATGGTTAACTCTAAACACACTGCTCCACACGTAACATTAATGGATGAAATCGATGTAACAGCTCTTGTTGCTCATCGTAAAAAATTCAAAACA
This sequence comes from Priestia megaterium NBRC 15308 = ATCC 14581, assembly GCF_000832985.1. Taxonomy (GTDB): domain Bacteria; phylum Bacillota; class Bacilli; order Bacillales; family Bacillaceae_H; genus Priestia; species Priestia megaterium. Next base: position 3,498,567 of record NZ_CP009920.1, read on the forward strand.
GTTGCAGCAGATCAAGGTATTAAATTAACATTCTTACCTTACGTGGTAAAAGCGTTAACTTCAGCACTTAAGAAGTTCCCAGCTCTTAACACTTCAATCGATGACTCTACTGATGAAGTAATTCAAAAACATTACTACAACATCGGTATCGCTGCTGACACTGAAAAAGGTCTTTTAGTACCAGTTGTGAAAAATGCTGATCGTAAATCTGTGTTCGAAATTTCTGATCAAATTAACGACCTTGCTGGAAAAGCACGTGATGGTAAATTAGCTCCTGCTGAAATGAAAGGCGCTTCTTGTACAATCACAAATATCGGTTCTGCTGGTGGACAATGGTTTACTCCTGTTATCAACCACCCAGAAGTTGCAATTCTAGGTATCGGACGTATCGCTGAAAAACCAGTTGTACGCGACGGTGAAATTGTAATTGCTCCAGTATTAGCATTATCACTAAGCTTTGACCACCGTATTATCGATGGCGCAACAGCTCAAAACGCTCTTAACCAAATCAAGCGTTTATTAAATGATCCAGAATTATTATTAATGGAGGCGTAATAAATGGTAGTAGGAGATTTCCCAATCGAAACTGATACTCTTGTCATTGGTGCTGGCCCTGGTGGCTACGTTGCAGCAATTCGTGCAGCTCAATTAGGTCAAAAAGTTACAATCGTAGAAAAAGGTAACCTTGGAGGCGTATGCTTAAACGTTGGTTGTATTCCTTCAAAAGCATTAATCGCTGCAGGTCACCGTTTTGAACACGCTAAACATTCTGAAGACATGGGGATTATCGCTGAGAACGTAACAGTTGATTTCTCTAAAGTTCAAGAATTCAAAAACGGCGTTGTAAACAAACTTACTGGCGGTGTTGAAGGCCTTCTTAAAGGTAACAAAGTTGACATCGTAAAAGGTGAAGCTTACTTCGTTGACAGCGAAACTGTACGTGTAATGGATGAAAATTCTGCACAAACGTACAAATTCAAAAATGCTATCCTTGCAACTGGTTCTCGTCCAATCGAGATCCCTGGATTCAAATTCTCTGAGCGCGTAATCAACTCTACAGGTGCATTAGCGCTTAAAGAAGTTCCTAAAAAATTAGTTGTAATCGGTGGAGGTTACATCGGTACTGAGCTTGGTACTGCTTTTGCTAACTTCGGTACAGAAGTTACATTTGTAGAAGCTGCTGATGAAATCTTAGCTGGTTTTGAAAAACAAATGAGTTCACTTGTTAAACGTAACCTTAAGAAAAAAGGAAACGTTGAAATTTATACAAAAGCAATGGCTAAAGGTGTTGAAGAAACTGCTGACGGCGTACAAGTTACGTTTGAAGTAGGCGGAGAGTCAAAAGTAATCGATGCTGACTACGTATTAGTTACTGTAGGTCGTCGTCCTAACACTGATGAGCTTGGTCTTGAGCAAGTTGGCGTTAAAATGACTGACCGTGGTCTTATCGAAATCGATAACCAAACTCGTACATCTGTAAGCAACATCTTTGCAATTGGTGATATCGTAACTGGACCTCCACTTGCACACAAAGCTTCTTACGAAGGTAAAATCGCAGCTGAAGTAATTGCTGGCGAACCTGCTGAAATTGACTACTTAGGAATTCCAGCAGTTGTATTCTCTGAGCCTGAGCTTGCATCTGTAGGTTATACTGAAGCACAAGCGAAAGAAGAAGGATTAGCTGTTAAAGCTTCTAAATTCCCATTTGCTGCTAACGGACGTGCACTTGCACTTAACGCTGCAGAAGGCTTCTTGAAGCTTATCACTCGTAAAGAAGACGGAGTAGTGGTTGGTGCTCAAATCGCTGGACCTAGCGCATCTGACATGATCGCTGAGCTTGGTCTTGCTATCGAAGCTGGCGTAACGGCTGAAGATATCGCATTAACAATTCACGCTCACCCAACATTAGGTGAAATCACAATGGAAGCTGCTGAAGTAGCTATTGGAAGCCCAATTCACATTGTAAAATAAATAATGGTTTAAAAAGCTGATGCGTACGCATCAGCTTTTTTTTTGAAGAAAACGGTTTTCACAAAGCACCAGGTGCTTGTCAGACAGTTTTTGTTGCTGATGAGCACTCCTTTTTAGAAGAAACGTGTAAAAACGCTGAGGCAGTCTTAAATGAGCTCTAGATGCATACATATGAAGTGGGACGTGCTTTCTTATAGGTAGATAAAAAACTGCTCTTTTGGATAACGAATGAAAAGGCGGCGTAGGAGCTATGAAGACGTATTTCGTTTGGAGCTTACACATTGTTATTTGGATGGGTTATTCACTGGTTGAATTGCTATCAAAACGTGATCAGTTGACATCTAAAATTATTTTATTTTTAGTATTTGCTTATTTAGCTTACGGCATAGCAGAAATGAACGTCAAATCTAAAAGACTGGCGCTTATGATGACTGGTACAACTTCAGCTGTCTGCTTGACATGTTATCAACTAATTTTATTTTGCACAGCGTAAGATTGCATAAAAAAAGCGTTAGCTTATATAAGCTAACGCTTTTTTTGTCTTACACAGATTTCTTTTCTCTTTTCAATGCGCCTTCTTCTTTAAATGCTTTCATTAATGAGAAGACCGTTAGCACTAGCACAATTGAGAATGGAAGTGCTGCTATAATCGCAGCTGTTTGGAGCGCGTCCAAACCACCTGTCCAAAGCAGAATGATTGCTGTTAACGATTGAATTAAGCCCCACGTAAGTTTAATAGAGCCTGAAGGATTTAGATCACCATTTGTTGTCTGCATTCCTAAAACAAATGTAGCTGAGTCAGCTGATGTAATAAAGAATGTAGCAATTAAGCAAATAGCGACAATGGACATGAACGTACCAAATGGAAACTGTTCAAGTACATAGAATAAAGCAACTTCTGTTCCTTTATTATTAATAACATCCATAACAGGAAGGTCTTTAAAAAAGTCTAAATAGACCCCAGAACCTCCGAATACGGCAAACCATAAACCACCAAATACGGTCGGAACAGCTAGTACACCAATTAAAAATTCTCGAATGGTTCTGCCTCGTGAAATACGAGCAATGAACGTACCAACAAACGGTGCCCAAGCAATCCACCATGCCCAGTAGAAAATTGTCCAATCTTGAACCCAGGTGCTGTTATCAAACGGGCTCAATCGAAAACTCATTGACGGCAAGTTTTGAATGTAGCTGCCAATGGTTGTAACGAATAAGTCCATAATAAAGTTGGTTGGACCTGCAAATAACAAGAACAGCATTAGCAGAATAGCTAAAACAATATTAATGTTACTCAAATACTTAATACCTTTGTTCAGCCCCGTCTGTGCTGACAGCATGAACAAGAACGTCACGATAATAATAACAATTAATTGAGTCGTGAAATTGTTATCAATACTTGGCGACAAGTAAGAGGCTCCACCGGTAATTTGAATAGCGCCAAGTCCTAGAGATGTTGCTACCCCAAAGACAGTTGCAAATACGGCGATGACGTTTATGATCGTTCCAAGAGGCCCATCAACACGTTTTCCTAGTAGAGGACGTAAAATATTGCTGATGATGAACGGGTAACCTTTTCTAAATTGAAAATATGCAAGGGCCAGTGCAAGAACGGAATAAATAGCCCAAGGATGTAAACCCCAGTGGAAAAACGAATAGCGTAGAGCTGCACGAGCTGATTCTGCTGTACCGCCTTCACCAGAAGGTGGAGTATGAAAATGATTGATTGGTTCTGAGACACCCCAGAATACAAGACCAATGCCCATACCAGCACTAAATAACATGGCAAACCATGAGACATAACCATACTGAGGTTTTTCGTCAGGCTTCCCTAGTTTGATGTTTCCGTACTTCGAAAAAATTAAGTACAGTGTAAAAACTAAGAATAATGTAGCTGCTAGTAAGTAATACCAGCCAAATTTCTCGATGATAAAACTATGTATTGCCGATGTAACAGGTGTGAGCGCTGCGCTTCCTAGCGTAGATTCCGGAATAACACCCCATACGATAAATACTGCAGCAATAATAACCGAAATGATAAAAACGGGAGTCAGTTTTTTCATCGATTAACACTCCTTTCCTATTCTATTTTACATAACATAGTGTTTCATATAGCCTTTTCAGGTATATATGAAACCACATGGTTATACATTTTAGTGAAGTTTGTATGAAATGTCTACCCCATTAGTAAGAAAAAGCGGAAAGAGAACAAATTTTTATTTTTCGTAATTATTTTAAAGTGATGAAATAGATTTGAAATTAGACATTGTTTTTTCATATAAATAGATATGATTCTAAGCGTTCAGCTTTTTGAAAACAAATATAACATTTATGAGAAAAATATTTTTAATGTGACATACTAATTAGTTGTTGACATATTTAATGTGACATAATAATATAATATCAAGAGTTGTAAAACGCTTACAAAAAAAGACGGTTAAAGGGGAGTTTACAAAATGGGAACAATCGTATGTCAAACATGTAACTGCACAATTGATCATTTCGAAGATGAGAAAGTGACGCGATTATACTCAACATGTAAAAGCGGAGAATGTCAAAAAGCAGATGAAGATTTAGATTAATCAATAAAAAAAGGTGCGGATTTCCGCACCTTTTTTATTGAATTGCTTTATGTTCTTTAATGACACGAAATGTTTTTAATTCAAAATCTTCCGGACCCTGCACTGGTAAACCTGCCTCTAAGTTTGTTTCAATATAGGTTAAATTTTCCTCAGTGATGATTTCCCCAGGAATAAAAATAGGAATACCAGGAGGATAGACCATCACAAATTCCGCAATAATACGACCTGCCGACTCATGAAAAGGTACCACTTCGGTTTCAGCGTAAAAAGCATCGCGAGGTGTTAAAGCCAATACAGGAATATCAGGCAATAAAATAGCCGGTTTTGCCGTTGTCTCAGAAAGATTATGGAATTTTGCAGATAACTCACGCAGAGCCGTGACCAGACGTAATAGATCTTCTTCTGTATCTCCAGGCGTGATAATACATAGAATATTATAAAGGTCAGACATTTCAACTTCGATATTATGAGCTTCACGCATCCATTTTTCTACGTCATAGCCCGTAATTCCTAAATCTGAAACAGAAATAATTAATTTAGTAGGGTCTAAATCATACGTAGCTTTTGTCCCTAAAATTTCTCTGCCTATACATCGGATATGCTCAATGGTATTAATTTCTTTTCGTGCTTTTTCAGCAAGAGAAATTGCACGTTCAGCCAGCTCTTTTCCTTCTGTAGCTAAACGTTTTCGTGCAACATCTAAAGAAGCCAGCAGCAGATAAGATGTTGATGTTGTTGTCAGCATGCTTAAAATAGACTGTACACGTTTTGGAGAAATTAAGCCTTCGCGTATATTTAGAATTGAACTTTGCGTCATAGAGCCGCCTAATTTATGCACGCTTGTTGCTGCCATATCTGCACCGGCCTGCATAGCAGACAAAGGCAAATCATCATGGAAGTGAATATGAACGCCGTGAGCTTCATCAACAAGTACAGGCACTTGATACGAGTGGGCAATTTCTACGATTTTACGAAGGTCTCCGGAAATTCCAAAATAAGTTGGATTGATAACAAGTACTGCTTTTGCTTCAGGGTGCTGCTTTAAGGCTTTTTCTACAGAGTCCGATGTAATACCGTGAGAAATGCCAAGATTTTCGTCAATTTCAGGGTGAATAAAAATAGGCGTAGCTCCTGAAAAAACAATCGCACTCATAACAGATTTATGCACGTTTCTAGGAACGATAATTTTATCTCCAGGCCCACATGTCGCCATGACCATTGCCATAATTGCTCCGCTCGTTCCTTGAACAGAGAAAAAAGTATGGTCAGCACCGAATGCTTCTGCAGCTAAATCCTGCGCTTGTTTGATAATGCCTTTTGGCTGGTGAAGGTCATCAAGAGGACCGATATTAATTAAATCAATGGATAAAGCATCATCGCCAATAAATGAGCGGAATTCAGGATCCATTCCATTTCCTTTTTTATGTCCAGGGATATGGAATTGTGTTGGGTTTTTCTTAGCGTGATTAACTAATCCAGTAAATAATGGAGTTGAAAATTGAGAAGACAACTTTGCTATACACCTCTTTTATCATAAATTGTCAGTCCCTCTAAGCAAAGCTTAGAGGGACTTTGATTGTTTTTTTATCAAATTACAGCATTCAATTTTATATACCAAAAACTAGTGGCTGTTGAATTCTACATATTAAAATATCACATCTTTTTTCTATAAAAGAAATTCAACAGAAATTCTATTCGGCAGTTTTCTTGATTTTAACCATTATATAAATGAATGAAACGTGTATGTTTACTACTGTTTGATAATATAAATACAATTTTTAGTTAAAAAAATACAAGTAATTGTAAACTGCCTATTACTCATTATTTTATAGTTCTTTATGTTTTGAAAATCCCCATAAAACAAAAGAATTATAGCACTTATTAACCCATTTGCAAAGATATTTTAAAGAGAAAATAAAAAGAAAAAAAAGGAGAAATTCTTTTGTGTGAAAAGAGAATAAACTTTGTGTACATTATAGATTGTGATAGAGTTAAGAATATAGATATACATAGATTGAAGAAATAAATGGAGTGATGAGAAGTGGAATATCAATACCCTATCTCCCTTGATTGGAGTACAGAAGAAATTATTGATGTAGTGAAGTTTTTTGAAAGCATTGAACGAGCTTATGAAAAAGGTATTGAGCGTGATCACCTAATGGCAGTCTATCGCCGATTTAAAGAAATTGTGCCAAGTAAAGCAGAAGAAAAAACAATCTGTAACGATTTTGAAGATCAAAGCAAATACTCTTCTTATCGAACGATTCAAAAAGCAAAGGCTGCTTCTTCTGGAGATATTATAAAAATGTAAAAAATGAGGCTGGGACAAAAGTAGTTTAGCCGAAGTAAAAAACGAATCATTAATCAAATTGTTTGATTAATGATTCGTTTTTTTTGTTACGGTGAACATAGAGTTTATCTGTTTCGTTTCTTCGAGCAGTTGATTGGAGGGCAAGGCGAAGACTCCTGCAGGGAAATCAACTGCGGTGTCACAAGCGTTTCAGCTTATGTATCCCATTTATTGGTCTTTCGATGAGCTTCCTTTCGTTATGTCTCACCCTCATTTTTTTATATCAATTCGTTAAAATTATGCATATGCTTTTTTAGTTAGTTCATATAATGGAGTTACCGTATGAAATGTTTGTTCAATACGAGCCATCCATTCTTCGCCGTTCATTGCAATCGCTTCTTCTTTTGGAATTGTAATGCCGCATAGGATCTCAGCTTTTTTAACCGTCTCTAGACGTTCAAACAAACTCTCTAAGTCTTCAGAAGATAAGTCGCCCATTTTGTCACTATCAGGTTTTGTATGATCTTTCGACCAAACAAACGAGGCTGGGATATTTTGACGAATCTCCTCAATGTTTTGTTTTAGCAGCTTTCCAAATTGTTCTTTAATAGGTGATTCGTAAATTACGGCGAACCACACAAAGACATGTGTTTCCCAAAGGCCAATTTGAAAATGAGGGAGCTTTTTATACCCGCGTTTACTGTTAGCAAAGGCTACCCACGTATCTACTGGCGGGTTAACTGTTCTTCGTGCATGTTTGGCAATGTGTACGAACATTTCATCTCCACAAAGTGAAGAAAGAGTAGGAGCAAAATGATTGCTCAATTGTTCGAATTTTGGGCGTATCGTTGTCTTGATGGCTTCCATACGTGCATCAAGTCCCTCGATACGGAATACGTTAAAGTCATCTTGTGAAAATCCTGAGAATGCCATGTGAAACCTCCGTTTTTTAGTGAATATGTATAGCTGCTGTGCATCTATGCAAGTAAGTATGATTTACGCGAAGATTCTACCACATGAAAAGCATAAACACCAATTAATTCGCATATGCTTGTCAAAACGTGTCTATCATTTTTTTATAGGTAATCACACAATTTAGTTACATGAGATTAGGTTTCGACATAGACTATATCAATCAAAATATCTGAAAATTTAGTTTTCTATAAGCGGGTTCAATAATTTGAGAGGGGTGTTTGAAACATGAAACAAGTGGTGAATATGTATAAGAAGAATGATGGACAAAAAAGATTAGGTGTAATTCGTTTGGAGTTAGATTACGAGTTAGCGACGTTATATGAAGCCATGATGGAGAATAATGAGGAACAAAAACAAAAATGTAAGCGAAAGCTCGAGAAACTTCGTGAAGAAATGATATCTCTTCAGTAGCAGATACGGGAATAAAATAGAACAAATAAGGGTAAACTGTAAAAAAGGATTAAACTGAATGAGCAGATTCATAAGTGGTAACAGAGCACGTGGGAGAAGAAGCGGCAGTTCTTCTCCCACGTGCTCTGTTAATTGACATCTTGCAGAGGTTTTTTTAAGCTTAAATAAGAGACGTATTTTTGAGGGGGAATTGAGATGACGCAACGCTGGAAAGAAATCGATACATACGTTAAGGAGTGGCTAAAAGAAGCTGGACAAAAAATTCAACAGTCGTTTAGTAAAGAACTTCTCATTCAAACGAAATCGAATCCAAATGATTTAGTAACAAATATGGATAAAGAAATCGAACAGTTTTTTATCTCAAAAATCAATGAAACCTTTCCGGAACATCATATTCTTGGAGAAGAAGGATATGGAGAAGAGCTTGAATCAGAAGAAGGAACGATTTGGATTATCGATCCAATCGACGGGACGATGAACTTTGTTCATCAGCAGCGGAATTTTGCTATTTCTATCGGTATATTTGAAAATGGTGTAGGACAAGCAGGTTATATTTATGATGTTATTCATAATGAGCTGTATCATGCTTTAAAAGGACAGGGCGCGTTTATGAATGACATCCAATTGCCGAAACTTGAACCTGTACCAGTTGAACAAGCTATTATTAGCCTAAATGCAACATGGGTAACGGAGAACCGCCGTATTGATCCTTCCGTATTAAGTCCGCTTGTGCGCAAAGTAAGAGGGACCCGTTCATATGGATCCGCAGCTATTGAGCTTGCTTACGTAGCGGCTGGACGCTTGGATGGATACATTACTCTACGTTTGGCTCCATGGGACTTTGCTGCCGGTAAAGTATTGATTGAAGAAGTTGGAGGAGTTATGACGGATTTAGAAGGAAAGCCGTTAGAAATTCTTGAAAAAAGCAGTGTATTTGTAAGCAAACCAACATTACATGACGAAATCTTTCGTACGTACCTTGAAGGAAAGTGGAATAAATAAAATAGAAGTGAAGACTTACGTGTAGTCAAAGAATTTTGTGATGAAAAAACGTCATGAACCATTTTGATGTTGCAAATGGCCATGACGCTTTCAATCATCGCAAAAAAATTACAGCTGCCCTTTTTCTCGCATTTTTTTCTTAGTCGTAAAGCCAAGGCCCATTACAACAATTAAAGCTGCGATAGCTAAAATGACCCCGAGAGCGCTTCCTTCTCCGATAAATATGCCGATTGACATAATTGCCGCAGTTGCGATAAATGCATATAAAACAAATACCCACTTAATGTTTCTCATGTTGATTCCTCCCATTTATAAAGGATATTTATAGTGTACAACAAAATCATTCTGCAATTCTAGAGTTAGTGTGATATAATAGCTTAGTTATTACAAGCATAGGAGTGAAATGCGTGAACATTCGTAAAGATTTACGTAATATTGCCATTATTGCCCATGTAGACCATGGGAAAACAACGTTAGTAGATAAATTATTACATCAGTCCGGAACATTCCGTACTAATGAGCATGTTGAAGAACGTGCGATGGATTCAAATGACCTTGAGCGTGAGCGTGGAATTACAATTTTAGCGAAAAACACAGCTATTAATTATAAAGATACGCGTATCAACATTATGGATACGCCGGGACATGCTGACTTCGGTGGAGAAGTTGAGCGTATTATGAAAATGGTAGACGGTGTTCTACTTGTAGTAGACGCATATGAAGGATGTATGCCTCAAACTCGCTTTGTATTGAAAAAAGCATTAGAGCAAAACTTAACGCCGATTGTTGTTGTTAACAAAATTGACCGTGACTTTGCTCGTCCAACTGAAGTAGTGGATGAAGTAATTGACTTATTTATTGAACTAGGTGCAAGCGAGGAACAAATTGAGTTCCCTGTTGTTTATGCTTCAGCAATCAACGGAACAGCTAGCACGAACCCTGAAAAGCAAGATGAGAACATGTCATCTCTATTTGACTCAATCATTGAGCACATTCCAGCACCGGTAGACAACAGCGACGAACCACTTCAATTCCAAGTGGCAATGCTTGACTACAATGACTATCTTGGTCGTATCGGTGTAGGTCGCGTATTCCGCGGAACAATGAAAGTAGGCCAGCAAGTTGCATTAATGAAGCTTGACGGTACGGTAAAACAATTCCGTGTAACAAAATTATTCGGTTTCCTAGGCTTAAAGCGTGTTGAAATCGAAGAAGCAAAAGCAGGAGACCTGATCGCTGTATCAGGAATGGAAGACATCAACGTAGGTGAAACCGTATGTCCGTTTGACCACCAAGATGCACTGCCAATTTTACGTATTGATGAACCTACTTTACAAATGACGTTCTTAGTAAACAATTCACCGTTTGCTGGTCGTGAAGGTAAATTTGTTACATCTCGTAAAATTGAAGAGCGCTTAATGTCTGAACTTGAGACGGATGTAAGTTTACGCGTGGAAAATACTGATTCACCGGATGTATGGGTTGTTTCAGGACGTGGAGAACTTCATTTATCTATCTTAATTGAAAATATGCGTCGTGAAGGATATGAGATTCAAGTATCAAAACCTGAAGTAATCGTTCGTGAAATTGATGGCGTGCGCTGTGAGCCAGTTGAACGTGTGCAAATCGACGTGCCTGAAGAACATACGGGTTCTATTATGGAATCGATGGGTGCTCGTAAAGGTGAAATGGTTGATATGATTAACAACGGCAGCGGTCAAGTGCGTCTGATCTTTATGGTTCCTGCACGTGGTTTAATCGGTTATACAACTGAGTTCTTATCGTTAACTCGTGGATTCGGTATCATTAACCATTCATTTGATAGCTACCAGCCAATGCAGCAAGGTCAAGTTGGAGGTCGCCGTCAAGGTGTGCTTGTTTCTATGGAAAGCGGTAAATCATCTACTTATGGAATCCAAGGCGTAGAAGACCGCGGTACAATTTTCGTTGAGCCAGGTACAGAAGTATACGAAGGTATGATCGTAGGAGAACACACTCGTGAAAATGATATCGTTGTTAACATCTGTAAAATGAAGCAAATGACGAATATGCGTTCTGCTAATAAAGATCAAACAACAGGTATGAAAAAACCTCGTATTATGTCTTTAGAGCAATCACTTGAATATTTAAACGAAGATGAATATTGTGAAATCACACCAGAATCTATTCGTTTACGTAAAAAAATTCTTGATAAAAATGAACGTGAAAAAGCAGCGAAAAAGAAAAAATACGCTGACACGAAATAATAAAAAAAGTAAGTCGTTAGCTCTATCTGCTAGCGGCTTGTTTTTTATCTATTATATCAGAATTTTCTATTTTTTGAAAGCGTTTTATAAAGAAGGGGTTTGGAAAGGAAAAAGGTGGCTTATATCGAATAATATAAAGTAAGGAATAGGGGGAAGAAGTATGGATGTAAAAGAACACCTTTCATTTTTTGCCGCTCTGTATCAAGTAGATGAACATGCAAAAATAGGAATGTGGCTGTTATACTTTACCATTTTAGGGCTATCTGTTCTCGTGTACAAACTCGGGTTTGCAAAGAAACTGCCGCTTTTAAAATCTGTGGTTATTTATCTATTTTTAGCTTTTGGATGTACGATTTTAACGTTTTTAGGCATTTTTTTACCTGTAGCTGAAGGGCTTGTGGTTGCAGCACTTGTATTAATTATTTATAAAATACGGCTGTATCAGGCTAAAAAGCAAAACTCCTCGTTGGGTTCATAAACGACTACATAAAAAGACGCTTGTAGCTACAAGCGTCTTTTTAGTATGATATAGCCGAAGACAAGAGCGGCTGTGAAAACTAAATGGCCAGCTGTCCAATAAAAAATCGCTACTGCATCATCCACCGCAGGCGTAGGCTTGAGCGCAAGCAGCGTCAACGGAAAATACAAAGGAATGGTTGGAAGTGTTAATAAAAAGGAACACAATACGATTTTTCGAATAGACATATTAATTAATTTACCTACTATGTAAACAAAAACGATCCCAATTGCAGCGGCAATGAGCAAATGAAAAACAAACTCTACCCATTCAGGCCATTGAATAGGGCCAATGATAGGAATAAAATCAACATTTAATAAAAGGGTATAAACTTGTTTGCCGGTTAGCCATTCTATCCATTTTAAACATAACCCAAGGATAATCCCGCTTAACATGCCAATCCTTATTCCTAATCGGAGCACCTTACCAATCCTCCTCTGTCTTTTTCGACTCATATAGTTTAAAGTTGCCAGTAGCTATGCGTTCTTTTGTTCGTTTTTCAATCCGTTCAGAACATTCATTGCACATATATGTATGGATAGGACGGTTGCGCAGTCGTTTTGCTACGAGCGTTTCATCCTCAATTGTTTCAATTTTATCGCACATGACACATTGTACTCTCATTTCTATCACCTCAACTTCTCTATACATCATTCTAGCCGAAAATTCTTGTTTTATAAAGTTTTTTTGCGGTGCTGTCTCTCAGTAGAAAAGGAACGATAGGAAAACATTCCTAAAGAAGCAGGTAATTTTGCTTGTTAGCTCGAAGATAGTAACTAGTAAGTACATAAACAGTAGGAGGGATGAAAATGGCCAACGAAGTCGAGACTCAACTAGTAGATGCATTATACGATGAGCTACAGACAGAGAGATTTGCAACCATTTCAACTATTGATTTTGAAACAAACGGTCCAAATGTTAGTGCCATTTCGTGGTTAGTAGCTCCGACTAAACAAAAAATTCGATTTGCCGTAGATGTCAAATCGAGGATTGTAGAAAACATTAAACATACGAATAAAGCAGTGGTAAATATTCTTGCTAATGAATCATGCTACTCAATCAGCGGAATAGCTGAGGTAGTGCAAGAAAAGTTAGAAGGAGTAGCTTTAAAGCTGACGCTAATCGAACTAGATATTAATGAAGTAAGAGATGTTATGTTCTATGGTTCTAAGATTTCAGTAAACCCTTCATATGAAAAGACCTATGATCCAGTAGCAGCTGCTAAACTCGATAAGCAAGTAATTGAAGCGATAAAAAAAGCTTAGCAGCAGCCTGCCGCTAAGCGACTTTCTTATTCATTTTTTTGAAGATGATTATTAGATTGTTTTTCCTGCTCATTCTTTAAATTTTGCTCTTGTTTATTATTTAATTTTTGATTGTTTGTATCTGTTGAGCTAGGATTTCGGCGAATTTCTTCTGCAAATTCAGGCATCACTCGGTTTACAATGGCTGCTAATTCATCTAAAAATCCTGTAACCGGCCGACCTTTGCGAATTTCATTTCCAATTTGTTTTAGCCGAGCGACCGTATCAGGATCTGCAATAACAACAGAATTAGCGCCGTACGGATCAGCTTTCAGACCTTCGGCAACTGTATATTTGATTGAACTTACTTCTGAACGATCAATGTCTTTGCCGACGTCAATGCCTACGATTGCATACTTACCGAGCACAATGGCAGTAGCATCATTTACATTCGGAACGCTTGAAGCCAGTTCAACTAAATGAGCTGATATTTCATTAGCAGTACGCTTGTGAGAGCGCTCAGGAGATGAATTTTTGACCTGTACAATTCGATCTGTTTTTTGCCCTTCTTCAATGTCTGCTTGGTTATTGTTACAGCCGGTTAGTGTAATAAAACATAAGCTAATGGATAGAAAAAATTTGTTCATGTGGGAGACTCCTCCTTATGAATGACTCATTTTTTGTAGTAATTTGTATTTAGTTTCTAATAGTTCTTCTATCTTTATACACGTGTTCATATATTTAAAGAAAATGGTCCGTCCATTTAAGGTCACTTCACACATGTGCGTTACATAGTATATAAATGGATGGGTGCCTTGTTTCACTCCTTACAGGAAAAACAATCGGAGTAGGAGGCTGAATTATTGGGAAAAATTTATGTATTAGATACGAATGTTTTATTACAAGATCCGCATTCAATTTTTTCATTTGATGATAATGAAGTAGTGATTCCAGCCGTTGTGCTAGAAGAAGTTGATTCGAAAAAAAGAAATATGGATGAAGTCGGACGAAATGCAAGGCAGGTATCCAAACTCATTGATAACTTGAGACAACATGGAAAGTTATATGAGAAAATCCCTTTAGAAAATGGGGGCCATTTGCGAATTGAACTCAATCATCGCTCTTTTCAACAGCTTCAAGAAATCTTTGTGGAAAAAACAAATGATAATCGAATTTTAGCTGTTGCTAAAAATCTATCTCTTGAAGAGGAAACAAAAGAAGATGGACGTGAAGTGATACTAGTGAGTAAAGATGTGTTGGTACGTGTGAAGGCTGACGCAATCGGCTTAAGAGCAGAAGATTTTTTAAGTGATCGAGTAGTGGAATTCAATAGTATTTATACAGGCTTTTCGGAAGTCTATATTGCAAAAGAACTGCTGAGTCAATTTTACGAAAAAGGAGAACTGCTAACGTCTCAAATTGCGAACCACTCCTTTTTTGCAAATCAATTCTTAGTGATGAAAGATGCATTTGGGGGATCCGGATCAGCCATCGGCATTGTCGATCAAACAACAACGAAAGTAAAAAAGCTTTTATTTGAATATGATCATATCTGGGGAATCAAACCTCGAAATGTTCAGCAAATCATGGCTTTAGAACTTCTTCTTAGAGACGACGTTCAACTGGTCACGTTAATTGGAAAGGCAGGTACGGGTAAAACGCTGCTTGCTTTAGCTTCAGGACTTATGCAGACGGAAGATCTAGGATGTTTTAAAAAGCTACTTGTAGCTCGTCCAATTGTTCCTTTAGGAAAAGATATTGGATTCTTGCCAGGAGAAAAGCAGGAGAAACTTCGTCCATGGATGCAACCAATTTATGATAACCTAGAGTACTTATTTAACACTAAAAAACCTGGAGAATTGGATGCCATTCTAGCAGGGCTCAGTTCAATAGAAGTGGAAGCCTTGACGTATATAAGAGGCCGAAGCATTCCGGAACAGTTCATTATTATTGATGAAGCGCAAAATTTAACGAAGCATGAAATTAAAACAATTTTAACAAGGGTAGGGGAAAAGAGTAAAATTGTCCTTATGGGAGATCCGGCTCAAATTGATCATCCTTATTTAGATGAGTATAACAACGGATTAACGTACGTAGTTGAAAAGTTTAAAGAGCAAAAAGTATCGGGCCACGTTCGGTTAATCAAAGGAGAGCGCTCCGGGCTAGCACAATTAGCAGCTGATATTCTTTAAAAGAAGCGGGGTTCCTTTTGGAACCCCGCTTCTTTTATTATGTAACGATGATTTCTTCCACATATTTAATAGGGTTATTTCGGTTAGATCCGTCAGGTAAATAGACATAGATAGGCCCATCTTCTCTAAGAGGCTTTCCATCTTGGCTGAAACCAAAGATTAGTTTTTGTGCTTCTTCTAATGAAAAAGAAATCAGTGCGTCTTTTGTTTTAAATGAAACGTTGGTAGCTTCTTCAGTAGGTGAAGCGTTAGCTAGAAAAGGTGCAAATAAAATGCCGAATGTTCCATTTACTAGCTCCTGTTTTTTGAATTTCTTTTCGGTTTTTAACGTAGGAGGAAAGACGGCTCCCTCTTGAATTTCACGGTCCCAATGCTTCGAAACAGCCTTTGTGTACGCTTCTGTCTCGTCTTTTTGCTCCGGTGGATGTTCAAAGAAAACCTCCATATCGAGCTTGCGGTCATCGAAAATCCACACGCTTGGGTCGAGTGTCAGTGTATATTTTACTTTTCCTTTTAACATAATAATTGAATTCATCATAAATGCCCCCTTGCTAAAAGTATAAGCGCTTTCTACTTATTTGTCACTTTGATGAAAAAATTTAGTTGAGAGTGATTCTCGTATGATATAATGTAAAGGTCAACGAAAGTGCGAAATTTCCTACATCTATGGTAACGGTTTTGAGAAAGTAACAGTATAAAAAAGACGGCCAGCCTCACGGACATGTTTATCCTTGCTTTTTTGGAGCATAGCCTTTAAAATTGAGAGATAGATTAGGTAATCGCTCGCGAACGGAGGGATTGAGTTTGACGCCTGAGACAATGATAGATCATCGTGAAAAAGCGTATGCGTTGTTAAAAGCTGATGCAGATAAGATTTTGCAATTAATTCAAGTTCAAATGGATAACTTAACAATGCCACAATGTCCTCTTTATGAAGAGGTTTTAGATACACAAATGTTTGGTTTATCAAGAGAAATTGATTTTGCAGTTCGTCTTGGTTTAATTGATGAACGTGTTGGAAAAACATTGCTAGACCGCCTCGAGCGTGAACTTTCTGCACTGCATGAAGCGTTTACAAAAAAATAAAAATCACGCGATCGAAACTCAAACTATATACAAACGTAGTTTGAGTTTTTTATTACAGGTGGTTGAAATTTCCTAATTTACTCAAATTTGTACATAAAAGATGAAACGAAACAGAAACACGTCATTTTTAAAGGAAGAGGGTTATGGTAAAAAAAATATTTAGGCATTTTGACTATTCAATTGTAATTCCAGTGCTGCTTCTTTGTGCGGTTGGACTAGTTATGGTTTACAGTTCAAGTATGATTGTAAGTATTACAAGATATCATACATCAAGCGATTTCTTTTACAACAGACAAAAAATGTGGCTTGCTTTTACGCTTGTATTGTTCATTTTAACAATGCTAACACCTTACAAGCTGTATCCTAAAATACTGCCTTATGCGATTCTAGGGATTTTTGTACTGCTTTTGCTTGTGTTTGTAATGGGGCATACGAGTAACAATGCGCAAAGTTGGCTGCAGCTTGGCGGGGCAAACATGCAGCCGGCTGAGTATGCCAAGCTTGTTGTCATTTTATACTTATCGTATGTTTTGTCTAAAAGGCAAGAGTATATTGACAACATCAAAAAAGCTTTTTTTGGACCTATGGGTCTTGTATTTCTAATATTAGGCTTTGTAGCTATTCAGCCTGACCTTGGAACGGGATCAATTATTTTTGCTATTGCCGTTACCATTATGCTATGTTCGGGAATCTCTAAAAAAACCTTTTTCCGCATGCTAGCACTAGGTATCATTTTGCTTACGGTAATTATTACGATTGGTTTTTTTACAGGGCAGTTTACTCCCAATCGAATTGGCCGTTTTACCGGTGCATCAGATCCATTTACGAATGCTCAAGGAACCGGTTATCAGCTGGTTAATTCATATTTAGCAATAGGTACAGGAGGCTTAAAAGGCCTTGGTTTAGGAGAAAGTGTACAAAAGTATGGTTATCTTCCGGAGCCCCATACCGATTTCATTATGGCTATTATTGCAGAAGAATTAGGGTTCTTTGGAGTTATGCTTGTGCTGGGTCTTTTAGGCTTCTTAATTTTCAGGATTTTAATGCTGGCTAAAAAATCTCAGGATCCGTTTGCCAGCATGATTTGTATTGGAGTAGCCAGTATGATAGGTATTCAAACAGGCATTAACCTTGGAGGGCTTACGGGACTCATTCCGATTACCGGGGTCACGCTTCCGTTTATCAGTTACGGAGGGTCTTCGCTGCTAACGCTGATGGTATCTATGGGAATTATTGTAAATATTTCGTTTTTCGTAAACTATCAAAATAAAAAACAGAAAAATACGGAAAATATTGTGCTACATCCGAACAATACATCAACAACAAGCGATTGATTTTCGTGAAAAAAATGTGTAAAAAAAGCAAAAATTTATTGGAATTTTATCATTTTCCATTGATTTTTGCTTTTCTTTTATCCAATTTTGCTATATATTGAAGTTTATACGAAATTGAGAGGAGATTAGCAACATGAGTTTTGTAACTAAAAAAATCAAAAAAGTATTAGTAGCAAACCGAGGAGAAATTGCGATTCGTGTATTTCGAGCATGTACTGAACTGAATATTCGGACTGTTGCAATTTATTCTAAGGAAGACGCAGGTTCTTATCACCGTTACAAAGCGGATGAAGCCTATTTAGTAGGAGCGGAGAAAAAACCGATTGATGCTTATTTAGATATAGAAGGCATCATCGACATTGCTAAGTCTCATGATGTAGATGCTATTCACCCTGGCTACGGTTTTTTGTCAGAAAATATCCAATTTGCGAAACGTTGCGAAGAAGAAGGCATTATTTTTATTGGTCCAAAATCCAAGCATCTTGATATGTTTGGGGATAAAGTAAAAGCACGTCATCAGGCTATTCAAGCAGATATTCCCGTTATTCCTGGTACCGATGGTCCTATTGATTCAATTGACGAAGCAAAAGAATTTGCTAATCAGCATGGATATCCTCTAATGATCAAAGCTGCTTTGGGCGGAGGCGGTCGAGGCATGCGTATCGTTCGCGATGCAGACAGCCTGAACGAATCTTATGACCGTGCTAAATCAGAAGCAAAAGCTGCTTTTGGTAATGATGAAGTGTATGTCGAGAAACTAGTTGAAAATCCAAAACATATTGAAGTGCAAATTTTAGGTGATGAACAAGGAAATGTTGTGCATCTTTATGAACGCGACTGTTCTGTGCAGCGTCGTCACCAAAAAGTAGTAGAAGTAGCACCAAGTGTTTCTATAGATGAAGACTTACGTCTCCGCATTTGTGAAGCAGCTGTGCAGCTGATGGAAAAAGTGCAGTACATAAATGCTGGTACAGTAGAATTTTTAGTATCAGGAAACGATTTTTATTTTATTGAAGTAAATCCACGTGTTCAAGTAGAGCACACAATTACTGAAATGATTACAGGTATTGATATCGTTCAATCGCAAATTTTAATTGCAGACGGCTACGGGCTTCACAGCAAGGAAGTATCCATTCCTGCACAAGATCAAATTCACGTACATGGATATGCGATTCAATCTCGTGTAACGACAGAAGATCCGTTAAACAATTTTATGCCGGATACGGGTAAGATTATGGCTTATCGTTCTGGTGGCGGTTTTGGCGTACGTTTAGATACGGGAAACAGTTTCCAAGGTGCTGTAATTACGCCTTATTATGATTCACTGTTAGTAAAAGTAACAACATGGGCATTAACATTCGATCAAGCCGCATCAAAAATGGTACGAAACTTAAAAGAATTTCGTATTCGTGGAATTAAAACCAATATTCCGTTCCTTGAAAATGTAGTGAAGCATGATAAGTTCTTAACAGGTGCTTATGATACATCATTTATTGATACAACGCCTGAACTTTTTGTTTTCCCGAAGCGAAAAGACCGCGGAACTAAAATGCTTACATACATTGGGAATGTTACGGTAAACGGATTCCCAGGTGTATCGGAAAAGAAAAAGCCAATCTTTACAAAACCGCGCGTTCCTAGTGTGGATATAAGCAAACCAATTCAAAACGGAACAAAGCAGATTTTAGATGAAAAAGGCGCTGAAGGGCTAGTAAATTGGGTGAAAGAACGCAAGGAAGTGCTATTAACGGATACAACCTTCCGTGATGGCCATCAGTCTCTTTTAGCAACGCGTATTCGTACAAACGACTTAAAACAAGTAGCTAACCCAACTGCACGCTTGCTTCCAGATTTATTTTCTATGGAAATGTGGGGGGGAGCAACGTTTGATGTTGCTTATCGATTCTTAAAAGAAGATCCGTGGGATCGCTTGCTTACTTTACGTCAACAAGCCCCAAACGTTCTTTTCCAAATGCTTCTTCGCGCGTCAAATGCGGTTGGATATAAAAACTATCCTGATAATGTAATTAAAGAATTTGTTGAAAAATCAGCTTATGCAGGTATTGATGTTTTCCGTATCTTTGACAGCTTAAACTGGGTGCAAGGAATGACTCTTGCAATTGACTCCGTTCGTCAAACAGGAAAGATTGCAGAAGCAGCAATGTGTTATACAGGTGATATTTTAGATCCGACGCGCCGTAAGTATGATTTGGATTACTACAAGAACTTAGCAAAAGAGCTTGAGCAGTCTGGAGCACATATCCTGGGCATTAAAGATATGGCGGGTCTTTTAAAACCACAGGCAGCTTATGATTTAGTATCGGCTCTAAAAGAAACGGTTGATATTCCAATCCACCTTCATACGCATGATACAAGCGGAAACGGTGTATACACGTATGCAAAAGCAATTGAAGCAGGTGTAGACATTGTAGACGTAGCCGTAAGCTCAATGGCAGGCTTAACGTCTCAGCCAAGTGCTAACTCTCTTTATTACGCCTTAGAAGGTGCGGACCGCAGACCAAATCTAGATATTAAAAATCTAGAAGAGCTTTCTTACTATTGGGAAGACGTGCGAAAATATTACCAAGACTTCGAAAGCGGCATGAACGCTCCTCATACAGAAGTATATGTGCATGAAATGCCAGGCGGTCAATATAGCAACTTACAGCAACAAGCAAAAGCAGTTGGTTTAGGAAACCGCTGGGATGAAGTAAAAGATATGTATTCACGCGTGAATTTGTTATTTGGTGATATTGTAAAAGTTACGCCATCATCAAAAGTAGTTGGAGATATGGCATTGTTTATGGTCCAAAACAACTTGACAGAAGAAACGCTGTTTGAGCGCGGTGAAACGCTTGACTTCCCGGATTCAGTTATTGAATTGTTTGAAGGGTATTTAGGACAGCCTCACGGGGGATTCCCTAAAGAGCTTCAGCGCATCATTCTAAAAGGCAGAAAACCTATTACAGTTCGTCCTGGAGAACTGTTAGAAGATGTGGACTTCGATGCAGTGAAAGAAAAGCTGTTTAAAGACTTAAATCGTCAAGTAACGAGTTTTGATGCCATTGCTTATGCGTTGTATCCAAAAGTATTTATGGATTATCACAAAGCAGTCGAACAATACGGGGATATTTCTGTTCTTGATACCCCGACTTTCCTATACGGCATGCGTTTAGGAGAAGAGATTGAAATTGAGATTGAAAAAGGAAAAACCTTAATTGTTCGCCTTGTATCCATTGGAGAACCGCAGGCAGACGGTACGCGAGCAGTATACTTTGAATTGAACGGTCAGCCTCGTGAAGTCGTGATTAAAGACGAAAGTGTTAAAACAACCGTTACGGCAAAACAAAAAGCCGATCAAGCAAATCCGGCCCACATCGGTGCTTCAATGCCTGGAACCGTTATTCGAGTAGTAGTAGAAAAAGGCGATAAAGTCTCAAAAGGTGATCACTTAATGATCACAGAAGCAATGAAAATGGAAACAACCGTGCAAGCACCATTTGACGGCGTGATTAAACAAGTACACGTGTCGAGTGGAGATGGCATTCAGCCGGGAGATTTATTAATTGAATTAGAAAGCTGATCAAAAAAGGTACGAGCTCTGAGCTCGTACCTTTTTTGATCAATTATGTGTATGACGCGTTGCAAGTAAGGTTAAGTAGCTTAATACACCGAATAGGAAAGAGATAATTAAAGAATGAGCAAGCGCGAGCTCTAGCTGCAAACGTGTGACAACAACAAGCATACCGGAAACCGCCTGAAAAGTAACTAGAATGAGAGCAGCTAACCATCCGTAAAAAATATTTTTTTGATGGCGATAATATTTAACTGCATGGATAAAGGCGGCTAAAATCCATACAAACGTTAAAACAGCAGCGAATCGATGTCCCATTTGAATCCACTGATTCAAATCAACAGGCAGCCAACCGTTTCCGTTTGAACAAAATGGAACGTCTGGACAAGCTAAGCTAGCTTCTTTATGGCGAACAAGCGCGCCCGTGTACACAACGGCATATGTGTACAAGATAACCCCGTAAATATGTTTTTTCATTTTAGAGCCTAGCTGCATATTAGTTGCGTCGAGCTTTTGATCCACTTCAAAGATAATAAGTGTTAACAGCAGCACAGAAGCAAACGAAATAAGAGAAATACCAAAATGAAGAGCAAGCACTGCATCTGATTGCCCCCACATAACGGCAGCGGCCCCAATTAATGCTTGCAGTACTAGGAAGAAAAAAGAGATAAACGCTAAAGGTCTAACTTCTTTTATATGCCCTAGTGAAATCCATGCCCATACGCATAAAGCGAGCACAAGAAAGCCCGACACGCCAGAAACTAAGCGGTGGCTTAATTCAACAACGGTTTCAAATGTTAAAGGGTCAGGAATGAGCTGTCCATTACACAGAGGCCAAGAATCTCCGCACCCGTCTGCTGAACCAGTTTTCGTGACAAGGGCACCGCCAAGTAGAATAAGTAACATGGCCATGCTCGTCACAACGGATAAAAATTTTAATCCCAGTCGCACAATAATCACCATCCTAAAAGCAAAGTAAGTAATATAACGAGCTAAACAATTTATCCTAATCTTTTTGTATATTAAACATAAATTTCATTTATTCTCCATAAACTTGATTGAATTTGTTATAATGGTAGAAAGTGTAAGGTTTATTCATGAGTTTGACTCTGCAGATATGTAAAAGGTACCGTGCAGAAAACTATTTTACTTGCACAAATATCTTTTAACAAGTGACAGGGACATGCATTTAGCTCATGACAAAAAAAATCCATATTTTTTTCATGAATTATTCACAAAGTAACGGCAAAATATGGTTTAATAAACATGAGAAATAGATATTTCTCTACTATTTTACCGTTTACATGTGAAGCTTTTAAGTAGCTTTGGTGAGAGGAATATGACTTCTTTGTGAACAAAGAGGAGATTTTTGTAAAAATATGTTGAAAACGCCTTCATTTATAGACTCTTTATTTACTAGATAAAAGTCTGTGGATGAGTAAAGGAGGAAGCGCCATGGAAGATTCAAAAATGGTGGAAGATTCAACGCTTTCTGCATCGCCTAACACAGCTCATGTAAGCGAAAATAGTTCCGTTTGGTCAGACTTTTTAGCTACGATTAAAATTGGAATAGTCAACTCGAATTTCATCACCACCTTTACTGGTTTTTGGCTAGCTCTTTTCTTCAACGAACAACACTTCTTAGAAAACCTGGATAAAGCATTTTTTACTTTAATAGGTTCTTCACTTATCATCGCCGGTTCATGCAGTTTGAACAATTACATAGATCGTGACATTGACCCTCTAATGGAACGAACAAAGGGACGACCTACAGTGACAGGGAGTTTTACACCTTTGACGGTCCTTGGGATTGGAATCGGTTTTACGTTAACCGGCTTGCTTATGCTACTAGTTGTTTCTTCAGTAGCCGCTCTCATTGGATTAGCAGGAATACTTACATATGTAGTTCTTTACAGCATGTGGTCCAAAAGACTATACACAATTAATACAGTAATCGGAAGTATATCAGGAGCTGTCCCGCCTTTAATTGGATGGGCGGCTATTGATCCCAATTTACATGTAGTGGCTTGGGTATTATTTTTAATCATGTTTATTTGGCAGCCCCCTCATTTTCTAGCTCTTGCTATGCGAAGATGTGAAGAATACCGGGCAGCGGGAATCCCTATGTTGCCTGTTGTACACGGGTTTGAGCTTACAAAACGACAGATTCTCATTTGGATTGCTTGTTTGTTGCCATTACCTCTTTATTTATACGAATTAGGCACTCCATTTCTAATTTTGGCCACTGTTTTAAACATAGGATGGCTATTTTTAGGATTTGCTCAATACAATAAACAAGAAGACACAAAGTGGGCTAGCATGATGTTTGTCTACTCACTAAACTATTTAACTATTTTATTTGTCTCAATGATTGTCGCAACGCTTTTTGCCTAGATAAAATCTTTCACTGAATGCGACACTGCACAAGGGGGATTTCTTCTACATGTAGAATTCATTATAGAAGGAATAAGTTTTATGCTCAAGAGGGCATAGATGAAATCACGTCAATGAAAGAGAGGTTGGGGAATGGTATGAAAAAATGGCGATTGAACTTTCGCGTTTTGTCGTTATTTACGCTGCTTGCATTCGTGTTATCGGCCTGTGGAAAACCGTTTTTGTCAACACTTAAGCCTGCAGGTGAGGTAGCTGAAGAACAATATTCGCTTATGCTGCTTAGTACAGCCATCATGGTTTTAGTTATTATTGTTGTCACCATTATCTTTATATTTGTTATTTTGCGCTTTCGTCGTCGTAAAGGCGAAGAAAATGTGATTCCAAAGCAAGTAGAGGGAAGCAGAAAGTTAGAAATTATATGGACAGTGATCCCTATCTTGCTGCTGATTATTTTGACTGTTCCAACGGTCATCTCAACATTTAAGCTAGCGGATGTAAAAGGAATGAAGGACAAAGATGCTGTCGTAGTAAATGTGCGCGCTAACTTGTACTGGTGGGAATTTGAGTATCCTAATCAAAAAATTATTACATCGCAAGATCTAGTTGTTCCAACGGATAAAAAAGTCTACTTTAACATTAAAGCTTCTGACGTCAAGCACTCATTCTGGATTCCTTCAGTTGGAGGAAAGCTCGATGCTAACACAGAAAATGATAATAAATTCTGGCTAGTGTTTGATTCTAAAAAATCGAAGGAAGCTAACGGGGTTTTCTACGGAAAATGTGCTGAGCTTTGCGGTCCATCTCATTCTCTTATGGACTTTAAAGTACGGGCTGTATCAAGCGATGAATTTGATACGTGGGCAAAAGATTTGAAAAAGGCAAAGCCTGATGTAGAAACAGCATCCGCAAAAGCTGGTCAAGAGGTCTTTAATGAAAGCTGTATCGGATGTCATGCTGTTGACGTCAAAGACAATCGTCCAGAACAAGCTCGTCAAGCACCAAACTTAGCCGGTTTTTCTGAACGTGAGCGTGTAGCTGGGGTGCTTCCTCACAACAAGGAAAATATCAAAAAATGGTTAAAAGACCCTGAAAAAGTTAAGCCGGGTAATAAGATGAGTGGTACATATCCTGACTTAACAGATGAACAAGTGAATGAGCTAGCAGACTATTTAATGAGTTTAAAAGAAAAATAAACGTCCAGTCGTTTTTAAAAGGGGAGGTTTAGCGATGAGTACACTCAGTCAAAAGAAGGGTGTAGGTGGAACAATTTGGGACTTTATGACAACCGTTGACCATAAGAAAATTGCCATTCTTTATCTAATTGCCGGCGGTATCTTTTTTCTAGTCGGAGGAGTGGAAGCGCTATTTATACGTATTCAGCTGGCTATACCAAGCAATGACTTTGTTAGTGCAGGAACGTATAATGAAATTTTAACAATGCATGGAACAACAATGATTTTCTTAGCCGCAATGCCGCTTCTTTTTGCCATGATGAATGCAGTTGTTCCGCTGCAAATTGGAGCTCGAGATGTAGCATTTCCATTTTTAAATTTGTTAGGTTTTTGGTTGTTTGCCTTTGGGGGACTCTTTTTAAATCTAAGCTGGTTTTTAGGAGGAGCACCTGATGCAGGGTGGACCTCATATGCTTCGCTGTCTATTGCATCACCTGGTCACGGAATTGATTTTTATGCGATAGGTTTGCAGATTTCCGGAGCCGGGACATTGATTTCAGGTATCAACTTTCTCGTGACAATCATTAACATGAGGGCGCCAGGTATGACTTATATGCGTATGCCGCTGTTTACATGGACGACGTTTGTTGCATCAGCCCTTATTTTGTTTGCGTTTCCAGCACTAACGGTTGGATTGTTTTTAATGATTTTTGACCGCTTATTCGGGGGAAACTTTTTTGACGCCACAATGGGTGGGAACACCATTATCTGGGAACATCTTTTCTGGATATTCGGTCATCCGGAAGTATATATTTTAATTCTTCCAGCGTTTGGTGTTTTCTCTGAAATTTTACCTACTTTTTCAAGAAAGAGATTATTCGGGTACTCGTCGATGGTTTTTGCTACCGTATTAATCGGATTTTTAGGGTTCATGGTGTGGGCTCACCACATGTTTACAACCGGACTTGGTCCAATTGCAAATGCCATTTTTGCTGTCGCTACGATGGCTATCGCCGTTCCAACTGGAATTAAAATTTTCAACTGGTTGTTTACGCTTTGGGGAGGAAGTATTGAGTTTACGTCTCCAATGCTGTATGCTGTCGCTTTTATTCCATCATTTGTTATCGGGGGAGTAACAGGAGTTATGGCAGCTGTAGCACCTGCAGATTATCAATTTCAAGATTCTTATTTTATCGTTGCTCACTTCCATTACGTTATCGTAGGCGGTGTCGTATACGCTATATTAGCAGGTGTCACATACTGGTGGCCAAAAATGTTTGGGAAGATGTTAGATGAAAAGTTAAGCAAAGCAACGTTCTGGCTCTTTTTGATTGGTTTCCACTTAACGTTCTTTATTCAGCATTTCTTAGGACTAATGGGGATGCCTCGCCGCGTATGGACGTTCTTGCCTAATCAAGGTCTTGACCTTGGGAATGCAATCAGTTCATCAGGAGCTGCTTTCATGGCGGTTGCTACGCTCATTTTACTGGTTAATATTATAAAAACAACTGCCAAAGGACAAAAGGTAGGAGGAGACCCTTGGGGAGACGGACGCACCTTAGAATGGGCTATTTCATCTCCGCCTCCAGAGTATAACTTTAAACAAACGCCGCTTGTACGCGGGTTAGATGCATATTGGATTGAAAAAATGGCAGGAAATAAAGAAATGACGCCAGCCGAACCTCTTGGTGATATTCATATGCCAAACTCATCGTTTATTCCATTTATGATATCGCTTGGAATGTTTATTGCAGGGATTGGCTTTTTGTATCGAAATGATCATGCGTGGGGAGATATTGTAGGGATTATCGGAATGATCGTCATGTTTTTATCGATGTTCTTCCGTTCATGGATTGATGATCACGGCTTTCATATTCATAAAGAAGACTTAGTTGATGATGACAAGGAGGCGAAGATGTAATGGAGACTGAACAAAAGCTAACTGCTGAAACTTTCCCTGCTTCGCCTGAAAAAGCAACGCTTGAAGGGAAAAATAAATTTACTGGCTTTTGGCTCTTTTTAGGCGGAGAGACGGTTTTGTTTGCTTCACTTTTTGCTACTTATTTAGCTTTACGTAATTCAACGATGTCAGGACCTAAGCCAGAAGAATTGTTTGATATTAAGCTTGTTTTTGCAGCCACCATGATTTTATTAACAAGTTCACTAACAAGCGTATATGCTATGTATCATATGAAAAATTTTGAATTTAAAAAGATGCAGCTATGGTTAGGCGTTACGTGGCTTTTAGGTTTAGCGTTTTTAGGGCTAGAAATTTATGAGTTCAGGCATTATGTTCATGAAGGGCATACGTTTACAAGCAGCGCATTTGGTTCTTCTTTCTACGCGCTGGTTGGGACCCACGGAGCTCACGTAACGTTCGGATTGCTTTGGATTGGTTCTTTGATGATTCGAAATGCGAAGCGGGGGTTAAACTTATATAACGCTCCTAAATATTATGTCGCAAGTTTATACTGGCACTTTATCGATGTTGTGTGGGTCTTTATTTTCACGGTTGTATATTTAATGGGAATGGTGGGATAAGCTGATGACGACAAATCAATCAAACTCAGATAACCCAAGGCTCAATTTAGATTATCGTAAAAAAAGAAACGCAGAAGATATGAAAATGCAAGTTATCTCTTTTGGGATGATGTTGTTTCTAACGCTAATTGCTTTTTTTGCGGTTTATCAAGAGTTTAGCGGATGGTACATTATGCCGGTGATTGTGCTCTTGGCCGTTGTTCAAGTCATCTTTCAACTTTATTATTTCATGCATATGAACCACAAAGGACATACCATACCAGCATTTTTCTTGTATTCAGGTGTATTGGTAGCTCTTTTAACCATTTTAGCTTTTGTAACCATTATTTGGTGGTAAAGAAAAGGGCTGGCATGCGCCAGTCCTTTTCATCATCTGTAGAAGGAGGGATAGACGTTGATTAACAATTTGCAGATGTTTGGTTTTGAAGCACTTTGGAGTCCTTACTATTTTTTAACCATTTGTCTGGTGACCGCCTTATATTTTTTCATCGTTGGTAGATGGAGAGGGAATTTTATAGGAGCGGTGGCCGTAAACAGAAAAACAAAAGCGTATTTTGTTATTAGCATGGTTCTTTTATATATATGTAAAGGAGGACCCGTAGATTTACTAGGGCATTTTATGTTTAGTGCTCATATGACGCAAATGGCAATCGTTTACTTGGTGATTCCTCCGCTTTTTATTTTAGGAATTCCGCCGTGGTTAGCTCGTTCTGTTATTTATGTAAGAGGAGTTAAACCTATTTTTAAATTCTTTACACAGCCCTTAATTGCGCTACTATTATTCAATGGGTTATTCTCTTTGTATCATATTCCGCTGCTTTTTGATTTTATTAAAACGGATATGATGCTCCACGGAATCGTGAGTGTTGTATTATTTGTCGCTGCATTTTGCATGTGGTGGCCACTCGTTAATCAGCTAGAAGAAGAACAAAAGCTAAGTTCTTTAAAAAAGCTTGGATACATTTTTGCAGATGGCGTACTCCTTACTCCAGCATGCGCGCTGATTATTTTTGCAAATCATTCTTTATATGCGACGTATACAGATTCAAGCGCTTGGGTACAAGCTCTTTCCCTTTGTGTACCGCCTTCTATGATCGCAAGTTTAGGGCAGCTTGCTCCCGAGATGTTTAATACGCTGCCGCCCGTGGAAGATCAGCAGCTAGGCGGCGTTATTATGAAGATTATTCAAGAAATTGTGTATGGAACGGTTTTAGGATTTATTTTTTTTCAGTGGGCTCGAAAAGAACGAGAGAAAGATACGTACATGCCCGATTTTACTGAGCCTCAAGATATAAAACCAAAGGAATTTTCGACTACTCCTCCTTTGAATTAAAAAAAGCGCAGTGTGATTACTGCGCTTTTTCTAATTCTATAGCTGAACGGTTTCAAGCTGTGATTTGATTTGTGCTAATATCTTTTCACACTGTTCTACAAGAGATGGTGGAAAGTATTCGCCGTCTCCATATTCTACACCGTGAGGATAATAATGTTTGCCTAGCAGAGGTGTCATAAGGTGAATAACAGCATGCCTGCCCCCTACATCGCCTGAAATAGCATGTCCTTGGACTCGCAAATAGAAGGTATCTCGCTGAAACTCGAATTTTCGATCGTACGTGACGCGTTCATAATCCCATTGTCCGGCGCGGACCAGACCAAATTGATGCATAATCTCATCTAATAAATCTAAATCAACCTTTAATGAATCAAATTTTGCATATTCAAATTTCATATGAACTCCCTCCCAAAACAGATATACCCCAATTAAATCATAAGCCGAATGGATAAAACTTGCAATATCTAATAAGGAAAAATGTAAACGTTATCTATTTTTATTTAAACGTTTTAAATACGAAAGTTTACTAAAAAGTTGGTCACACTATAAAACGAGCACACGATGTAAAGGAGGATGAAACAATGAAAACTGTACAAGAGGTAATGACAGCTGATACGGAAACATGCACCACGCTTGATAACGTATATGAAGTAGCAGTGAAAATGAAGGAATGGAATGTAGGAGCAATTCCAATTGTCGATAGAGATCAGCTAGTAGGAATGATTACAGATCGAGACTTAGTTATAAAAGGCATCGCAGAAAAGAAGCCAAATTCAAGTAAAGTAACGGATGTTATGAGTGAAGAGCTTATAACTATTACAGCGGAAGCCTCTGTAGAAGAAGCTTCTAAGCTTATGGCTCAACATCAAATCCGTCGTCTTCCTGTTGTGGAAAATCAAAAGCTAGTAGGGATTGTATCGCTAGGTGATTTATCAACGTTTCGCTATGCAAATGAACGTGCAGGAGAAGCGCTCTCAGACATTTCACAACAAACGCATTAAAAAGCGAAAGCCAACTGTTTGCAGTATATTCGTAAATAGTTGGCTTTTTCTTTTGTTTCCTTCATACCGATAGCTATTTTTTTTTGAATGCATGTATAATAGAGATAAAAATAAGTTAAACAGGTAAAGAAAACAGGTGTAAGGAGAGGAAGAAAAGCTGAAAAAAGTTATTTTTATTCTCGTATTAATAGTGGCATTTGTATACGCGGAGGATTATTTACCTCAGCTAGAAAAATATCTAACCGGTCAAAATATTGAGCAAAACCAAACGGATTCCAAAAGTCAGCCCACACAAGAAGTGGCTTCTTATGAAAAACAAAGTGAAAATATGATGAGGCTCATTGGAGATCATTCAGAACAGTTAATTGGAATGCTTGGAGAGCCGGATCGTATTGATTCTTCTGCATATGGCTATGATTGGTGGATTTACAAAAAGAATCGTCAAACTTATGCGCAGGTAGGAGTAGAAAATAATCAAGTCGTATCTGTATACGTCATTGGCTCAAAAACAAATACAGATCCTTTTGAGATTGGTGAGAAGCGAGAGGAAGTAGAAAAAAGAGTTTCACTTTCATCGGAACTCACGCTTCAAAAAGACGGAAATGAATACCGATTTCGTCTGAGTGAAGAGGATATGAAAATGCGTCCCATTATTAAATATGGAGATGTATACGTCCAACTATATTTTGATCAGTTCCTTAATACAATCTCAAGTATTCGAATTATGGACATGGACACGCTATTAAAACAGCGTCCGTACGAAATTGTTTACCGCGGCGAGCTTCCCACAGCTCCGTCATTGACATCGGAGGAGTGGAAAAGTGTCCAAGAAGGAGAAGAACAGCAAATTATCGATATTACAAATGTAATTCGAGACCGGTTTCAGCTGTCGCCTTTAGCTTGGGACGAAGCCACTGCCGGTGTAGCTTATTTACACAGCAAAGAAATGAGCGACTTAAACTATTTCTCTCACGTTTCACCAGCACAAGGTGATTTAGGCAACCGTCTGCAAAAAGGTGATGTAGTATACCGTATCGCGGGCGAAAATATTGCCTCGAATTATCAGGATGGAATCGCTGCGGTTGAAGGGTGGCTTAATAGTGAGGGACATCGTAAGGCTTTACTCAATAAAGAGTTTACGCGTCTTGGTGTAGGTGTATATGAGAAATATTACACGCAAAACTTTATCACTCCGATGAATGAATAGTAAGATTAAAACTTCCTTTTGAAAATTGGTCTACTCTTGTCCTCTTTCTCATAAGTTTTAGTAGAGGTTAGAGGAGGGACGAGAATGAAAGGAAGAATAGTAGGAATATTGCTCGTACTTTTCTTTGCATATACGACTACTGTACATGCAGCTGAAGGGCAGTGGGAAAAGCTTGATAACTTATCTGATCAAACGCTATCGCTTGTAGAGCAAAAGGAGTATAAAGCAGCCCAACATTTGTTCAGAAACTTTTCGAATGAATTTACCAGTCTCAATACAGCTTCTTTGGGCGTATCGGCCGAAGATATACGTATTTTAACTCTTTGTTATGAACAGGTAGAAAGGTCTCTTTTATCTTCTGATTCCAGTGATGAAGAACGTCTTCAAAAAGCTACTCAATTTCGATTGTTAGTCGATGCGCTGCACAGCAAGCATCAGCCTATGTGGACTGAGCTCGAAGGCAGTATGCTAGCAACATTTAAAGAGATGCGAAATGAAGCGGTAAAAGGAGAACAATCGGCTTATGAAGCGCAGCTTAAGCAATTTTTGAAGGAATATGATATGATCTTACCGAGCGCGCAGGTAGACGTGTCGTCTCCCTATGTACAGCGTGTGAGCGCGGACGTTCACTTTTTACAAACTGAAGGAACGCTAAGTGAGATTAACGATGAGCAGTTTAACCAAATGGAACAAAACTTAAAAGATTTTTTTGAACAAGTAAAAGAAAATCGTACAGACCCGTCTTTTATTTGGGTTACAATTACCACCGGAAGTATTATTATTGCTACACTTTTTTATGTAGGAGCGCGAAAATATTTTGCTGACCAGAAAAGAAAGTCAGCTAGAGGGCGTAATGATTGACGTAAAAGCGCAGAATTGTCTAAAATAAAAGAGTAGTCAAACACATAATGAAAGGTGTGGGTAAATGAGCTTTTTGATTTATTTTCTCATTATTATCCTTGTGCCAATTTGGGCACAGTTTAAGGTGAGAAGTGCTTACAAAAAATATTCAAAAGTAAGCAACTCATCAGGAATGACAGGCGCAGAAGTAGCAAGGAAAATTTTGGATGAAAACAGATTGTACAATGTTCACGTAGAGCCTGTAGGCGGATTTTTATCGGATCACTACGATCCTCGCTCAAAAGTCATTCGTTTATCAGAAGACAACTACTACGGAACGTCTGTCGCAGGCGCTGCCGTTGCGGCTCACGAAGTGGGACACGCGATTCAAGACAAAGAAAACTATTCGTTTTTACGCCTTCGTCACTCGCTTGTGCCGGTAGCAAGTTTAGGGTCTAACGTATCATGGATCTTAATTATGATTGGAATTATCGCGCAGGCTAGTGGGTTATTACTACTTGGAATTATCTTCATGGCAGCAGCTGTCGTATTCCAACTTGTAACACTGCCTGTTGAATTTAACGCTTCAAGCCGAGCGATGACGCAAATCGTCTCAGTCGGAGCGATTAGAAATGACGAAGAGCGCGAGACGCGTAAAGTGCTTAACGCAGCGGCTTTAACATACGTAGCAGCTGCAGCCGTAGCAGTTCTTGAGTTGGTTCGTTTAATCATGATTTATACAGGAATGAATAACGACGACTAAAAAAAATACCGCATTAGCGGTATTTTTTTATCTTTCAAGCGGTTTTTTATTTTCATCAAGGGTAAATCCTTCGCCTAAGACATCATGAACATCCGTAACTGCAACGAATGCGTGCGGATCTACAGAAGTAATAACTTGCTTTAAACGGAAAATTTCATTTTTACTAACCACGCAGTATAGCACGTTGGTATCTTGCTTAGAAAAAGAACCTTGTCCTTTTAAAATCGTCACGCCTCGATCCATTTCTTTCATAATTTTATCCGATATGGCTTCGTTATGATTTGAAATGATCGTTGCTCCTTTGGCGGCATACGCGCCGTCTTGCATAAAGTCAATAACCCGTGCAGCGACAAAGACTGCAACAAGTGTGTACATAGCTTCTCGGTAGGATAAATAAATGAGAGACGCACTAATCACAATAAAGTCAAAAAGAAACATCGTTTTCCCCATATTCCACCCGATATATTTTTGCACAACACGTGCGATGATATCGACTCCTCCTGTTGTTCCTCCAAACCTGAAAATAATGCCAAGACCCACTCCAATAAAAACACCGGCAAAAAGAGCTGCTAGAGTCATATCATGACGTAGGGGCATATTCACTGGGAAGCGCTGGAATATCCATAAAAATAGGGATAAGCTAACGACTCCGAGCATGGTATAAATAAATGCTGTTCTCCCTAATAGTTTCCACCCTACAAAAAACAAAGGAATATTTAACACTAAGTTAGAATAAGAGGGATCAATGTTAAATAAGAAAAATAAAAGCAGGGTAATGCCTGTGAATCCACCTTCAGCTAAATTGTTTTGCATGTTAAAATTAACAAGTCCAAACGCAAATATGGCAGCACCAAGCAGTATAAAAATAATATTTTTTAATCTGAGACCTTTCATACTTACAAACCTCCTATGACCGTTTTTGCACTACCTTATCATAAAGGAATATATTTCATTTCGTAAATAACTATCGAAAAGATTTTTGAAAATAGTAAAAAGTGATGATGTTTCTTCTAGTGCTATGTATTAGTAGTATCCTCAATTCGTAAAATATAGACAGATTTTTGAGAATTAAGGGCAACGTGAGGAATATTGTGAAAGAGCATCTGATAAAGGCTTGGTAAGAAGAAGTAATTACACTAAATAATTTGAAGTAAAGATGTTATAATAGTAAGCTGAGTGTACTTCTAAAAGAGGTGAAATAAAAAGATGTCAAAAAAAACGATGGAGCAAATGCAACAAGAAGTTGATGCATATATTAGCCAATTTAAAGAAGGATATTTTAGTCCTCTTGCTATGCTTGCGCGCATGTCGGAAGAAGTGGGCGAATTATCGCGCGAAATTAACCACTATTATGGTGAAAAGCCGAAGAAAACGACTGAAGCAGAACGTACGGTCGAAGAAGAAATGGGCGACATTTTATTTGTATTAATTTGCTTTGCAAATTCATTAAATATTGATTTACAAGAAGCGCATGATCGCGTTATGAATAAATTTAATACGCGTGACAAAGATCGCTGGACGAAAAAAGAAGACTAAGGAGAGAAAAAGAATGGACAAAATTCGAATTGTACTTGCAGGACCAAGAGGTCGTATGGGAAAAGAAGCTGTATTATTAATAGAAGAAACAGAGCATTTTGAATTAGTAGCAGCGGTAGATCGTATCAATGAAGGAAAATACATAAGTGATATTGAAGGAATGCCAAATGTACAGGCACCAATCTACACGGATATTGAAAAATGTTTTCAAGACGTTAAGGCAGATGTTTTAGTTGACTTGACAACACCTGAAATTGGGCGCGTTCATACTAAAACAGCCCTAACATATGGAGTAAGACCTGTTGTAGGAACAACTGGCTTTTCAGAAGAAGATTTAAAAGAATTACAGCAGCTTGCTGAAGAGAAGGAACTTGGCTGTATCATTGCACCTAATTTTGCGATTGGCGCTATTTTAATGATGAAGTTTTCACAAATGGCAGCTAAGTACTTTGATGATGTTGAAATTATTGAAATGCATCACGATCAAAAGTTAGATGCACCATCAGGAACAGGCTTAAAAACAGCGGAGCTTATCAGTGAAGTTCGTGAAGCAAAAAAACAGGGTCATCCTGAGGAAAAAGAATTGCTAGAAGGGGCGCGCGGTGCAGATTATGAAGGAATCCGCCTACATAGCGTACGCCTGCCAGGGCTGATTGCTCACCAAGAAGTGATGTTCGGAGGATTTGAACAAACATTAAAAATCCGTCATGATTCATACAACCGTGCTTCTTTTATGTCAGGTGTGAAGCTAGCTGTTGACACAGTTATGAACGTAGACACACTTGTATATGGATTAGAAAATATTATTGACTAAGGAGCGAGAAAAATGAAAATCGCCTTAATTGCACATGATAAAAAGAAAAATGATATGGTACAATTCACAACAGCCTATCAAGCGATTTTACAGGAACATTCGCTGTTCGCAACAGGAACAACAGGAACGCGTATTTCAGAAGCAACAGGTTTGAAGGTTCACCGCTTTCAATCAGGACCGCTTGGAGGAGATCAGGAGATAGGAGCTTTAATTGCTCAAAATGAAATGGATATGGTTATTTTTTTCCGAGATCCGTTGACAGCTCAGCCTCATGAACCTGACATTTCAGCTCTGATGCGCCTATGTGACGTCTATGCGGTTCCTCTTGCAACGAATATGGGAACAGCAGAGATTTTAATTCATGGACTTGAACGAGGCGATTTGCATTGGCGTTCAATTATAAAAAAATAGGGTGAAGATAATGAAAGAAACAATAGATATCCTTGCCTTTGGTGCTCATGCCGATGATGTAGAAATCGGCATGGGTGGAACCATTGCAAGAATGAGTGAACAAGGTTTGAAGGTAGTTATTTGCGATTTGACGCAAGCTGAACTTTCTTCAAATGGAACGGTTGAAATTCGAAAACAAGAAGCGTCTAAAGCTGCTGATGTCTTAGGTGTTCATGAGCGAATTCATCTGCATTTACCAGACAGAGGTTTGGTTTTAAAGGCAGAGTATATAGCTGAAATAGCATCAGTCATTCGCACGTATCAACCAAGGATTATATTTGCTCCTTACTTTGAAGATCGTCATCCTGATCATGGAAATTGTGCAAAGCTTGTAGAAGAGGCCATGTTTTCCGCTGGCGTTAAAAATTATATCGATTATAAAAAGCAAAAAGCTCATCGTGCTGAGTCTCTTTATTTCTATATGATAAATGGATTTCATAAGCCAGATTTTATCGTAGATGTATCAAGCACGTTTCAAAAGAAAGTAGCTAGTCTAGAGGCTTATGAAAGTCAATTTATAAAAACAGCAGATACGTTTGATACGCCGCTGGTAAACGGATATATTGAAACGGTAGAGAGCAGAGAGCGATTATTTGGCAAAGAAGTCGGGGTAGCATACGGTGAAGGTTTTTTATCTAAAAAACCGATTTTGATGTACGACGATTTAGTAGGTGGAAAATAAATGAAGTTAAAAATTGGTATTACATGTTATGCTTCCGTTGGAGGTTCAGGAGTGGTAGCAACGGAGCTAGGGAAGCTGCTGGCTGAAAAAGGGCACGAAATTCATTTTATTTCCTCTAGCATGCCTTTTAGATTGACGAAAGTATATCCAAATATTTATTTTCACGAAGTAGATGTAAATCAGTACTCCGTCTTTAAATACCCTCCGTATGATCTGGCTTTATCCAGTAAAATGGCTGAAGTGGCTAAAAGAGAAAAGCTTGACATTATTCATACGCACTATGCAATCCCCCATGCCGTTTGCGGGATTTTAGCTAAACAAATGGTGGAGCACGAAGTGAAAATTGTGACGACTCTTCATGGGACAGACATTACGGTTCTAGGAGAGGATCCATCGTTAAAAGACTTAATTAAATTTGGAATTGAGAAATCAGATGCAGTGACGGCTGTATCTCAGTCACTTGTTGATCAAACTCACCATTTGATTAGTCCAGATAAAGAAATTGAAACGATGTATAATTTTATTGATGAACGAGTTTATCATAAAAAAGAAGTGCAGTATTTAAAAGCGGAGTATGGCATATTAGAAAATGAAAAAGTCGTTATTCATATTTCAAACTTTCGTCAAGTCAAACGAGTTACAGATATAGTCAAAACATTTGCTATTATTAATAAAAAGCTTCAGTCTAAGCTGCTGCTTGTAGGAGACGGCCCTGAAATGACGGTTGTGTCTCAATTAGTAAGAGAGCTAAATCTTCAAGATTCTGTATTATTTCTTGGGAAACAAGAAAATGTAGCAGAATTATATTCGATTAGCGATTTAAAACTGTTATTGTCTGAAAAAGAAAGCTTTGGGCTTGTACTTTTAGAAGCTATGGCCTGTGGTGTTCCATGCATCGGAACAAATATAGGCGGAATTCCTGAAGTAATTGAACACGAAAAAACAGGATATATTTGCGAAGTGGGAGACGTCGAAGACGCAGCGAGCAAAGCAATTCAGCTACTTGAAAATGAACAGCTGCATCACCAAATGAGGGAAGCGTCTCTAAGCGCAGTTAATCATAAATTTCATTCAACAGAGATTGTGAGTCAATATGAAAAACTTTATTATAAATTGGTACAGGGTTGAAGAATGGAGGAAGTTATGAAAGAACCGTTCATTCATCCGCTTTATGTTATTGAAAAACTGGAGACAGCCGGTTACGAAGCGTATTTTGTTGGAGGAGCGGTTAGGGATCTCATTTTAAATCGGACGATTGGAGATATTGATATCGCTACGTCAGCTAGGCCTGAACAAGTGATGGAACTCTTTCCTAAGACGATTCATGTAGGAATCGAGCATGGTACGGTTGTCGTTGTCCATGAGGACGAGACCTATGAGGTAACCACTTTTCGCTCTGAGGGAGAATATGATGATTTTCGTCGTCCCTCGTCCGTTACGTTTATTTCGTCTCTGATAGAAGATTTGCAGCGTCGCGATTTTACAATCAATGCAATGGCTATGAATGCAAAAGGAGAAATCATTGATCCATTTAATGGAAGAGAAGATTTGCGAAACCAGTTAATTCGTACTGTCGGAAATGCTAAAGAACGCTTTCATGAAGATGCTCTTCGTATGATGAGAGCCGTTCGCTTTGTCAGTCAGCTGGCGTTTTCGCTGTCTGATCAAACTAAAAGAGCCATTCAACAATACGGTGAACTGCTGAGGCATGTTTCTATTGAACGCATTACAGTGGAATTCGAAAAAATGCTGAGCGGAAAGCGTCCGTCTTTAGCATTAGCACTTGTAGCAGATACGGAGCTATATCGCTACTTGCCCCAATTGAATGTAGATCCGCAAAAATTCCGATCTGTTTGTGCACACGATTGGATGATGCTTCAGCGAGTATCGGAGTCATGGACACTTCTGGTACATCTACTCGACATTCAAGACAAGCAGGCATTTTTTAAAAGCTGGAAATTATCTAATAAGCAAATTAAAGATATTCAGCTTCAGTCTATTGGTCTTCGAGACGTTTTGGAAAATGGATGGTCAAAACGCATCATGTATACAATTGGAGAGCAGGCCAGCGTAAGCGTGAATCGTATTTTACAACTTCTTCGAAGCAATGAGCATATGAATGAACATGAGCTTCTTTACATCTATAGCGAGCTGCCTATTCATTCTTTAAAAGATTTAGATATAAATGGTCAAGATCTTTTAGTGTGGACAGGTAAAAAGGGTGGTCCATGGGTGTCTCAACTGTTAAAAGAAATTGAGGAGAAAGTTCTATACAATGAGTTAATGAACACGAAATCTTCAATAAGAAAGTGGGTGCAGTCTTGCAGTCAGATATAAGAAGAACGCTGCTTGAAATGTTTACGAACGCAGATGGGGACTATGTCTCTGGCCAAAAGATCAGCGATTTATTAGGCTGTTCAAGAACAGCTGTATGGAAGCATATCGAAGAGCTGCGAAAAGAGGGCTATGAACTTGAAGCTGTTCGTAAAAAGGGCTATCGTATTGTTGGGAAGCCGAACAAAGTAAGCAGCAACGAGCTTTTATTAGGGCTCCAAACAACAAAAATCGGTCAGTATATTCATTATGAGGAAAGCGTGCATTCTACTCAAAAGATTGCTCATCGAATTGCTCAAGAAGGAGCCAAAGAAGGAACGGTCGTAGTTGCTGAAGAGCAAACGGCAGGGAGAGGAAGACTTGATAGAGCGTGGTATTCCCCAAAATATACTGGTGCCTGGATGAGTATTATACTGCGTCCTTCTATCCCACCGCAGCAGGCTCCTCAGCTGACTCTACTATCAGCAGTGGCTGTTGTACAGGCCATTCAAGAAGTGACGAACCTTTCTCCAGACATTAAATGGCCTAATGATGTTTTATTAAATGGGAAGAAGCTAGTTGGGATTTTAACAGAAATGCAGGCTGATTTTGACCGGATTCATTCGGTCATCATTGGAATCGGCATCAATGTGAATCAGCAGGAAACGGATTTTAATGAACAAATCAAACACATTGCCACATCTTTACGTATTGAAAAAGGTGAAGAAATTAATCGTGCAGCTTTGATGCAAGCGTTTTTCTTAAAGTTAGAAACCCTTTACGAAGAATACCTAAAAAATGGCTTTGGTTTAATTAAAGTTCTTTGGGAAACGTATGCAATTAGTATTGGCAAGCGAATTATAGCGCGCACGATGACAGCCAACATTGAAGGCTTTGCAAAAGGCATAACAGATGAAGGCGTTTTATTGATTGAAGATGATGAAGGAGTTATACACCGAATTCATTCTGCAGATATTGAGCTCTCTGCTAAAAAATAGTAGAAAAATAAAGAAATTTTTATTATAATACGAGTATCAAGGTAGTATCGCAAGAACTTCACTTGATACTCGTTTGTTTATTTTTAATACGACAATAAATCTGCCTTGATCCATTAAGGACTAGGACAGAGGGATGACGCATAGGTAAGCACATTAGGTAAAGTGTGCTTTTTATAGATGAAGTCTGTCAAAGTCCTTCTTCCTTTTATAGGTAGAAGGGCTTTTTGTGTGCAGACGTGCGCTCATCTCCTCTGAGAAGGAGGAGAAAGTTAGTGAAAACAAAATTAGATTTTTTACGTATGAAACAAAACAATGAACCAATTGTGATGCTGACCGCGTACGATTATCCGTCAGCTAAGTACGCTGAGGAAGCAGGCGTAGACATGATTTTAGTAGGTGATTCTCTAGGAATGGTCGTTTTAGGATATGACTCTACGATTCCTGTAACGGTAGATGACATGATTCATCATACAAAAGCGGTTAAAAGAGGAGCTGCTGATACATTTATCGTCACCGACATGCCATTTATGTCCTATCACGTGTCGAAAGAAGACACGATGAGAAATGCTGCTCGCATTATGCAGGAAAGCGGAGCTCATGCTTTAAAAGTAGAAGGAGCAAATGATGTTCTCTATACAATTTCAGAATTGACGCAAGCTGGTATTCCGGTTGTTGCACATCTCGGGTTAACACCTCAGTCTGTCGGTGTTCTGGGCGGTTATAAAGTGCAAGGGAAAGAAGCGAAAGAAGCAAAACAGCTAATCCAAGACGCGATCAAGTGTGAGCAGGCGGGAGCTATTGCTGTTGTATTAGAGTGTGTTCCTAAACAAGTAGCAAAACAAGTAGCTGAACGCTTAAGCATTCCTACAATCGGAATCGGAGCAGGAGCTGACACGGATGGTCAAGTACTTGTATACCACGATATATTAACGTACGGCGTAGAGCGTGTGCCCAAATTTGTTCAGTCATTTGCGAAAATAAATGAGCCTATTTCACAAGGGCTTTCACAGTATGTAAGTGAAGTGAAAAAAAGAGAGTTTCCGAAAGAAGCACATACTTTTTCAATGAAAGAAGAGCAGTTAACGGCACTGTACGGAGGGAAATAAGATGAAAGTCATTACAACAATTAAAGACATGCAGCAGGAGATGAAAAAAGAAAAGCAGCTTGGACATTCAATTGGATTTGTCCCGACGATGGGCTATTTGCATGAAGGCCACGCTACTTTGCTTGGAGCAGCTCGCACAGAAAATGAAGTAGTGGTGCTAAGTATTTTTGTGAACCCGACTCAATTTGGACCAAATGAAGATTTTGATACGTATCCAAGAGATTTTGAACGTGATGAGCGCGTGGCAAAAGAAGCTAACGTCGACTATCTATTTTATCCTTCAGTAGAGGAAATGTATAAGTCAAGCCGTTCAGTTGCTATAACCGTGACAGATCGTGTAGACGTATTGTGTGGACAGAAGCGCCCCGGTCATTTCGATGGAGTAGCTACGGTACTAACAAAGCTTTTTCACATTGTAACTCCAGATCGTGCATACTTTGGTAAAAAAGATGCGCAGCAAGTTGCTGTAGTAGATGGCTTAATTGAAGACTTTAATTTCCCCGTGGAGCTTAGAGCAGTAGACACGGTGAGAGAAGCAGACGGATTAGCTAAAAGTTCTCGTAACGTATATTTAACAGATAAAGAAAGAGAAGAGGCACCTGTTTTATTTAAGAGTTTACAAACCGCTCTGCAGCTTCTTGAAAGCGGAGAGAAGCATGTAGAAATCCTTAAAGGGACCATTCGAAAAGAAATTGAGCAACATACGAGCGGTAAAGTGGATTATATCGATGTTTATACGTATCCAGAGCTAAAAACGATTAAGCAAGCCGCTGGCAAAATCATTATTGCTTTAGCTGTTCAATTCTCTAAAGCCCGTTTAATTGATAATGTAATTGTAGACGTACAGGGGGATAACTAAATGTTTCGCACGATGATGAATGCCAAAATACACAGAGCTCATGTAACTGAAGCCAACTTAAATTATGTTGGGAGCATCACCATTGATGAAGATATCATTGACGCAGTGGGAATCGCAGCAAATGAAAAAGTCCAAATTGTAAACAATAATAACGGAGCTCGCTTGGAAACGTACGTGATTCCCGGCGAACGCGGGAGCGGTGTAGTTTGTTTAAATGGAGCTGCTGCAAGACTCGTGCAGCCTGGAGATATTATCATCATTATCTCTTATGCGCTCGTAGCAAATGAAGAAGTAGCTCACCATCATCCAACCGTAGCGATTATGAATGAGCAGAATAAAATCCAACAATTGCTTAAACAAGAACCAGCTGGTACAATTCTATAAGAACAGTCCCCCTTTATGAGGGGGATTTTTATTTGAATACATACGCTAGTAAGTGAACGGTATAAACCTCTATACACACTAAAGTAAAACTTCTATGTATGAAAGCCTCTCTGTTTTTCACGAGAAGGAGTTGCGCTTTTAAAGCATATAGAGCAGGCTTTCACTTTATACTATAAAAAGACAGACTTGCGAGGTGTTGACCGTGAATAAACGCTTTGTTGTGGTAGATCTTGAAACGACGGGACATTCTCCAAAACAAGGAGATAAAATGATTCAATTTGCTGCTGTCATAGTAGAAGACGGCAAAATTGTTGAACGTTTTTCTAGTTTTTTAAATCCGGGTATGGATATTCCGCCTTTTATTACACAACTAACTAACATTCAAAATGATATGGTGAAAGATGCGCCTTTATTTGAAGAAATTTCACCTAAAATTATAGAATTGCTAGATGATGCTTATTTTGTTGCACATAATGTGGCATTTGATTTAACTTTTTTACAAGAAGAACTCTATCAGTGCGGAAGGGAGACGCTTTATAATTCAACGGTAGATACCGTCGAACTGGCCCGGATTCTGCTGCCTACAGTTGATGGGTACAAACTTAGCCAATTAGCTGAGTATTTACATATTGAACATGAAAACCCTCATCAAGCAGATAGTGATGCAGAAGTAACGGCACGTATTTTACTATTACTAATTGAAAAATTAAAGAAGCTACCTCTAACAACTTTAAAGCAGCTGTATGCGCTAAGCTTGCACTTTAAAAGTGAAATTGGAGAACTGATTCAACAAGTTATAGATGATAAAAGTTATGCCGAGGATGATTCTTATGAATTTATACATGGCATTGCGCTAAATAAATATCAGCCGCATTCAGCTAATGAAAAGCAGCACTCTCATACTTACGAAATATTTGAAGCTGAAAAGCAAAAGCTGTTCCATCAGGCTCTGCCATTGTTTGAAGAACGAAAAGGGCAGTGGGAGATGATGAACTTTGTACAAGAGTGCTTTGCAGGTAATGAGCATGCTTTAATTGAAGCCGGGACCGGTATTGGTAAAACCTACGCTTATTTAGTTCCTGCTGTGTTTTATGCTTCTGTTCATCATCAACCAGTC
Organism: Priestia megaterium NBRC 15308 = ATCC 14581; assembly: GCF_000832985.1. Classification (GTDB taxonomy): domain Bacteria; phylum Bacillota; class Bacilli; order Bacillales; family Bacillaceae_H; genus Priestia; species Priestia megaterium. The sequence continues at coordinate 3,541,501 of NZ_CP009920.1, forward strand.
ATTATCTCAACTAACACGGTAACGCTTCAGCAGCAAATCATCGAAAAAGATGTACCTATTCTAGAAAAGATTGTTCCGTTTCCTGTTACAGCAGCTGTTTTAAAAGGAAGAGAACACTACATTAGTATAAGAAAGTTTATTCAGCTCTTAAAAGAGCGCAATAATAATTACGATGCAATCCTCACAAAAGCGAAGCTGCTTATTTGGCTGACGGAAACGGAAACGGGCGACAGCGATGAAATAAACCTGCCTTCTGGCGGCAAACTTTTTTGGGAACAGCTAAATGAAAGCAATCCGTCTCCAAGTGATTTTAAGCATCCTTGGAAACTTTATTCTTTTTATGAACGAGCGCAGAACAGGGCGCAAAATGCCCATATAGTAGTGACAAATCATCGCTTGCTGTTGATGGATGTGATGAGTAATCATGAGCTGCTGCCTGAGTATGAACAGATTATTATTGACGAGGCTCATCACTTAGAAGACATTGCCGGAGAAGAGCTGGGAGAGCGCTTAGATTATTTTGCGGTTCATGCGCTATTAAACCGAATCGGAACCATTCAAGACAAAGGGCTGTTAAAAAAAATTCATCATACGTTTGTAAAATATAGCATCGAGCTTAACACTGAATTTCTTCAAAGGCTGTTTGTGCAGCTTCATTCTGAGTGCGATGACTTATTTCGTTTGATTCATTCTTTTGTCCAAAAAAGAATCGGCAATCAGCAGGGTGAGATTGGAAGAAGCAGCTATCGATATAAAGTGGAAAAAGAGCATGGGCATTACTGGACGGCTATTCAAGAAGCAGCGTCGCGCATTCGTTTTTTAATTCACGATCTTTTTACATGGAATGATGGGGCAAGACATTCTTTTGACGAACTATATGACAAAGTCACAAAAAATGAACAGTCGTCTCTTCATGAATTTCAAACGGCTGTTAAAGGATTTGAACACATATCTCAGCAAATAGAAAAGCTTTTGTTCAAACAGCAGAGTCATCACGTAACGTGGTTTGAGATTGAACCAAAAGGAGCAGCGAATGCTACGTATATCTATAGTCAGCCTACTTCCATTGCCGATACGCTGGCTGATGAATTTTTCGCCAAGAAACAAAGCGTTATTTTAACATCGGCTACATTGACGGTGAATGGAACATTTGATTATTTAATTCAAGAGCTAGGGTTATATGACTTTCAGCCTGCTCAACTCATTCTCCCTTCTGAGTTTGATTATGAGAAGCAAGCTAGAGTCTATATTCCTCAAGATATGCCTGCTGTTAACGAAGTATCATTATATGAGTATAGCGCTATGATGGCAGAAAGTATTCTTGACGTAGCTAAAGTAACAAATGGTCGTATGCTGGTGCTTTTTACTTCATATGACATGTTGAAAGCTACGTATGGTTATTTAAAAGAGTTAAACGATCTTGAAGAGTTTGTACTGCTCGGTCAAGGAGTCACAACTAGAAATCGTAATAGACTGCTAAAGGACTTCAGCCAGTTTGAGCATTCCATTCTATTAGGTACAAATAGCCTGTGGGAAGGAATTGATCTGCCAGGAGATTTATTATCATGTCTCGTAATTGTCAGACTTCCTTTTTCATCTCCAAATCAACCTCTGCTGACAGCTAAATTTGAGCAGATGAAAAAAGAAGGAAAAAGCCCTTTTATGAATTATTCACTTCCTCAGGCCGTTATCCGTTTTAAACAAGGATTTGGACGGTTGATTCGTTCGAAAAGTGACCGAGGAGCTATATTTATTTTTGATAATCGTATTACGCGAACAGCATATGGGTATCATTTCCTTCACTCACTTCCAAAAGTCCAGGTTGTTCAAAAAACGTTTTCGGATGTCTTACTGGACTACAAAGAATGGTGGAATGAAAAGACTTGAGCATACGCTTAAGTCTTTTTTTATGCATACTGTTTCTTCACTTGAGAGACGATAGTAATATACTATGATAAGCAAATGAGGACAGTGTATGATTAAAATATTAATAAGTGCCGTACTGTTTTTTAGTTTTATGAACTGTTCGGTTTCAGCAGCCGTCATTAAAAACGTAGATTTTGGTTTACAAGTTGATGAAGTAGTGATCACCTTTTTACCTCTTTCAGCTGGAGAAGCGAGTCTGATTCAAGACGGAAGCGGTGAGACTATTTTGATAAATACTGGGAATGCATCTTCCTATCCCGAGCTAAAGAAGTGGTTGAAGCGATATAAAGTGAAAAAAATCAACCAATTAGTGATTACGAAACAGCAAAAGTACTATGATTCAAATGTTCAGCGAGCTGTGAATGATTATCATATAGAGCGTATTATTGTCCCCGCTCAGTACCAGGCGGAATTTCAAACAGAGAAGTGGAAAGAAAATGATTTATTTCAGTTAACAAATAATATACACGTTGATGTCTTGCATGCATCGAAGCAAAAAATAGCGGCTATGGATCTATTATTTACGATCGGAGAACATCGGATTCTATATGCAATGAGCAGCTCAGATGAAGTAGAAGAAAAGTTTTTACGCATTCCTCTTACCCATGTAGATGTATTGAAAATTCCTGATTTTGGAGAGGGAACGTTTTTTTCGAATGCATTTTTGAAGCAATTAGATACACAGCTTGCGGTTGCGTTTACGAAACCAGGCCGTTCCTATTCCCCTCGACTGCTTTCAAATTTAACAGCTGAATGGATTGAGTTATATGATGTAAGAGAGGGGAGCGCTTACTCTATTAAAATGTCGCTAAAATCCTATGATGTGATGAAATTTTCTGCAAAATAAACAAATTTCCTTTTGCAAAAAGAGGTAAATTCCTTATAATATTATATATGTTTACTTATTTATTCGGTTTTTACGCAAAACGTACAGACGGGATTGATGAGTGAAAAAGATGACGATGGTTTTTGATACCTGTTATAATACGGATATCGTCATTTTTGCGTCGTGATAGACGAGCTAGGAGGTTTACAATGGAAAGTAGGATTGAAGTATTATCAACTGTCCGCGTGGAAAATTCCTCGGATTTATATAAAATTGTTGATAGTTTGAATCGCACGTTGAAAAAGCAAGATTTGATGTTCGGATTAGCGTTAGATGAAGAAGATCAAAGCAAAGCTGTATTTACAATTTATCGTACATAAGTAGGGATTTTATGAAAAAGTTAATTATTGTAGCGGTAGCTGCTGTGCTTTTAATTATCGGAGGCATTTCTTTTAGCATTTATCACTCGTCCGTTAAGGATGTTCAGTCTGCTGAGGAAAAAGCAGCATCCCAAGCAAAAAAAGAATTTAATTTGAAATCTGTCACAAGCACCCAGCCATATTTCGGCAATCATGCATTTTATGTAGTAGAAGGTACAAACCGAAGCAATCAAAAGGTAATTGCTTGGATGCCTAAAAGCAAAAAACAAACAGCTGTTTTAAAGAAAGCAAGCAGCGGGATCACAAAAGAGAAAGCCATTTCCATTGTGAAAAATGATAAAAACCCGCAGGAAATTAAGTCGGTGCGCCTAGGCATTGAAAATAAAAAGCCGCTGTGGGAAGTAACATATGTGGATAAAGATAAGAAACATTTAACATACTATTATCTTGATTTCTCTAGCGGTGAATTTATAAAACGATACAGCTTATCTCAATCATAAATCGTTTATACCATATGAAATACCATATGTGTCATAATATAAGATTTCAGCGCTTTATGAAAATGAAGCCAATTTTTTATCTATAATCAGCCCGCGGGCTGATTATAGCTTTAGTTCATAGGGGGAGATTTTAGTGAAGTTAGCAAAACGTGTATCAGCATTAACGCCATCATCAACATTAGCGATTACAGCAAAAGCGAAAGAATTGAAAGCGGCTGGTCATGATGTGATTGGACTTGGAGCAGGGGAACCTGATTTTAATACGCCGCAGCACATTTTAGAAGCGGCTGTTACAGCAATGAATGATGGTCAGACAAAATATACGCCAGCAGGCGGCCTTGCACCATTAAAAGAAGCGGTAATTGAAAAATTCAAACGCGACCAAGGCCTGACGTATTCACCTTCTGAAATTATTGTTTGTACAGGTGCTAAGCACGCACTGTATACGTTATTTCAAGTTCTGTTAGACGAAGGTGACGAAGTGATTATCCCAACTCCTTACTGGGTGAGTTATCCTGAGCAAGTAAAGTTAGCAGAAGGTACACCAGTATTCGTTGAAGGTTCTGAAAATAACGAATTTAAAATCACACCTGAACAATTAGAAGCGGCTATTACTGCTAAAACCAAAGCTGTTATTATCAATTCACCAAGCAACCCAACAGGTATGATTTACACAAGAGAAGAGCTTCAAGCTTTAGGAGAAGTTTGCTTGAAGCACGATATTTTTATCGTATCAGATGAAATTTATGAAAAGCTTGTATATGGTCAAAATGAACATGTATCGATTGCACAGCTTTCACCAGCGTTAAAAGAAAAAACAATTATCATTAACGGTGTTTCTAAGTCACATTCCATGACGGGCTGGCGTATTGGATATGCAGCTGGTGATGCTACAGTTATTAAAGCGATGACAAACCTAGCGAGTCACAGCACGTCAAATCCAACATCTATTGCTCAATATGCAACAATTGCTGCTTATAACGGCACTCAGGAGCCGGTGGAAATGATGCGACAAGCTTTTGAAGAGCGTCTAAACGTAATTCATGAAAAGTTGATTAACATTCCAGGGTTCTCATGCTTAAAACCACAGGGTGCTTTCTACTTATTCCCTAATGCAATTGAAGCTGCAAAGTTAACTGGTTTTGATACAGTTGATGCATGGGTAGAAGCTATTTTAGAAGAAGAGAAGGTAGCGCTAGTGCCTGGATCAGGATTCGGTTCACCAGAAAACGTACGTCTTTCTTATGCTACATCACTAGATTTGCTAGAAAAGGCATTGGAACGAATTCAATCATTCATGACTCGTCACATGAAATAAAAAAATAACAATAGGTAGAAACAAAAGAGTCTTTTAGCACAAATCACACGTGTTAGAAGGCTCTTTTTGTTTGTTACTTGTTATTATGTTTGTCGAAATGTATAATAGGATGGCATACATAATTACGAAATGTAAGTTTTTTGGAGGGATATTAATCGTGAAAATTACGATTTCAGAAGCAAGCAAGCATGTAGGAAAAGAAGTAACAATTGGTGCTTGGTTAGCGAATAAACGTTCAAGTGGTAAAATTGCCTTTTTACAGCTGCGCGATGGATCAGGATTTATGCAAGGGGTAGTTGTAAAAGCTGAAGTAGAAGAAGAAACTTTTAAATTAGCTAAATCTATGACGCAAGAATCATCACTATATGTAACAGGTATAGTACGTGAAGATGAGCGCTCACCGTTTGGCTATGAATTAACAGTTACAAGCCTTGAAGTTATTCATGAAGCTGTTGATTATCCAATTACGCCAAAAGAACATGGAACAGAGTTCTTAATGGATAACCGTCATTTATGGCTGCGTTCTAAACGTCAACATGCTGTTATGAAGGTTCGTAACGAAATTATTCGTGCAACGTATGAATTCTTTAACGAAAACGGGTTTACAAAAGTAGATCCGCCAATCCTAACAGGAAGTGCTCCTGAAGGAACAACAGAATTATTCCACACGAAATATTTTGACGAAGATGCATATCTTTCTCAAAGTGGACAGCTTTATATGGAAGCAGCGGCAATGGCGCTTGGAAAAGTATTTTCATTCGGTCCAACGTTCCGTGCTGAAAAATCTAAAACACGCCGTCATTTAATTGAGTTTTGGATGATTGAACCAGAGATGGCTTTCTACCAATTCGAAGATAACTTGAAAGTACAGGAAGAGTATGTGTCTCATGTCGTACAGTCTGTTTTAACAAACTGTAAGTTAGAGTTAAATGTACTAGGCCGTGATACATCTAAGTTAGAACAAATTAAAGCGCCATTCCCTCGTATTTCGTACGATGACGCTCTTAAATTCTTACATGAAAAAGGATTTACAGACATTCAGTGGGGAGATGACTTTGGAGCACCGCATGAAACGGCTATCGCAGAAAGCTATGACAAGCCGGTATTCATTACACACTATCCAACGTCATTAAAACCATTTTATATGCAGCCAGATCCAACAAATGAAGACGTAGTATTATGCGCAGACTTAATCGCACCAGAAGGCTACGGAGAAATCATTGGAGGCTCTGAACGTATTCATGATCAAGAGCTTTTAGCTCAGCGTGTAGAAGAGCACAAATTAGATACTGAAACGTATAAGTGGTATTTAGAGCTTCGTAAGTATGGCTCAGTTCCACATTCAGGATTTGGTTTAGGCCTTGAGCGTACGGTAGCATGGATTAGCGGCGTAGAACACGTTCGTGAAACGATTCCATTCCCACGCTTATTAAACCGTCTATACCCGTAAGGAAGTGAAAAAAGTATTCTGACTCTTGTAGTCAGGATACTTTTTTAGCTTTTTTTATGAATCATAAAAAGAAAAGAAAAACGAGGCTTTTACTTATATCATAAGAAAACAAAGGCAAACATAGAAAAGAGCCTAACTTAAAAGGGAGTTGCAATTCTCGAAAAAATAAGTTAGTGTAATATTCTTGGAAGGAAGTCATCGTTCATATATATTTTATATGTGCAGAGCAATGGTACGGTTTCAGCGGAAAGTTTTACATAGAAGCTTTTTTAGCTTCGAATAATTATTACTTTGACTATAAACTTCATGATATACTAACTACTGAGGTGTTCGGATATGAAAAAAGAAACGTTAATTGAATGGTTTGAACAAGGCACAGTTTCAATTCCGAAGCTGCTGTTTAATCACTATAGCGATTTGGGAATGAACGAAACGGAATTCATGACGTTAATGCATATTTATGTTTCCATTGAAGGCGGTGAAGGTTTCCCGACACCTAACGAATTGGCGGCAAAAATGAGTATTTCAAGTGCTGTCTGTATGGATACGCTGCGAGCATTAATTCAGCGCGGCTTTTTATCTATTGAGCAAGATCAACAGCAAAACGCCCTTATTTGTGAACGTTATTCATTAAAACCGCTTTGGGAAAAGCTTATTCATCATATGATGCAAGAAACAAGAGAAGTAGAAAAAAGTGAAGAAGAACAAGAAGAGCTTAATTTATATACAATGTTTGAAAAAGAGTTCGGCAGAGCATTGTCTCCGTTTGAATGCGAAACGCTAGCGATGTGGATTGATCAAGATCATCATGATCCTATTATTATTAAAGCGGCACTAAGAGAGTCGGTGATGTCTGGAAAATTAAACTTCCGGTATATTGATCGGATTTTATTTGAATGGAAGAAAAATGGTATTCAGACCATTGATCAAGCCCGCAAGCATAGCCAAAAATTTCGTCAAAATCAACAGCCCAAAAAACTATCTTCTGTTAACCCTTCTCAGTCTACATCAGCCATTCCTTTTTTTAACTGGCTAGAGCAATGACAGGATAAAAAGCTGTTTCAAGATCCAAGTAATTGAATCTTGAAGCAGCTTTTTTAAAAGAATATGGACAAAAGTAGCATTTGACAGGAACCCTATTGTAAAATAGGAGGGAACTACCTGTAAGGAGAAGGAGAACTAGTATGTTAACGTTAAAACAAATCAGACAGTGCCTAGATGCTATGGCGGAAATGTTTCCTGACGCCCACTGTGAGTTAAATCATCGGAATCCCTTTGATTTAGTCATTGCTGTGGCGCTATCTGCTCAGTGCACAGATGCTCTAGTCAACCGCGTAACAGCGGATTTATTCAAAAAATATCAAACGCCCGAAGACTATTTAGCCGTTTCGTTAGAAGAGCTGCAGCAAGATATTAGATCAATCGGCTTATATAGAAACAAAGCTAAAAATATTCAAAAGCTCTGCCGTATGCTCATTGATGAGTATGGAGGAGAAGTTCCAACAGATCGTGATGAGCTGACCAATCTTCCAGGAGTAGGGCGTAAGACGGCTAATGTTGTTGTATCCGTAGCTTTTGGAGTACCGTCAATAGCAGTAGATACGCATGTAGAACGTGTAAGTAAACGCCTTGGGATTTGCAGGTGGAAAGATTCTGTTTTGGAAGTAGAAAAAACGCTAATGAGAAAAGTTCCGAAAGATGAATGGTCAGTTACGCATCATCGACTTATCTTTTTTGGACGCTATCACTGTAAGGCACAGTCTCCTCAATGTCATGTCTGCCCGGTTCTTGATCTTTGCCGAGAAGGAAAGAAACGAATGAAAGGAAAAGAGAAGAAGATAGATGTTACCGATTGAAGTGCCGTCACATTTCATATGCGAACCATTCTATTCAAAAGAAGATCGGATTCTTGAAGTGGGTGGAAAAAATTATTTTGCTTATGATATTTTATACGATGTACATAAAGAAACGAAAACACCCTGGAGGGATGTTCAAAAGAATATACGGCCATTTTTTGAAAAGTGGGAAACTCAAAGGGAAGAACTGCATACGCTTTTTTCTCTGCGAAAAGCAAAAGAAGCAGCCCCTTGTATGAAACAAGCTGCTGCTATGTATATTAGTTTACTGTTTTGGATTAACGGACAGCCCGTTCGGCGTTTAAATCGGCTGCAAGAAGATATAGCGGACCTAACCTATAAGCCTATTAACTGTGCTGAGAGACTTGTGTTTTTGCTGCAGCGAGTTTCTTCTTATCAAGCGTATATTCAGCTGACAGAGTTATTTAATGAGCTGCGTAAGCAGTATGCAAAAATGCTTATTCTTCACAAGAAATAAAGCCCCTACACGTGTAGGGGCTTTTTACTGCTACGTTAATTTTCAGTTGTTGGCTCTTGCTGCGGTGTAGCAGATGTTGACGGCGTCGATGGTGTAGCAGGGGTTGTTGGTGGTGTCTGACTTCCTGAGTCACTTCCACCGTTGTCTGCTGGAGGAGTTGTTGTGCCTCCGTTATTACTGTTGTTGCCGCTGTTACCATCGTTAGCATTGCCGCTATCATTATTGTTATTATCGGTATTGCCGCTATTGTTACCGCCGTTATTGCTGCCATTATTGTTGTTTTGGTTATCATCCGGCTGAGTAGATGAATCGTCACCTTGATCAGAGCCGTTGTTTTGATCAGGGTTGCTATTGTCTTCATTTTGATTATCGTCCGTTGTTCCGTCATCTTCAGGCTTAGTAGAATCATCTTCGGTAGCTTGATCTGATGAATCAGGGACTTTTACAGAAGAACTAGCGCTTTCGCCCGTATTTGTTGTTACGGTGAAACTATACGTTGCGCCTGGTGCTGGGTTGGAAATTGTTTTTCCACCGGCTCCTGCGCCAGATGCGAGTTGTTCAGAACCGTTAGGAGATGACATTGTGACTGTAAAGGTCGTATCACTGGCTGCGTTTGAAGCTGACCAGTTAACTGAAATTGCTCCTCCGCTATACGAAGCAGTAATTTTTGGCTTCACATCTTTATTGTCTTTATTGTCTTTTTTCTCTTTTTTGTCCTCTTTTTTCTCTTCTTTCTTTTCTTCTTTTTCTTTCTTCACAAACGTTTGAGATACTTTTGTCGGTGCAGTACCGCGTACAAAGTATTCTTTAGTAATTAAGCTCGAAGGAGTAGAGCCGCTTGGGCGTTTTAAGTCTTTGCCCGTTGGTTTTTCCACGGAACGTTCAACTACGCTGTCCGGCTGCTTGAAACTTCCTTTAGGTTTGCCTTCAGAAATATGAGTAATAACATGCTTAAAGATATTTTTTGCCATGCCTGTTTCATTAGGACTTAAAATATAGCCATCTTTAGCAGTTTCATAGCCTGTCCATACAGAAATCGTATAGTTTGGCGTAAACCCATTAAACCAAACGTCTTTTTCACCAGCGTCTGGAATGTTGTATCGTTGTTTTTCTGCAGCACTAAAGTTCGAAGTTCCCGTTTTACCCGCAATTTCTAATCCTGGTGTACGAACAGCACGAGCTGTACCATATGATTCGTTTACAACAGATTTCATCATGTCCGTCATCATAAATGCCGTGTAATCTTGCATTGCGCGTTTTGATTTTGGTGTTAAATCAATTTCTGTTCCATCTGGGAATTTTACCTTTGTCACTGTATGAGGTGCATTGTACATACCTTCATTTGCAAAAGCGCTATAGGCTCCAGCCATTTGCAGCGGTGTAACACCTGTACGGAATCCTCCGATAGAATAAGATTCAGAATAAGCTTCGCCGTCTTCTTCGTCTAATTTTAGCCCAAGGCCCGTAGCGAACTCTTTTGCTTTGTCCGCACCGGTTGCTTGAAACGCTTTTAAAGCAGGGATATTCAGTGAACGTCCTAATGCTTCACGCGCTGAAACCCAGCCTTTATAGTTTCGTCCGAAGTTTCGGATTGGCGTGCCGTTTGAATAATGATATTCTTCATCTTTTAGCGGTTGTCCAGTGGACCACTTTAAGTTCTCAATCGCTGGACCGTAATCTAAGATCGGCTTAATGGTTGAGCCGGGCTGGCGTCTCATATTTGTTGCAAAGTTTAAGCCGCCTGATACACGATTACGTCCGCCTCCAATTGCTTGAATACCGCCTGTTTCATTATCTACAACGACAAGACCTGCTTGGAATTTATCGTTCGGGAAGTTGACTACTTTGTTATTCATCACATCATCCACATAGTCCTGAGCATTAGTGTCAAGCGTTGTATAAATTTCTAAGCCCGCAGAAAATGGATCCGCGTCTGTTTTCTTTTTTACTTCTTCGATTACTTGATCAATAAATACATCGTACTTAGATGTTGATTCAGTTTGTTTAGCTAAGTGAGCCTGTACATCTACTTGTTTTGCTTTGTCGGCCTCGGCTTGTGTAATGAAGCCGTTTTTAGCCATTAAGTTTAATACTGTGTTACGGCGTTTAGTAGCATTCTCTGGGTTTGTAACTGGGTTATAAGTAGTTGGCGCTTTTGGTAAGCCTGCCAACATAGCAGCTTCATCAAGAGTTAAATCTTTTACGCTTTTAACTCCGTAAAATTTCTCAGCTGCTCGTTCAATACCGTATACTTCACCTGATGCGAAATATATTTTGTTTAAATACATTTCAAGAATTTGTTGCTTGGAATATTTACGCTCAAGCTGGTAAGCTAACCACATTTCTTGTACTTTACGTTTAACCGTCTTCTTTGGTGATAAGAACGAATTCTTTACCACTTGCTGAGTAATCGTGCTACCGCCCTCAGCACCGAAGCCGTTTTTAAAGTTCGCCATTAATGCTCCGCCAATTCGGTAAAAGTCGACGCCGTGATGTTTATAAAAACGAACGTCTTCCGTAGCGATAAATGCGTTTTTGACGACTTGAGGGATTTCATCGTATTGCACATATGTACGTTTTTGAGCTCCAATTTCTTTTACAACTGTCTTTCCATCGTTTGCATATACTTTAGATGAAAAAGAGTTTTTTAATACCGAGTCATCAACTTTTGGAGCATCGCTTATCATAGCAAAAAAAGTTCCCACTCCGGCAATGAGCCCGATGATTCCTATTAGTAAAACTGCGGCAACAATTTTACGAAATAGGCCTCCTTTTTTCTTCTTTTTCGGTTTTCCTTGAGATTTACCTTCTGGTTTGTTGTCATTCATAGCTCTTCGTCGTTCTTCACGAGAGCGATAATTATCTGACATAAAAACTCCTACCTTTCAACGCATTGTAAGAGAATGATTTCCGTAAACATATATATCATACTCTTAAAAGTATAATTTATCTATAGTTTTTATGTAATCGATTCTCGGATGGTAACCAAGTTCGATGAAATGTCCTTTTTTTTCAATATCTGCCTTAGGGATTGATTTTCGTCCATCTTTTTTCATGGCATCCCAATAAGGAAAAAGGAACTGTGCTTCGAACAAGTATATTTCTTGTAAAGTAGAGAACATTAATATAACGAAACAAATCCCGTTTTGTTTCACAATTTGCTTCATATGTTCAATTTGATGTTCATGAAAATTACGCAGCGGAAATGAGGTTTTATTTCTCGTTTCTTTTGCTTCAAAGTCAAGGTGTTTTCCTTTATAGACTCCATTATAGTCTGTAGTAGAAGCCTGTTTAAAATAAGCTTCCTTAATAACAGCGGCACTTCTCTTCGGATAGTCTACTTTTACAATTTGAACAGGGGTTGGTTTTTTGTGAACAATGGCTATTCCTTTTGAAACATAGTATTCGTTTGTTTCGTTTAAATCGTCCTCCAGCGTCATACCACGATTGCTATAGCTAGCTTCTAGCTTTTTAGGGGAAGGACTGCTGGTATTCAATGGCTTATAGGCCTTTCCGTTAGGATAGCGAATCATAACCATCACTCCTTTAGTGTAAATCTATTAAACAAACAAATTCTATTATACCAAATCCTACAAATAAAAATAGATGAAAGAAGATGAAGAGATGTCACTCAATAGTTCGGAACAAGCGCTGTTGACGGCGATTAAAAAAACCACAGACAAGCTGAATATTGATAATATATCAAGAACCCAGGCTTATGCAACTTTTTATCATAGATATCCTGAAGTAAAGTGGGCATTTCTCGCAAGTATGGTGTCACGAAACGCAGGATGGAATATGTGTGATTTGCAAGGGAAAAACATGAAAAAAGCGTTATCAAAGCAAACGCGCGATTTATTATTTTTGACGTATGAAAGAGCAAATTGGCTTATTTTTAAAGATGTCTTCCCGCAATTACTATTGTATGCTGTTTCGCGTAAAAAACATGTCTCTTACGTTCATTTACTTCCCTATTTAAATGTTTCATCTTTTATCGAAGAGCAGTGGAGACAATTTATGCAGAGACCTTGTGAACTGCAGCTTATTCATGCGTTAATTGTGAATGAGCAGCATGTTATTCAACAGCCCGTTATTGAACAGCCTTTTTATCAAGATAGAGTGTTTAAAACTACGCTGTTTTTTTTTCAAGATATATTCCACTTTAGTTCCGTCCTTTTTCCTACTACAAAAGGGGAGCTATACGGTTGTTCTGTTCATGATTTTACAAAAGTAAATAATCGGATTGATTTGGGAAAGAAATTAGCGGCTTTATTATTTCATGAAAAGTATTATCCCTTGTTTTATGAATTTTCTTTGAAAACAAAGCATACGGGTTCGAGATACGATTATGAGCAGTATTTTGTGAATGAAATCAGTTGCTGTACACCTGCTCTTCGAAAGGTGTATCCGGCTATTAGACATCATGAAAGGAAGAGAGAAAAGTGGTTTTTAACGAAAAAAGAGGAGCAAAAGCTTATGAAAAAGCCGTCTTTTCCAAAGAAAGTTCATTTTACAAAGTGGTATCTTCAAAAGCAAAAGCAGCTGTATATATTAATGAAAGTAGCGCAAGTATTTAATGTAAATAAAAACGGTCACAAGTGACCGTTTTGTTCTTAAGTAGAAGGCTGGTTAGGACCGTTTAACTTTTTAGGATCACCGTAGGTTTTTGTTTCAGGCTTATTTTTAGGCTGTGATTTTTGCTGTTTGTTGGCCATATCTAGGCACCTCCTATCATGTTGTAATAAACGTTCAGCAGCGGAATGTATCTGCTTAGCTGAAATGTCTATACTAGTGTTTTCAATATGTTCACTTTCGATTCACCATAAACGAAAATGTCGAAAACATCTTTCTTTGACGAATAGAAACTAGTTTTGTCATGTGTGAAGGGACAATGAAGAAAAGAGAGAATACGTTATGCAAAGGAAAATTTGGAGGGATGGCGATGAAACAAAGTATGGTTAAAACAAGCGAAATGATGACTTTATTAGATAGCTTACTAGAGCAAGTAGATTTAGTGGATAAAACGATGTCTACATCTATAAATGAAGCATTTACACATTGTGAAGAAACATATATGGAACAAGTTCATCGCATTGACCAATCACTGCAAGAAATTGAAGTAGCTGTGTATGAAAGCATGCCTTCCGAAACAGAATGGAATAGAAGCCGAAGAGAAATGGTTCTTCATACAGTATAAAGACTGTTTATGTTACAATAGTCATCGTAGAGGTGACGAATAACGATGAATGAAGATGTGAAAAAAAGTACGGAGATCATGTTTCAATATAATGAAGTAGCTGTAGAACGATTAGCGTCTATTCAACAGGAAGAAAATTATGAAGTGAAATTTTTTGAAGAAGTAAAGCCTTATGGAGATATTTTCTTCAAAGAACTTGATGAATGGGCTAGTCTCGTAACGGAATGGCTGAAGAAAGAGCGACCAAAATATATTCATGTTAATCAAATAGAGACGTTAAAAGAAAATTTACAAAACGTTGTACTACAGTCGTTTTATCCCGAGACGCGAGAAAAGCGATTTAAAAAGATGTATCACTCAAATAAGTATGTGCTCGAGTCGATATTGAATAATTAATCCCGGCCTTCCGTTGAGACTTATAAGGTGGGGATTTTCTATGTATGAGATTGTGACAAAAGTATTTTACACGAAATGAAAAACGAACTATCGATCAAAACTTTTGATTCGTAGTTCGTTTTTTTTGATGAGAAGCATAGGTTTCATTTGTTTTGTTCCTTCTAGCAGTTGATTGGAGATCAACTGCGGTGTCATAAGCGGTTCAGCTCATGTATCCCATTTGTTCGTCTCAAGATTGGCTTCATTTTGTTATGTCCCAGCCTCTTTTTATCATATCAATCAAAGTCTTTTTGAGATTGGATAGAAACAGCTGGGTGATCTTGTGAAGCGACTGTATCGATATGATAATCAACTTTTTCAGTATGTTTAGAAGCAACGGCGTTATTTGTTTTAGTTGCTGCACTTTGGCCTTGCTTTTTATGATCAAAATGTTTTCCACGACTCATGAGATAGACCTCCTTTATTGAATACTACGTTAAAGCTTTTATAGTATAAACAAGTCAAAAAAGAAGTATGTGTCCACTTTATAGGAAACAAAGAAACCACCGATTTCTCGGTGGTAGTAAAAAAATTAATCATCTTGTGCACTAAAATCGGGCTTAGTAGCTCCAATTTGTTCGAGTTCACGTACAGCGGCTTTGTAATTCATAGGAGTTAAAAAAACCTTTTAAATACTGCTGCTGAGCAAAATCGAGTAATTCATTACTTGACTGCGGCTCATACTGTTTCACCGCAATAAAAGCTTCTTGAAGTTCGTTCACATACATGTAAATTCCCTCCTAATCCCCATTTGTGCCACTACGTATCGTAGTATCACTTGTTCTTATCGTACCATATATTTAAATAATCTCGTTTTTTTGAAAAATTTAAACTTTCGACAGAAACCTACATATTTTTGAATGTGTTTTCCAAAAGTACAAGTAGACGAACGTCACCTCTTATTTCTGCATACATACTATATATTATGTAATATTAAAAAGGAGGTATTGATTTTGCATGTATACAAGTAAGCATTATCCGTATTATGAGCAACATCAACCAGAACGTTTTGATTTAAGTCAGGTACATCCATTTCCGCAGTATCATCAGCAGCCATGGACGGAAGCTTATATGCCGCAACATCCGTACGCTCAGCAACAAATGCCTTTTGGGCCTCAGCAAATTCCCTACATGAACGGAATGTACCAGCAGCCCATGTACAATAATGCAGGTGCGCCTTTTAATCCATACCCTAAAGCTCAGCAACAAAAGCCTCAGCCTTCTCAATTTCAGTCATTAATGTCTCAGTTTAAATCGAGTGATGGCAATTACGATATGAACAAGATGATGAATACTGCGGGGCAGATGATGGGAGCCATGAACCAATTAACATCCCTAGTTAAAGGGTTTTCCGGGATTTTCAAAGTATAAGGACTAGAAGGTGTTTTCTAGTCCCTGCTTATTATTTTTTCTTTTGATTTTTCAAATAGGTTTCTCCAAGAAGTGTAAATACTTCATTGTAAGTTAATCCAGACTGAGCATTTAAACGTTTGACTTCTTCGACATCTGTTGTTGATGAAGTTGAAATTTGATGCTTGCTTTTTTTCATAAAACCTCTCCTTCTCTATGTAAAATGAATAACATCCCATCTTAGTATATTTCCAAATGTGCCCTACTATAAGTGGAAAAAAACGCCGAAGACACTCATGGTTCTTCGGCTTTTTTTTGCAATAAAGATGAGTGTTTAGAGAAATTAAGAGCGGCGTGAACGACGAGTAGAACGACGTGAACGACGAGTAGAACGACGTGAACGACGAGTAGAACGACGTGAACGACGAGTAGAACGACGTGAACGACGAGTAGAACGACGAGAACGGCGAGTAGAACGACGAGAACGGCGAGTAGAACGACGAGAGCGGCGAGAAGAACGACGAGAGCGGCGAGAAGAACGACGAGAGCGGCGAGAAGAACGACGAGAGCGGCGAGAAGAACGACGAGAGCGGCGAGAAGAACGACGAGAGCGGCGAGAAGAACGACGAGAGCGGCGAGAAGAACGACGAGAGCGGCGAGTAGAACGACGAGTAGAACGACGAGAAGAACGACGAGTAGAACGACGAGAGCGGCGAGAAGAACGACGAGAGCGGCGAGAAGAACGACGAGAGCGGCGAGTAGAACGACGAGTAGAACGACGAGAAGAACGACGAGTAGAACGACGAGAGCGGCCAGTGCTACGAGAAGAGCGACGCGGCTTTGTTAGTGGACCGGCAGTTGGCTCTTGAAACATAAAAGATTTCAGTTCTGTACATTCCAGGGCTTCAGCAGCCTCTTTAATTTTTTCAGGTGTAATATGCAATACAAAAACCTCCTTGTCAATTGGACTAGGTCTTGCATTAATAGAATACGCACTGATGCTTGTCCTTGATATGAGTCAAAAGTGGAGTTTGCGCAAATAGTTGATGCGGTGGGGTATCATGGAGAATTTACCCTTCATATACTTTAATAATTGAAGAAAGGTGGTCGAATAATGAAGCAAAAAGAAATCCCTCAATACGCTCTGTTTGTGAATGTAAAAGATTTAAAGGAAATGCAAAGAGATATTTGGTCAGAAGAAGCGATTCAGGCAACGATGAAGTTTAACAAAAAACGCTACGATATTGATTTGCTGCTAAGAGGCTCCCACATTCGGAAGATGAAAAAAAAGTCATATTATATTGAATTTTATTCTCCAAAAATATTTCAGCGAGCCAAAGAAATACACCTAAACGCTGAATACAAAGATCCATCGCTTATGCGCAACAAATTGTCCCTCGATTTTTTCTCTTCTCTGGACGTTTTATCTCCGCATTCTCAGTTTGTCACCCTTAAGATTAATGGGAAAAATGAAGGAATATATCTTCAGCTCGAATCGGTAGACGAACTATTTTTGAAAAAAAGAAATTTAGCGGATGGATCCATATTTTATGCAGTGGACGGAGATGCGAATTTTTCTTTAATGAGCGATTTGGATAAAAGGCCGAAAACAACTTTGTTATCTGGATATGAAGATAAAGCAGTAAGAGAAGGGGATGAGGAAAAATTAGAAAAGTTTATATTTAATCTTAATACGTGGACAAATACGGAATTCGAACAGAATATTGAGAAGTACCTGAACGTCGACCGCTACTTATCTTGGTTAGTCGGTATTATTTGTATGCAGAATTACGACGGTTTTGTCCATAACTATGCTCTCTATCTAAATCATGAAAGCGGGCGCTTTGAACTGATCCCATGGGATTATGATGCAACATGGGGAAGGGATGTAAATGGAAAAGTAATGGAAGGAGACTATGTCCGCGCACAAGGATTTAATACGCTTACAGCTCGCTTACTGGCCGTGAACAGCATTAAAAAGCAATATATTCAAAAAATGAACAATGTTCTAAATAATCAATTTACAATAGAATACATGAAACCAATCATTTATCAACTGCATGAGTATATTGCTCCTTATGTATTAAAAGATCCTTACGTAAAAGATAACTTGGAACAATTTTACAAAGAACCGGAATTTATGCTGTCTTTTATAAAAGAACGAACAGCGTATATTGAAAATAACCTTTTGACTCTTTAAAAAGAGATAGATTTATAGGCAATTTATAGGCAACAGTGGATTTTGTTAATAATAGGCAAATGCAGGAAATCAATAGCTGTACATGATACGTATATATACAGTATGAATGACCAATAAGGATAACTAATAAGGAGGAAAAACAATGAGTAACTATTACTATGGCCAAGAACAAGGGCAAAATCAAAATCCGCGCCAAAAATCAAGCGAAAAATCAAGCCAAAAACGCAGCCGAAATATACAAATGCCTGATAAAGGCTATTCTTCTCACTTCAAACCCCTAAAAGGAAGAGTGGTGACCGTTTATCGTGGAGGACCTGAATCTAAAACAGGTTATTTAGTTGACGTGCAATCAGATTATTTAATCTTAGCAGTGGAAAGCAACAATAACAATAATAACAATAATGGTGAAAATAACAACCAAAACAACCAAAACAACCAAAATAACCAAAATAATAATCAACAAGAATATACACTTGTATATTATCACTTAGCCCATGTAAAAAGTATCACTGAAGATACTATGTCAAATTCGGCACAAACGTTTACTGGAATTAGCGCAGAATTAGAATTATATCGAGGAAAAACTTTTGCTACAACTTTATCATTGATGAAAACTAAATATGTGCAGGTTAACCAAGGTGGACCTGAGAAAAAAGCAGGTCAGCTTCTTGATGTCTTAGGTTCATTTGAATCTGCTTATATAGTATTACTCACAGAGGACGACGGTGTCATCTATATTAATACTGAACACGTTAAGAGTGTGAGTGAATATCAAAACAACAATGGAAATCAAACTAGTCAATCTGCAAATGAACTCTTAGTGAGCCAAGAACCAGAATATATGAAATCCAAAAGTTTTAACGATCTTTTTGCCCACCTTTCTCATAAATGGGTATCAATCAATAATGGAGGACCTGAAGCTGTAGAGGGCGTGTTAGTACAAAGCCGAAATGGTACATTTACACTTGTGCAGAATAATCAAGTATTACGCTTACAGCCAAGACACGTTAAAACCATTTGTGTAGGAGCAAAAGGGGCTTTTAAGCAAAACGATAACAATCAAAATAATGAAGAAACAGAAGAAAATGGAGAGACTGAAGCTGCGAAGTCTACAGAAGAACGCACAGGCGGACGTACGGGAAGCCGCACAGGTGGACGTACAGGACGCCGCACGGGTGGACGCACAGACGATCGTTCTCGAGGACGCCGCACAGGTGATCGCTCGGGAGGACGCCGTACGGGTTCACGCTCTTCAGCACCGGCCGAGAAAGTTATTAAAACGAAAAATTATCGTTGGAAAGCATGATGAAATGGAACATAAAAGGTGCTTATAAAGCACCTTTTCTATCATATAGGAAAAAGGAGGAGAATGAGAATGAGTATGAATCATTATATCAATAAAATTGTAGAGTTAGATATTTCAGGTAAAACGACATTTGTTGGCAGACTTATTGATCTTGGATTAGATATTATGGTTTTGTATAATGGACATGATTATTTGTATATTCCTCTTTTACACATGCATCGTTTGCGGGAAGTATCAGAAGAAGACTATACGGTTTTACGTGAAATAGAAGAGAACTTAATAGAAGAAAGTCAGCGGATTTCTTATCGTAATATTTTACAGCAGGCAAAAGGGAAATTTATTGAAATTTATGTAACGGGAGGAAAATCATTGCATGGCTATATTACAAGCGTGCTGAATGATTATCTTGTGTTTTATTCTCCAGTGTATAAAAATGTCTTTGTTTCTCTGCATCATTTGAAATGGCTTACCCCTTACAGTAATGAGTTAACCCCTTATTCTTTAAGTGACAAAGAGCTCCCAGTAAGACCTGCCTCTGCACCTTTTGTCAGAAACTTTGAAGAGCAGCTTAAAAAATATGAAAATCAACTGGTTGTATTAGATTTAGGGGATCAATCAGAAAAAATTGGCGTACTTAAAGAAGTTTCTAATAATATTGTTGAACTAATTACGGCAAATGGAGAAAGTATGTATTGGAAGTTAGCTCACGTAAAATCTGTACACTTGCCTTAGAAAAAGAGACCTCGCTTTCGTCTCTTTTTTTATGTGCTTATCAGGACAAGTATATTGAATAAACAAATGAGACGATTTAAATTTTTTAGAAAATTATGTTGACAATACAGAAAATCTTTATTAAAGTTATTAACAACAAACGTTAATCACCAACAATTATATAGAACTCTTATCCAGAGTGGCGGAGGGACTGGCCCTGCGATGCCCGGCAACCATCAAATGAAACATTCATTTGAACGGTGCTAATTCCTGTGGAACATCAGTATTGTTCTAACAGATGAGAGAAATCGTGTATAAACGAACACTCTTCCATCTGTGAAGAGTGTTTTTTATTTTGAGTTAAGGAGAGAAATAGATGAAAATTGAAACATTATTAGTTCGTTCAGGAGTAGGCCGTGACCCTTCAACAGGTTCTATTACAACACCCATTTACCAAGCATCAACATTTGCTCATCCTGCTTTAGGGCAAAGTACAGGATTTGACTATGCACGTACGGCAAATCCTACTCGTACAGCATTGGAAGAAGCAATTGCTGCTTTGGAAAAAGGAGAAGTAGGAGTAGCATTCGCTTCAGGAATGGCGGGTGTAATGGCAGTTTTAGCACTATTTAAAAACGGAGATCATTTAATTGTATCAGAGGATTTATACGGAGGAACGTACCGAGTACTAAATGAAATTTTTTCAGAGCAAGGAATTACTGTTTCGTACGTCAACACAGCCCATCTCGAACAAGTAAAAGATGCGCTTCGTCCCAATACGAAAGCTTTATTTATTGAAACACCTACGAATCCAATGATGCACGTGACTGATTTGCCAGAAGCAATTGCGTTAGCTAAACAGCATGATTTGCTTACTATCGTTGACAATACCTTCATGTCCCCTTATTATCAGCGTCCTTTAGAGCTTGGAGCAGATATTGTGATACATAGTGCAAGCAAATACATTGGGGGTCATAATGATGTAGTTGCTGGTCTTGTAGTGGCTCGATGTAGTAGCTTAGGAGAGAAAATTCGTTTTTATCAAAATGCAGCTGGGGCAATCTTAGGTCCACAGGATAGCTGGCTGTTATTACGCGGTGTTAAAACGCTAGCGCTTCGTATGGAAAAGCATAATGAAAATGCACTGAAAATTGCAAATTGGCTTACTGCTCATGATCTCGTGGAAAAAGTGTATTACCCTGGTCTTGAAACACATCCAGGCTATGAAATCATGAAGAAACAAGCAACTGGATTTGGAGGCATGATTTCTTTTGCTGTCTCACACCCTGACATCGTTTCAGTACTTTTAGAAAATGTCAAAGTTATTACATTTGCAGAAAGCTTAGGGGGCGTGGAAAGTTTAATGACATTCCCAGCTCGTCAAACACATGCTGATATTCCGGAAGAAATTCGAAATCGTGTCGGAGTAACAAACTGTTTACTGCGATTATCAGTTGGAATTGAGCACGCAGATGATTTAATTAAAGATTTGAAGGAGGCATTTGATGCATACCAACAATAATAAATATAGATTTGGTACGAACTTAATTCATGCAAATACAGGAATTGACGGTCATTTTGGAGCGGTTAACGTACCTATTTATCAGGTATCTACATTTAACCAAGAAGATGAGACGAACAACGGCCGCTATGACTATTCTCGTTCAGGAAATCCAACTCGTGAGGCTTTAGAAAACAGCATTGCTCAGCTAGAAAATGGATACGCTGGTTTTGCTTTTTCATCAGGTATGGCTGCTATCTCATCGGTGTTATCTATTTTTGAATCAGGGGATGAAATTTTAGTTTCACATGATACGTACGGCGGGACATATCGTGTATTAACACGGTTATTTTCAAAGTTTGGTATCAAAACAACTTTTGTTGATACAACGAAGGTTGAGAAAGTAGAAGAAGCTATCACAAAAGATACGAAGGCTATTTATATCGAAAGCCCTTCAAATCCATTTTTACAGGTAACGGATATTAAAGCAGTAGCAAGTTTGGCGAAGGAGCGCAACCTCCTTACAATTGTGGATAACACGTTTTTAACACCTTATCTACAGCAGCCGATTGACCTTGGCGTAAATATTGTGATTCATAGTGCTACAAAATATATCAGCGGTCACAGTGACGTCATTGGCGGTCTAGTTGTGGTAAGCGATGAAAAGCTAGCAGAAGAAGTAAAGTTTGTACAAAATGCTTTTGGTGCTATCTTAGGACCGCAGGATTGTTTTTTACTGCTTCGAGGAATTAAGACATTAAAAGTTCGTTTAGATCAGCAGTTAAAAACAGCGCTGCAGTTTGCAAAGTGGCTTGAAGAACAATCTCTAGTGAGCCGTGTATACTACCCGGGTTTAAAAAGTCATCCAGACCACAAACTGATTTCAGAACAAGCAAATGGATATGGAGCTATGATTTCTTTCCAAGTACAGGATGAAAAAGTAGCGCGACATATTTTACAAGGAGTCAAATTGGCTTCAATTGGTGTTAGTCTAGGTGCAGTTGAGTCCATTCTAACGCATCCTGCAACAATGTCTCATGCGAGTATCCCAAAAGAAGTGCGTGAAGAAAAAGGAATTACTGATTCACTTCTTCGCCTTTCAGTAGGGTTAGAGGAATTCGAGGATTTGAAGCAAGACTTTAACGCTGTTTTTCAAAGCTTAGAAGAAAAGGCGTTAATTAAATAAAGAAAAGAGACTGGGACAAAAGTATTCTAGTTAAAGTTAAACAAGAACTATTAATCAAAATTACTGATTAATAGTTCTTGTTTTTTGTTGTCACGGTGAACGTAGGTTTCATCTATTTCGTTGCTTCTAGCGGTTGATTGGAGGGCAAGGCGAAGACTCCTGCGGGAAAAGCGGAAGGGGTGAGACCCCGCAGGAGCACAAGCGACGAGGAGGCTCATCGGCCGCCCGCGGAAAGCGAAGTCTTGCACGGAAATCAACCGCGGTGTCACAAGCCGTTCAGCTCCTTTATCCCATTTGTTCGTCTTTACACTGGGTTGATATCCGTTATATACAGCTATCTAAAAGGTTTGTGTATAGGGACGTAAGCGCAACTTTTTCATCAGAGGAAAGACTGCTGTTTAGAATTCTTTTTATGCCAAGATGATATTTTACATACGGTGTTTGCCGGACGCGTGGATGAGTCATTTCATCTTTTAAATCCTTCATAATGGCTTCGTGAAGCTGATCTTCACTTGTCATGGCTTGTTTAGAAGCGAACGAACGGTTCAACCATAGGGTTTGATAAGCTGCTAGTAAATGTTCAGAAGTCATTGTGCAAAGAGCTCCTTTAAATTAGTTTCTTCATTATAATAATCTATAGTTTACCATAAGTATTAATACGTGTACGTAACTTTTACAGAAGCAGATACAGTCAAGGACTGAGCTTGAATAGGGGGAGAGGCTGCTAATAACTTAGGCGAGGAGCCAGATGACTGATAGACGGGGCCTTCTTCGATTAAAATGGGGATTTGGTTAATAGGGAGCTGCAGCGTGTTGGCAATGGTAAAGGCCTTTTCTTTAGCGTTAAGCAAAGCTTTACTTATCGCTTCTTGTTCATATTTATCATCATTTGTAACGTGGAATTGAAGATCTTGCGCTACGTTGGCTCCGCTTGAAAAAGTAGCGTTATAGACATCGCCAGCTTGTTTTACATCTTGTACTCTTACTCTAAATAAGTGCTGTACTTCGTATCCTGTAAGAGTCGATTTTCCATCACTGTAATCATATTTAGGGTTTATGGTAAACGAAGCTGTTTCAATTTGCTGGTCATTGATTCCAAGTTTTTTTATCTCTTGCAGCAAAGTATTTGAAACAGCTGAATTTTCTTTTAAGGCTTCTTGAACGTCTCGGTTTTCCGTGTGGGTTCCAATCGTCATGGAAATTTCATTGGGAACTGCTGAAACACTTCCTTCCCCAATTACTTTAATTTCTCTATTTTGTGTATCTACGCGCAGTTGCTGTGTAGGTTCATAAGGGAAATAAGAATGTTGCATACCAAAAACCTCCTTTATTGATCTTTAGTATATATATGATAAGAAAAGGAGATTAAAAACAAAAAGAGATTGAGACATAACTAAATCAACCGCTAGAAGCACCTACATACATGAAACCTACATCCACCATACCAATAAAAAAATCCGAACGAATTTGATTCTTCATCAAGAATCAAATTCGTTCGGATCTTCCTTCAACTAACATACTTTTCTTCAGCTTCTTTTTGTTTATTTCGATTCTTTTATTAAGATTTCTTTCATTTCAATGAATTGATTTTGAACATCGTTTGACGGTTTCTTTGTTAGTAAACTTACAATAATAACAGCTAATAAGCTTAAAAAGAACCCAGGAATCATTTCGTAAAGGGCATCCTTCAATGGAGTATTTACCCAAATTAATACTGTAGCAGCACCTACAATCATCCCTGCAAGTGCTCCCCATCGAGTCATACGCTTCCAGTAAAGACTTAGTAAAATAGCAGGACCAAAAGCTGAACCAAATCCAGCCCAAGCATATCCAACCAGCCCTAAAATCGTATCACTAGGTTTTAAAGAAAGCAAAATGCCAATAATTGCAACACCTAAAACCGCAGCTCTTCCAACCGTCACAAGCTCTTTGTCAGAGGCCTTGCGTCGGAAAAATGTTTTATAAAAGTCTTCTGTAACAGAGCTTGCCGTTACAAGCAGCTGAGAAGAAATGGTACTCATAATTGCCGCTAGTAAAGCTGCATATAAGAATCCAGTAATTAATGGATTGAAGAGTATATCCGCAAATTTAATAAAAATAGTTTCAGGATCTGCTAGTTTCATACCTGTTTTTTCTACATATGCAATCCCAACAAGTCCTGTCAGCATAGCACCAATAATAGAAATAATCATCCAGCTCATTCCAATACGACGTGCGGGTTTTAACTCCTTAACAGAAGAGATAGCCATAAAGCGAACGATAATATGAGGCTGCCCGAAATAGCCAAGTCCCCAGGCTAAGAAAGATATAATACCTAAAACGGTCGTACCTTTAAAAATGTCAAGATATGCTGGATTAATGTCCTGTACAATATCTATTGTTGTGTTAACGCCTCCAACATTGGTGAAAGCTACAATAGGTACTAAAACTAAGGCAAGAAACATAATAACACCTTGAACAAAATCTGTTAAACTAACAGCTAAAAATCCGCCGAAAAGGGTGTAGGCAATAACAACAGATGCTGTTACAAATAAGCCAATTTGATAATTCACACCAAATGCCGATTCGAACAATCGTCCGCCTGATACCATACCAGCTGAAGTGTAAAGAGTGAAGAAAATAAAGATAACAATCGCTGATACTGTTCGAAGAATCTTGGCATGGTCGCCAAAGCGGTTTTCAAAAAAGTCTGGAATTGTAATGGAGTCATTCGCTACTTCCGTATAAGTGCGAAGACGCGGAGCGAGGATTAAATAATTTAAATAAGCACCAATAGATAAACCTACTGCAAGCCATAAACTTGAAAGACCTGTCACATACATGGATCCTGGAAGCCCCATTAACATCCATCCACTCATATCTGAAGCGCCAGCTGAAAGCGCAGTAACGGCCGGACCTAGTCCGCGTCCGCCTAGCATGTAACCCGATACGTCTTGAGTTGTTTTTGTGTAGGCATACCATCCTATTCCAAGCATTCCTACAAAATAAATGCCCAGTGAAATATAAACACCAATATCCACCAAATCTCCCCTTTATGCATTTTTTATGCACGAAACGAGCACTGCTCGCCATGCAAACATCTTATGGTTTCTAAAACTAACAAACTTTTCCCTTACTATCAACCCACAAAACCGTAAATTACCTAAGTCTAAAATCCCCTAAACCTTTATATTATAGAGATGAAAACGTTTTCAAAATAAAGTAAAATAAAAATATTCAGAAATTTACAAGCGCATTTTTTATGCAATATTTTATGCAATAGGTAAAATGAAAAGAGCATTTTATAAAATGCTCTTTTGACATTCATGTATATTAGCGTGAGTTCGGGAATACGCGGCGAACAACTTCTGAAAACTCGTCAAACAGTCCAGAGACTGGTTTGCCGGTTTGAAGCTTGTCTACATATCCGTTCATACGGTTTACAAAGTCAGGGTTTGTTGATACAAACACTCGATGAACACTGCCGTCAGCTTTTCTCACTTCATGTGCGATCTTATGCTCCATATCTTTTGTGAGATTACCTTCTTTGTTATCGTCTAATACAGCTGCTACGTAAGCTGTATGATCGGTTACGATTACGTTAGCATCTTTAACGTTTTTTAACGCTACGATACGATCAGCAGCCACATCGGCTACTCTCATTCCGCCCGACTGGTTATATTGTTCTTTTTCGTTACGCTGTACATCTTGCGTATCGTTTACGTCATTCATTTTCGTTTTATTGTTTCCATTTTCATATGTGACGTTGCGGACTGTATCATCATCAATGACGCCATCTTTACCTTGATCTGCTGTGCTGCAGCCGAATAAAGAAAGGGTGGTCATGCAGCCTACAACAAACAAAAACGATTTCTTCATGATAGTATCACTCCTTATAAGTTTTAACCTTTCTTATAATTTGTTAAAAACGTGTGAAGCATACATGAAAAATATAAAAAAGCCTATACTATCGAAAAAGGAGGAATATGTATGAGTGGAATTCAACAAAGCATATTTGTGCTTCATACAAAAGAAGAAAACCATGAAGAAACAACAACGTTTGCCCTAACTTCAGAAGAAGCTAAGTTATTATTTGAGACCCTGCAAAATAAACGAAAAGAAATTATCGATGCCCATATTGATAACATGTTGACGTAAGGAAGATCAATATTTTGCAAAACGGCTGAGCCATATGCTAAGAATGGCCCAATATTTGCATTCTACATATAGGTATAGTATAATGTAAACGCAACCAAATTTAATAAATGTAATGAATACTACGCTTGACCATACACTCGAATTAGATTTAGTGAAAATTCACTTGTTATAAAGGAGATCTACTTCGCGTAGGTCTCTTTTATAATATGTGAATTTTTTATTTACGGTATAAATGTAAATATAGATTAACATATTAAAATTTTTACATTTTCGGAGGTTTTTTACATGGCTACTACAGGTACAGTAAAATGGTTTAACAGTGAAAAGGGCTTCGGTTTTATCGAAGTACCAGGCGAAAATGACGTATTCGTTCATTTTTCAGCTATCCAATCTGAAGGCTTCAAAACATTAGAAGAAGGCCAAAAAGTTGAATTTGAAATCGTTGAAGGTCAACGTGGACCTCAAGCGGAGAATGTTGTAAAATTATAATTCAACGCTACATATGAAAGCTGCCGATAGGCAGCTTTTTTTATACAAATTTGTTTTATTTGTATGATTAAGAAAATAGATTAAAGTAGGGGAGAAGGGAAGGCATGAGTTCATTTCATTGCTGTGCCACATGTGAACATTTTCGAAGCATTAAATTGGATAAGGGAATGAAGTATCGATGCAAAAGACTAGGCTATGAAACCCGTCCTTCTTATCAGTTTACATGCTGGGAGCCAAAAGAAGTAGTTAAAAAGCTAATGGAAAAACGAAATCAAAAATGAGGATTGGACATAACGCAATCAATTCAATCTACAGACGAACAAATGAGATAAATGAGCTAGTAGGGATCGTTTTTTACACAACAGCTAGAAGCAGTTACATACATAAAACCTATGTTCACTCTACCAATGAAAAAATCCGAACGAGTTTGATTCTCCACCAAGAATCTCGATTCATCGTTCGGATTTTCCTTCAACTAAAATACGTTTGTCCCAGTCTCTTTTAATTATTCCTCGTTATTTGTACCTTCCTCTGAAGGTAAGTGCTTCCCGCAAAACTCTTTTACAGCTTCTTCTTCCTCTTCTTCAAGGTCGAAGTCTAATACTTTATTTGTTGAAACTTCGTAAAAATGAGTTTGGGCAATAGAAGTGTTATCTTCGCCTTTAATATATACTAAGCGTAGTGCTAGGTCGTTGCCCGTATATAATTCATCATCTTCTTCTACCTCAATGTATAAATGAAATTCATAGCGTTCACCTAGAAGGAGACCAAATGGATCCTGCAATTGTTCAGCTGTATATTCTTTAATTGTAAACATATGTACGTCCTTTCCATATATCAGTAAAATGCTTGCATCATCTATTATAGTTTTTCTTTGCAAAGAAAGAAAGTGCAGGCGTAATTCATGCACGAATTTATTCCTTGATCATTCTATTTAGCGAATCGATGGCGCAAGGACTTCGATGATTTACTTAAAGGCGGAAGAAACGCGCGTATGTTTTTGCTTATACATGGCAGCATCTGCTTTTTGAATTAATGTATCTAGGTTGGCGTCGTCTGAAGGCGCACATAT
The DNA here is from genome assembly GCF_000832985.1 of Priestia megaterium NBRC 15308 = ATCC 14581. GTDB lineage: Bacteria > Bacillota > Bacilli > Bacillales > Bacillaceae_H > Priestia > Priestia megaterium. The sequence continues at coordinate 3,569,819 of NZ_CP009920.1, forward strand.
AATAAATCCGTAACTCGCAGACAGTGCATATGCCTTATTAAATTCTTTCTTTTTATTTTCTAGCTGTTCATTAATATTTTGCCACAGCTTTTGTACGTATTCTTCCGTTTGTTCAGGAGCCATTAATAAAAACTCATCGCCTCCGTACCGAAAGAGCGTATCATCTTTGCTAATATAACCACTAATTGATTCTGCAATTGTTTTAATAACCCAGTCGCCTTCTCTATGACCGTATTGATCATTTACTAGTTTTAAAGAATTAATATCGATAAAACATAATAGAAAAGGTGTATCATTGGTTTTAGCTCTCAGCAGTTCCAGCTGCAGTTTTTCCATTCCGCTTCTTCGATTTAAAATTCCCGTTAGCATATCAGTTGAAGCGTGCAAGCTCAATTCATGCTCTACTGCTTTTAAATCGGTTATATCGGTAATACCTGCGAGTATGCAGCTTTCGCTTTGATACTCTAGTAATTCATAATTGATCATAACCCACTTAGAATCTCCATGTTCACGTGCTTCTAGGATGTAGTTTTTTACATATTTCTCTTGTTGAAGACGTTTTAAAATATCCTCTCGATCTTCATCGGTAGGATAGATTATAAACCCGTCTATTTGATCAAGATCTTGAGAAGCAAGATTGTAAAAATGAATAGCTTTATTGTTAATGAGCAGCACTTTGTGGTCGGATAATCTCGTTAATAGTAAAGGATAGGGATTAATTTTGAACAGCGTAAAAAAATTACGTTCGCTTTCTTTTAGCTGTAAATGATTCATATATTCTTTGTGACGGTATGTATAAAGAATGTATGAAATAAGTAAAGCGATAGCAACTGCTGCAGTTGTATTGATCTGCTTTGAAATAAGAGAAAAAGAATCTGGTACATATCGTGATAAGCCGTATAGTAAAAAAAGATGGTTAGGAATAAAAATGATGCACAGATGTTTTAATTTCATAGGACATAAAACAGCTGTGGAAATCAAAAGCATCATATACACGTCTACGCGACCTGTGAAAAGCTGACTGTTAATAGTAGAAAGGGCTGCAGCAAATACGTAATAAAATATATAGCCATATACAATGGTGCTTAAGTAGTTAGCAAACCGTTCTTTTCTCTTACTAACATAATAGAAAAATAAATAAAGAGAGGAGATAGCAAAACTAGTGAAATGAATACCAATTAGTGTATGTCTAAACTGAGATGTCCCCGCATGTTGAAGTAAAGAAAACCCTATATAAATATAAATAGGATAGGAAACTACAAGAGCAAGTGAAACTAGCTTGACTCTCTGTTGAAGCATCTCTGCATTCGTTTTATCGAACATTTTATCTTTATTAACTTCTCTTCCGGAAGGAAAACGATATTTCTTCAGAAAGGAGAAAGGTAAAAGCGAAAGAAGAAATGACATGACCATCATCTCCATATCTTTTTTTAGGTATTTTAGCATGTTTATATAAGAAAAGACATGAATTTTTTAGATGAGAATGTCTGCTTTTTGATCAAGAAAAAGCATAAAGATTTACATGATTAAAGGTGAGGCCAAAGAGCCTCACCTTTTTATTGAAGTTTATTGGATTCAGCATGCCGTACAAACATGGTCTCATCTTCTACTAAGCCGCAAGCTCCGCACTGAATACGTTTCTGCGGTCCGTTATAAGCAGCGTGAAAGGCATCGAGCGTATCGTTTGTGTATTCTTCTACGACGTCTCCGCTTCTTGGGTCCATTTTTACAGGTTTTGCATTTTGTTCAATGATATTAAAGCGCGTTCGATTTGTTTTGCAGCTAGGGCAAAGATAAGGGCTTCCCATTTTTAACATCTCCTTGAAAAATTTACTGTATTAATACCATGTCCGAATCCCCCAAAAACATACAAAAACTTATGGTTTTCTATCGAACGTTCATTCGTTAAAATAGAAGCAGGTGATGAAAATGAGAATACGAAAAAACTTACAAGAAGTAATGGATATCTTACAAACGAATCCGTCATATCAGAAAAATATTGTTCATTGGCATACAATCGAAGAGAAAGAAGCTAAAACTGCGCCATTTCCGGCTTCTTTGCATACGAAACTGCGGCAAGCACTTGAGAACCGAGGAATTGGTTCGCTTTATACGCATCAAAAAACAGCGTTTGATTTGGCGACATCTAAGAAGAATGTTGTGGCTGTGACGCCGACAGCATCGGGGAAAACATTGTGCTACAACTTGCCGGTACTCCAAAGTATTATGGAGAATGATCAGGCTAGAGCTCTTTATTTGTTTCCAACAAAAGCGCTTGCCCAAGATCAAAAAAGTGAATTAAATGAAATCATTGAAGAAATGGAAGTACCAATCAATAGCTACACGTATGATGGAGATACTCCGGCAAATATCCGTCAAAAGGTAAGAAAAGCAGGTCATATTGTTATTACGAATCCAGATATGCTTCATTCAGCTATTTTACCTCATCATACTAAATGGGTATCACTGTTTGAAAACCTGAAGTACATTGTGATTGATGAACTTCATACGTACCGCGGTGTTTTTGGAAGCCACGTAGCCAACGTTATACGCAGGTTAAAGCGAATTTGCCGCTACTATGGAAGCAATCCTATCTTTATTTGTACATCAGCGACCATCGCTAACCCAAAAGAACTCGCTGAACATTTAACGGGAGCTCATGTTATGTTAGTAGATAACAACGGAGCGCCTAGCGGCCGCAAGCATTTTATTTTTTATAACCCGCCTATTGTTAATAAACCGTTAAACATTAGAAGAAGTGCTACGCTTGAAGTGCGAAATATTGCAGGAGAGTTTTTGAAAAATAAAATTCAAACGATTGTATTTGCACGAAGCCGAGTACGAGTGGAAATTATTTTAACGTATCTGCAGGAGCTCGTAAAAAACCAGCTTCAAAATAAGTCTATTCAAGGGTACCGCGGAGGATATTTGCCGAAGCAGCGACGCGAAATAGAAAGAGGACTTCGAGAGGGAAGTATTTACGGGGTAGTCAGTACGAATGCTTTAGAGCTAGGAGTAGATATCGGGCAGCTGCAGGTGTGTGTGATGACAGGTTATCCAGGCACGGTTGCAAGCGCTTGGCAGCAAGCAGGACGAGCAGGGAGACGTCACGGAGAAGCCGTCATTGTGATGGTCGCAAGTTCAAGTCCGCTTGATCAGTATATGATTCAGCATCCGGACTACTTTTTTAGCAGAAACCCAGAAACAGCTCGAATTAATCCTGATAATCTTGTTATTTTAGTCGATCATTTAAAATGTGCGTCCTATGAGCTGCCGTTTAAGCAGGGAGAAACATTTGAGGGGGTAGAAATTGAAGACGTGCTGGAGTTTTTGCAAGAAGAGCGAGTGATTCATTTTAGCGGAGACAAATGGTACTGGATGAACGATTCGTTCCCAGCTCATAATATCAGTCTGCGTTCTGCATCCCAAGAAAATGTTGTCATTATTGATCAATCGGACGTTGCAAATGTGAAAGTAATTGGAGAAATGGATCGGTTTAGTGCCATGACGCTTCTTCATGATGAGGCGATTTACTTGCATCAAGGCATTCAGTATCAAGTAGAATACTTGGACTGGGATGAGAAAAAAGCGTATGTTCGTGAAGTCGATGTAGACTATTTCACCGATGCAAACTTAGCAGTTAACTTAAAGGTGCTAGAAGCTGATAAAGAACGGATGGAGAGAACATATTCAATTGGTTATGGCGATGTAATGGTCAGCGCTATGGCTACGATATTTAAAAAAATAAAGTTTGAGACGCATGAAAACATAGGGTCAGGTCCCATTTCACTTCCAGAAGAAGAGCTTCATACAAATGCCGTGTGGCTAAGCTTTGAAAAAGAACAGTTTTACGAATCTGAAGAACGATTGGAACAAGCGCTCATTTCCGTGGCAAATGCCCTTCAGTCAATTGCACCGCTTATGGTGATGTGCGATCCGTCTGATTTACATGTAGTGCCCCAGGTAAAAGCGGTGCACAACGAACAGCCGACTATCTTCTTATATGATCGATACCCGGGAGGCATTGGGCTAAGTGACAAAGTGTACGAACAAATGAATGATGTGCTAAGTCAAACCAATCAATTAATTGTAAATTGTTCTTGCGAAAGCGGCTGTCCGTCTTGTATCGGTATGGAAGCACAGGGAGAACACGCAAAAAGCGATGCGCTCGTGCTGCTACAACAACTGCAAAGTAGGTGAACTCTTGTCTTTTAAAAATAAATTAAACCGTATGAAAAAGCATCTTCACGTTACAGAAGCAAAGCCGCCGGTTGAAAGTAACCCGCAGCAACCTAAAAGCGCGTCTATTCCCTATGAGCAGGAATGGAAGGGAAATCATGCTGTTCCTTACTTTGCGGAAGACAGCTACTGTATGATAAGAGAGGTGGTTTACCCGCTCGACTACAAGCATGGACATTATGAATTTAATGAGCTGAAAAAAGTAGTGGAAGTATGGAATGGGTCTACAGTTGCTCATCCGCTTTCATCAAAAGGCCGCACATATTCAGATTTATTTTTCTTTGATACGGAAACGACGGGGCTTAGTACAGGTACGGGAACAACTATCTTTTTGCTAGGATATGCAAGGGTGCTAAAAGATTCCGTCGTTTTTCGTCAACATATATTAACAGAGCCAAGCGGAGAAGTAGCATTTTACGAAAGTTTCTTAAAAGAAGTAGACTATACGACGCTTGTGACTTATAATGGGAAATCTTTCGATTGGCCTCATGTGAAGACTCGTCATACACTATTGAGAGATCATTTGCCCAAACTGCCTAAGTTCGGTCACTTTGATTTACTGCATGCATCAAGAAGGCTGTGGAAACACAAAATGAATTCGGTTAAGCTTGCGAATGTCGAAAAAGAAATACTTGGAATTGAACGAGTTGATGATATTCCAGGTTTCTTAGCTCCCATGATTTATTTTGATTTTATTGAAACGAAAAATCCAAGAGGCTTATTCGACATTATGAAACATAATGAACATGATATTTTATCACTTATCACCTTATACATTCATTTATCAAAACATCTCCTTACTAGTGAGGAGTTTACAGAAAAAGAAACATATGAAGTAGCAAGGTGGTATGAGCAGTTAGGGGAGAATAAGCACGCTTTCTCTCTTTATCAGGGCGTAGCGGAAAAAGAAAAAGAAGAGCATGAAAAAGCTCAGCTAGCGATGGCTTATCATTATAAAAAAGAGAAGAGCTGGAAAGAGGCAGTGGACATGTTTGAACCCTTGGTTCAAACATGTGAAGGTGACGTCGCTATAGAAGCATTGGTTGAGCTAGCTAAAATTTGTGAGCATCGTCTCAAAGATGTGCATCAAGCACTTCTATATACTGAGCTCGCCTTGGAAAAGTGGAATCAACTCAGAGAAATGACTAAAAAAACGTCGAAGGAAGCGCTTGAAAAAAGACTTCTTAGACTAAAAAATAAATCAGCTAAAGCATAGACTTCAGCTGATTTATTTTAAAATATTCAGAATTATTATTCTTTCGTTTTTGTGGATGTTTTATATTGTTCTATTTTTCAGTCATTGATAAAATTAGTCAATGTAAGACTTATTCTTACAGCTTAAAAACAGAACTTTGGTGAGATGGAGAGAGGCCTCATGAAAAATGTGATTTTAGTATCATTTTTCGCATTAATTTGTTTAACAGTAATTGTCTTAAGCAGTTTGAAAAATTCGTATAACTCCTTTATGTAGGCCAAAAATAGGTGTTTGTCTTAGTACATGTACACTACCCTTCACATATTGTAATAGTGTAATAACTAAACAGTGAAAGGGGAAAAAGGATATGTATCCAAGACCAACAAAATGTATGCCACCAATTGTGCATCCAACAAAATGTTGCACGCAGTTTACTTCTCAGGAGGTAGTTGTACCTCACATTCATCCAAGTCATAATACATTGGTGAATCATACAAATGTGAAGCACGTACATTACTTCCCGCAAACGCAATCTGTTGTAAATGAAACTTCAAATCAACAGTTTTTTGGCGGTGCGCAGCAATATCCAACTCAAGTAGGGGGAGCAGGCTATCCAGGTCAAATGGGAGGCTACCCAGGTCAAGTAGCAGGTGCTGGTTACCCAGGTCAAGGAGGTTACCCAGGTCAAGTAGCAGGTGCTAGTTATCCAGGTCAAGGAGGCTACCCAGGTCAAGTAGGGGGAGCTGGTTATCCAGGTCAAGGAGGCTACCCAGGTCAAGTAGCAGGTGCTAGTTATCCGGGACACAAAGGTTGCGGCCAAGGAAGCTGTCATACAAAAGGCGCGCATCAAGGACCTAATTCAGGGTATTTTAGATAATGTACGTTAATAGGAGCTGATTACATCAGTTCCTATTCTATTTTGTTACAAAGGAGTTATATAATGAAGGTGCTGACGGTTACTGGTTATAAGCCATTCGAACTTGGGATTTTTAATGAAAAACATCAAGGCATTACATACATAAAAAAAGCGCTCTATAAAAAATTACAGGAATTAGTAGAAGATGGATTAGAATGGGTATTGATTAGTGGCCAGCTAGGAGTAGAGATTTGGGCAGCGGAAGTGGTATTTGATCTCCAGCTGGATTATCCCGAGCTTCAGTTAGCTGTTTTAACACCATTTTTGGAGCAAGAAGAAAAATGGAATGAAGCCAATAAAGAATTGTATGAATTCGTCTTAAGTCAAGCAGATTATGTAGATAGCATCACAAAAAAGAAATATGAAAGTCCAGCACAGTTTCGGTTAAAAAATCAGTTTTTAGTAGAAAAAAGTGAAGGTATTTGTTTAGTTTACGACGAAGAGCACGAAGGAAGTCCTAAATATATGTTAGAAACGGCTAAAAAACGTGCTGAACGAGAAGAATACCCTATTATAATGGTGACGTCTCACGACTTACAGGATATCGTGGATGAAGAAAAATTTTCGTCTTTTTAACGCCATTTGGTGAAACATTTTAAAAGATAAATTGACATTTGAAGCTATTTTTGAAAAAATGAATTATAATAAAGATAAGGTTTATCGTATTCGAGGTGATAGAGATGTTAGCTGATAAAATTCGTTTAACGGCCAAAGAAATTTTAGAAAAAGAATTTAAAACAGGCATGAGAGGCTATAATCAAGAAGAAGTAGATAAGTATCTAGATTCTGTTATTAAAGATTATGAAGCATTTCATGAAGAAATTGAAGCATTACAAACTGAAAATTTACGCTTAAAAAAGCAAGTAGAAGAGTTATCTAAAAAGCCGCAACAACCTTCGTTTACCCCGCCGCCGGCTCAACAGCAGCAGCAAGCGGGTACGACAAACTTTGATATTTTAAAACGTTTGTCGAACTTAGAAAAACATGTGTTTGGAAGTAAATTATACGAATAACCTAAAAATAGGAGTTGCATTCAACTCCTATTTTTATTATACTAAGGAAAGTCGTTATCAATAACGTTCGGGTAATTGCTGCATCACATATGAGGATGTAGAGGAAAGTCCATGCTCGCACAGACTGCGATGTCTGTAGTGTTCGTGCCTAGCGAAGTCATAAGCTAGGGTAGCTGTTAAAAGCTAACGGCGGGGAAAAAGCCTAAGTCTTTTTAAGATATGGCTTGACTACTCTGAAAGTGCCACAGTGACGAAGTCTTATCAGAAATGGTAAGAGTGGAACGAGGTAAACCCCTCGAGCGAGAAACCCAAATAATGGTAGGGGAACTTTCTGGAAGGAACTGAACGGAAGGAAGGACAAAATGGTTACATTTTGTAGATAGATAATTGCCACCGGAGTACGAGGTAGCTAGCCGCTTGCAGTACAATGGTACAAAACATGGCTTACAGAACGTTATTGAAAAGCAATCGACACTTGTTGTTATACACTATACTTTAATCCAACCCAGCTCTTCGTATAATGGAAGAGCTTTTTTTATGTCAAAATGACAGCTTATCATAAGCTGTCATTTTTTTGTACAATCAGACTGAGCTTGTTGTCAGCCTCAGGTCTTAGGAGAAAATAAAGCTCTAGCTCGTTTTGAAAAAACGTCATAATCCTTAAACTAAGTATATAGATAAGCGAAAGGAGGAGACAAAATGCAAAAAGTTGGTTTGTTTTTGATTGGAGCGGTAGCTGCTATCGTTCTTTTTGCAAATGCCGGTCCGATGGTAGGGCTTGCACTTGGCTTGGTTATTTTGTACGTAGCATTTAAAGGGTTTGTTAAAGCAGAGACCCCCTTTAAAAAATGGCTCTGGGGGTTTATTGGTGTTGTCGTACTCTTAACAACCGTTTCAAACCTTCCGGCCCTTGCAGGTATCATCGCAGCAGTCGTACTTTATATTGTATATAAAAAGTGGAACAGCAGCAGCTCTATAAAAACGGAAAAAGAAGATCCGTTTAAGCACTTTGAACGTCAGTGGGCTGACTTAAATCAAAAATAATAAAATTTCACTTTATTATCTAAGGAGATGAACAAAATGAGAAACTTATTTACTCGAATGAAAGAAACGATTTCTGCAGACCTTCATCAATTACTTGATCACAAAGAACAAAAAAATCCAATTGCTGCACTAAACCACTATTTGCGTCAATGCGAGCAGGAGACCGAAAAGGTAAGGCAGCTTGTTGAGCGACAGCACACGTTAAAAGAACAGTTTAATCGCGAATATCATCTGGCCCTTGATATGATGAAAAAGCGCCATGAGCAAGCACAAGTAGCACAAGCAGCTGAAGAAGCGGAATTACATGAATTTATTTTAAAAGAACATGCTCACTACGAAGAGAGAGCAAAGCGCGTAAAAGAATCTTATGAAGATGCATCCAAGCAGTTAGAAGAGCTTGAACAAAAGTATGAAGAAATGAAGCATAAGGTAAAAGATATGCATATTCGCCGTATGGAACTAATGGGGCGCGAAAATATTGCTCGTGCGCATCATCGTATGAATTCAGTAATGAAAACAGAAGCATCTTATACGTCTTACAGCCAGTTTGACGAAATGGAAACCTATATTGACCAGCTTGAAAATCAAATTAATACAAATTACTATAGACAAACGGTAGACAGCAAGATTGCTGAATTAGAAAAAAGAGTAAAATCATCGTAAAAAATCAGTGTTTCTGCATAAAACATGGTATTCTAAAAAAGGCGTAGGTTTCTGCGTCTTTTTAAGGTGAGAGAATAGATACCTGCAGCATCCAAAGAACGCTATGTCATCTACGAGGAGAAGGGAGAGAGAGCTGTGCAAAGCGTAAACAAAACAGAATTTCTTATGTTCATTTTTATTTGCAGTTTATTTGTCCTGTTTATTGAAATTATGTTTTTTCACAGCGGCTTGATCTTTTCTGTATTAATTGCCGGTGCGTTCATGTATATTGGGCGAAAAAAAATGAGAAGAAAACTAGGGCGCATTTTATTTTGGATTGGCGTTATTGGGCTTGTGTTGAATATATTTAATACAGTTGCCTTTAAGTTTTTAATTATTGCTCTTTTTCTGTATTTTTTACTTAGATTTATTCAATCAAGAAAGCATCCGGTTGAATTCAGACCAACTGACGAATTTACCCAGCAGCCAAACCAAAGTTTGGTGCAGGTCCGGCCGGTTTTGACGAATAAACTTCTTGGTAGTCAAAGAACCGAAGACTCCGTATACGAATGGGATGATATTAATATTCAAAGCGTATGGGGAGACATTGTGGTTGATTTAAGCAATACCGTTCTGCCAAAAGGCGATGCGGTTATTTTTATTCGTCAAGTGTTTGGAAATATTAAAGTGCTCATTCCTTACGAAACGGAAGTATCTGTGAATCATTCTAAACTAGCAGGAAACGTAACGGTTTTTGGACATCAGCGCGGCTTTTCGTTCAATGAAAATTTGTCTATCAAAACAGAGGGATTTGATCAATCTGCTCATAGGGTGAAGATTGTTACAACTGTTGTGATTGGAGATTTAGAGGTGCAAAGGATATGAGTATTCTTCAACGGCAGTTATTATGGGGGATTTTCCTAAGTTTTTTTGTATTTGTATCCGTGCTCCTTACCGTGTTTTTTGCATATCCTGTTTTTCAACTTAGCGACTTATGGAAAACAAGCGTATTGGGGATGCCTTTTGTGCTGTTTTCCTTCAGTTTGAGCCTTACGATTGGAAGCGTGATTGGAGGAATCATGGGGTTTATGTGGAGACAGCAGTGGACATATGTTGAAAACCGATTATATGAAATAGAAAATGGCCACCGGCATATGTCGGCAAATGAACCGCTTATTCAAGAAACGTCTCGAATTATAAGCCGTTTAAATAAAGTAGATTATAAAATGATTCTTCAAGCACAGCAATCTCAAAAGATGGCAACGGAAAAAGTGGAAAATCAGCAAAAGCAAGTGCAAGAAATTGTTTCTCAGGAACGAAATCGGCTTGCTAGAGAACTGCATGACTCCGTTAGTCAGCAGCTATTTGCCGCTTCGATGCTTATGTCTGCTATTACGGAGTCCAATCTTACGCTACAAGACTCTGAAGCTAAGCAATTAAAGATGGTTGAAAAAATGATTAACCAATCACAGCTTGAAATGAGGGCTTTGCTTCTTCATCTTCGTCCTGCAGCATTAAAAGGAAAATCGCTGCAGGCTGGAATGAAAGAACTGATGAATGAGCTTGCTCAAAAAGTACCGCTTGAATTAAATTGGAAAATAGAAGCATTTGAACTTGATAAAGGCATTGAAGACCACTTGTTTAGAATTTTGCAAGAATCCGTATCAAATACGCTGCGTCATGCCAATGCAACAGCTTTAGATGTGCTGCTGATTAAACGTGATTTTTCCATTATTTTACGTATTGTTGATAACGGAGTTGGTTTTGATGTAGAAAAGGAAAAAGTCGGATCGTACGGACTGCAAAATATGTACGAACGCGCAATTGAAATTGGGGGCCTATTAAAAATTATTAGCTTGCCCGACAAGGGAACAAAGCTAGAAGTAAAAGTACCGTTAGTAGAAAGAGAGGAGAAGCAAAATGATTAATGTACTGTTAGTGGATGACCATGAAATGGTTCGTATTGGCGTAGGAGCGTATTTGTCGGCTCAAGCAGACATTCATGTAATAGCTGAAGCAGCAAACGGCCAACAGGCCGTTGAATTAGGGCTTCAGCTGCGCCCGGATATTATTTTAATGGATTTAGTCATGGAAGAAATGGACGGGATTGAAGCAACAAAACAACTGATTAAGCAGTGGCCAGAAGCGAAAGTGATCATTGTCACTAGCTTTCTAGATGATGAAAAAGTATATCCCGCTCTAGAGGCAGGGGCAACAAGCTACTTATTAAAAACGTCTAAAGCAGGAGAAATTGCAGCTGCTATTCGCCGTACATATGAGGGGCAATCTGTATTAGAGCCCGAAGTAACCGGTAAAATGATGTCTAAAATGAGAAAACCGTCTTTACCTCATGAAGAACTGACAGCTCGTGAAATGGAAATTTTACTGCTAATGACACAAGGCAAAACAAATCAAGAGATTGCAGACGAATTATTTATTGCGCTAAAGACGGTAAAAACACATGTGAGCAATTTATTAAGTAAGCTGGATGTACAAGACCGGACTCAAGCCGTCATCTACGCCTTTAAACACAAATTAGCGCAGTGAGAATCGTTATTCAAAAGAGAATAACGATTTTTTTTGTGAAAAACCTATTTTTTTGCATGTATTCATTATAAAATAGCGATATGCGTAAAGGCAAACGCTTACGTAAAAGCACTATTTTGAGGGGTTGAGCACATGGAAAAGAAATGGTGGAAAGAAGCTGTTGCGTATCAAATCTACCCGCGAAGCTTCATGGATTCAAACGGTGACGGAATTGGTGACATTCAAGGGGTTATTTCAAAATTAGACTATTTATCTGATCTTGGAATTGATGTCATTTGGATTTGCCCGATTTATCAGTCTCCTAACGACGATAATGGCTACGATATCAGTGATTATAAAGATATTATGAAAGATTTCGGAACAATGGAAGACTTTGATGAGCTGCTAGATGAAGTTCACCATCGCGGAATGAAGCTGATTATGGATTTAGTTATTAATCATACTTCAGATGAACACCCTTGGTTTTTAGAATCCAGGTCTTCTAAAGAGAATCCATATCGTGATTATTATATTTGGCACGAAGGTAAAGATGGAAAAGAGCCAAACAACTGGGAATCTATTTTTAGCGGATCAGCTTGGGAGTTCGACGAGAAGACAAAAGAATATTACATGCACGTATTTTCTAAAAAACAGCCCGATTTAAACTGGGAAAATGAAAAAGTACGTCATGAGCTTTATGAAATGGTTAACTGGTGGTTAGATAAAGGAATTGATGGTTTTCGTGTAGATGCTATTTCGCATATTAAGAAAGTGGCCGGCTTCCCAGATCTACCGAACCCTGAAAAACTAGATTATGTGCCATCGTTTGAAGGGCATATGAATCGACCGGGAATTCAAGAACATTTAAAAGAGCTAAAAGAAAATACGTTTGCCAAATATGATATTATGACGGTTGGAGAGGCAAATGGTGTAACATCGGACAGCGCAGATGAGTGGGTAGCTGAAGATGGCGGAAACTTCAATATGATTTTTCAGTTCGAGCATATGGGACTGTGGGATAAAGGAGAAGAAAAACCGCTTGATTTAATCGAGTTAAAAACGATTTTAACTAATTGGCAAAATGGTTTAGAAAAAATCAACGGCTGGAACGCTTTATATTTAGAAAATCATGACCAAATTCGTTCTGTAAATAAATTCGGCAGCGTAGCTTACCGAGTGGAAAGTGCAAAGTGCTTAGCTGCACTATACTTTTTAATGAAAGGAACACCGTTTATTTATCAAGGACAAGAACTTGGAATGACCAATGTTAAGTTTGATTCTATTGACGATTATGATGATGTTGGTATGATTAACTACTACCGTATTCAGCGTGAAAAAGGCGATACACATGACGAGATTATGAAAGTAATTTGGGAAACAGGCCGCGATAATTCAAGAACGCCAATGCAGTGGAATACAGAAAGAAATGCAGGATTTTCTACTGGTACCCCTTGGATGAAGGTGAATCCAAATTACGTAGATATTAACGTAGAAGAGCAGAAAAGTGATGAAAATTCGGTACTGAATTTTTACAAACAGCTCATTAAAATTAGAAAACAGCATGATGTGCTGGTGTATGGAACTTATAAGCTATTGGCAGAAGAAGATTCCGCTATTTACGCGTATACGCGAACATTAGAAGGTAAAACCGCTGTTATTATTTGTAATATGTCACCGAAAAATCAAACGTTCGAGTTTCCTTCAGAGAGCTCGTTTTCAAACAGAGAAGTGCTGATTCATAATTATCCGTTGGATAAAAATGAAACGCTTGAAAAATGTACGCTGCACCCATATGAAACACGTGTATACTTACTTTCATAAACAAGTTGAGCAACCGATTGCGCAATTTTTAAAGTGAAAAGCTTTTAAAAACACATTTATAGGCGACATAGGTGAAGAAACTGCTGGCTCTGTCAAGAGCGAGCAGTTTTTGCATTTTAATAAAAAGACGGAGAAAGCTTTGACTACGGCGCATGTATATGGTACTTTTACACTTAGTGTAGATAATTAGAAACAAAATGAGGTTGAAAAATGGCGAAATATAAAATTATTGCAACAGCAGCAATGGGAATTGAAGCACTGGTCGCTAAAGAAGTGCGTGCTTTAGGATATGAATGTGAAGTAGATAATGGCAAGGTTATCTTTGAAGGAGACGAGCTCGCAATTGCTCGCTGCAATTTATGGCTTCGTACAGCAGATCGAATTAAAGTGCAGGTTGGACAGTTCAAAGCTCGTACGTTTGATGAGCTTTTTGAACAAACAAAAGCATTAAATTGGGGAGATTATTTGCCCGTAGATGCACAGTTTCCTGTATCGGGAAAATCAGTTAAATCTAAATTGTTCAGCGTATCAGATTGTCAAAGCATTGTGAAAAAAGCAATTGTTGACAGCATGAAAAAACATTATAACAAAACAACAGGATGGCTCGAAGAAACAGGGTCAACGTTTAAAATTGAAGTAGCGCTATTAAAAGATGTTGCTACATTAACAATTGACGCAAGCGGTGCAGGGCTTCATAAGCGCGGTTACCGCGTGGGGCAAGGGGAAGCTCCTTTAAAAGAAACGCTGGCAGCGGCTCTAATTATGCTAACGCCGTGGAATGCGGATCGTCCGTTTGTCGATGTTTTTTGCGGTTCAGGTACAATTGCTATCGAAGCAGCGCTTATCGGTCAAAATATTGCACCAGGATTTAACCGTGACTTCTTATCAGAAGAATGGCCATGGATGTCAGCAAGTATTTGGGACAAAGCGCGCGAAGAAGCAGAAGACTTAGCGAACTACGACCAAGTGCTAGATATTGCTGGTCATGATATTGACCATCGTATGGTAAAAGTAGCGGAGCAAAATGCATTTGAAGCTGGACTTGGAGATTTAATTCAATTTAAGCAAATGCAAGTGCGCGATTTTACGACGCCGAAAGAATATGGAATCATTATTGGTAACCCTCCGTACGGCGAACGTTTAAGCGATCGTCCTTCTGTTGAAAAAATGTACGCTGAAATGGGCGAAGCGTTTTCTAAGCTTGATACGTGGTCGATTTATATGCTTACATCTCATGAACAATTTGAACAATACTACGGTAAAAAAGCAACGAAAAAACGCAAATTGTTTAACGGGTTTATTAAAACAGACTACTATCAATATTGGGGACCTCGTCCTCCACGCAACGATCAATAAATACAAAAGCCAAGCGGTGTAAAAACCAGCTTGGCTTTTGTACGTTATTTTCTTTTAAAACCTCGATAAGCTAGCATTCCAAACATGCCTATACCGAGCACGACAATTAATAAAATAAACCAAAATGTAGCATTAAGCAGGTATTTATATAGTCCGTCATAATAATCATGCATATACTCACCCCATTATGTTTTTTATAGTATGGGCGAGTAGCAGGGCAATATATGTATTCATTTCTTTTCAATAGCAGGCCTAAAACGAGAAATGATTAGCTTATTTCTAACATATTTATGAAAGGGAAATCTCATACTAAAACCTAAGAGGCGATAAAATGAGAAAGAATCGATCAGCAGGGATTTTTGGGGGGCTGATGCTTCTTTCATGGTTAACCATCCCTTTTATAGGACGACAGCATATTAAGCGCTATTTATCATCTACTATGTTTATTTCCTTTTTAATCATGGTTGAAAGCTATATTGCTGAAAAAAAGAAGTGGTGGATATTCCCTAATCCTCCTCATCCATATCTAACAGGTGAAGCTGCTTTACTTTTAGGTCCATTTTTAGCAGGTTCTTTATGGATTAAAAAGTTCACATATGGCCATTTTGGAAGGTATATGTTATTAAATGCAATCGTAGATACATTTTTTGTTTATCCTTTTCAACGAGCTATGAGCCGTGCAAAGCTTTTTAGGGTAGGCACATTTAAAAAGTACCATTTGCTAGGTACCTTTCTGTTGAAAGCTGCTTTAATGTACGTTTACCAACATCTAGTAGTAGAGAAACTGAAACCTCAGCGTGCTTTAAAAAATAATCCTATAGAATAATGGGACAGGCAGGGAACCGTGATTTTCTTGCCTGCTATTTTAATGCCCCAGATGTCATTCCTGAAATGAAATGCTTTTGCAAAAACACGTACGCAATCAATAATGGGATAGAAGAAAGAACGACTGCTGAAAACAGCATAGGGTAATTAGTCAGAAATTCCCCTTGAAAGTCCAATAGTGCAATAGGCAGCGTTTTTACTTCTTTAGATTTTAACAATAGCAAAGGGAATAACAGATCATTCCACACAATCACAAACGAAAAAATTCCTACTGTAGCCATTGATGGTATTGAGAGTCGAAGAGCGATTTTTGAATATATTTTCCACTCTGACGCTCCGTCCATGCGAGCAGCTTCGAATAGTTCCCTTGGCAAAGTTTTCATAAAACCCGTGATAATAAACACACCGATGGGAAGCAAAAAACTTATAGAGACGATAATGACGCCTGTTAGCGTATTGACGAGTCCAAGCTTATTCATCAGCAAAAAGACAGGAATCATATTGACTTGAGTAGGGACAATCATTCCGCAAACAAAAAAGCCGTATACAATCCAGCCAAGCTTTTGAGGTAGTTGAATAATAGCATAAGCAATCATGCTTGAAAACCATAGAATAAAAAACGTGCTAAAGACGGTAACAATCACGCTGTTTTTAATATAGCCAAAGATGGGTTCATTGACGAGCAGCTGTTTATAATTTTCAATATTCCAGCCTGCTGGTAATCCGATTGGGTTGCTGTAAAGTTCAGGCGTTGTTTTAAAGGTTGTTAATAAAACCAAGCTTAAGGGCAACAGAATGATCAAACCGTATATCCCTAAAATCAGTTGTCTGAATGGGTTTTGTTTCATAAAAGAATCTCCTTTTACATTTTGGTCAAGCGAAGTACGCGAAATTGAAGAAACGTTAAAAGAGCAATTACAATCATAAATACAACTGAAATGGCAGAGGCATAGCCGAAACGAAAATTAATAAAAGCTTCGTGATAAAGAAGTGTCGAAAGAATTTCAGTTGAGTTGGAGGGACCTCCATTTGTCATTGCAATGATTAAATCAAATGCTTTAAAACTTTGTATGGTCGTATAAGCTACAACCATTGTCGTAGCTGGAGCTAAAAGAGGCCACGTAATGCGCTTGAATTTTTGCCATCGTGTTGCTCCATCAATACTAGCAGCTTCATATAACTCACTGGGAATAGCTTGAATTCCAGCTACAAAAATAATAAGCATTTGACCAGTATGTGCCCAAAATTGTACAAAAGCCAAGCTGTAAATTGCGATATGTCCATTTCCAATCCAAGACTGGGTCCAATGCTCAAGGCCTATTTTACTTAAAAACAGGTTAACTCCTCCAATGTTGGGGTCATACATAAAGTTCCACGTGAAGGCAATCGATACGGACGAAATAATCGTCGGTACAAAAAAGAGTGAGCGATAAAATGTATTCCATGCAGAATTTTTATAAAGTAAAAGTGCAAATCCCAAGCTCAATAAAGTTTGAAAGATCAGCACGCCAATTGTGAATTTTAAGTTGTTTGTAAGAGACTGTGTAAAAATAGCATCGTTTGTTAAAATTTCTTTGAAGTTTTGAAACCCTACAAATGAGAACTGAGAAGACAATCCATTCCAATCAGTTGTGCTTAAAAATAAAGCAGAAAGCGTTGGCAATGCAAAGAAAACAGTATATATGATAAAGCCGGGAAGTAAAAACAACCATAGATGTCGGCTTTTAGAGATACTTTTAAATGAAAAGAGAGGAAAAGAGAACGAAGGGGTTCTCTTTTCTTCTTCTTGAATAGACGTATTAGTTTTTAGCGACACGTTCTACCTCTCCTTGTGCTTTTTCAGCAGCTTTTTTCGCTGACATACCGGATAGTACGTCCTGTACAGATGTTTCAACAGCTTTTGATACGCGCTCATTTAAAATTGTAAATCGAGGTTGGAAGACCGTTTTTTTGCCTTTCCATTTTGCGCTTTCTTTGAGTTCAGGTGAATTATATTTCACGTCTTTGACCGTTAATAACTGGCCAGTAGCATTCGCATACTCAGAAGAAATCTTTGGATCTGCAAGGAAAGTTAAAAATTTCTTAGCAGCTTCTTTGTGTTTTGATTTTTCAGCAACACCTAATAAGAATGTCGTGGTATGAACACCTTCGTATTTTGCTTTATCTTGATCCACTGTAATCGGTGCAAGCAAACCTTGATCAATCTTCGGATTTTGCTGTTTGACTGTAGCCATCATATAAGAACCTTGAGCAAGCATTGCGCCTTTTTCCTGAGCAAAAAGTGCTGCAGCACTTTCTTTTTTCGTACCAAGAGCATCTTTTTGGAAGTAACCTTTGTCATTTAATTCTTTAATTTGGGATAGGGTTTTGATAAACCATTCATCAGTTAGCTTGCGCTTGCCCGTTTCTACTTCGTGAAGGGCGTTGTTTGTAGGTTCGTTATTCATAATCATTGGATTAATAAATTGAGAAGGACTTACGTCTCCTGAAAATAAAATCGGCGTGTATCCATTTTTCTTTAATGTTTCAGATGTTTTTAAAAAGCTATTCCAATCTTTAGGAACATCTAAATTTAATTTTTCAAAAATGCCTTTGTTATAGACAGGGATGTTATAGACTAGCTGATAAGGAAGAGCATATTGCGTATTATCCGCTTTCCCCGCTTGGATTAGCTTTTCGTCAAATTTGCTGAGTAAGTTTTGGTCGTCCAACTTTGCAAAACCGTTTGCTTTGCGAATCGTTTCAAATTGACTTCCTGGAAAACTAGCAAATACATCGATACCTTCTCCAGATAGTAGAGATCCTTGAATTTGTGATTGATAGGAATCAGAAGGAAAGACGGTCATTTCTACATGAATATTTGGATTTTTCTTTTCAAATTGCTCAATGATAGAATCAAAAGCTTTCGAATCTTCTCCTCGCCAATGCGTAAAGTTAATGGTTACTTTTTTAGAAGAGTCGCTGCTGTCGCCGCTTGTTGAACTGTTTTTGCCGCAGCCTGCGATGATCACGGTGAGCATTGCTAACAGAATTAATAATTTTTTCATTTTAGTTCCCCCACTTATAGAATTCATTTTAGATAGTTATTGGTCAATTTTGATACGGTTGGTAGATGCCTGGTCAAAGAAATGAGCATGATTCATTTGAAAATGAAATGGAAAGTGCTGATAAACTTGAATATGTTCATCCCCAGGGATTTTAGCCACAAAGAGCTGGTCTCCTAAACTACTGTATAGCATATACTCTGCTCCTAATAACTCAGACACATCTACCGGTAATGAAATATGAGGAGCATCAGAAGAGGCCCGCGTAATATGCTCAGGTCGAATTCCTATAGTAACGAACTGATTGTTGTAGCCTTTTTCATGTAACGAATGCATTTGATTTTCTGTCAGTTGAAACTCATGTTCACTGATGTGCAGTTTGTTGTTCACTACTTTTCCTGTGAAAAAGTTCATTCCCGGTGATCCTATAAAACTAGCTACAAACGTATTCTCTGGAGCATTATATATTTGCATAGGTGAACCTATTTGCTGAATTTTTCCATCTTTCATAACTACAATTCTGCTTGCCATCGTCATCGCTTCTGTTTGATCGTGGGTTACATAAATAATGGTCGTCTGCAACCTCTGATGAAGCTTACTAATTTCAGCTCGCATTTGTACGCGAAGCTTGGCATCAAGGTTAGATAAAGGCTCATCCATTAAAAAAATTTGGGCATTCCGTACAATGGCTCTTCCTAAAGCCACCCGCTGACGCTGCCCTCCTGATAACGCTTTTGGCTTGCGTTTTAAATAGGGTTCTAAGTCCAAAATACGAGCCGCTTCTCGAACGCGCTCATCAATTTCTTGTTTTGGGACTTTGCAGAGCTGCAAGCCAAATGCCATGTTGTCGTAAACTGTTAAATGAGGGTAAAGCGCGTAGTTTTGAAACACCATTGCAATATCTCGGTCCTTAGAAGGTAAATCGTTTGCACGATCTCCATTAATAAGCAATTCTCCTTCTGTTATCGATTCAAGGCCGGCGATCATTCGAAGGGTAGTGGATTTGCCGCACCCTGAAGGGCCTACAAATACAATAAATTCTTTGTCTTGAATATGAAGATTGAAATTATCAACTGCAAGACTATCTTTTCGGTATTTTTTATACACATGCTGTAACTGCAGTTCTGCCATTTTTTCTCCTTTCAGCAGGCTTTTAAAAAAATAAAAGCCTCTAATTGCACAGACGGTTTGTACGTGTATCTGGCAATTAGAGGCTATCGGTTGACCGGTAAGCCTGTATTATGTAGTTTTGAGTGATTGAATCTGTAAGTAATTTTAAAATATATTATTCCTATATGTCAAGTGAGAATTAAGATATTTTAATAAGTTCGATTATTTTCTTAAATGAAAGAAGCCACTTATTAAGCTAGAGATGCTGGTTTTGAGAATAAAACAAACAGCTGGTGTGTAGAATGATAGTATTCACTTTTATAGTAAGCACTACAGAGAGAGGATGTTTATAAATGGATAGAAACACGGAGTTCACTATGATTCGTCAAGCGTTGGAAAACAGCTATCATTTAATGCAGCAGGGAATAGAAGTAAGCGGAGAAACGCTTACTCAGCTGGAACAAGCAAAAGCCGAGTATGAAGCGGCCTTTTTATTGTCTCAGTCCACGGACTCAAAATTCCGCTGTAATTAATTTTTAATAGTACTTATTCCGTTTGTGCTCTATACACTCAGCTTTTATACAAAAAGGTTCTGTCCTTACAGGCAGAACTTTTTTATGTTCAGCTCTTTTTATTGACATTTTAGATAAAGTAGTCAATAATTAAGTTTTGCTTACATGAGAAATTTACTAGATAAAAAGAAGTGAAGCTAATTTTTATTGATAGATATTTACATAAATAAAGGAGTCAGTATCGATGATGAGAGAGCGGTTGCCTTTTACAATTGAGCGGGATGAAAACTTTTTTGACAAATTAAATGAATGGATAGGTGATGTTTTTTATGAACATCTTCCAGACGCGGGGTTAGAACTTCGGGATGAACAAATTTTTATGGCTTTTCAAATCGAACGAGCTTTTAAAGAAAAAAATGTAATATTTGCAGAAGCAGGTGTAGGAACAGGGAAAACTATTGTGTATTTACTGTACGCTATTTGTTATGCAAGGTATATTGGCAAGCCAGCTATTATTGCCTGTGCGGATGAAACATTAATTGAACAGTTAGTAAAAGCCGAAGGAGACATTGCAAAGCTCTCTGGTATTTTAGATATTAACATGGATGTTCGCCTAGCAAAATCTCAAGATCAGTATCTGTGTTTAAAGAAATTAGATGCTGTGACAGCACGAACAGATAATGAAAACATTGAAGAAATTTACGATACGCTTCCTGATTTTGTTCATGATCATAGCGGTATGCAGTCGTTCTATCACTACGGAGACCGTAAAGAATATCCTCATTTAACGGATGAGGAATGGAATCAAATTAACTGGGATACGTTTCAAGACTGTTCTTCCTGTGAGCAGCGTCATAGATGCGGCTTAACGCTTTCACGTGAGCACTATAGAAAAGCACATGACTTAATTATTTGCTCTCACGATTTTTACATGGAGCACATTTGGACATATGAAGCCCGCAAGCGTGAAGGACAGCTTCCCCTTCTTCCTGAAAGCAGCTGT
Organism: Priestia megaterium NBRC 15308 = ATCC 14581; assembly: GCF_000832985.1. Classification (GTDB taxonomy): domain Bacteria; phylum Bacillota; class Bacilli; order Bacillales; family Bacillaceae_H; genus Priestia; species Priestia megaterium. The sequence continues at coordinate 3,591,065 of NZ_CP009920.1, forward strand.
GTTGTATTTGATGAAGGTCACCTGCTGGAATTTGCTGCACAAAAGGCTTTAACATATCGCATTCAAGAAGATACGTTAGAAAACTTGTTAACGCGTCTATTAGAAAATGACGTGCGAGAAGAATTTGCTGTGAAGATCGAGCACGCTATCGATGTATATGCAATGTTCTTTGACCGTTTAAGTGAAGCAAGTACAGAAATCGTTGGTTCTAGCCGTAAAGAAGTAGCCCGCACAAACGGATTACAAAGTGTAGGAAAAGAACTTTTATCGCTGCTTGAGCATATCGGAAACGAGCTTGTGTTTGAGAGTGAGACCTATACAGTAGACGAGTATACGCTGCGAATTGTAGATGAGTACCTAGATCAAATTGATTATTCGCTGCGCTTATTTATGGACAACGAAAATGCCATCTACTGGGTAGAAGAAAATAACTGGCAGCTGACGTTGGTTATTATGCCGCAAGCAGTAAAAGACGTCTTAAAAGAACGAGTATTTGCGAAGAAAATACCATATATTTTCACTTCTGCGACTCTTTCAGATAACCAATCGTTCGATTATTTAGCATATAGCTTAGGAATTGCAAAGCCGCTTTCTTTTTCTGTTGAATCGCCATTTGATTATGATGAGCAAATGAAAATTGCGGTAAAAAATGTTTCGGATGATCAAGAAGAAGCGTTTGCTGAAAAATTCGCCTTTGCTGTTGCGCAGCTCGAAAAAACGAACGGACGAGCACTTTTACTGTTTAACAGCAAAGAAGAACTAGAGATGTTCAAAGAAGTTTCCAAAGAGTTAAATCAGTACACATTTTTATTTGAAGGCGATCAAGAAATCAGTAAATTAGTATCTCAGTTCCAAAGGGAAGAAGAAACGATTTTATGCGCTGTTCATTTGTGGGAAGGATTGGATATTCCTGGACCTTCGCTATCTAATGTAATTATTTGGTCTCTGCCGTATCCACCAAATGATCCGGTCTTTGAAGCAAAGCGCAATCAAGTAGTCGATCCATTCTGGGATGCAGATATGCCGTATATGCTTCTTCGCTTAAAGCAAGGAGTTGGAAGGCTGATTCGCTCTCATAACGATAAGGGTCTAATCACGATCTTTATGCCAAAAAGCACAGATTCAAAAGTGCGTTCAATCATTGAACAAAATGTCCCAACGAAAATAGAAAACGTATAAAAAAGCGCGGTTGTAGCCGCGCTTTTTTATACGTATAATAGATTGAATATTCAGTTATATACATGCCGTTACTATTATGATAAAATAATTTATGGTGAAATAAGGAAAGTAAGGAGGAAAAACAATGAGAGAAGACATACAGAAAATTGAGAAACAGTTTTATGAATACATGAATAAAATCAAAAGTTATCAAGAGGCAATCGGAGTGATGTACTGGGATTTGAGGACGGGTGCTCCAAAAAAAGGGGCGGATCAGCGTTCTGAAGTTATTGGTATGATTTCATCAGAAGCGTTCAATCTTTCTGTTTCTGATGAAATGGCAGGTTTTATTGAGAAATTAACGAACCCTGAGTCACAGCCTTACATAAACGATATTACGAAAAAAGCAGTGGAAGAATGTAAAAAAGAATATGATTTAAATAAAAAGATTCCTCCGCATGAATATAAAGAATACGTTACATTAACTTCAAAAGCTGAGTCGGTTTGGGAAGACGCAAAAGAAAAAGCAGATTTTGCTTTATTTCAACCTTACCTCGAAAAAATTGTAGCGTTCAATCAGAAGTTTGTGGAGTATTGGGGGTATGAAGGAAACAAATATAACCGTTTATTAGACCTTTTTGAACCGGGGATGACGGTTGAAATCTTAGACGAGGTATTTGGAAAGCTACGGGAGCATATTGTGCCTCTTGTTCAGCGAATCGCCGGGTCGAATACAAAGCCAAATACGGAATTTTTATTCCGTACTTTCCCAAAAGAAGCGCAAAAGCAATTTAGTCTAGACGTGTTAAAAACGCTTGGCTATGATTTTGAAGCGGGGCGACTTGATGAAACAGTCCATCCTTTTGCTACTGGCTTAAACCCGGGAGATGTGCGCATCACGACTAAGTATGCTGAAAACGATTTCCGAACGGCTATTTTTGGAACGATTCACGAATGCGGCCATGCTTTATATGAGCAAAATATTTCAAAGGATCTTGTCGGTACGGTTCTATGTGAAGGTACTTCAATGGGAATTCATGAATCGCAGTCGCTGTTTTTTGAGCAGTTTGTCGGAAAAAATAAAGCATTTTGGCAGCATCATTACCACGTACTAAAAGAGCATGCGCCGGGACAATTTGACGATGTAGATTTAGAAGATTTTTACCGAGGAGTAAATGAGGCGAAACCGTCGCTTATTCGTATTGAAGCAGATGAGTTAACGTATCCTCTTCATATTATGATTCGCTATGAGATTGAAAAGGGATTAATAAACGGAGAATATAAAGTTGCAGATTTACCAGAAATTTGGAATGAGAAATACGAAGAATATTTAGGAGTTCGTCCAGGTCACGATGGAGAAGGCGTGCTTCAGGACGTACACTGGGCCGGAGGAAGCTTTGGGTATTTCCCTTCCTACGCTCTTGGCTATATGTACGCAGCTCAGTTTAAGCATACCATGTTAAAAGACTTGCCCAATTATGATGAACTCCTCGAAAAAGGAGAAATTTCGCCGATTACAAATTGGCTAACAGAACATATTCATCAGTACGGAAAAATGAAAAAGCCTCTTGAAATTTTAAACGATGTAACGGAAGAAGGCTTAAATGTAGATTATTTAATTCAGTATCTAGAAAAGAAATATGGAGAAATTTATCACGTATAAAAAGCGCTATAACCGAATATTATGTTTTGTATCACAAGTAAATGTTCGAAAATATCGTTTTTAGATATTTTCAAATAAAAGATTTGCTGATATAATACAATTAACTCAATAACGCACTCATATAATGACGAGAATAAGGCTCGTAAGTATCTACCAAACTACCGTAAATAGTTTGACTATGGGTGAGCGATGAAGTTTGTTTTTCACTTTTGTGCGTAAAAGCTCAAAGACATTGCTCTACTCATATACGAGTGCAGCTATGTTTTTGAGCTTTTTTAATACAAACGTTGGAGGAACGAACTATGAAAGCTTTGCAAAACAAAATTTTAACAGATGGTATCGTATTATCAGACACGGTTTTAAAAGTAGACACATTTTTAAACCACCAAATGGATCCTGTATTAATGAAAGAAATTGGAGAAGAATTCGCTTCGCGTTTTGAAGATGCAGGAATTACGAAGATTTTAACGATTGAATCATCTGGAATTGCTCCAGCGATTATGACCGCATTGAAGCTAAACGTTGAGATGGTGTTTGCTAGAAAAAGAAAATCTTTAACACTTCAAGACGGACTCATTACATCAAAAGTATATTCATTTACAAAAAAAGAAGAAAATGAAATTTCAGTTGCTGATAAATTTATTCAAGAAGATGACGTGATTTTAATTATTGATGACTTTTTAGCAAACGGTCAAGCTGCATTCGGCTTGATGGATATCGTGCAAAAAGCAGGTGCTAAAGTAGGCGGCATTGGTATTGTTATTGAAAAAGCGTTTCAAGATGGAGGAAAACAAATTCGTCAATCAGGCGTTAAAGTAGAATCATTAGCACGCATTCAGTCTTTATCAAATGGTAAAGTGACATTTGTTGAAGATAAACCAACAGTGGAGGTTTAATATGAATAAAGGAAAAGTCTTTTCACTTGGTTTACAGCATGTTTTAGCTATGTACGGAGGTGCGATTGTTGTTCCGCTTATTGTTGGAGGAGCCATTGGCTTGACTCAGCAGCAGCTTACGTATTTAGTGGCGATTGACTTATTTATGTGCGGTGTGGCAACACTACTGCAAGTATGGAAAAATCGTTTTTTTGGAATTGGTCTTCCAGTTGTATTAGGGTGTACGTTTACTGCCGTAGGACCTATGATTTCAATTGGAGGTTCTTACGGCGTTTCCTCCATATATGGTTCTATTATCGTGGCTGGTTTACTCATCGTCCTTCTTTCTGCTTTTTTAGGTAAATTGGTTAAGTTTTTCCCTCCTTTAGTTACAGGTTCGGTTGTAACGATTATTGGAATTACGTTAATTCCCGTAGCGATTAAAGATTTAGCCGGAGGAGAAGGAAGTAAAGATTTTGGCAGCTTGAGCAATCTAGGTTTAGGTTTTGGCGTTTTGTTATTAATTATTGTTCTGTATCGATTTACAAAAGGATTTATGCGCTCCGTCTCTGTGTTATTAGGATTAGTTGTTGGAACAATTGCAGCGTCTTTTATGGGAAAAGTCGATTTTTCCGGCGTAAAAGGAGAAGCGTGGGTTCATATGCCACATGTGCTGTACTTTGGGATGCCAACTTTTAATATTATGGCCATTCTGACAATGTTCCTTGTTTTACTTGTTGGCATTGTCGAGTCAACAGGCGTTTATTTTGCTGTTAGTGATATTTGTAAAAAAGAAGTGGATGAAAAAGATTTGTCTAAAGGCTATCGTGCAGAAGGATTGGCCATTTTATTAGGCGGATTTTTTAACGCATTTCCTTATACAGCGTATTCTCAAAATGTAGGACTTTTACAGTTGTCAGGTGTTCGCACAAGAAATGTTGTATTTGCAGCGAGTGGAATTTTAATCGTTTTGGGTTTTCTACCTAAAATCGCAGCCGTGACGACAGTTATCCCGAGCTCTGTACTTGGAGGAGCAATGGTAGCTATGTTTGGAATGGTAATCTCTTCAGGTATTAAAATCCTTAGTCAAGTTGATTTAGCCAAACAAGAAAATCTTCTTGTGATTGCATGTTCGGTTGGCATGGGTCTAGGGGTGACGGTTGTACCTGAAATCTTCAAAAACTTACCAGAGAGTCTTCAAGTTCTTACTGGAAGCGGTATTGTAATGGGGAGCTTTACAGCAATCTTTTTAAATATTGTCTTTAATATGATGAAATCACCACGTACGCAAGTTGCAGAAACAAAGTTAACAAATGAAGTAGTATCGAAATAAAAAGAGGCTAGAACAAAAGTATTTTAGTGAAGAAGATCCGAACGATTAATCGTTCGGATCTTTTCATTGTCCTAAGGAACATAGCTTTAACAAGCGATCCATAGCAGATCATTTGTCCAATTTGTTCGTCTTTCCTATTAAGACCGTGTTTTGAAAAAGAGTGTATAAAGCATTTTCCCCACGTCAGGGTTTTTTGCCACTAATGAAATTTCTCTTTTGAATTTGAAGTCTGTAATGGGTAACGCTTTAATGTTTGAGCTTTGTAAATGGCGCATAAAAATTTCAGGGAGAATTGAAATACCTAAATTAGCTGAAATAAATCCCATAATACTTTGCGCAAATTCAATTTCATTGGAAATGGAAATTTTTAAGTTATGACGCTTGTACGCTTTTTCTACTAGTGTCCGAACATCGCACCTTGGGGGGAGAACTACAATGGGTTCTTCTTTGAAATCTTCAAATAATACGCTTTCTTTTTCGGCTATCGGGTGCTGATCATTCACAAATAAATAAAAGTCTTCTTTGAACAATAGTTTTGACCAGTAAGTATGTTGAACCTCTCGATCATCAAATAAAGCCCCGTCAATTTGATTGCTTTCTAACTGCTCTAACAAATCATAATAGTGATGCGAGGTTTTTATATCAATATGGCGATTGTGCTCTTTAGCAGAAGCCAGTTGATAAGGTAAGTAAAAAGCAGCCATACTTTGCCACGTTCCGATAGTTAAATCACAAGCTTCTTGCGTAGACACTAATTTTTTTTGAAGAGCATGAACACTTGAAAGTATGGATTCACCTTCTTGTAAAAGAATTTCACCCGCTGAGGTTAATTCTACTCCTGTAGCGGAGCGAATAAAGTGACACATGGCAAAAAGACGGACGCATTCGCAAATTAACATTTACTGGTTCAACAGCGGTTGGTAAACATTTAATGCGCGGTGCTGCGGATACTGTGAAAAAATTATCGCTGGAATTAGGCGGTCACGCACCGTTTATCGTAACAGAAAATGCAGATTTAGACGCTGCTGTAAACGGCGTAATTGCTTCTAAGTTTGTCAACGCAGGTCAAACGTGCATCTGCACAAACCGCGTATATGTACAAGAATCCATTGCAGATGCTTTTGTTGAAAAATTTGCAGCAAAAGCAGCGCAATTAACAGTAGGAAATGGATTAGAAGAAGGTACACAAGTTGGACCGTTAATTAACGACAAAGTGGTTGAGAAAGTAAAAGCACAAATTGCGGATGCAAAAAGTAAAGGAGCTAAAGTTGTGGTTGGCGGACAAGCTATAACAACTAAAAACGGTTTCTTTATGGAGCCGACAATTATTACAAATGTAACTGATGACATGAATTGCATGTTTGAAGAAACGTTTGGACCATTGGCCCCTGTAGCAACATTCAAAACAGTAGAAGAAGCTGTAGAACGAGCAAACAATAGCCCTTATGGTTTAGCCGCTTACGTATTTACAGAAAACATTAAAGAAGCAACGTTTGTATCTGAAGAGTTAGAATACGGCATTGTAGGAGTAAATGATGGCTCTCCGTCTGCAGCTCAAGCTCCATTCGGCGGCTTTAAAGAAAGTGGTCTTGGACGCGAAGGAAGTCATTACGGCATTGACGATTATTTAGAAGTAAAATATATCTCAATGGGACTTTAATCAAAAGTAGAGGGACAAAAATATTTTAGTCGAAGTGAAACACGAACTAGCAACTAATAATCAAAATTATTGGTTGTTAGTTCGTATTTTTTTGTTGTGAAGATGGACGTAGCTTTCATGTGTTTCGTTGTGTCCCAGCCTCTTTTTTATGCACTTTTGTAAAGAAAATTTGGAATAATAGTTCTTTAACGCAATTAATTGCATTTCTAGGATGTCTGTGCAAGAATAAGTATTTCAAAAATGGTTTAGCTTTGTTTAAAGCGTGGGTAATACAACAAACGCACATGATTGCTTGTTAGATGAAATAAAAAGCAGAACTTTACCACTGATAAATTACCCACGCTAGAACCAAAATAGTAGTACTGAATGGTGAAAAATATAGGAGTTGATATAGATGATTACAGCAGAGAAAAACATAGTGAAATTTAAAGCAAAAGACGGACGTGAAGTCACTATTCGCCCTGCACAGGCAAGCGATGCAGAGCATATTACAACAGCGGTAAGAGAAATTATTGAGGCTGGGGAATTTATTCAAAAAGATGAGCCGCGTACAGTCCAAGAAGAGCAAGATTTTATTGCATCAGTAGAAAAGAACAATCACATGTACGTTGTAGCTGAAGTCGAAGGTGAAGTACTTGGAATTGCACGTGTTCTTAGAGGCGAAATTAAAATGAAGCGCCACACGGGGCTCTTCCGTACATGGCTTATTTCAAAAGCACAGGGAATGGGAATAGGAAAACAATTTATGAATTATACGCTAAACTGGTGCAAAGAAAATAATCTTCATAAACTTTCTTTAACTGTGTTTGCTTCGAATAAAGTGGCATACGAATTGTATAGAAAGGTAGGATTTGAACAAGAAGGCGTTATGAAAGAACAAGCTTATTTCAACAATGAATATGTAGATGAAATCTATATGTCCATTTTCTTTTCATAAAAAATAAGCACTTATTTTCGTCAATCCATAAATTGTATCTGTACATTCAGATTATTTGCGCTATAATAAAAGTGCACAACAAACATACACTTCTTCAAAACGTAGACTTTCCTGAGTTACAGGAAAGTTTTTTTATGTTTCGCTTCCATTCCACTAAAAAAGAATTGAATAAATCCCCAGCTATTACAAATGTTAAATGTAACGCAATCAAAGAGGTGAAGTGTATGCCAAAGATTATCTCAGTTGGATTTGGAGTTCCCCCTTATGAATTAACTCAGCAAGACACGCTGCTATTTGCAAAAGAACTTTTTTCCGAATCATTTAAAGATATTAATCGGCTGCTGACCGTTTTTCAAAATGGTCAAATTGAGAAACGTAATTTTGCCAAAGACTTGTCTTGGTTTCAAGAAGATCATACATTTGAAGAAAAAAATGATGCTTTTATAGAATCTGCTGTTGAATTAGGTACAAAAGCGATTGAAGACTGCTTAACAAATAAGAACTATGTAAGTACTCCTTTGCCGTGTGGAGAAATTGAGGCTGTTTTTTATGTTTCAACAAGCGGTTTAGCTACGCCTAGCATTGAAGCGCGAATTATGAATAAGCTTGCGTTCTCAGACCATACAAAAAGAATTCCTATTTGGGGATTAGGGTGTGCTGGAGGAGCGTCTGGGCTTTCAAGAGCTTATGAGTATTGCAAAGCCTTTCCGCGTGCCAAAGTCCTTGTTTTATCCATTGAGCTTTGCAGTTTAACTTTTCAGCGAAATGATCGTTCAAAAAGCAACTTAATTGGTACGTCTTTATTTGCGGATGGAGTAGCGGCTGCTTTAGTCGCAGGTGACGAAGCTGATACCACTTTTGCCCTTGCAAAAAGCTATCCTAACATTTTACATACACAATCGACGCTCATGCCCAATTCAGAAGATGTAATGGGGTGGGAGATTAAAAATGATGGACTATTTGTCGTCTTTTCAAAAGATATTCCCACGATTATCGATTCGTGGTTAGGCGGAGAAGTTGAGTCATTTTTACAAACTCAGCATTTGACCAGTCGCGATTTGAAGCATTTTGTTGCTCATCCTGGAGGGAAAAAAGTGCTTGAAGCATATGTATCAACGCTGTCGTTAAACGAAAATATGATTGCTGATTCCCTAGATGTACTTAAAAACCATGGAAACATGTCTTCGGCAACCGTTTTGTATGTGCTAGACCGCTTTATGAAGAAAGAAATTTCAAGTAAAGAATACGGTTTATTAACAGCTCTTGGCCCTGGATTTAGTTCTGAAATGCTTCTATTAGAGTGGAGGTAAAGCGATTGTTTTTTTATAGCTTTTTTGTATTTATTATCTTACAGCGTCTATGTGAATTGGTTATTGCCAAAAGAAATGAAGCTTGGATGAAGAGGCAGGGAGCATACGAAGCTGGTCAAAGTCACTACAAATGGATGGTAAGCATGCATGCCGCTTTTTTTGCTGCTCTTTTTACGGAAGTGTACGTGTTAAACGATGGAATGTATCGCTTTTCTTTTTTGTTGTTTAGCTTTTTTGTGCTTGTGCAACTTGCAAGAATATGGGCTATTTCTTCGTTAGGAAAGTATTGGAATACAAAAATTATCGTTTTGCCTAATGCGAAGGTTGTGCTAAGAGGTCCTTATCGTTTTATGAAGCACCCTAACTATACAGTAGTAGCGGCAGAATTGGTGTTAGTTCCGCTTATGTTTCAGGCATACTGGACGTTAGCTGTTTTTTCTGTTTTCAATTTGTGTATATTAGCCGTCAGAATTCCCTTAGAAGAGCAAGCGTTAACGAATGAAACAAATTACGGCGAAGTGATGCAAAACAGGGGACGTTTCTTTCCTGTAAAAAAATCTTAAAACTAATTGAAAATGAATATCTTTCATGATAAGATGAAACAAATGATAAAGATTATCAATTTCATCAAGTAGAAACGGTGGTGGACGTAATGGTTAGTCTTTTTGTGATCGGAGCACTTGCTACATATGTTGGCGTCACAACGTATGTAATGAAAAATATTGAAAAAGCCCAGAAGGCGTAACATACATGCGATGAATAAAAAAAGCTGTCAAATTATTGACAGCTTTTTTTATTGTTTTTGTAACTAAAAATTCAGTTTTTTATGGGAAAACGCATGCGAATCAAGTAAAATAGAGAAAGAATAAGCAGAAATGAAGATGGATAGAGCACATTTAAATACAGTCTTGAATGAGGCAAAAGGGGTAGAGTAATAATGGGTAAAGTGAGTGTGAAACATCAAGAAAATCTCCGATTGGAAGCATCTCTTTTTCATTTACATAAGCAATTTCAAGCAGCTGGAGATGAACAGCAGGCAGCAAAAGCAATACAGCTGTTAAAAAAGTGGGTGAACGGCGAATTTGTTGTAGCATTTTGCGGACATTTTTCGGCTGGAAAATCGAGCATGATTAACGAATTAATGGGGCAAGCAATTTTGCCTGCAAGTCCTATTCCAACAAGCGCAAACTTAGTATCAGTAAAAGCAGGGGATGAGCATGCAACCGTTTATTATCGCAAACAGTCGCCGGTGCGTTATGAAGCACCTTATGAGTATGAGCAAATTAAGCAGTTTGCTGTGGATGGAGATGAAGTAGAGTCCATTCATTTATCGATAGATACAGATGCTATTCCTAAAAATGTTGTGGTGATGGACACACCAGGAATTGATTCAACAGATGATGCACATCGTGTATCGACCGAGTCAGCTCTTCACTTAGCGGACGTTATTTTCTACGTGATGGATTATAATCATGTGCAGGCAGAATTAAATCTTCAATTTGCAAAACAGCTGCAAGAAGCTAATAAAACGCTTTATTTAATTGTAAATCAAATTGATAAACACCAAGAAGATCAGCTAACATTTCAAGCATTTAAAGAATCTGTAGAAACGTCATTTTTAAAGTGGAATGTGAGACCAGAAGGAATCTTCTATACGTCGTTAAAAGAGCCAACCAACCGTCATAATGACCTTTCGTACGTAAAATCTCTATTACTTGCTATGATGACGGAAAAAGAAAACCGGCATCAGCATATTCAACATGCGATGCAAATGTTAATTGACGATCACCTTGCCTTTATTGAAGACCAAGAAGAAGAAAAGTTAACGATTCATGACGAGCTGCGCCATAAGCTGACGCTTGAGAATCATGAAATGAATAAGCATCAAAAAGAGCAGCTTCTCGAAAAAGAAGCGGAAATAAGGCGTGCTGAAAAGCAGCTAGCAGAAACGTACCAACAAGAAACAGGTAAGATACTAAGCAACGCCAATTTAACACCATATGAAATGAGAGAAAAAGCTAGGCTGTTTTTAGAAACGACAAAGCCTGATTTTAAAGTAGGTCTTTTATTTGCTAAGAAAAAGACCGAGGAAGTAAAAAAAGAGCGGCTGACGTTATTTTTTGATGATATGAAAGAACGAGCAGCTTCTCAGCTGCAGTGGCACTTGCAGCAATATGTGCAAGAGCTGGTGAAAAATCAAAATCTTACCGATCCGGATCTTATACGCCAGGTTCAGCAGTTTGAAATTCCGTTAGAGCCGCATGATTTAATTGAAACGGTAAAGGCAGGAGCTACGATTAATGGTGATTATGTTTTAACGTACGCAAAAGATGTAGCCGAGCATATTAAGAAAAAAGCGACGCGATTATTATACGAGCTTTATGCGCAAATTGAACAGAGCAAAATCGAGCAAGATGAAGTAAAGCGTAAAAAAATTTATCAACACTTGCAGGAATGTGAAGTATTTGAAGAAGCGTATACATCTCTTCAGGAAATGAAATCAAAATTGGCACGTACAAAAGCTTTGCTTCAATCTTTACAGCAAACTGATGACGACCTAACGGCAGAAGATACAAACGAGTTGTCATATATGTTACAAGAAGAATATGAAACGGGCATCATGAAAGCTGAAGAAAAGCAAGAAGCTGTGAGTGAGCAGCAGTTAGTTTCACAGCCTGAGGAAGCTGTGCATGAAACAGGAACGGAAAAGGTTCTTCAAGATGTATCAGCTGTTCTCGAACAGCTCCGTTCATTTGGAAAGTTAGACCGCTTTATTACCAGACTTCAAGAAAAGCGTAAAAAGCTATCAAATCAAACGTTTACTGTAGCTTTATTCGGAGCGTTCAGTGCCGGTAAGTCATCTTTTGCTAATGCGTTGATTGGAGAAAGATTACTTCCAGTATCTCCGAACCCAACAACAGCAACTATCAATAAAATTATGCCTCCAACAGAAAAACGGCCGCATAAAACAGCTGTTGTGCAAATGAAAACAAACGAGCAGATGATCCAAGATTTGAATGGTGCACTTAAGCTGTTTCACCATGAAGTAGAATCAATTGACGAAGCGTTAACAATTATTCCAACTCTGCAGGCAACAGAAGAGCTGCAGCTGCATTTGTCGTTTTTACAGGCAGTAGAAAAAGGCTACGGCGAAGTCAAGCAGCATATCGGTTCAGAAGTAGTGGTGGATACAGAAGGATTTCATGATTATGTAGCTAAAGAAGAAAAAGCGTGTTTTGTTCAATTTATTAACCTGTATTATGACTGTGAATTTACTCGCTTAGGCATTACACTCGTTGATACACCCGGAGCTGATTCAATCAATGCGAGACACACTGGAGTAGCGTTTGAGTATATCAAAAATGCAGATGCCATTTTATTTGTAACGTATTATAATCATGCGTTTTCAAAAGCTGACCGCGAATTTCTTATTCAGCTTGGCCGTGTAAAAGATGTATTTGCGCTTGATAAAATGTTTTTCTTAGTAAATGCAGCGGACCTAGCCAGCTCGGATACAGAGCTGCAGTTAGTTCAGACCTATGTAAAAGAACAGCTTGAACAGTATGGTATACGTTTTCCGCGCTTATACCCGGTATCAAGCTTGCAGGCTTTGCAAAACCATGAGGATAAAATGTTTCTGCCATTCAAAAATGCGTTTTACCGCTTCATAAATTATGAATTACCAGAGCTTGCTATCCAAAGTGTCTATGCAGATTTCGAACAAATTTTAGCAGTTTCCAATGAAATGAAACAGGTGCAAACAAAATCAGAAGTGGATAAAAAGCGATACATTCAATCTCTTCACATAAAAAATGAGCAGGTAGCAGCAAAACTGCATGAAATTCATTTTGAATATGAACAACAGCAGTTTGACCGAGAATTAGAAGAGCTCTTATTTTATGTAAAAAAACGTCTGTTTGTAAGGTACGATGACTTCTTTAAAGAAGCCTTCAGTCCGGCAAACTTAAGGGATGATCGAGGTGAAAAGCAAAAGCAGCTGCGCCTTTGTTTGCAGGAGTTGTTAACGTCTATTTCCTTCGACGCAACGCAAGAAGTGCGTGCGACCACTTTGCGAATCGAAAAATACATCGTAAAATTAATCGAAGACTGGCATCGAATGATCATTACAAAGCTACAGCGCTATGAACCGACGTTTACTCCAACGTTGAACTCGTTAGAGCCTCCAAATGGCAGTGAAGTTGTGACAAGTCATCAATTTGATGAGAATGAATCGTATCAAAAAGAGCTTTCACTGTATAAAAACAATAAAAGCTTTTTTGAAAAAAATGAGAAAGTAAAGCTTCACGCTGCTTTACTAGAACGTATTAAGCCGGATATTAATCACTACATTGCGAAAGAAGAAGCCGCTCTTCATTCACACTATACCAATTTAGTGAATCAGTACGTTTTAGCGCATAAACAGTCTGTATCTGAAGAATGGTATGATTATTACAAACAGCTGCAAGCGGCCGTGTCTGAAGAATTTCCAATTCAAGAATTGGTAAGTACAATGACGGTGCTAGAACATGTATTGGAGGAAAGAAAGGGTCATTAATTTTTATGTCTACACACATAAATAAACGTTTACAGGAAATTGAAAAAGAATATAATGTGGAAATTTTGTTTGCATGTGAATCAGGCAGCCGTGCTTACGGACTCGACACGTTAGCGAGTGATTTTGACGTCCGCTTTATATACAAGTATAAAGCATCACGCTATCTTCATCTCAATAGACCTCAAGAGGTCATTAATGTAGCAGAAGGCAATTATGATATGCAAGGGTGGGATTTGTACAAAACCATTTATTTGTTTACAAAATCAAACCCTTCGCTTTATGAGTGGCTATGGTCGCCTTTTGTTTATTATCAGAAGCCATCGTTTGCTGAGCCCCTGCGGCAAATGATGGCTCAATCATATTCCTTAAAAGCATTGGGGTATCATTATTTTAAAATTTTAACGATAAATAGTAAAAGAAATCTGACATCTTCTGTTACAATAGAGGATATAAAAGTGATGCTTCAACTGATTCGTGCATTTTTATCACTGAAAGTAGTAGTAAAGCAGCGCAGTTTCCCTGTCATTTTATTTGCCGATTTATGTAAGCAGGCAAATCTCGACGATAGGCAGCAATCCATCATTGAGCAATTTGTACAGTGCAAGATAAGCGGGAAAGTTGCTTTTAATGAAAAGATGAAAAACTTTTTGGACAGCATTAAGAAAGAAGCTGCAGCGATAGAAAAAAGCGTAAAAGAATTACCGGAAAAGCAAATCAGTTATGAGGACATTAACTTATTTTTACTAACTCAGCATAATATAATGGAGGAACGAACATGAGTGTACATAAAGAAATTTCAGCCCATTCTAAAAAACAACACGAATTAGTACGTGCTTTTGCAAGCTTAGAAGCTCGACGCGAGCAAGCTATTGAAGCAGCTGTGCTTCTTTGCAAAGAAGGGAAACCCTTTTCTGTAGACGGTATTAATGCTGTAACAGCAGAAATTAATGAGCTGTCTCAAAAATATACCATCATTCCAGGCCGTAAAGTAGTGACAGAAGAAATGGTTAAAGAGTACGTAGCAAGAATATAAACGTGCTAAGCTCTGGTGTTTTTACCTTAATTTGAACAGGATATGACGTGCCGCTTGATCCATACTAATAGTGTACCAACGAGGTACAAATAGGAGGAGATAGCGATGGGTCGTCAAAAATTAGGTAATAAAAATGCGCAAGCGAATAACAATGCAAAGCATAATTATAACCAAGAGTTCTCTTCTGAGTTTAAAGCAAATCAGGCTCAAAAAGCAAAACGTGCAAAAAGTGCAAATGACACTTATGCTGGGGAGTTTGCTTCTGAGTTCAACGTGCAACAAAACCAAAACAATTCTGTTAACAAGAAGTTAGAAGCTAATAAAAGTGCAAATAATCAATATGGCCAAGAATTCGGCTCTTATGCTGAAGTTGAATCTGCCAAAATGAATAATGCTGCACAAAAAAAGCGTAAAAAATAACAGAACTGTTTCCAAAAGCGCCGAGATTAGTCTGCTCTGTCAGCAGATTAGCCCGGCGTTTTTTGTTGGGCAATATTTGCTTGGGTACGAGATGTCAATCCATCGCAAACTATAGATGAGGTGAAGCAATATGAATAAAGGAATTGTCATTGCTCTTTCATCAATCGGTTTAGCCCAAGCCTTAAAAATCCCCATTAAAAAGTATCAAACAGGAAAATGGGATATGCGGATGATTGCTGCGTCGGGTGGAATGCCAAGCTCTCATTCAGCCGGCGTATCTTCTTTAGCGACCTATGTAGCGTTAAAAAGAGGTGTTTCTACGATTGATTTTGCGTTAGCATCTGTTTTTGGAATTATTGTGATGTACGATGCACAAGGAATTCGAAGGCAGACTGGCGAAATTACTATTAAAGTGAATACGTTAGATGAAGAAATTGAAAAGCTTGCGGGTCTTCCAGACGGAGGCTTTCACGATTTGACGGAACAGCGCTTGAAAGAAATGCTTGGGCATCAGCCCGAAGAAGTGATTGGCGGAGCCATTTTAGGAGTAGCACTTGGAGCGATTGGCTATTTTTTAGAAGGGAAATCATAGTCAAATAGCCAAAAGTAAGCTAAGATAAAGAAGAACCTTTGCAAAAGGATGGGACGAAAAAGTGACAAAAACAGCTCAAACGGTTGAAGAGTATCTTCTTTATCTTGAAGAAAAAGGCTTTCATTTAGCAGAAGATGCACGTGGATTTATTTCATTTGGTCAGCAGTATACGCGTGCAGCTGACGAGATGGTCATATTTACAATTGAATGGACACTAAAAGTACAAAAAGAATTTGACGGCAGTTTTTTTGTATCGCTCCTCGAGAATTTGACATCAAATCGTATTAGCAATCAAAAACAAGCCATTCAATATTTAAAGTCATCAGGTATGATTTAAGCAGGATTACATTCCTGCTTCTTTTTGATTAATGGCTTGTCTAGCCAGCTGATCAGCACCTGCATTTTGAGAGCTAGGGATCCACTTTATAAAAAATAACTCAAATTGACTGGACAATTTGAGGGCTTCTTCCAGTAAAGGAGCAAACGCTTTATTTTTAACGTATTCTTGGTTCATTGCGCGGTCTACTAGCTGAGAGTCGGTTCGAAAAGATACGCTCGTATACTTTTTTTCTAAACAAATTTTTAATGCATGAAGAAGTGCATGGTACTCTGCTTCATGATTCGTCATTGTCCCAAGAGCAATAGCGTAACGATGATGTTCACCATTTCCTTTAATTAAAATACCAGCTCCAGAAGGACCAGGGTTGCCAGCAGTGGCTCCGTCTATATAAACTTCAATCATCATACAGCCTCCTTGTTAAAACAATATAAGCTTAAACCATGTTTTTTCATCAATAGTATTGTATCATAAGTACTTCAGCTATTTTATATTAGCACGTATAAACGCTAAAATCCGCTTATTAGGTAAGAAAACTGTCATGAAAAGACATAATAGAAGATAAAATACAAAAAAGCAGAAAAAGTGTTGAATTCAAAATTGCTGATGAAAGGAATGCTCGTTATGAATTTCCAAATTGAATGGCATTATAAATCCTCGAAACATAAACAGTTAATTTTCACCTCCGATTTCACAGATGCGAATGAGGCGCTAATGATTGTGGGTGATTTAGAAAAAACAGGTCGAACGAAGGAAATTTTTCTACTTGATGAGCAGCAGCAAAAATGGACTGTAAAAGAAGCGAAAAAGCTCTTACAGGAAGTACAGACAGAGCCCCACGATATTGTGGCATATTTTGACGGAGGCTATGAGCATGATACGCTCTTAGCGGGGCTTGGGGTTGTGATTTATTTTAAACAGAACAACAACTCTTACCGAATACGACGCAACTCAAGGCTGCAAGAGATTGAATCAAATAATGAGGCAGAGTATGCTGCTTTTTATTATTTAATACAAGAGCTTGAGGAACTTGGTGTTCATCATATACCGGTAACGTTTAGAGGTGACTCTCAGGTTGTATTAAATCAGCTAGCTGGGGAGTGGCCCTGTTTCGAAGAAGAGTTTAATCGGTACTTAGATCGAATAGAAGATAAAATGCAGGAGCTTGGTATCCGGCCGGTATATGAGCCTATTTCAAGGAAGGAAAATGAAGAGGCTGATCAGCTTGCTACTCAAGCTCTTCAAGGGATACCAATTGCTAGCAGGAAGCAAGTGTAACACACAGAACGAAATGGAGATGAACGAGAGTGGAACGTAAACAATTATTAGAAGAAGTAACGGAGTTATTGGATTACTACTGTAGTGATTGTTTTGTAAAAAAAACGTTTAATAAAGAAAAGGGCAAAACATACGCTCAGACGTTTTGTATTAAAGAGTGTACCGTAGGAGAAAAAATTAAGCAGTATGGAGATTTGCTGACTAAAAAGTAAGCGTGTATAATTTGCCGGCAGCAGCTTCATTCTATCCATATGGAGGTGTTCTTTCAATGGATAAGTTTTTAAATGAAGAAGTAACAACAGGATATAATGATTTAAAGCAAGTAGAAGTGTCTATTCAATCTGCTCAAAAGATGATTGGGACAGCTACGATGAGTATGAGTCCTCAGCAGCTTGAAGAGGCAACGAATGCGCTTAATGATGCAAAAACACAGCTTCAATCTGCCAAAGCTCATGGCACAGGAGTAGACGAGCAATTTCTTCAGCAGTGCATGCAGTCTATTCAAACATGTGAACAGCAGCTTACTGAGGCCAAACGCTAGGCATAACAAAAAAGAGACTCGGAAAAGAGTCTCTTTTACTATAAAATAAAAAGATCTATTTATGATAGCTTAGTGACATTAGCGGCTTGCGGGCCTCTATTGCCTTCTACAATTTCAAAAGATACCTCTTGTCCTTCTTCCAAGGATTTATAACCTTCGCTTTGGATGGCAGAAAAATGTACAAATACGTCGCTGCCGCCTTCAACTTCAATAAAGCCATAGCCTTTTTCATTGTTGAACCATTTTACTTTACCATTTTGCATAACTTGAATCCCCCTAGTACTGTGCAGCCTCATGCTGCTGAAACTCGAATTATCATTTCCAATAGAGGTAAATGATTGTTTATATTATATAATAAGAAGAAATAAAATTTCAATATTAAAATTTAACTTTTCTGAAAATTAAATTTTATTTAACGTAGGCGTAGTACAATTATAACTAAAAAAATTTCTTATGAGATGAAAAATAACTGAAAATTTAGTTTATAATAAAAGTATAGTCAGCATAATTTTAAAGCGGTGATAAGGAGTGGATCGTGTATGTATCGTACACAAGTAAATGGAAAAGAAATCATTTTGTTATTTTCAACGCTCGAAGCAGCAAAGAGCCGCAGCAACCTAGAGAAAGAGCAAATTTATAAGCGCGTATTGCATTTAAATGAGCAGCTGCTAATGTTTCAAAATGGAACAAGCTTCACCATTGGCGATCCGTTAGGATTAATTGTAGCTCAAGTGAAAAAAAGTGATTTGACAACCATATATATCGAACATATCATTGATAAACAGTTTATGTATGATGGAGAGGGGCATCGAGGTGAAGTAGTGTAACAAGGTGACACCTATATATGAAGAAGCGTACGGAGATACTCGTACGCTTCTTCATATATAGGATTAAAAATATGCGATTTTACAAGTATTAACAGGGATAAATAACAAAGTTTAATAAATTAAAGAAGAACAGTGAAACCATGAATAGCAATCACCTTTTTAGCTAAAAAATATAGATACACATCATCTTATGTAATGAGATAGTTAAGCTTTAAAATCAATGAACACGAGAGGTTTTATAAAGCTTAAATTGAAAAACGTGTGATTGTGACGTTAATTAGAAGTAAGGTTTGGAGGACGCTATGGAAAGTAGAAAAAAATTGGATTTACTTGCTCTTGCTTCTGTGCCACTTATCATGACCCTCGGAAATTCAATGTTAATTCCGGTATTGCCGGTGATTGAAAAACGTCTACAGATAAGCTCGCTGCAGGTATCCATGATTATCACGGTCTATTCAATTTTCGCTATTTTTTTAATCCCGATTGCTGGTTATTTATCAGATCGATTTGGCCGCAAGAAAATTATTATTCCAAGTTTGCTGCTTGCTGCAGTAGGAGGGGCTTTAACAGGCTGGGCTTCATGGCAAATGGCCAATCCTTTCTGGGTTATTTTAATTGGCCGCGCGATTCAAGGAATAGGTTCAGCAGGAGCTATGCCTGTTGTGATGCCTTGTGTAGGAGATATGTTCAAAGACGAGCAAGAAATTACAAAAGGACTAGGTTTAATTGAAACAGCTAATACGTTTGGGAAAGTACTAAGCCCAATACTGGGAGCTTTTTTAGCGGCTATGATTTGGTTTCTTCCTTTTTGGTTCATTCCTATTCTTTGCCTTATTTCGATTCTTTTGGTTATCTTTTTAGTAAAAGTTCCGAAAAATGATAGTTCTTCTGAATCTGAACAAAAAAAGAAAAGTATTAAGCAGTTTTTGAAGGATTTGAAGAAAACGCTCAAAGAAAATATTGGATGGCTTATGGCTATTTTTATTTTAGGCGCCATTATTATGCTTGTATTATTCGGTGTTTTATTTTACCTATCGACCATACTAGAGGAGCGTTATCATATTGTGAATACGAAAAAAGGTTTAGTGATGGCTATTCCTTTGCTCGCTTTATCTATTTCTTCTTTTGTGGCGGGGAAAAAAGTTGGAAACAATAAAATCGTTATGAAGTGGTCTGCTTTTTTTGGCTTCTTATTGTTAACATGTTCTTTCATCATTTTATTTTTTAATACGTCTCTTTTTAGTATTTTACTCACTTTAGTGCTTGGTGGAATTGGAATTGGAGCAGCTCTTCCCAGTCTTGATGCGCTTATTACAGAAGGAATTGAAAAGGAAGAGAGAGGAACCATTACGTCTCTTTACAGTTCGATGCGCTTTGTAGGAGTAGCAGCTGGGCCTCCCCTTTATACATTGCTTATGAAGTGGTCGGACATGGCTGTGTTCCAAACGTCTCTAGGGGTTAGTGCGGTAGGTGCCATTTTAGTTTTAAAAGCGATTAAACCAAAGCCTGAAGGTGGCGTAAAACTGAAGAAAGCTGAAGTGTGATTTTATAGAGCTGTCTTATGATAAAAGACGGCTCTTTGCTATTTAAAGACCCGTCAATATGCTTAAATTTATATTGTGTCTAGAAAAAATCCTTGAAATTTCTTATACTTCAATTTATAGACAGCAGATGCAATAGTTCTTATTTTATTGAATAAGGTGGTTTTGAATTGAGTATAAATTATCAGAAATTAAAAAGCATGGTGGATCATTATCAAATATTTGATCTTGTAGCGTATATAACAGAAGAAGTACAAAGCCTTCAACCAAAGAGCCTTACGGGGATTGTGAAAGAATGGTTAGCAAACTTACAAACGGAAGAAGAGCTGTACGAGCTTATCCGCTTTTGTGATGAAGCTTTATTAAATCGTTTAAGTCGAATGTTAACGACATATGGATATCGTCGATTTGGCTCGATTCGAATGGTGACTCTTTATTGTGATGATCTCCTGCGAGAAGGCAAGATACTCGACGCTGATGATAGACTTTCTTTATTAATTTCTCAGCTGGATACGGAATCAGTTAAAGAGGAACAGCTTGAGAAAATCTATTTTTTAAAGGTAAGAATTCTTTTAGAAATGAAACAAGTGGATGAAGCTTCTGAGTGGATGAAACAAGTAACGTCCCATAATCAAAAGGGTATGGCTGACAGATGGGGCTATTTTTATTTGCAGCTCAACGACAGAATGAAAGCTGAAGCCTGCTTAAAAGAAGGAACGACATATAAGAAGAATGGAGATTTTTGCTATGCAATGCTCGCAGACTTATATGCGTATGAGGGGAAGCATAAACAATCGCTTGAAAAAATTAACGAGGCTATTGTCCGCTACCCACAGCTTCCGTCTTTATATATGGATAAAGTGATGCGATTAAAAGATTTAAAAGAGTATTCTCTCTTGCTTGAAACAATTGAATTTATCGATTCAAAGTTACCCTATCACGATTATCAAGATTTTTTTACGCTGCTGCGCGCCGACATTTATTTTGAACAGCAGCAGCAATCTCAGCTTACGCATCTGCTATCGACCAAGCGATGCTTAAAAGATTCACCTTATCAAAAATTAATTGGAAAGAATACAGACGATAAATGCAGTACAATCAAGCTTCCTATTGTACCAATTGTTCAAAAAGATAATTATTGCGTGCCAGCTAGTATGAGTATGATGTTAAGGCTTTTACATACCGAAAAAACACAGGATGAGATTGGGACGCATATTTACGGAGGGTTAGGCTCCAAATTATCAACTGCGGTGAGCTACTTTGAATCTCTTGGCTTTGCAGCGATGTTTTTTACAGGCACAGGTGAACAGTTTAAAGAACTATTAGACAAAGGGCTGCCTATTTTGGTCAGTCTGGAATTTGAACAAGCTTCCCACGTTCAAGTTGTATTTGGCTATGATGATGAACTTGAACTTTTTCATGTACAAGATGCTAATTTTCTAAGTCCAACGTATGTAGAATATAAAAATTTTGATCAGCATTACGCTAATTCGGGTTTTTTATCAATTGTTGCTTCTAAAGCGGCAGCGGATCTCGCTTCACTTTCTAAAGAGCAAGATATGTTTATTCGTCAGCTGTATGACTTAATCGAACTAGTTGAAGCGGATGAAGAGGCACACATTAATGATCTCGTTTCTTTACTAAAAGCAAATGAGCATGTTCCATTTGCCGCTATTTACAGTATGAAGCATTTGTATAGAAAAGAGCATGAAGCCTATATTCGTACGTGCATTAACCATGTATTAGAGAAATATAGCAATCATGATTATCTTAAGCTTCACGCTGCATATGCCTTTTTTAAACTTGACGACAGTAAGGGAGCATCTTCTTTGTTACACCACATAGATAACAAAAAGCATAGCTCTTTTTATCACTATCTTAAAGGAAGAATTGCGCTGGATGAAGAGAAATATGATGAGGCTGTTGAAGCACTGCGCAGCTCGCTGCAATTAGACGTAGAGCAGCATTTGAACTGGAGCTATTTAGCACTTGCATATATGTACAAAGGAAACCTCGAAAAGGCTTTTGAATGCTCGACTATTTCCTTAAATATGTATGGCGATGAATCTTATACACAAATCAATCACGGACTTATTTTAATGGAGAAAGAAAGATACGCAGAAGCCAGAAATCTTTTCGACGCGTTATTAAAAGAAAACCCAAAAGATGCGCACAGCTGGTTTGAAAGAGCCCGTTGTGATGAACATTTAAAGAAGTTTCGTAAAGCTTACCGGGGATTTCAAGTAGCTAAACAGCTTTTGCCGACTGTTCCTTATCCATATCTTTCGATAGCTGATTTGCTACAATATCAACTAGAAAAAACAGACGAAGCTGAAAGCTATCTCAAAGAAGGCATGAAGCATCTCCCAAGCGACATGACAATTCGAGGAAGACTAGGCGATTTATACGTCGCGAATCAAAGGTACGAAGAAGCTATTGCTCTGTATAAAGAAGGCTTAAAAATAGAAGAAGATGCCCTTATGTATTTGGGCTTATCTTATGCGTATCTAGAAACAGGTGAACATTTAACGGCCGTTGATACGCTCACGCTTATTGCGCAGAAGTTTTCATCGAACAGCGACGTCCTGTTGGATGCAGGGAGTATGCTTTTAGATGCTGCAAAACAACAGGAGCTAGACAACCAAACGATAGAGTTTGGATTTGCTCTTTATGAAGAAGGAATTCATTTTGCTCAAACAGCGTTAGATGAAGTGTTAGAAGCATATACGAGTTATTTAGAAGACACGGCTTTACTGACTCGTGGAATTAAGTTTTTAACCGCAGAACATCAAGAGCACCCTAATGAGATTTTGTACATGTGCTATTTAGGCATATTATACGAACAAGCCAAGCAGCTAACAAAAAGTGAGAAACTTTATCAACAAGCGCTTCGTATCAAGCAAGATGCTTTACCATATTATCGGTTAGGTGAAATATATCAATCAATGAATCGCACTGCTGAAGCAAAAGAGGCCTTTCAAAAATGCTTAACTCTTGATAAAACATTTGAAGCCGCTTGTATGAAGCTTGCTGAAATGGCTTGTGAAGAACAAAATCGGACGGCTGAAAGGAATTGGCTGCTTCAATGGATACAGCTGAATCCTATGGAAGTAAACGTTGAGCACGCAGCTTCACTTTGTGAAACAGAGAAAGAGTATGAAGAGCTGTTAGAGGTATTAAAAAGCGTAGAGGAAAGCGTTTTGCCTCAGTGGCTTGCTGACAGCCAGGCTCATGTGTATCGCCTAAAAGGAGACATTTCACAGGCTGAAACGTATTTAGAGAAGGCGCTTGAACTAGATCCACAGAATCCTGCTATTCGCCATCATCAGGCGAAATGGCTCATCATGGAGCATAGATATGAAGAAGCTAGAAAAATTCTTACAGAGTTACTAAGTGAGGATCCGGAAGATTACGCTCTATTTCAAACGGTCATGTCCAGCTTTCCAAATGGAAAAAAACTGTCCGGGCTTACGGCAGATTTAAAAAAGATAAAAATGGAAAAACACAGCAAAAGCTTGTTATTTAAAAACGCAGCCGAGGCTTTAAATGAGTATGCCGATTCGATCGTAGAAGAGCAGCAAGGATCTATCTTCAAACGAAGCTTAGCAAAGTTCAAAGCAAAAGCAAAAACGGTTACGCTGCTTGGCTTAACGATTGAACTGTATGAACTGGCTATAAAAACGGATCCGAATAATAAAGAGGCTGTGCATGCATTTGCGGCTTTTTACGAAGAGAAAGGATTAATTGAAGATAGCATCACCGTGCTGAAAAAATCGCTGCATCAAAGCTGGGATTTTGATGTTGCCTATCATTTAGCCAATATACTCGTTAATATCCATGAAAATGAACAGGCTGCACATGAAGCGCTAAACTTAGTTCAAAAACTTCTTGAACAGCAGCCGTATCATATAGATTTGCAGATATACCGAGCATTTATTTTGAGTGGCCTTGAAGAGGTAGAAAAATCGGAGACAGCTTTTCAAGAATTACTTCAACAGGAGATTTATCAGCCTGACATATATGCAGGACTAGCAAAACTGTATAATAAAACAGAACGTTATCATGAAACTGTTCAACTTCTTCAAAAAGCGATTGAACAGCGTCAAGAGTATGAAGGGATGTATACTGATTTAGGTATCGCTTATCATTTAGAAGGTGAAACGGAAGCAGCAGCTTCGCTTATGATAACCAGAGTAGAAAGTGGAGACGAAGATCTTTTTATTCGCTATAACTTGGCATGCTATCTAGCTGTTCTTGGAAAAACTGCTTCCGCTCAGGAAGAATTGGATTATGTTTTAGCACACGATGAAACGGGAGAATTTTATGAACTGGCTATGGAAGACGATGAACTAAAAGGATTAACGGTAAGAAGGTAAAAAAAAAGAAGCTGGGTTTCAGCTTCTTTTTTTATACCTCTTTTGCACCTTGTCTTTTCAAAGAAATGGATTCGGAAATTTCCAGTGCAAGAATGATAATGGTGCCAAGAACTAATCCGTTGCTTAAAAAAGTAGTAACTAAAGGTGGCAGTGTTGAAAAAGCTTGAGAAGGCAAAAACATAACCCCTATCCCCGACAGCAACGCAATACCGGCTTTTTTCATTGCTTTTTCGGGCTGTTTGGCATGCTTGAATTCTCCAATTCCAAGAGCCATCATACCTGTAAAAACAGGAAAGATTGCCGCGTATCCGACGGCAGGAGGAAGAGCGGACATAATGGATGTTAAAGGAGTAAAGATACTCAGAAAAAGCAAAAGACACGATGCTACAATAAAAGGAACTCGGCTATAAAGATTTGTAGCTGAAATAAATCCACCGGAACCGGAAATAGGCACGGCACCGACACCTGAAAACAATCCTCCAAGCAGCTGACTTATACCCGAAACCATCCCCGAACGCTTAATATTGTCTTTTTCAATTTTTTCTCCTTTGTGTTTATAAACAGACTCAACAACACGAATAGAAGCTAGCATGTTTGTAATTAAAATGAGCGTCACAAAAAAAGCAGTGACAACCATATTCCATTCAACGCGAGGAGCTCCAAATACAAACACTTTAGGTATGTAAAATAACTGCGCCTGAAACTCGATAGGTTTAGCTAACCCTAGCATTGCAAATACTCCCCAGCCTACACCAATACTAATAATAATGCTGAGCTTATTTAACGTCCGGTGCGATAATAAATAAAAAGTCAGCAGCAAAATCGCAGCTGAAGCCAGCGCAATAGGAAGTTTAATAGCTGAATTCGTTTCTGTAATACCAAACATTCCTTTTAAAAAGGAACCGCTGAGCTGCGTCACTAATAAAATTAAATATGTACCGGTAACTGTCGGGGTAAAGTATTTTGCTAGTTTATCAATGAGACCAAGCAGGCTCATCAAAATAGCAATTATCCCGCTTATAAGGAGGGTGAACTGCAGCACGCGGAGCGTTTCAGAGTGAGAACCAAATAGAACGGTTCCAAGACTCGCATACAGAGAAAAGACGCCCCACCAAACACCAGCTGGCCCTTCCATGATGGGATATTTATGCCCTATAAATACCTGCAAGAGCCCGGATAAAGCTAAAATAAATAACGTTCGCTGTAAAAATTGAATAGAATCCGCTGCGTTTAAATGAAACTGAGAAGCAATTACAATAGGAACAATCATACTATTAGAAATCATAAATAAAAACCATTGTAGTGAAGCAATGGAAACTCGAAACATTCTTAACACCTCAATTAATGCCGACGAGCGGCTGAATGAACCAACAGGCTGCTCTATTATTTTACCATGGGATTTCCAATTTGTAAGCGATATCTTGTTAAAAGGAAGATGAGTAAAGTGTCAAAAAATTCAATATATTGTTGTAAAAAGAAGAAAGATAATTTATAATTTTCTTACAATTATAAATTATAAACATAAGAATAATTTATAATGAACTGACTAACAGTCAAGGAAGGAGGAGGAATAAGACAAATGAAACTATATCTGTCGGTTGATATGGAAGGAATTACGGGACTCGTCGATCACACAAATGTTCTGCGGCAGAAAAAAAATTATGAAAGAAGCCGCAAAATAATGACGGATGAAGCAAATGCAGTAATTTATGCAGGATTTAGAGAACAGTGCTCAGAAGTTGTGGTAAATGACAGTCATTCGAGTATGAATAATCTCCTTGTTGAACGGCTTCATCCAGAAACTCAGCTTATTTCAGGAAGCGTAAAACCATATTCAATGGTACAGGGATTAGATCAGACTTTTGATGGTGCTATGTTTCTAGGATATCATGCTAAAGCATCCATGCCTGGTGTCATGTCTCATTCGATGATATTTGGTGCTCGCAATATGTACATAGACGATACGAATATTGGAGAGTTAGGCTTCAATGCATATGTCGCAGGCTATTACGGCGTGCCAGTTTTAATGGTAGTCGGTGATGACCAAACGGCGTTGGAAGCACAGCAGCTTATTCCAAACGTGACGACTGCTATCGTCAAACAGGCCATTTCACGTTCTGCAGCCAAAACATTAACCCCTAAGAAAGCAGAACAATTACTTCAAGAAAAAACAGCCGCAGCTATTCAACATAGACACCTTGTTAAACCTTTACTTCCACCTAAACATCCAACCTTACGAATAGAGTTTGCAAATTACGGTCAAGCAGAGTGGGCGCACTTAATGCCGGGCACAGAAATTGAGCCTGGAACGACGACTGTTCGGTTTCAAGCAAAAGATATTTTAGAAGCTTATCAGGCCATGCTTGTTATGACTGAATTAGCGACGCGCACAACATTCTGTTAGAAGGTGGGATAAAGGTGAAAAGTTATATTTTGAAACGATTTTTATCCATGCTTGTTACGCTATGGGTAATTGTGACCTTAACCTTCTTTTTAATGCATTCGATTCCTGGATCTCCATTTAATGAAGAACGAGCGACAAGCGATGCAGTTCAAAAAAACCTGGAATCATTTTATCACTTAGATGAGCCGCTAGCTGTGCAATATATTCTTTATTTAAAGTCCATTGTTACCTTTGACTTTGGTCCTTCCATTAAACAGCCGTCTCAAACGGTTAACGACCTTTTAGGAAGAGGGTTTCCCGTTTCATTTGAACTTGGAATGGTGACGTTAATTCTTGCGGTGACTTCCGGTATTACACTAGGCATTATCGCTGCTCTTAGAAGGAATGGAATAATTGATTACATGGCGATGAGCATAGCAGTTATCGGATTGTCGGTTCCAAATTTTGTTATGGCCACGTTGTTAATTCAACAGCTTTCTGTTAATTTGAAAATTTTACCTGCCGCTACGTGGACGAGCCCTTTACATATGATTCTTCCGACTCTAGCTCTTGCCACAGGTCCTATGGCTATTATTGCACGTTTGACTCGCTCAAGCATGATAGAAGTACTAACTCAAGATTATATTCGAACAGCGCGTGCAAAAGGGCTTTCACCAGTAAAAATTGTATTTAAGCATGCGCTTAGAAATGCTTTAATGCCCGTTATAACAGTTCTTGGAACGATTGCAGCCAGCGTATTAACCGGCACATTTGTTATTGAACAAATCTTTGCTATTCCTGGCATGGGAAAATATTTTGTGGACAGTATTAATACGAGAGACTACCCGGTAATTATGGGCACGACGGTCTTTTACAGTTCGATTCTCATCATTATGCTTTTTTTAGTAGACATTGCTTACGGAATACTTGATCCACGAATCAAACTGTATAAGAAGGAGGGATAACGTGCTGGAAAAACAGGAGTATAAGCAAATTCCTGATGAGTGGTTTGTGCCAAAGAAAAAGAAGAAATCTGAAGCTGAAGCAGTTGTAAGGCCGAGTCTTTCTTATTGGCATGATGCTTGGCGCAGGCTTGTAAAAAATAAGTTGGCCATGCTGGGTCTCTTTTTTTTAGTCATTCTCGTTGTGATGGCTATATTCGGTCCTATGTTTTCACCCTACAGTGTAACGAAAGCTTCTTTTACAGAGCAAAATCTTCCTCCTTCAGCTAGTCATTGGTTTGGAACGGATGACTTAGGCAGAGATATGTACACCCGGACATGGTACGGGGCTAGAATCTCTTTATTTGTAGGACTGATGGCAGCGCTTATTGATTTTATCATCGGTGTCATTTACGGGGGATTCTCAGGCTACAAAGGCGGAAAAACAGATAATGTCATGATGCGCGTAATTGAAATTTTATATGGTCTTCCTTATTTATTAGTGGTGATTTTACTAATGGTAGTCATGGGCCCCGGGCTTTCTACGATTATTGTGGCACTTTCCGTTACAGGTTGGATCGGGATGGCGAGAATTGTACGGGGGCAAGTATTGCAAATAAAAAACTATGAATACGTGCTTGCATCCAAAACGTTTGGAACAAAAACTAGTCGTATCATTAAGCGAAACCTGCTTCCAAATACGATGGGACCGATTATCGTTCAAATGACACTAACCGTACCAACTGCCATTTTTGCTGAAGCTTTTTTAAGCTTTTTAGGGCTGGGTGTACAGGCTCCTTATGCCAGCTGGGGAGTAATGGCAAACGATGGTTTATCAACGATTCTATCAGGCTATTGGTGGCGTTTGTTTTTTCCCGCTTTTTTTATTTCTCTTACCATGTTTGCTTTTAATGTCCTTGGAGACGGACTGCAAGATGCACTTGATCCGAAATTAAGGAGGTAAGCAAATGGAAAAAATGCTCCAAATCAAAAACTTACACGTACAGTTTTCAACTTACGGAGGGCGAGTTCAAGCTGTAAGAGGCGTTAGTTTTGATTTACATAAAGGAGAAACACTAGCGATTGTCGGAGAGTCAGGGTGCGGAAAAAGCGTAACATCTCAAAGTATTATGAGGTTAATTCCGACACCTCCGGGCAGGATCACAAGCGGATCTATTTTATTTAAAGGCCAGGATTTAACGAAACTATCAGAAAAAAAAATGCGAGACATTCGAGGCGCTGATATTTCGATGATTTTTCAGGATCCCATGACTGCGCTTAATCCAACTCTTCGCGTAGGTGAGCAAATTGCAGAAAATATTATGCAACATGAAAACATTTCAAAAGAAAAAGCCAAAGAAAAAGCATTTGAAACGCTGGAGCTAGTCGGAATTCCAAATCCTAAAGAACGCCTAAAGCAATATCCTCATGAATTTAGCGGGGGAATGAGACAGCGTATTGTCATTGCAATGGCTCTTGTATGCAATCCCGAAGTGCTAATTGCTGATGAACCTACCACAGCTCTTGACGTCACGATACAAGCGCAGATTTTAGAATTGTTTAAGGACATTCAGCAGAAAACGGATGTCTCTATTGTTTTAATTACCCATGATTTAGGTGTAGTTGCTCAGGTAGCTGACCGTGTTGCCGTAATGTATGCAGGAAAGATTGTAGAGATTGGAACAAGAAGAGACATCTTTTATACGCCGCAGCATCCGTATACAAAAGGATTGCTGCGTTCAGTTCCTCGGTTAGATTTATACGAAAGTGAACTTGTGCCTATTGCAGGATCACCTCCCGATTTATTTGCACCTCCATCCGGATGTTCGTTCGCACCTCGCTGTCCTTACGTAATGGAAGTATGTGACCGCATGTATCCTGCGTCGACAAAGCTGAAAGAAAGTCACCAAGTGCACTGCTGGCTTCAAGATGAGAGAGCTCAAAAATTTGTAACAACTATAAGCTAGATTTATAGATGAATAGAGAACTTATGAAAGAGGGGGAAATGATGAAAAAAATAGGGTCTTTACTAATGATGTGTGTACTTATATTTGCACTTGCTGCCTGTACGGCCACAAAAGATTCAGGCGCGGAGCCAGAAAAGAAAAGCAGTACAGCAAAAGAAGACGGTAAGGTCCTTTATATGAATAATGGCGCAGAACCTACGTCTTTTGATCCACCTATTGGATTTGATTCATATTCATGGAATATGCTTAATAACTTAATGGAAGGGCTGACTCGTTTAGGAAAAAGCGATGAGCCTGAAGGAGCAATGGCCGAGAAATGGGATATCTCTGAGGACAAAAAGGTCTATACGTTTCATTTACGAAAAGATGCTAAATGGTCAAATGGAGATGACGTGAAAGCAAGTGATTTCGTATTTGCTTGGAAGAGGCTGTTAGATCCTAAGACGGGTTCACCAGCGGCATTTTTAGGTTATTTCATCCAAGGTGGAGAAGAATTTAATACGGGTAAAGGTAGTGCCGATCAAGTAGGGGTAAAAGCGCTAGATGACAAAACCTTTGAAGTTACGCTTAAAAGCCCTCAAGCCTATTTCTTAAGCGTAGTTTCCAATCCAGCGTTCTTCCCAATTAATGAAAAAGTAGCAACAAAAAATCCGAAATGGTTTGCAGAAGCAGATTCGTTTGTTGCGAATGGTCCCTTCAAATTAACTCAATGGAAGCATAACAGTAATCTAGTCATGGAAAGAAACGATCAATATTGGGATGCTGAAAATGTAAAGCTCGACAAGGTAAAATGGGCAATTGTTGAAAATACAAACACAGAATATCAAATGTATCAAAATGGAGAACTAGATGTTTCTGAAATTCCATCGGATTTAAGTGAAAAGCTGCTGAAAGATGGAGATGTTCATATCGAAGACCAAGCGGGAACTTACTTCTATCGCTTTAATTTAGATAAAGAGCCCTTTCAAAACAAAAATATCCGTAAAGCATTTGCAATGGCTGTAGATCAAGATCAAATTGTTAATTTTGTTACAAAGAATAAAGAAAAACCAGCTCGTGGGTTCGTATCTTACGGATTTAAAGATGCAGATGGAAAGGATTTCCGTAAAACGGGCGGCGATTTATTAAAAACAGATGGCAAAGAAGCAAAAGCACTTCTGAAAAAAGGAATGAAAGAAGAAGGATATAAAAAGCTGCCAGCTATTACGCTAACATACAGTACAGACGATACGCATAAAAAAATAGCAGAAGCACTGCAGCAAATGTTCAAAGAAAATCTAGGCGTAGATGTGAAGCTTGCCAATATGGAATGGAATGTTTTCCAAGAAGAACAAAAAGCGTTAAAGTTTCAGCTGTCAAGAAGTTCATTTTTAGCTGATTATGCAGATCCAATTAACTTTTTAGAGAGCTTCCAGACGGGTCATTCAATGAACCGTACAGCTTGGAGCAATAAAGAATATGATGAGTTAATTAAACAAGCTATGAACGAAACTGATAATAAAAAACGTTTTGAGCTTATGTATAAAGCAGAAGGTATTTTATTTGATGAGATGCCGATCATTCCTATCCATTTCTACAACTATGTGTTTTTAATCAAAGATAACGTATCTGGAATTGTTCGTCATCCTGTTGGCTATTTAGATTTGAAGTGGGCAGATAAACAGTAAAGTGGAACTTTTCGTCAGAGGGGATTTCAATTCCCTTCTGACCCAAGTTTCACTTTCTTCATTTCTTTACACAAAAGGAGTGTGACAGATGATAAAACCAAAACCATTACAAAAAGGTGATACAGTAGCTGTTATTGCGCCTGCTAGTCCGCCTAATCAGCACAATCTAAAAAAAGGAATAGAATATTTAAAGGGAATAGGATTAAACGTAGTAACAGGCGCACATTTATATAAAAAAAACGGGTACTTGGCAGGGACTGATGAACAGAGAGCAGCCGATATACATGCGATGTTTGCCAATAAGGAAGTAAAGGCAATTATTTGTGCATGCGGAGGGTATGGGACTGCTAGGCTTGCCTCGCAATTAAACTACGATTTAATCAAGCGAAACCCAAAGATTTTTTGGGGATATAGTGATATTACGTTTTTACATACGGCTATTCATCAGCGCACAGGTTTGGTTACCTTTCACGGGCCAATGCTTTCGTCGGATATCGGAAAAGAAGATGTTCATATAGAGACGAAGCAAGCTTTTTATCAATTATTTTCTCACCGTTCTTTTTGCTATACGGATCAAATTAGTTCGCTCGACACTATTTGTGAAGGAGAAGCAACTGGTCAGCTGATAGGAGGAAATCTTACTTTGCTGGTAAGCACGCTTGGTACACCATTTGAACTAGATACGAAAAATAAAATTTTATTTATTGAAGATATTGATGAAGAGCCGTATGAAATTGACCGCATGATGACACAGCTGTATATGGCCAATAAACTACAGGATGCAGCGGGAATTATTATCGGAGATTTTCATAACTGCTATCCTAAAAAACGTACAGAGTCGCTTTCATTGGAAGAGGCATTAACAAGTTACCTAACTTCTTTAAAAAAGCCTGTTATGAGAGGGTTTTGCATCGGACATTGCTCTCCTCAAACACCTGTGGCGATTGGAAGTTATGCCACGATGTCGACGTATGAACGAATGGTGGAATTTGAATCCGGTATTACATTACCAAAAGATAAAGTCGAACGCTGAAGGTTAAACCTGCGGGGAGGAGAAATAAGTGATAGATAAAAAAACGTATTACGTTTGTGTGGCTGTGGCGACTGTGTGGACTTCCTATGACTCTTGCAGAGAAATAGATGACAATGCAACAAGTGTCCCAGTAAAACTAGATAAATGGCTAGAACAATTAACGTATACACGTCGGTTGGAGCTTTGTGAGAAAAATTTAGTTCAAACGCAGCTGTTACTAGGAGAAGAAGTATACGTAACGGAACGGAAAGGTAAATGGGCAAAAATCGTTATTCCTTCTCAGTTTTCTTCTAAAGATGAAAGAGGATATCCCGGGTGGGTTCCTTCCCACCAACTGATTTCCCAAGCTGAATATTCTCCATTGAATAAACCAACGGCAGTGGTAACAGCAGCGATTGCGACACTGCAGCTAGCGGAAGAAGCCTTACAAATTAGTTATCAAACGCAGCTGCCTCTTTTAAAAGAAGATAAAGAATGGCTAGAGGTTCAAACGCCGGTTGGCAGTGGGAAAATAAAACGTCAAGATGCTGTTGTAATAGAGGATAGAAACCGTAAAGCAACAAAAGGAACTGGAGATGTGATTATTGCAGCAGGAGAACAGTTTTTGAATCTTCCATATTTATGGGGTGGCATGAGTGCTTGGGGATATGATTGTTCCGGGTTTGCCTATGCTACTCATAAAGCAAACGGCTATCTTATTCCAAGAGATGCCACCGATCAAGCAAGGCGAGGCAAAGAAGTAGGATTAGACTCTATTCAACCTGGAGATTTGCTGTTTTTCGCTCATGAAAAAGGTGAAGGGTCTATCCACCATGTTGGTATTTATTATGGTAAAGGAAAAATGCTTCATTCACCTAAAACAGGTAAAACCGTTGAACTGATTGAATTAAAAGGAACGCTTTATGAAGAAGAGCTGTGCGCAGCCCGGCGCTATTATTAGGAGGTGGCAGTTATGACAACGAAGCATTTGTTAGAAGTAAAGCAGCTGAGCAAGTATTTTTCGATTACGAATAAGCAGGTTTTAAAAGCAGTAGACGGCGTGTCTTTTCATATTTCAAAAGGAGAAACCTTTGGACTTGTTGGTGAATCCGGCTGCGGAAAATCAACTGCCGGGCGAACAATCATTGGGTTGTATAACCGTACATCGGGAGAGGTGCTTTATAAAGGAAAAAATGTGCATGAGCTATCAGAGAAAGAGAAATTTGCTTTTCATCGTAATATGCAAATGATTTTTCAAGATCCATATGCTTCACTAAACCCTCGTTCTACCGTAAAGGAGATTATCTCAGAACCAATGGAGGTTCACGGACTTTATTCGAATAAAAAAGAAATGCTGAACCGAGTGTATGAGCTGCTAGAAGACGTCGGGCTAAATCGTGATCATGCCAATCGCTATCCTCATGAGTTCAGCGGCGGGCAGCGCCAGCGCATAGGAATTGCGAGAGCTTTAGCGTTAAATCCAGAATGCATTATTGCAGACGAACCTATTTCTGCTTTAGATGTATCTGTACAGGCTCAAGTAGTTAATTTATTAAAGAAACTCCAAAAAGAAAAAGGATTAACTTATTTATTTATTGCACATGACTTGTCGATGGTAAAGCATATAAGCAGTCGTATTGGAGTTATGTATTTAGGGCATTTAGTAGAATTAACAACAAGTGCGGAGCTGTACCAAAAACCGCTTCACCCTTACACTCAAGCTCTACTGTCAGCTATTCCTATTTCTGATCCTGACGTTGAGGATAATCGGAAGCGAATTGTTCTTAAAGGAGAATTGCCAAGTCCAATGAATCCGCCCTCGGGCTGCGTGTTTAATACGCGCTGTCCTCTTGCAGTAGCAGCCTGTAAGACTCAAAAGCCAGAGTGGCAGGAAGTTGAAGACAATCACTTTGTAGCCTGTCACTTATATAATCAAAAGATAATGAGTAACAACTATATTGAAACAGCTGCGACAAAATGATGGAAAAAGCGAGAATGAAAATCGAAGATGCAGTTACTACGTGGAAGCGGAGTAATAATGGACTTATACGTATTCATATTGAAGGAAAAGAATCCATACGGATTAATTCTTTTATCCAACAACGAGCAGCAAGTACAATCAAACTGCTGCTTGCAATAGAAGCGTTTCGTCAAATTGATGCGGGCATCTTGGCTTTAACATCTGTCATTCAAAGAATGGAAAAAAACACGGTTGGCGGAGCAGGCGTACTTAAAGCTCTTCCGCAGTTAACACATATTAAAGTGGAAGAGCTGCTTACCCTTATGATAATTGTTTCTGACAACACAGCTACTAATGAGCTCATTTCTTTAGTAGGATTTGAAAAAATTAACGAATGTGCTAAAAATCTAGGATTAAAGAAAACCGTTTTAAACCGCTATATGATGGACGAAATCGCTGTTGAAAAAGGGATTGATAATTATACGTGTGCCTCTGATGTAGTAAAGTGTCTAAGGGAAATATATGAAGGAAGCCTTTTGCGGAAATCTAGTCGCGAAAAAATAATGAGAATGTTAGAAATGCAGCAGTTTCAGCATAAGCTTCCAGCACGTATAGGATCAGCGTTTCAAGCTGCGAATAAGACTGGAGAACTACAGGGAGCAGAACATGATAGTGCTATTCTCATGCGAGGTAACGAAACGTATTATGCCGTTGTTTTGATAGATGGACTAAGTGACAATGAACAGGGAAGGAGATTAATTGCTGATATTGGATATCTTCTGTCATCTAACATCTAAAAATCTCTTGACCATATACTTCAATAAGCGGGATTGGTTTGCTCCCTTTTATTTAATGTCTTCTATCAAAGAAAAACGCACATTTACTAATAATAAATGCTTGTCTTCTCAGATTTTGGCGAGACCGTTGTTTGCTGCGCTGGATTTGTGCTAGTAATAGATAAACATGTTCTTTTTCATAAAAATTTATGAAAAAATAATGATAAATCATTCATCCTATACCAACTTATTCATATTTTTTATATAATAGAATAATAGTATATATTTTAAACGAATAGTGAATGTCTATGCAAAGCAGCAAGGAGCATGAAATTATTCGATTCATAAATGGTGGTGTATGTATGGCAAACGAACATGTAATGATAGATATTATAAAAGCATTTAAACGCAATTCAACTGAATCCATTGCCATGGATTTAATTAAGGAAGTGCGAGGGACATTTAGTCCATTACCTAAATATATAGCGGATTTAATTGATGAGCTGAGAAAATTAAATTTAAAAGACGAAGTGATCAGTGTAATCTTGTATCAATCTGTATATGTGGCAGATCATCAATTTAATATTAAAGATACCATTACCAATCGTCAGTTTGTAAAAGATACGATTGAAATGGGCAGAAGATGGGTGCATCAGTACGGCCGAATTGAAACAGTAGAAGAAGCAATTCATATTGCAGAGCAAGTGTCTACAAAAGAGGACTTGCCTCATCATTTGCAAACAGCAACAATTGACGAAAAAATTACGCTTGAGGTGCAGCTTGATCATCAAACGTATGAAATGTTAAAAAATATAGCGGTTTATTATGATCATCATTCCTATGAACAGTCAATGACTGTAGCAATTAATCGTTTATATACGCAGCTGCGCGATGCACAATCAAAAAATAGTTAAATGTCAAATCTCACATGTTTCGTGCACCATGTGAGATTTTTTAAGATGTGAAAGAGGCGCAGATGAAAATGTCTTGCTCCATCATTCACCAAAAGGAGGGAGAACATAGATGAGGATATATTTATCTCCTCTTCAAAAAAAAGATGCTTCTAAAGTTTTTGAATATTGGTCGGATGAAGAGGTTACTAGATATATGAATATTGAGCCCTTTACGACGCTTTATCAAGCGGAAAGCATGATTGCACTTCTCCAAAGTTTGACGAAAGAAGGGAAAGCAACACGCTATGCTATTCGATTAAAGACTTCCGATGAGATCATTGGAACCTGCGGTCTAAACCGTATTGATTATGTTAAAAAGCAAGCAGAGATTGGGTATGATTTAGGCAGACCTTTTTGGAAAAAGGGCCTCATGACAGAAGCGCTCTGCCTTTTGCTAGAAAAAGCTTTTGAAGAGTTTCATATACAAGAAATTGAAGCAAAAGTTGATCCTAATAATAAAGATTCAATTACTCTTTTAAAAAAATTTTCGTTTCAACTAGAAGAGGCGTATGAGTCAGATGATTGTACTTGTTTATACACCGTCAACAAGGAAAAAGTGAGCGTGATATTGTCAGGACGTTCAAAAGGTAAGAAGTAAATCGAGCATAAGTTCTTTTGAAATAGTAAATATTTTTAGGCCTTAACCGATAACAAAGAAAAGAACGAATTGAAGGAAGGTCATGAATGAATCATCATACACATTTACTAGAAGGGACGTACAATGAGTTACTCGTTACACTCTCTTTCCTTATCGCTATTACTGCGGCGTACGCTTCTTTTGGGTTAGCTAATCGTGTAAAAATTTCCCGGGCAAAATTTATTCAGTTTTGGTTAATCAGCGGGGCATTTACATTGGGGATAGGCATTTGGTCAATGCATTTTATCGCCATGCTTGCTTTTCACCTGCCCGTAGATGTTTCATATAATTTATGGTTTGTTCTTCTCTCAATCTTGGGAGCAATAACGGGATGTTATATAGGCCTCTACCTCATTCACAAACAAAAGAAAAGTATAAAAGCACTTATCACTGCAGGGAGCTTTATGGGAGCGGGAATTGTTTTTATGCACTATTTGGGCATGATGGCTATGGAGCCAATTATGATTTCATATGATTCATTTATCGTTTTTCTCTCTATTCTTATTGCTGTTGCTGCTTCTAATACAGCTTTGTGGCTTGGTTTTTATTCAAAGCTAAATGAAGGGAAGCTTACCGTTTTTGCTAAGGTTATTTGTTCTATTATGGGCATTGCTATTGCAGGTATGCACTATACGGGCATGCAGGCAGCTTCTTTTTCAGGAATGTCAATGTTTGAACACTCAAACGGTTTTGCTTTAAATCCAATATATTTATCCGTCGTTATTGTTTTTTTTATTGTCTGCCTATTTACGGCTGTGTTTTTAACCATTTTTATGGATCGACGCGTACAAAAACAAGAAGTTTTAAAATGGGCTTTTTTTGAATCCGCCTTAGATGCTATTTTGGTGATCGATGAAAAAAGACATGTTTTATCGCTCAATTATGCAGCGGAAACGCTTTTCTCTCTTAAAGCATCAGATGTAATCGGGAGTAATGTTGTTAAGCTGCTGCCCTTCTATGAGTCTTCTTCTCTACAAGATGGACGAACTGAGCACTCCCTTTTGATAAGTAATAGAGAAGTTACGGTTGAGATAACGGTGATGGCGGTAGGAATTGAAGAGACGGTTGAGTATATGCTGTATATCCGCAATATGACGCAAGAGCGCGAAGCGGAAAAAACGTTGATTGAAGCAAAAAATCGCTATGAAAACTTGTTTTACTCCTCTCCATTGGCAATTATGGTCCATCGAGAAGAAGAGGTCGTGTCTGTGAATGATGCTATGATTCAGCTTTTAGGAGTAACGGAAGACCAGCTCGTTGGTAAATCGTTATATGATTTCTTTTCATCTGAACAAGTTCCTGATATTAAAAAAGGATTGAAGGCAGTAAAGGATAGAAAAGATGAGCCAAGATCTCCATTAGCTCAGTTGAAAATGTTTAATGCGTTAGGTAAGGAACTCTTCTTAGAAGTAAAATCTACGCTCATTCAAATTAATGGAGAGACGCTTTTTCAGACAGTAACTAGAGATGTAACGGAACAGAAAAAAGCTCAAGAATCGCTTCAATATATGGCTTTTCACGATATGCTAACAGATTTACCAAATCGAAGTATGTTTTCAAGCATTGTAGAGAAATCCATTGATTCAGCAGCTGCTTCAGGAAAAAAGCTTCATTTCTTATTTTTAGACCTAGATCGTTTCAAACAGGTAAATGACACGCTTGGTCATCATGCTGGAGATCAGCTTATGCTTCAGGTTGTTGATCGAATGAAGAGCTGCATAAGAAACCAAGATGTGCTTTCGCGTTTTGGAGGAGATGAGTTTTTAGTTTTACTACATGATAGGACTGATGAAGAAGTGAAAAAAATCTGTCAATCATTAAATGAATGCTTATCCACTCCTTTTGTAGTGCTATCGAGAGATGTTTATTTAGGGGTAAGCATCGGAGTTAGTTTATTTCCTAAAGATGGAAAAATACTTGAAGTGCTAGTTCGCCATGCTGATTTAGCGATGTACGAAGTCAAAAAACAAGGGCGTAATCATTATCTGTTTTATCAAAAAGAAATGCAGGTTCATACTACGCGACGAATGAGAATTGAAGATGGGTTACGCAAGGCTTTTGAGCTGGGCGAAATGGAGCTTCACTATCAGCCGAAAGTCAATATTCAAAGTGGCCATATTGTTGGGGTGGAGGCTTTAATCCGGTGGACTCATGCCGAGATGGGCGTCATTTCTCCTGCAGAATTTATTCCGATTGCTGAAGAAACAGGCGTTATTGTTACACTGACGAAATGGGTATTAAAAAAAGCGTGCCATCAAAATAAGTATTGGCAGCTTCAAGGACTTCCTCCCTTAAAAATGAGTGTGAACATATCAAGTGTGGATTTTGGGACAACTGATTTTGTTGATTATGTGTTAGGTGTCTTGCGTGAAGTAGAGTTAGAATCACGATATTTAGAACTTGAAATTACAGAAAGTGTAACGATGAAGCATGTTGAGCAAACAATCGAAAAGCTACAAATCTTAAAAGATGCAGGAGTATTTATTTCGATTGATGATTTTGGCTCAGGATACTCCTCGTTCAGCTATATTCAGAAGCTGCCTATTCATACGCTGAAAATTGACCGGTCTTTTATTAAAGATTTAGATCCTAATACAACGGAAGTATCGATTGTCAGAGCCATTATTACACTAGCCAAAAGTTTGCAGCTATCCGTCGTAGCAGAAGGTGTAGAAGAAGTTGAACAAGTAGAACTTCTTCATAAAGAAAAATGTGATGAAGTGCAGGGATACTATTTCTCCAAACCGATTTCAGCGGAGGAATTTTATGAGAAATTTCATAAAATCGAAGAAAAAATGGAATTTGTTCATTAATGTAAAAAGCCGTTCTTATTTAAAAGAACGGCTTTTTACATTTAAGGTCAGAGCTAACAGTTTATACAATACATAGATTCCAAGGTATGCACCGGTTAATAAAAAAGCTGAATTTAAAAAGATTGCATGAATGCTCGTCATAAAAACAGTATGGTTTTTTAAGATACGATAGATAGAAGCAGCAGCTATATTTCCAAATACTAGCGCTGAAAGAAGGGCTAACGTATTAAAAACTAGCTCTGCTCCTTTCCATTTGAGTGAGAAAAAGAGCATGATAATAGGAATAATAATACTTCCAGAAACTAACAGAAAAATCAATGGACCATCTCCAATACGTTATCTTATTACAGTTACATAAGATAATGTTTTTGCTTATTTTTAGATAGTCTTCCCTTTTTATAGTCTGTTAAGCTTTTTTCTTCCATTTTTTACTTATATAAAAAAGTAAGATGATGGATAAAACCATTAAAATGATTTTGCCTTGCATAGATCCTTGTTAAATATGATAAACCGAATAAACTTCAATAAAAAGCGCTGGAATTTTTCCAAGTGCGCTAGCAGAAATGAATACCGCAAAGGAGCCTTTTCCTATAGCGCTGAGGAATGTAATGAGGCCTGATGGAACAAAGGGAAGTAAACGCAAAGAAAGAATCAATATAAAACTCTCTTTCCCTTGTACGCGCAGCAGCTTCAGCGACTTGGAGTGAGAAGGTGTTTTTGTATGAACAAGTGTACGGAAACCTTTTCGATACAGCCAAAAAGAGAGAGCTGCACCTAAAACTTCTCCAATAAAAGAAAGCAAAAATCCGTTCCAAAAACCAAATAATTTTACGTTTACGAACGTAAGGGGTGCACTTGGAAATACGCCCGTAATGCTAATAAGGATGTTCAAGAGAATGCTGATAAACCCAGCTGCTTCTAAATGTTCAAGCAGAAATGTTTGAAGATAATCAGTCATGGTTATACTCCCATTTATGTTTTACTTGTAGGGCTATTTTAGATGATTTTCTACTATTATATAATTTTTGGCATGAAATAAGTAGGTAAGCAGTTTATAAAAAGCAAAACAGGGTAACTACTTACTAATGAAAGATGATTTACTGATTTGAAGGGATGGACAACTCATGTTGAAATTTTTGCTTGTTATTGTAGTTGTATTATTAATTATTATGATTTTTAAACGCTTTATCCGAAAATGAAAATGCTAAACTAAGCAGCTCGTGGGATCTTTCTCACGAGCTCTTTTGCGGAGCTATTCAGTAGCTCAACAATACACTTTTTACCTGTGATGAATATCACTGCAGCTAGGGAAATGAAGGGGTAAGATAGAAATGGGAGGGAGGTATATGGAATTATTATTCTATCTCAGCACTTATTTATCAGGGGGAGCTATCGCATTATGGCTAATTAATGCAGCATTTAATGGATTATTAAAATAACAGAGGGAGAGAAAATGAACGATTCTAAAGGTATATTTAACGATAAAGAAAGAAAGCTTGCTCGCTATTTGGAGACGTACACAACTGAGCAGATTTTAACTGAAGCAGGCATGTCTTCGTCTGCTGCGCTATATGAGTTGAAAAAAATAAGATTACCGCGGGCAGTTGCTAATACGATTGTTTATTACGTACTGGCAACAAATAATCAAAAGCTGGTTATGTACAAACTGCTCATGTTAGCTGGCGTTTGTAAAAAGCTTGGCATTCAAGATGCACAGGCAGCCCTCACTTTTATCAAAAAATATTACGTTTGTCATCAGCATTTACACTAGAAAGTACATTTGTCTGAGGGGGAAAAGAGATGAATATTGTCCCGTTTAAGCAGCGTTCATCTGCAAAAAACGATCAAGGCAGAGAACAGCCGTTTCAATGTTTCATTGAGGGAGATCGATTTCAGTTAGATTTGTATATGACATATTTATTTCATCGCTGCCATCCTAGCAGGTATAGATATAACCGTGCTAACAGAAAGGGTAGGATGTAATGATAAGATACCAGTGGTAACGGCTTCATTATTCCATCAGGAAAAATGAAGCCGTTTGTTGTGTTAGAAAGAATGATTTACTATGATGTAGTTAATGATAAAAGAAAAAGGAAGGGAAGGAACGTAATGGATTTACATAAGTGGGAATATTGGATTTCAAAGCTCGAGCTTCAGCCTCATCCAGAAGGAGGGTATTATAAACAAACCTATCGCTCCAACGATGAAATTTCTGATAAAGAAGTGTCATCGCAGTTTGATGATAAACGCTTCCTATACACGAGTATTTACTTTTTATTAAGGTCTCAAGATGTATCGCATTTCCACCGGCTGCAATCAGATGAACTATGGTACTATCATGGGGGAAGTCCTTTAACCATTCATATTATTTACCGCGACGGAACCTATCAAGAAGTAAAACTAGGTACAAACTTAGAAAATGGAGAAGTTCCTCAATTTTTAGTTCCAAGAGATACGATTTTTGGTTCCTCTGTGGCAAATGAGAATACGTTTTCTCTCGTTGGATGCATGGTCGCACCAGGTTTTGATTTCCGTGACTTTGAATTATTCACAAAACAGCAGCTGCTTGATGAATTCCCCGAGCATGTTGTGATCATCGACAAATTAGGGTACGATAAATTGCCAAATGATTGAAAAGCATGCATCTCGGTTTGATGCATGCTTTTTTCATTTGAACCAGCCTTTTTCCTTAAAGCGAGTAATGGCTTCAATGCGGTTCTTTACTTCAAGTTTGTCTAGAATGGTAGAAATATAATTGCGCACCGTTCCAGTCTTAATAGATAGTTCGTCAGCAATTTCTTTTGTGTTTTTTCCATCAGCTACTAGAGCTAATACTTCTTTCT
The DNA here is from genome assembly GCF_000832985.1 of Priestia megaterium NBRC 15308 = ATCC 14581. Classification (GTDB taxonomy): domain Bacteria; phylum Bacillota; class Bacilli; order Bacillales; family Bacillaceae_H; genus Priestia; species Priestia megaterium. The sequence goes on from NZ_CP009920.1 coordinate 3,633,453, forward strand.
CTCTAGCTGTAAGAGGACTGGTAGATTCACTATATAAGTCATCCACTAATTCTGGAGCATAGAGGCGTCTGCCTGCCATCACGCTTCGAATGGAATTTGCGAGTTCTTCACTCGGACTATCTTTTAGCAAGTATCCGCTTACGCCGGCTTTCAAAGCTCTTTGAAAATAGCCGGAGCGAGCGAATGTTGTCAAAATGATGACTTTGCAGTTTAAATCTTTCAGTTCCTCTGCAGCTTCAAGCCCAGTTTTAAGAGGCATCTCGATATCCATTACGCATATATCTGGCTGGTGCTGCTTAGCAAGTGATACGGCTTGTTCCCCATTTGAAGCTTTTCCGACAACTTCCATGTCATCCTCTAAATTTAACAAAGAGCCTAAAGCCCCTAACATCATTTGCTGATCTTCGGCAATGACAATTCGAATCATAATTGTTCCTCCTTAATATGTTTAACGATGTTTGGAACTGTAATATGAATAATCGTCCCCCCTTGACTGGAGATATCAAGATGGCCGTTTACAAACTCCAGCCGTTCTTTCATTCCTAAAAGACCGTTTCCTTTCCAGCAGGTTTTCTTCGTATTGATACCAATTCCATTGTCTTCTACCGTTATGCCTACTTCTTTTGCAGACTGATGTAAAGTAATCGTGCAAACGGTGGCTTGACTATGTTTGACCACATTGGTTACTGCTTCTTTTAAGCACATGCTAAGAATATTTTCAATGAGCAACGATACATTCTCTAATGAAATGGCCTCTTCTCCTACAAACTTAATTTCGGCAGCTTCTAAAAGCTCTTGAACGCGTTTTAGTTCTTCACTAAGGCGGATTCCACGCATTTGAGAAACCATGTTTCTCACTTCATTAAGAGCCGTGCGCGCTGTTTGCTGGACATCTTTTAATTCTGATTTTGCTTTTTCAGGATCTTTTGTAATAAGTTTTCTTGCTAAATCACTTTTTAGACCGATAAGAGACAGCTTTTGTCCTAACGTATCGTGCAGATCGCGAGCTATCCGCTGGCGTTCTTCCTGTTTTACAAGCTCAGAAATACGTTTATTTGCATCTTCAAGCTGTTCTTCCAGACGGTCTCGCTTCTTCCGATTATAAATGCTAAATGGCAGTACAATCACACTGATGGAAATTACAAAAATGAAAGGCAGCTGTTTTAAAAAGATCTCCTCTTGCATAACAACGTTAAAGTTTACAGAAATAACGGTGCTAATTAAATGAACAGCATACAAAGTGAAGAAAGCGAGTCGTTTTTGGATATTTCCAATAAAATAAGCGATAAAAAAAGCAAAGTAAAAGGCAAAGTAAATATAATTGAAAATAGTTGTCAGGGCTAAGGAAATAACGATTAACAAAGCCGTCCATACGTAAACGGACTTGCCTGTTGAAACAAACGCAAAACGATAGAAAATAAAAAATAAGATGGTGAGTAACGAACCAACAATAATGTGATTCATGGATGAAGACTGTAAAATAAAATAAAATGGTAGAATGACAAATACCGTCCATATGTAAGGAGATAGCCCAGTGATTTTTTGGAAAAACGTATATTTTTTCATAAAGAACCTCGTTTACTTGTTAAAATACACTATTAGTTTACCACAAAGTAGAACGAAATAAGTTTAGAGAGATAGATAAAACAGTCAAGCTTTTGAAAGCTTGACTGTTTTGTTTTATTTTATTAAAGTTCTGCTTTTGTTTGAGATGAAATTCTGCTTGCTTTTGGTGCAGCTGAGCGTGTTTTTATTTCTTTAAAGCTCACAAACATTTTGTTTTCTTCATCCCATAGACGGAATCGAAGAGAGCGAAGACTTGTTGCGAGTGTAATGGTTGGTACATTTTGAAGAGGCTGTGTGTGTTGATGAACAGCTTCAAGCTTATAGTTGGGCACTCTTGGGCTTAAATGATGTACATGGTGAAACCCAATATTGCCTGTTAGCCATTGCAATAGTTTTGGAAGCTTGTAAAATGAACTTCCTTCAACGGCTGCTTTTACATAATCCCAGTGCTCATCTTCTTCAAAATAAGAATCTTCAAACTGATGCTGTACATAAAACAGCCAAATTCCAATTGAACCTGAAATGAAGAAAATCGGTCCTTGAATTAATAGGAACGCCTGCCAACCTACCAACCAGCAGGTCGCTGCTGCTAATGCAACGATCAATACATTTGTAAGATACGTATTCATTCTTTCTTGTTTCTTCGCATTTTTTTGATTGAATCGGTTCGTAATCAAAAATACATATATAGGTCCCACGCCGAACATAATGAACGGATTGCGATAGAGACGGTAAGCGATTTTTTTCCAAATAGAAGCTTCTTTATATTCTGTTACGGTTAACACCCAAATGTCACCCGTACCTCTTTTATCTAAGTTGCTGCTTGTTGCATGGTGAATTGCATGGCTATGTCCCCATTGACTGTAAGGGAACATCGTTAAGACACCGGTAATGGTTCCGAGAATTTTATTGTGTTGTCTACTCTTAAAGAAAGAATAGTGACAACAGTCATGAAAAATAATGAATATTCTTACTAAAAATCCTGCTGCGATAACAGTTAGCGGAAATGCTAAAAAATAAGAAATTGAAAGGCTCTCATAAGCGAGAAACCACAGTGTGAAAAAAGGTAAAAAAGTATTAATCAATTGTCTTATGCTGTCTTTCATTACTGCTTTTTCAAAAGGTGCAACTTGTTTTCGTAAATTTTTTTGTTTTTGTATAGTCATATGAAATTCCTTTCATCACCGTATATTACCCTCAGTATAAAGAGATTTTTCTGACTATTTAAGACATACGTGTCATATAGAAACTATGACAGTTGTCATATATACGTAGGGGGAAGCTGTAAAAAATGAAAAAAAGCGGTATTTAACAGTCTGCGGTTCTGATAAAATTATACAGTGAAGGCTTATTGCTACGGAGTATTTAAGAAGAAAAAAGGAGTTTGAAATGAATAAAAGAAATAGATGGGTATATCTTCTTCTAGCTTTTGTGATCATGGGAGCAGGCCTTTTATCAAGAAAACTTACCGCGTATCTTCCTCACATCGTAAATATATATGCGGGAGATTCGTTATGGGCCTTAATGATTTTTGTCAGCGCGGGTTTTTCGTTTCCTGCATGGAGGACAAAAATGATTGGTATGTTTGCTATAGTGTTTTGTTACTTCATTGAATTTACACAGCTGTATCATGCTCGGTGGATTGATGACATAAGAAAGACTCCGCTAGGAGGGCTCATTCTGGGGTATGGCTTCTTATGGAGCGATATACTAGCTTATTCGATTGGAGTCGGGGTAGGAATGAGCTGGGAGTATTATAGACATCGATTTAAAAGATCCGCCTAGCAAATACGGTTCAACGAATCTTAGAACTCAGCTGAGGATGGAATAAGCCGTAAGGTTATGAAGCAGGACGTATATACATAAAAATAAATTTATGCATAAAAATTTTTTACTTAAAACCAATTGTCTATTCGTTGAAGGAGAGGAAGAGAGGGGATTATTTGAACTTAATAGCCTGGATGATTATTGCATGTGAAATCGCTTTTTGGATAGTCATCGTTTTAGGATTAGCAGCAAGGTATATGTTTAAAAAACAAAAGCTCAGTTTTTTTATTTTAGCTCTAACACCTGTTGTTGATTTTTTTCTTCTGATTGTGACAAGCATAGACCTTTACGGAGGTGCTACAGCGACGTATGCTCACGCTATTGCAGCCGTGTATATTGGAATTTCGGTCGCTTTTGGAAAAAGTATGATTCAATGGGCAGACGAACGCTTTCAATATTATGTGATGAAAAGCGGAGAAAAACCTCGTAGGCGCTATGGAAAAGAATATGCAAAGCATTATTTTAAGTCATGGCTACAGCATCTTGTTGCTTACGCTATTGGAGCAGCTCTTTTAGCGGCGATGATGTATATAGTACCAAATGGAAAAACCAACGTGCTGAAAAGTGTAGTGGAATTTTGGACAGTTATTGTAGGAATTGATTTCTTATTATCTCTTTCTAATTTCGTTTGGCCTAAAAAAGAAAAAGAGTCCGGTTATACCAACTCATAAAAAGACATCGTCATGCGTGTAAAACAAAAAACCTCCCCGTAAGGAGGTTTTTTGTTTTACCATCCAGGGTATAGGTATATGAATGATGCTTGTCTGAGGTAGTTCAGTTTAGTTGCTTAAGCGGCTAAACTGCTTTTTGTGCAAATCTATGTACAATTTATGTAGCGTGCATGATAAGAATTCTGTGTATTCCATATACTACCTCATATGAAAGGTAGACAAGTGATACAATACAGTTTGTTTTTAGGAGAGCTTTTATGAAAAAACGCCGGTTGGACTTTATTTTTTTATTTATTATTTTACTTTCCATTTATGCTTTCTTTTTTACCTCTATTGATGTTCATTGGAAGTATGCCTTAGTTGGATTATATGGGGTCATCATTTTCATTTGTATGTATTCACTTATGCTTGAAAATCGAACGCCTGAAAGTACGTTGGTTTGGATGTATGTCCTCTTTTTCTTCCCTGTTGCAGGCTTTTTCTTTTATTTGTATTCAGGACAGCTCTATTTAAAGGGGCATATGTTTAAAAAAAAGCGTATGCATAACCGAGAGATGCTTAGAAAGATGGCAGACAAAGAAACGACGCCTGATCTATCGCCGCTTCAATCGCACCAGCGTTACTTTGCTCAGTATCTTCAATGTGTATCTTTGACGAAGATGAATGTTCATACAAAAACCTACGTCCTTAAGAACGGGCAAGAAACGTTTAATGAAATCAAAAAGCATTTGCAGTTAGCAAAACAGTTTATTCATATGGAATACTATATGTTTCACTCAGATTCTCTAGGAAAAGAAATCATTGATATTTTAATAAAAAAAGCAAGCGAAGGTATAGAAGTGCGCTTTACATTCGATACAATGGGAAGTTTTACACTATCGGGTTCAGATATTAAACGAATGAAAAAAGCGAATATTAAAGTGCATCCTTTCTTACCTATTAAGTATGGATTTTTCAATCAAAAATTTAACTTTCGAAACCACCGTAAAATAGTCATAATTGACGGGCAAGTAGGTTTTGTAGGGGGATTGAATGTTGGGGATGAGTATCTAGGAAAAAACAAAAAAATTGGTTTTTGGAGAGATACTCATCTGATGCTAAAAGGAGAATCTGTTCAAACCTTGCATTCGATCTTTATGTTCGATTGGGAATACGTTTCTGGAGAATGCTTAATTAACAATGAAGTGTATACAAAGCCTCATCCTGTCGAAGGAGAAGGCTTTGTGCAAGTGGTGGCGACAGGGCCGGATACGCAGGAAAATATGAGTGATTATTACTATACTATGATTACAAGCGCGACGAAATCAATCTGGATTTCAACTCCTTATTTTGTTCCAAATGAAGCCATAAGAACCGCCCTTCGTATTGCGGCTAGAAAAGGTGTAGAGGTACGGATTATGGTACCAGAAATTAATGATGGCTTTCTGACTCAATATGGAACGAGGTCATATTTTGCTGAACTTCTTCGCTGTGGAATTGAAGTATATTCGTATAAAAAAGGGTTTTTGCATCAAAAAATTGTGATTATAGACGGAGACATGGCTTCGGTCGGTACTGCAAATATGGATATGAGAAGTTTTCATCTGAACTTTGAAGTTAATGCATTTTTAATTGAAGGAGAGACGATTCAAACGCTCATCAAAAATTACGAAGAAGATATTGAAGACAGTCATTTGATCAAACCAGTAGCATTTTACAAACGAAGCTTAGTAGAACGTTCGAAAGAATCATTTGCTCGCTTATTTTCAGGTGTTTTATAAAATAAAGTTTGTTTTCAAAAAGCAGGAGGAAACGTATGGGTGAATCTCCATTTGTTAAAAAAGATACGTTTGGTCGAAAGTTACATCGCTTAAAAGAACGTACTAAGCCATTTGTCGTGCGTTTTTCACGGTTTGGTCATGTGGCTCAAGGTGTGGTCTATTTTATCATCGGTATATTAGCAATTCAGACAGCTTTCGGATTAAAAGGCGATTTAGTTACTTCTCAAGGAGCCCTACACACCATTGCAAAGCAGCCGTTTGGATTTTTAATTTTAATTATTTTGGCAGTAGGTTTAAGTGGATATGCGTTTTGGCAAATCATTTCTGCTATTTTTGATCCTCACCACGTTGGGCATGGCGTAAAAGGCGTTTTTACTCGTTTAGGCTATTTAGTGGTAGCCACGTTTTATATTAGTCTTTGTGTGAGTTCGGTAAAAATTTTGCTTCATGCTCACGTTCATACGTCAGGTAAGCATTATCAAACGGTATCAGCCAAGTTGTTATCTTATCCCTTTGGGCAAACTATCATTGCGCTTACAGGTATCGGCGTTATTATCTTTGGGATTGGACAAGTATATTGGGCTCTTTCAGGACGCTTCCTAAAAAAACTAAAGAAAAACGAAATGTCAAAAGAAGAGTGGCGATGGAGCGGGCATATTGGAAAAACAGGTATTATTGCTCGAAGTATCGTCTTTGGCATTATTGGCTTCTTTCTGATTCGCACGGCTCTTCAAGCAGATCCAGACGAAACGAAAGGGTTAGATGGAGCCCTTGCTGAAGTAGCACAGCGTCCTTTTGGGTCTGTACTGCTGGCAATCGTATCAATCGGGCTTATGGCATACGGAGTATATATGTTTGCAGAATCAAGGTATAAACGAATTGATCCTTAATAAAATTAAAAAGATGAAAAAGCTACTTTTTGGCCTTCTGCTCATATCATATAGCAGATAGATAATGAACAGGAGGAGAGGCAGATGCCATCGGTAGTAGGAGCCGTAAATATCTCAAATGTATTGGTTTCATCTTCAGTGGAGTTTGGTGATTGTCTGGCTATTAAGCCAAAGAGTACAGCTTTTACAACAGTCGGTTCTGGCAGCGGGAACACAGGGAATTTTATGAATATTACAAGCAGTACCAGTACCGCTAATACAATTGATATGGATATTAAGGATCAAAATGTAGTGGGAAATGCATAAGAAACGAAAGCTTATCGTCATCGGACGGTAAGCTTTTTTATTTGAATTTCACGTATACCCAGACGTTTCTTTACCACAATGTACCTCTAGGATTCTATCTTATAGGAGTAGTAAACTAGACAGGTGATGTCAAAAAGTGGGGAGGCGAAATTATAAAATGAAGAAAATATGTATGAGCCTGATCGTTCTCTGTCTTTTCAGTGGAGGATTGGCCCCGATGAGTAAAGGAGCCGCTGCTTCTTCAGTGGGCACTGTCAAAGGTGACAACGTAAACGTATATCGTTCTCCTTCCTTACATTCTTCTGTTATGCAAACAGTGAAAAAAGAAGAAGAATTTCCTGTCATTTCATCTGAAGCTGGAGATGCAGCTCAAGTTACTACTCATACGGTAGTGCCGGGAAATACACTATGGCTACTAGCTAAGCAATACGGTGTAACAGTCAGTGATCTAATAAAACAAAATCAGCTAAAAAAGACGGAGCTGATTCCAGGGCAAACGCTGAAAATACCACCAAAAGGCTTGTTACATAAAGTAGTATCAGGAGATACGCTTTGGAAAGTCTCCGTAAAGTACGGTGTAAAAGCAAATGAATTAACAAAGTTAAATCAGCTATCCTCAACAAATATTAAGCCCGGACAAACGCTTATTATTCCTGATTACTATGTACAAGTACAGCTTTTGGAAGGGAAAAAGGGCTGGATCAAAAAATCTGATTTAGTGCAAAAGAAGCATCAGCCTGTAGTTATGGGTTGGAGCTTTAATGAAAAAACAGCAGGCTATACAGAATCGATGAAGCAAAAGAATTTAGACGTTGTTTCACCTCGTGGGTTTACGCTAACGTCGAATGACAAAGTTGTTTCATCTTCTATAAATGAATCATATGTTCAAACGGCTCATAAAAACGGCAAAAAAGTCTGGCCGCTTATTGGTAACAATTTTGATGATGTACTTACAAGTGATGTGCTAAGCAATAAAGCAAAGCGGAAAAAGCTTGTATCATCAATAGAAAGTTCGCTAGTAAAAACAAACAGCGATGGGATCAATGTTGACTTTGAAAACATTAATATTAAAAACAAACAAGATTTTGTTTTATTTATTAAAGAATTAAAAGCAGCGTTAAAACCTCATGGTATGACTATTTCAGTAGACGTAACAAGAGAAAATAATGATCCTTTTTGGTCGGGAAGCTTTGATAGGAAACAGATTGGTCAAGTGGCAGACTATGTCATTATGATGGGATATGAAGAACACTGGGGAGGAAGTCAGGTTCCAGGATCTGTTGCTTCACTGCCTTGGGTGAAAGAAGGCACACAACTTCTTATGAAAGATGTACCTGCACACAAAATCCTTCTGGGAGTTCCTTTTTATACGCGAGAATGGAAAACGGACCTATCGACCAAAAAAGTTGTCACAAAAGACTTAACGATGAAAGAAGCCGAAGCTGTTATCTCTTCTAAAAAGTTAGCTAAAAAATGGGATAGCCAAGCCTCACAGTACTATGTAGAATACACGGAAAATGGTACGAAGCATCAAATATGGCTCGAAGACAAAGCATCTATGCAGCGCCGGGTTAAATTAATTAATGACTATCATTTAGGTGGGGCGGCAGCTTGGTATATTGGTTCAGAAACCTCAGATATATGGGAGTTATACAACTTTTAAATAAAAAACACACCTCTTGCTTGATTTAGTGAGGTGTGTTTTTTATTTGCATCATAATGAAGCGCATACATCTATTTACAAACGAGATAAATTTTACAATATTTGTTTTTCTTGAGTTAATTTATAACTATATTCCAAAATGAGCCTATTTAACCTTTTTTTAGTTGAAAACGCTTAATGACTTTACGATAAAGATAATTTATAGTAAATTCAGTTTCTATACAATAAATTTACTAAATGAACAATTAAGTAATTTAATTATTAATTAAGTGAAAGGAATGAATATTATGGGAAAAGTATTAGTAATAGGCTTTCCAGGTGAAGGGCATGTGAATCCTTCTTTAGGAATTGTAAAAGAGTTGATGACTCAAGGGGAAAAGGTCGTCTATTACGGCATTGAAGACTATGCTGAAAAAATTCGGAAATCAGGCGCGGAATTTCGTGAATACGAAGATTTTCGTCCAAGTCTTGATATGAGCAACCGGATGACAAACGAAGAGTCTTATGACCGCTATGAAATAATGAATTTGTTTTTAAATGAATCTGAAAATATTATTACTAAAATTATGAGTGAAACGAAACATGAAACATATGATTATGTACTTTATGATTATCACCTTTTAGCAGGTTCCGCTGTGGCCGACCTTCTTCAGCTTCCGAAGGTTTCTCTTTGTACAACATTTGCGTTAAATAAGGAGTTAGCAACTTGTATGATGCCAAGTGGTCAAACAGAACCTGACCAATCTTCCTTTTATCCTCAATTCGAAAAATCATTAAATAAGTTCAACAACCAATATAATACTCAGTTAAAAGATTCCATTGACATTATGTCGAATCCAGGGGATATTACGCTAGTATTTACGTCAGAATTCTTTCAGCCAAACGTATCTGAATTTACGAGTGAGTACAAGTTTATTGGTCCTTCAATTGTTAAACGATTAGACATTGAAGATCCTTCTTACTTACAAAATGAAAATGAAAAAATTATTTTTGTTTCTATGGGAACTATTTTTAATCAGCAGCTAGAAATCTATAACTTATGTGTAGAAGCATTAAAAGATTTTGAGGGTAAAGTTATTTTATCTATTGGTAAAAATACAAAACCTGAAGAATTAGCACACATTCCAGAAAACTTCGTTGTGAAACAATACGTACCGCAGCTAGAAATTTTAAAACGTGCGGATTTATTCATTACTCACGGCGGAATGAACAGCAGCAGTGAAGGGTTATACTACGATACGCCCCTTGTCGTTATTCCAATGGCAGTGGATCAATTTATGGTTGGCGATCGCGTGCAGGAGTTAGGAGCAGGTGTAAAATTAGATAAAAATAATGTATCTGCTGAGCTAATCAAAAAGACAGTTAACGACGTTTTAACTACTCACACATATAAACAGCATGCACAACAAATTGGAGAATCACTTCGCTCAGCGGGAGGATACAAGCAAGGAGTGAAAGAAATTTTCAATGTGGTGCCTGTCAAAGCGTAATAGATGTAAGGCAGCTAGATAACTAACAGAGAGGAGTAAATATAATATGCAGACTATAAAAAAAGCAGTTATACCAGCAGCAGGGTTAGGTACTCGTTTTTTACCCGTTACAAAATCTATCCCAAAAGAAATGCTTCCAATTGTAAATAAACCCGTAATTCAATTTATTGTAGAAGAAGCCTTAAAATCAGGAATCGAAGATATTTTAATTGTTACAGGAAACGGGAAACAAGCAATTGAAAATCATTTTGATCACAATATTCAGCTGGAGCACTTGCTTCATCAAAAGGGAAAAACTGAACTATTAGAAGAAATGGAGCATATCTCTGAACTAGCGAATATTCATTACGTTCGTCAAAAAGAAATGAAGGGCCTTGGCCATGCAATTGGCTGTGCTCGACAGTTTATTGGAAACGAACCGTTTGCAGTTTTACTTGGAGATGATTTAACAGACCCAGATCAGCCTTGTTTAAAACAGCTGATTGACCAGTATAACCAAACGGGATCATCGGTTATCGGCGTACAGCGCGTAGAGGAAGAATCCGTTCACCGTTATGGGATTATAGATCCAAAAGCAAATGAAAACCGGTTATACGAAGTGAATGGTTTTGTAGAAAAACCATCATTGGAAGAAGCTCCGTCTAATTTAGGAATTATTGGACGCTATGTATTTACACCTGACATTTTTGATTATCTTGAAACGCAGGAAGCTGGAAAAGGCGGGGAAATTCAGCTGACAGATGCTATTCAGCGTATGAATATAGACCGTTCTATTTATGCTTACGAATTCGAGGGCGAACGTTATGATGCAGGAGAAAAATTAGATTTTATTTTTACGACTCTTGCTTTTGCATTAAAAGATGAAGAATTAAAAGCACCTCTTTTGACCAAATTCAAAGAACTTATCAGCAAAGAAGAACAAAAAGAAAAAATTGCTGTACAAATTGGAAAATAACCTTCATTTACACACCTTTCTTCTAATTTTTCTTGAAGAAAGGTGCATTTTTTTGCGGAAATGGAACGTTTGACAGCTGGATAGAAAGGGTTGAAATGAGTTTATGTCGAAAACAGAAAATTCGTTTGTATCAGGCATAAAGATTGTATTTACAGACCGGGATTTTCGAACGATTTTTATTTCATTATTTATTATTGGATTATCTGTTGGCGGCTTTATGCCTTATTTAACGGTTTGGGCAACAAATACATTGCATGCCACTTCTTTTCAAGCAGGATTTTTATTTGTGCCAATGAGCATTATTGGTTTAGTCGTATCGTTTTATTTAGCTTCGTTATCAGACAAATGGGGGAAACGAAAGCCATTTATTATTTGGGCGTTACTGATTGGAACCATTTCAAGAATGCCGTTAGCGTTTACGCATTCTTATACAATAGCACTCGTTTTACTTGCTATAGGAGGGTTTAATGCGTTCTCTTTTTTCTTTGCCCTGCTGAATGATTTTATTGTTAAAAAGCAAGAAAGCAAATCGCAGGCAGGTACGATTACTGGTACCGTGCGAATGGCTTTTTCACAAGGCTATATTTTTGGCCCTATGCTTGGCGCTTTAATTATTGACCACGGAGGGTATACTCTTTTATTTTTATTATCAGGGTTGTTATCGCTAGCAACTTTAGGGTGGGTTCTTTTTGCGCTTAAAGAAGACAGTATGCCTCAAACTTCAGTTCATGGATCTTCAAAAGCGCCAGCCGGTATACCTTCTGTATTAATAGCTGTATTCGTAGCAGCTCTTTTCATTTTTGCGGGTGATTCCGGGCGTTCTATGTATTTGCCACTCTACATAACGGATACGTTAAAACAATCCGTTTCGATTGTAGGGATTCTCTTTACTGTTACATCTGTTTTTGAGCTAGTATTTATGCCGTTAGGGGGCTATTTTTCTGATAAGATCGGAGTTAAACGATTCTTTATCATTGGAATTGCTTGCCAAGTGCTTTATTTTATTTTAACGAGCCTTCATTTACCGCTGAGTGGGTTAATTGTGCTTCAAGTATTTTATGCTTTTATTCTGTCCGCTACAATGGGAGTGGGAATGGTGTATGCTCAGTCACTCTCTCCGCGTCAAATTGGACTAGCCACAACGGCATATATGACCGCTATACAAACTTCAGCAGTTGTCAGTAGCTTAGCTATGGGGTCGCTAGTCAGCGTGATTCCGCTGCCTTCTACTTTTTACATTTTGGCTGTTTTCTCGGTTATTTCAGGTGTGATGTTCCTGTTTATGAAGCAAAAATCAGCTGAGGAAATGAGTTGAAAAGAAAAGTTAAGAAGAGGTTGAGACATTACCAAATTAATTCAATCTAAAGGCGGACAAATAGTATACATGAGCTGGACTGCTTGTGCCACCGCAGTTGATTTCCGTACAAGTCTTCGCTTTCCGCGGGTGGCGGATGAGCCTCCTCGTCGCTTGCGCTCCTGCGGGGTCTCATCTGTTCCACTTTTCCCGCAGGAGTTTTCGCCTTGCTCTCCAATCAACTGCTAGAAGGACCTAAACAAATGACACATACGTTCACCATAACAAAAAAAACGAACCATTGATTAATGGTTCGTTTTTTTTACTTTCTCTAAAATATTTTTGCCCCCGCCTCTTTTTTATGAGGCTGTTTCTTGAATTTGTTCGCTGCGATTTTTATTTAAGATTTTGCGGTAGCGGTAATTAACAAAAGCTGCCGCTGCCATACCTACTACTGAGAGCATCGCATCAAAAATAAAGATAATTGAAATATGTCCCGTTTTAGACATGAGCCCTGTTGCTAAAGGCAATAAAATAGCAGCTAATCCAGCAGCCGTCGCGACAATTCCGGTAACCGTTCCTTTTTTGTTCCAGAAAAGCTCGGTCATAACAGTAATCGCTAATTGAAAGACCCCAGCCGTAGAAAATCCCATGAAAAAAGCAGCTGCAATTGCAATAGCAGGTACTTTAACAAAAAGAAGCGTAAGTACGGCTATAAGGGTAATCATCGGGTAAACGAGAATAACCGTTACAGGACGAAGCACTTTGCTTAATAATACAGCTAATACTAAAACAGAGATTAAAGCTCCGATGCTGTAGTAGCTTAAAAGGCGGACTGAGCTGCTTTCAGCCATACCTAATACTTGTTGACCATAAGTAGGGAGCCAAATTTGAGCCACCGTAAAAAGCGCTGTAGAAGTAAATCCAATCACAATAAGAGCAATTCCTTCTTGTTTCATTTTAGGAGCAGAGATAAATTTATTCTCTGCTGTATTTAGCTGTTGAACTGTACTCTGTTCGCGTTTATGATTGGGAAAAGGCAGTTTGAACATAAAGATCATATTTAGTAAATAAATAAGAGCAGGAAGAAAAAAAGCATACCCATAAAACAAATCACGATCTGCAAAAAAGGCAATCATAAACGGCAAAAGTGCCGCTCCTGCAGAAATAAATGCTTTTACAAGAACACTGGCTGAACCTGAAGATTTAGGAAAGACCTCAATCAAAGCAGGGTACGTTCCAGCATCCATAGCAGAGTTTGCAATACCAGCGATAATAGCAAAGATAAAGGCTGTTTGATAATTTGGCGATAATGGAATGCCAATTAAAAAAATCGCCATCGTCAGAGACGAAACAATAATCAAAGGCTTTCGTCCAACCTTATCAGACAAGACGCCTGATAGAGAATACGAAAGCAATTTTCCAATTCCGATAGCAGAAATGATATAGCTGATTCCAGCACCGTCGGTATTTAATTGTTTTGTCAAAAATGACATATTTGATGCAAGCATGATATTGACCATGCCCAGTAGAAAGTAGTTAATATACATACCTGAAGCTGACAGCATGTACTTATTTTTCATCGTTTACACATCCTTACGTAAAAAAGCTTATATGAACTGGATAAAAGTAATCACCCGTTCCTCCTTTTTTCTTCGTTATTTATAAACCTACTTCCATGATAAGTTTATGAAGACATTACCTTTATCTTTTATCATTACATCTATTTCGTCCTTTTTAGTATGTGACTAAATGCCTAGTGCTTCAAATCAATATGAAATCTATTCTAACATGTTTTTAGTGCTTTAAACCAAAAAAGTGATATTTTATAAAAAAATCCTGTCTTCTTTTGCGGATTCACAAAAGAAACCCACAAAAAATGTTCACTTTAAAGCCAGGCTGCACAAGAAGTGCCTCCTAGTAGTGGTTATTAAAAAGGAGAAAAGGGTATTTATAAATTAAGGAAAAAGAAACAAAAGAAGAAAGGTGGAAACAATGAAACACAAAGTATTTTTTGATGCGCAATGTCCTTTATGTTACAACGTAAAAAAAATAATTAAAGCGCTGGACTGGACCAACCGAATCCAGTGGATTCCAGTTCAATACATTGAACGAACGGAGTATAGTTACTTAAAAGAAGAAGGAAGAGACTTATATGATCAAATTCATATGGTGACCAAAAAAGGAGAAGTTCTAGCAGGATTTGAAACGGTCAGACGCCTTTTAGCTGTTTTGCCTCTTACATTTCCAATAGGTGTGCTTTTGCATTTACCATTGATGAACAAAGCCTTTAGCCCGCTATACAAGTGGGTCTCCACAAACCGGTACGACTGGTTTGGGCGCTACGATTCTCCGCGAACCACATAAATATATAAAAGGGACAAGCTTTGAAAAAGCTTGTTCCTTTTGTTTTGAAGACATTATACTTTATACATACTTTAATTTTAAAAAACGTTAATTTAGTGTGACTTAGACGCGTAAATTCTAGAAAAACAGCTATAGCTGAAAGGGAGAACTTATATGATAACAAAATGGACAGCTGAACGAATGCCCGATGTAACGGGAAAAACAGCCCTTATAACGGGAGGAAACAGCGGTATTGGATTTGAAGCTGCAAAGGCTCTAGCTGCGCGCGGAGCAGAAATCATTCTTGCTGTACGTAATGAAGCAAAAGGGAAAGAGGCTGAAAAGAGAATTAAAGCGGCTAACGGGAATGCTAAAGTGACGATTATGTCATTAGATCTCAGTGACTTGATCTCTATTCGACATTTCACCAATCAATTTCTTCAACAATACTCGTCTTTGAATCTTCTCATTAATAATGCAGGCGTGATGGTGCCGCCTCACAGCAAAACGAAAGATGGATTTGAACTGCAGTTTGGCTGTAATCATTTAGGGCATTTTGCATTGACGGGTTTGCTTCTTCCTTTGCTAATGGAAACTCCACATTCACGAGTCGTAACGGTAAGCAGTATAGCTGCTAATTCTGGAGAAATCTATTTTGATAATCTAGACGGGGAAAAAGGCTACAGTCCAATGAAGTTCTATAGACAAAGTAAACTCGCCAACCTGTTGTTTGCAAAAGAATTGCAAAAACGTTTAGAAGCAGCGGGATCAACGACAATTAGTGCGGCGGTGCATCCAGGCATTTCGAATACTAACCTATTATCACGCGGTTCAGGCAAAGAGCCAAACGCTTTGTTGAAGCTTTTGGTCAAGCTATTTAGTCAATCTGCAGAAATGGGCGCGCTGCCTACCCTTTACGCAGCCACTGAAGCAATAGAAGGCGGTGCGTATATTGGGCCGGACGGAAAAGATGCTAAAAAAGGATATCCTGTAAAAGATATGATGGGAGACGTTTTATTTAAACCGGACGTAGCAGAAAAACTATGGAGCGCATCGGAAGAGTTAACAAAAGTGACATATATATTCAAGAAAAGGTAAAAACCAGCGGCTATTGGTCGCTTTTTATCTTTTTTTGAATCAAAACATTATAACGTTATATTTACTTATTTAATTCTTTATGTTATTCTACATTTGTAAAAGCAGAAAAATAATTAACATTAGTGTAAGCGTCATCATAAGGGGAGTGAACGAAATGGAGAATCGGTTTCTATTACGGAATGTCAAATCGGTCACTGAAGAAGAGTTTGATATTGTTATAGAAAATGGAAAAATCTCTGAGATAGCAAAAGCTGGTGAAGGAAAAGCACCGCTTGTTTATGATTACTCAGGAACCTACATATCAAGCGGATGGATTGATTTACATGTTCATGCATTTCCAGATTTCGAGCCGTATGGAGATGAGATAGACGAGATAGGAGTAAAACAAGGAGTAACAACACTTGTAGATGCAGGTAGCTGCGGTGCTGATCAAATAGCAGATTTAGTTCAAAGCCAATATGCAGCAAAAACTAATTTGTTAGCGTTTTTAAATATTTCGCGTATTGGTCTAAAACGCACAGATGAGCTTTCAAATATGGAGTGGCTAAAAGCGGAAAAAATTTTGGAAGCCATGAAAGCATATAGAAGCATTATTGTAGGTTTAAAAGCCCGTATAAGTAAAAGTGTAGTAGGTAAAAGCGGTATTGAGCCTTTATATTTTGCTCGAAAAATGTCTAGTGAAATTTCACTTCCATTAATGGTTCATATCGGATCTGGCCCTCCTGCTATTGAGGAAGTTGTTTCGATTCTAGAAAAAGGAGACATTATTACTCACTATTTGAATGGAAAAGCTAATAATCTATTTGATAATGAAGGAAAGCCGCTTCCACTCCTAATGGAGGCCATCCAACGAGGTGTTCATTTGGATGTAGGGCATGGAAATGCAAGCTTTTCGTTTCAAGTAGCAGAAGCTGCCAAAAAGCATAATGTTAAATTCGATACAATCAGTACAGATATTTATCGGAAGAACCGACTAAATGGGCCTGTATATAGCTTAGCTCATGTATTATCTAAATTTCTTTATTTAGGATACAGCCTTGAAGAAGTAGTTAATGGTGTTACTGTTAATGCGGCAAAATGGCTTAACAGACCCGAGTTAGGAAGGATACAAGTTGGAGACCGTGCCAATTTAACTCTCTTTACTATAGAAGACGAGCCTGTTCTGTTTATTGATTCCGAAGGAGAGCAGAGAGAAGGTAAGCAAATAATTAAAGCAAAAGGAGTAGTTGTAAATGGAACGTTCATTGAATGCTAAATATGGCTTGAAACGAGTAATTAATGCGAGCGGCCGAATGAGCATCTTAGGAGTATCAGCACCAACTGATACAGTAATGGATGCAATGAAGCAAGGAGGACAAAATTACGTTGAGATTGCTGATTTAGTTGGTAAAGCAGGTGACTATATTGCTGACATTCTAGGATCAGAAGCAGCTGTGGTTGTTAACTCAGCTTCAAGTGGAATTGCTCTCTCTATTGCTGCTCTTGTTACACAAGGAAACCGCCGTAAAAGCGAGCGCCTTCATCAAGAGGTCATCTCCAAAAATGAAATTATTATGCTGAAAGGTCATAACGTACAGTACGGGGCCCCAGTTGAAACCATGGTTTATTTAGGTGGCGGAAAGCTTATTGAAGTTGGCTATGCTAATGAGGGTAGAGCGACTCATATTGAAGAAGCGATTTCCGAAAATACAGCTGCTATCCTTTATGTGAAGTCTCATCACACTGTTCAAAAAAATATGATTTCTGTGGAAGAAGCGTGGGAAGTTGCACAGAAAAATAATATTCCATTGATTGTGGATGCCGCGGCAGAAGAAGACCTTCAAAAGTATGTAAAATACTCAGACCTTGCGATTTATAGTGGTTCAAAGGCAATTGAAGGTCCAACATCTGGAATTGTTGGTGGTAAACGTAGCTACATTGAATGGTTGAAAGTTCAATTACATTGCATTGGAAGAAGTATGAAAGTTGGTAAGGAAACAACGTTTGGATTACTTCAAGCTCTTGATGAGTATCGCGAGAAAAAAGATAAAAGTGAACAAGAAAAAGAAAGTTTACAAGCATTGATGTCATTAAAAGATATAGAAGGCGTGAATGTGACAATTGTACAAGATGAAGCAGGTCGAGCTATATTCCGTGCACGAATTCAAATCAGTCCAGAACGGGCTAATACAACTGCGAAAGAGGTTGTAAAAGAGTTGTGTGAAGGTGAAATTGCTATTTATACACGCGATTATGGGATAAGACAAGGATATTTTGATATCGATCCCAGACCTTTAAAGGGCGACGATATACATGTAATTGAGTCTAGAATACGCGAAATTGTAGGAGGAAAGTGACATGTCAAACATTACAAAACGTTTTTATAAAGAGCGCGCAGCGTTAAACGTATTAGCAAACAGTATCGAAAATGCCAAAGAAGTATTTGAGGCTGCAGAAGGGCATGTCTTAGTAGGCGTGTTATCCAAGGATTATTCTACTGTTGAAGAAGCAGTAAAAGCAATGAAAGAATACGGAAAAGAAATTGAAGAAGCAGTATCAATTGGTTTAGGCGCTGGAGACAATCGTCAGGCAGCTGTAGTAGCAGAAATTGCAAAGAATTATGCTAGCAGTCATATTAATCAAGTATTTCCTGCTGTTGGAGCAACACGTGCTAATCTAGGTGAAAAGGATAGCTGGATTAATAGTTTAGTGTCCCCAACCGGCAAAGTCGGCTATGTAAATATTTCGACTGGCCCAGTTAGTGCAGCGCATGATGAACAAGCTATTGTACCGGTCAAAACAGCTATTTCCCTAGTACGTGACATGGGAGGAAACGCGCTCAAGTATTTTCCTATGAAAGGGTTAAGCTATGAAGAGGAATTCCGAGCTGTGGCAGACGCTTGCGGGGAAGAAGGATTCGCTTTAGAGCCAACTGGCGGAATTGATAAAGAAAACTTTGAAACAATTTTGCGTATTGCTTTGGAAGCAGACGTTCCAAAAATTATTCCGCATGTTTATTCGTCAATTATTGATCAGAAAACAGGAAAGACAAAAGTAAATGATGTACGTGAGCTTCTTGAAAAGATGAAAAAGTTAGTTGATCAGCATGGCTAAGAATTTTGCAGCATTTGGAGAGGTAATGATGCGTTTACAAGTACCAGGATATGAATTACTTTCTCAAGCTCATACATTAAGCTATTCGTTTTCTGGTACAGGGGTAAATGTAGCGGCGGGGTTAGCTAACTTCGGATATACGGGATATTTGATTTCTGCTTTACCGGATAACGCTGTGGGAGATGCAGCTGTATCTTATCTTAAAAAGTTAGGTATTTCACAGTCATTTATTAAACGCAGCGGAAAACATGTCGGTATGTATTTTTTAGAAAATGGATTTGGGTCCCGATCTAGCCGGGTTACATATACCAACCGTTTAGAAAGCAGCTTCAACAGAGCTCCTGAAGGCATATATGATTTTGAGAATATTGCGGAGAAAGTAGATGTGATGCATTTTTGCGGAATCTCTCTGGCAATGAATGATTCCGTCCGGTTCCATATGAAATCATTTGCCAAAGCGGTAAAAGAACGCGGTGGTATGGTCGTATTTGACTGTAACTACCGTCCGTCTCTATGGGGAGATGGAGGATATGAAAGCGCAAAACCTCATTATGAAGATATGCTGTACCTTGCAGATATCGTAATGATGAATGAACAAGATGCTATGCACATTCTTAAGATGGAAACAGAAGAAACAAGCAGAAGAGAGCAGCTGATGAAACTAATTCCAAAGGTGGCAAAGAAGTACGATCTTTCTGTCGTAGCCGGTACGCACCGATCTATTAATAAGGACAATAAGCACTCTTTGTGCGGTTTTATATATAAAAATCATACATTTACATTTTCTGATACGATTACTTTTTCTGTCTAT
The DNA here is from genome assembly GCF_000832985.1 of Priestia megaterium NBRC 15308 = ATCC 14581. Lineage (GTDB taxonomy): Bacteria > Bacillota > Bacilli > Bacillales > Bacillaceae_H > Priestia > Priestia megaterium. The sequence continues at coordinate 3,653,223 of NZ_CP009920.1, forward strand.
GATAGAATAGGCGCAGGAGATGCCTATACAAGCGGCATTTTATATGGCGAGTTAGAGGGCTTTTCGACAGAAAAGACTGTTGCATTCGCTGTAACAGCGGGAATGCTTGCTCATACAATCGTAGGCGATACTCCTATGTCATCCCAGTACGATATACAAAAAGCGATGACAGAATCAGTAGGCGATGTAGAAAGGTAGAGGATGTAATAGTGAACGTATCTCGAAAAAAAGGACCATTGTATTTGCAAATAAAAAATATCTTAAAAGATCGAATTTTGCATGGCGTGTATCCCATTCAAACAAATATTCCTTCTGAACCGCAGCTGGAAGAGGAATTTCAAGTAAGTAAAATTACGGTTCGAAATGCTATTAAAGAACTTGTGAAAGATGGATATTTAGAAACAAAAAGCGGTAAAGGAACAAAAGTTATTCGAAATACATCCATTTCAAGGCTGTCAAAAGGAAAACGCTTTACCGAAGTGTTGGTGGAAAAAGGGCATATCATTCAAAAAAGGCTGCTTGGGGCAGAGACAATTGAAAATGCACCAGAAACAACTTTATATAAGCTGTTCGGTGAGCAATGCATTCGAATAGAACGTCTTTACTATTTAGATAATGAACCTTATATTCATTACACGCATTATTTAACCATGCAGCGCATGGAAGGGATAGAATTAACACACTTAAATGCACAATCGTTATACGATTTGATTGAAGAACAGGATATTACATTGGAGAAATTTCGAGATCAGTTTGCTGTTGCAAAAGCTGATTCTTATGTAGGCGAAAGACTGAATGTGCAGGCCGGAGAAGCGCTATTAAAAAGATCACGGTATTCATATGATGAAGAAGGAAATATCATCGAATACAGTGAGGGCTATTATAATACAGAGATGCAGCAATACATTGTGAATTACGATATTTAAGAAGTGCGAGAAGAATACATATTCTTTTCGCCTGAAAAAATGAGAGCGTTTACTAAATGGGGGAAAAGAGGAATTTAGTATGGATATGTATCTATTGCTTGTGACATGCCTAGCCATTGTTATTGTTGTATTAGGGGTCTCTTGGTGGAAGTGGCACGCTTTTATCAGCTTAACCGTTGCCAGTTTATTTCTGGCTATTATGTCAGGGCTTTCAATGGACAAAATTGTGGGAGCTTATGAAACAGGAGTCGGCAGTGTTTTAGGTCACCTTGTTGGAATCTTGGCGCTTGGAACGATTTTAGGAAAAATGATGTCAGACTCAGGTGCTGGCATGCAGGTCGCGGAGTTTTTTATTAGGTTTTTTGGAATCAAAAAGTTGCCGTGGGCGATGCTCTTTGCTGGCTTTATAATAGGCATTCCGGTTTTTTTTGAAGTCGGAATTGTTATTTTACTGCCGTTAGTAATTTCTATTCATAAAACAACAAGACAGAATATTCTACTAATTGCACTGCCTGTAATTGCAGGACTATCGATTGTACACGGTCTGGTGCCCCCCCATCCAGGAGCGATGACAGCCATTGGAATATATAATGCAGACTTAGGAAGAGTTTTGCTCTATTCATTGGTTATTGCTCTTCCAGCAGCAATAGTAGCAGGTCCTGTATTCGCAAAATGGGTGCATAAACGTGTGATTCCTGAAGGGGAACCTGAATTAATTCGTGTCAGCACTTCATCTGAAAAATTACCTAACACAGGTATTTCATTTTTCATTATCTTATTACCTGTGTTATTAATGGTGTTATCTGTTATGGCTCCGTATATACCGCTTTCTAGCTTTTTAACTAAATTTTTTGTATTTATCGGCAGCCCTGTCATCGCACTTTTAATTTCTTGCTTTGCCGCATTTTATCTTTTGGGCATGCGTCAGGGAATGAAGAAAGGTGTGATTAAAAAATTAGTGGAAGAATCTTTACTTCCGGTCGGATCTATTATTTTAATTATTGGAGCTGGAGGGGGATTTAAACAAATTTTAATTGATAGCGGTGTAGGTACATCAATTGCTCAAATGTCTGAGCAATTATCGCTTTCTCCTATTGTCTTAGCATTTATGGTAGCAGGATTAATTCGTATTGCTACAGGATCGGCAACCGTTGCATTAACAACAGCTGCGGGCATTGTTTCACCAATCATTGTGCATATGTCTGGAGTCAATCTGGAACTGCTGGTTATTGCGACAGGAGCAGGATCACTAATGTTCTCTCATGTAAATGACGCAGGCTTTTGGCTAGTAAAAGAATATCTAGGTCTAACAGTAAAAGAGACGTTTAAAACATGGACGGTACTAGAAACCCTGCTTTCGTTTATTGCTTTTGGAGGCGTTCTATTATTTGATGTTTTTATTTAAAAATTGCCTCCTTCTGATTATTTTGGAAGGAGGTTTACTAGTTGACTTGAAATATAGTATTTGTAGAATAAGGAGGCAATGTATATGACCTGGTTAAAAGAAATACTTGGAACAGAAAAAGCTATTATTGCTATGTGTCACTTGTTACCGTTGCCCGGAGATCCATATTTTAATAATGAAAAAGGCATGGACTATGTGGTAGAAATGGCAAGAAAGGATTTGCATGCTCTTCAAGAAGGCGGAGTGGATGCCATTATGTTTTCAAATGAGTTTAGCATGCCATATTTAACGGATGTTAAAACGGAAACTGTAGCTGCGATGGCCCGAATTATAGGTGAATTGATGTCGGAAATTAAAGTGCCTTTTGGGGTAAATGTATTGTGGGATGCTAAGAAATCTTTGGATTTAGCGGCTGCTACAGGGGCTAAATTTGTTAGAGAAATTTTTACAGGCGTATATGCAAGTGATTTTGGTACTTGGAATACCAACGTTGGAGAAACAATTAGACATCAGCATCGAATTGGGGCACAAAACGTTAAATTATTATATAATGTTGTCCCTGAATCTGCTGCGTATTTGGCTGAGCGGGAAATTGAAAGTATTGTTGCATCTACGGTATTTAATAATAGACCAGATGCACTATGTGTATCTGGATTAACAGCAGGGGCCAAGACGGACGTGCAGTTATTAATACGCGTAAAGGAGGCTGTTCCCAATACAATTCTACTTGTTAATACAGGAGTTAATTTCACTAATTTCAAAGAACAGTTATCTATTGCTGATGGGGCAGTTGTAGGTACAACATTTAAATACGACGGCAAATTTGAAAACCATGTGGATGTTGATCGTGTAAAAAAATTCATGGACAAAGTAAAAGTTTTTCGTGACAATCTTTAAATGAAAGAAGGGGTAAAGATGAATCAATTAGCTTTTATTTTTGATATGGATGGCGTAATTGTCGACAGTGAACCTGTATACCGCATCCGTAATAAAGATATCTTTAAAAAGCTAGGAATAGAAGTAGATGAGGATACACAGCTCAATTTCATTGGAGGAACAGCTAAAAGAAAATGGACAATATTAAAAGAGCAATTTTCACTGTCCTCACCCAATTTGGAGAATACAAACTATCTGGTCAATTAACTTTTATTGTAGCAACGATTTAATAAAAAACGAGCCTTTTCATATTAATTAGAATCTTAACTATACAAATTAAACGTAAAAACAGCTCTGTAATCGGAGCTGTTTTTTGTTGCCTGAAAAGCTGTTTGTTAGAGATTTAAATAAAAAAAGAATGTTGGATAGCATAATGATAAGTAAACGTACAATGAGTATGTTCTCTTTTGAACAATAAAAGCACTCAATAAAGCTGAAGAAGCGGAGGGAAGTAACAGTGCCTGACAAACCTAGTATTACCTCAAGTGAAATTGGAACGCTGTGGATGACATATCAGCAGAAAACGTTAATTATTTGCTTGTTAGATTATATGATTGAACATGCGGATGATGAAGATGCTAAAACAATTATGACGGACTTGCGTGAGCAGCTTATTATATACATACGAAAAATAAAAATAATATTTGAAAAAGAAGGAGCCATAGTGCCAACCGGGCTTTCATCTCAAGACGTAAACGTACAGGCTCCAAAACTATTTACTAATGGATTTGATATTATGTTTCTTCGTGTCATCAAAGAAATTAGTATGGGGATGTATACATTAAGTTTAGGCAAGGCCTACAGAGAAGATGTGGTGAAATTTTATCAGGATTTAACAAAAATTACGCAAGAGTGCTACGATTCCTGTACGCAGTACTTATTGAGAAAAGGAATTTTATCACGCCCACCCTATATTCCAATGCCAACTACCGTTGAGTTTGTTTCAGATAGAAAATATCTGAGCGGCTTAAATGTATTTGCGGACAAAAGAGTACTAAATACGATGGAGCTAGCGCAGATTTATCATGGAGTCGAAACAAACATTGTCGGGATGAAGTTAATGAAGGCTTTTTCTCAAACGGCTAAGGATACCGAAGTGAAAAAGCATTTTTTGAAAGGAAAAGAGGTCAGTAAAAAAATTATTACGCGACTTGAAGAAATAATTATACAAGACGATATTTCACCTTCTGTTGCCTCAACAGGAAGCATAACCACTTCTGAAACGCCTGCTTTTTCGGATCGTTTGATGCTGACATGCGATATTTTACTAAGTAACTTCAGTATTGGAAGTCAGGCGTTTGGAGCAGCATTTAGTTTTCGAAGAGATATTGTGGCTAAAATGATGCTGATAGGAGAAGATGCGTTTCAATATGCAAGCGAAGCAACAGAAATTATGATTAAAAAAGGCTGGCTTGAAGTTCCGCCAAGTATGGATTAGCTAAAATGAAAGCCTCTTTCATGCATTGTAAATGGAAGTTTATATGTCTTTACACACCTTTAACCTTTTATTCAAGTTGATTTAACAGACTGCGTGTACAGTTAAGTTATGTCAATAATAAACAGTAAAGGGTGTAAACAATGAAAAAACGTGCAATTGGAGCGGCAGTATTATCAGCGGTAACTGTAGCAGCGCTGGCATTTGGAACAAATTCACCAACAGATGCTAAAGCAGCTAAAGGCGTAAATAACCAAAAAGCTAAAAATGTTATTCTTTTTGTTGGAGACGGTATGGGTACCGACCATCGTGATGCAATCCGACTGGCCGCCGTAGGAGCAAATGGAAAGTTAGCAATGGATGATATGCCGGCAGTAGGGAGAGTCCATACATCTTCAGGAAATTCATTTGTTACGGATTCTGCAGCAGCTGCTACAGCCATGGCTTCAGGAGTTAAAAGTTATAATGGCGCTATTGGCGTAAATATGAAAGGAAAGCCTGTTCAAACAGTTTTAGAAAAAGCAAAATTAGCTGGGAAAACGACGGGGCTTGTGACAACAAGTCAAGTAACAGACGCAACTCCAGCTGCTTTTGGCGCACATGTTAAAGATCGAAGTGCTCAAAGTGACATCGCGAAGCAGTATCTTGAAAACAGTAAGATAGATGTGATTCTAGGTGGCGGAGAAGATTATTGGTACACAAAAGGAAATGAAGGTGCACACTCAGATGCCCCGCCAGAAGATAAAACTGAAGGAAGCAAAGGAACGCAAGGAAACTTAGTAAACAAAGCACAAAAACTTGGGTATACGTACGTTAATAACGAAAATGAATTAAAATATGCTAAGGGAACAAAATTGCTTGGTCTGTTTGCTAATGAAGAAATGTTTCAACAAGCTCCTGAAGGCCAAGGTGATGTGTACAACCCTCAAGTATCTCTAAAAGACATGACAAAAAAAGCAATCAATACGCTATCACAAAATAAAAAAGGGTTCTTTCTTGTAGTAGAAGAGGAGGCCATTGATGAAATGGCTCATAATAATAATGCTGAACTCATGATTAAAGCAGGTAAGCAGCTTGATGATACGGTGAAGATGGCTAAAGCTTATGCTAAAACACACCCAGACACTCTCGTATTAGTAACAGCTGACCATGCAACCGGAGGTTTAGCACTTGAAAAAGTAGACAATAAAGATAACGATGGAGATGAAGTATCAAAAGAAGATGGGCCATTTGCAATCGCTCATTCAAAAGAGCAGTTCGTTGCGGATTGGACAACTGAAGAGCATACGTCATCAGACGTTCCTTTAAATGCAATGGGTGCCGGCTCAGAAAGATTTACCGGAGTATATGAAAATACGTATTTACATGATGCTCTTCTAAAAGCAATGAATTTAAAATAGGTGAGATAAAAGCACCGTGTTGATTGAATACACTTAGTATGTAAATCAACACGGTGTTTTTGCTTTGTTTGAGCAAGTTATGATGGAGTTTCTTCAAAAGTATGCTACGATAAGAATTATCTTGAATTGAAGAGGTGTCACAATGAAAATAGAAGTTTGGTCAGATTTTGTCTGTCCTTTTTGTTATATTGGAAAGCGCCGATTAGAACAAGCGCTTCAGCAATTTGCACACAAAGATGATGTGCAGGTTGAATTTAAAAGCTTCGAGCTAGATCCAAATGCCCCAGTTAATACTGGCAAAACGATTAATGAAGCTCTTGCTGCTAAATATGGAATGACCATTGAACAAGCAAAACAAGCAAATGAAGGTATCGGGCAGCAGGCAGCTAGTGTGGGCTTATCCTTTAATTTTGACGATATGAAGCCAACTAATACATTTGATGCTCACCGCTTAGCTAAATTTGCAAAAGCTCAAGGAAAAGAAGCAGCCATTACAGAAAAACTCTTATATGCATACTTTACTGAATCAAAACATCTAGGTGAAGAAGAGACGCTGGTTGCTGTTGCAGAAGATGCAGGTCTTGACCGAGAAGAAGCACGTCAAATTCTCGCGGATAAAAACGCATACGCAAATGAAGTGCGCAGTGATGAAGCAACGGCTCAGCAATATGGCATTAGCGGTGTTCCATATTTTGTTGTTAATCAAAAATATGCGATTTCAGGTGCACAGCCAGTCGAAACATTTGTAGGAGCTCTCCAACAAGTATGGGAAGAAGAAAATCCGACTCCCGCTTTGAAGAGCCTTTCTCCAGAAGGCGCAGATGATGCCTTTTGTGCAGATGGTCAATGTGCCGTTCCTGATTCCTCTAAAAACCAACAATAAATAAAAAGCAGAAGCGGAAATTTCGCTTCTGCTTTTTATTTATTTGCAAAAAAATTCACAAAAACACAAACACACGTTCTGTTTTTGTGTTATAATAAGTTTAGAAGCAACAAACCTCGATGAGTAAGCTCCAAAAATAAGCGATTAAAAGTGATCCCACCATGAACTAGCTTCCATTTAATCCTGCAGGGGGAATCTGAATGAAAAGCAAAGTGCGCATTATCCCATTTCAAGTAGTTGAACAATTGAATCAATTTAATGAAGTCCCAGAAGGAGTCGCTCTAATTGGAGCAGAGCAAGTATGGAAGCAAACAAAGGGACGGGGAATAACCATAGCGGTTTTGGATACCGGCTGTGATGTTACACATCAAGATTTGCAGGAGCGAATTATTGGAGGAAAAAACTTTACACAAGATGATCAGCAAAATCCAGATATTTTTCAAGATTATAATGGTCACGGCACTCACGTAGCAGGCACAATTGCAGCAGCGCATAATGGAACGGGTGTTGTAGGAGTGGCTCCTGAAGTGGGCTTACTTATCCTAAAAGTACTTGATGGAAATGGTTCAGGTCAATACGAGTGGATTATTCAAGGTATTAACTACGCCATCGAGCAAAAAGTAGATATCATTTCGATGTCGCTTGGAGGTCCGTCGGATGTGCCTGAGCTGCATGAAGCGATTCAAGATGCTGTTGATCAGAATATTTTAGTTGTCTGCGCAGCGGGAAATGAAGGAGATGGAGAAGGCTCCACAGATGAGTTTGCGTACCCTGGCTCATATAATGAAGTGATTACCGTAGGAGCTGTTGATTTAGAGAAACGATCTTCGGTATTTTCCAACTCAAACAACGAAGTAGATGTAGTAGCTCCGGGAGAGAAGATCGTATCAACTTACTTGAATGGAAAGTATGCCGCACTGAGCGGAACCTCTATGGCAACACCTCACGTAGCAGGGGCCTTAGGATTGATAAAAGTTCTTTCAAATGAAATGTTTGGAAGAGAACTTACAGAACCAGAGCTTTATGCACAGTTAATCAGAAGAACCCTTCCATTAAATGAATCACCAAGAGAAGTAGGAAACGGATTTGTGCACTTGACCGTTGTTGAAAAGCTGTTGCGTGAAATTCAAAGTCAAATGACTTCAGAGGTGATCAGATGAGAAGCAGTTTAGATATGTTAATGATGGAAAAGCAGCAGGCAAAAGCTCTTTATCACGAATACGTAAACAATCGAAGTTATTATGATGAAAAGACGGATGAAGAAAATAAAAATCTTTATTATCAAGATACGCTCTTTGAAAGAGAAGCCATGCAAACTTTGTTAACGGAAACGCATCAGCATTTGCTAAGTTATTCGCCGCATAAATATGTATATCCATGGGTGGATCTACAGGAGAATGGGGAGCTGAAAAGTCTATACTCAGGGAAAGGGATGGATCCGTTAGAAACTATACAGCAAGATATTGATCAACTTCAATCGTTTAGTAACTCCTCTCTTTCAAGCAATGACATACTGCTAAACTGTGAGCACGTTGTCCCGCAATCTTGGTTTGGAAAACACGAGCCTATGAGAGGTGACCTGCATCATTTATTTGCGTGTGAACCTTCTTGCAACAGCCGAAGAGGTAATTCTTCTTATATTGACTTCGCGGATTATACGCCGGAAGTAAAGCAATCAGATGTGAAAGAAGGATGTGGCAAAGCAGAAAAAGGTAAGTTTGAACCTGAATATGGAAAAGGAATTGTGGCTCGATCAACTCTTTATTTTTTAATTCGCTATTATAATAAAATTGACTCTTCGCGAGTAGATCTTCCTCTTTTACTAAAATGGCATGAAGAATTTACTGTTTCACTTTATGAAAAACATCGCAATGCAGCAATCTTTGAGTTGCAAGGCAACCGAAATCCTTTTATCGATTTTCCTGACAAAGCAGGTGCGTTAATGAGTTCTGCTTTCTAAAATAGCGAAGAGCTCCGCTTCAATTCGAAGCGGAGCTCTTTTGGATAATCTAATATGAAAATCCATATTTATCACTTAAAAGGGCGTCCATTTTATTTAATAAGCGAAAATATTCTTCTTGTTCTTCTACACTTAGAGCTGCTAGCATATCTTTTAAAAATCCATTTCGCTTCTCTGTAATCATTGAAACAAGTTTCTTTGATTCATCGGTCAATGAAACCCACACGACTCTCCGGTCTTTTTCGTCTCGCACGCGCTGAATGAGAGATTCTTCTTCCAATTGATTTAATAAGCTAGTTGTAGCGCCCGAGGTTAAGTGAAGTTTATTTGAAATATCTGCTACCATATACTTTGTGCCGCTGGCAATGTAGTTTAAGATATAAAATTTAGTGGGTGTTAAGTGATAAGGCTGTGTTTTTAATGTTTCTTCGACTAAATGTCGCATATATTGAAAAAAAGATGTGTTAATTTGATAAAGGTGTTCAATTTTTGAATCTAAATTGTTATCCATGCTAGCTTCCATCTCCTTGTACACTACGGACGTATATAAACTAACTCTAAAATAAAATGAAACAATTGTAAAGGATGGCAATGATTATCTTTAACCACCATTATTATTTTTAAATTAATACCTTTACGAAAAAATATCTTTATGATAAAGTTATTTAGGTGGTTAACCAAATAGATGATTGTAAAGAAACATATCTCATAATAGATGGAGATAATATCTTTATGAAAAAGCTATATAAAAAAGTAATTTCATTAGTGAAGTATTAAGGAGGAGTAATGAATGTCTAGAAGTCGCTTAATGGTAACAAATTTTATTGGAATCATCGTTATTTTAGCTTTATTAATTGGAGGAGGATATTATTACGTTCAAAAATCCAACTATATTACAACGGATAACGCTAAAGTATCTGGAGATGTATACAATGTAGTTGCACCTGCAGCAGGTAAAGTAGCAAGCTGGACAGTAGAAGAAGGAAATGATGTATCAAAAGATGCTGAAATTGCTAAGATTCAAGCTGAAAAAGGCTCTGTAGCTGCTACAGTACCAGCAGATGGAAAAATTATTCAAACAAACGTAAAAGAAAATCAAATGGTTCAAGCTGGACAGCAAATTGCAACCGAAGTAGATATGAAAGACCTATTTATCGTAGCAAATATTAAAGAAGATCAGCTTAAGGATATTAAAGAAGGCGACGATGTAGATGTAACGGTAGACGGAGACAGCAGTGCAAAAATCGACGGCAAAGTCGAAGAAATTGGATATGCAACCAATTCACTTTCATCTTTAACATCGAACTCAAGCTCAGATGGAAACTACACAAAAGTATCTCAAACGGTTCCTGTAAAAATTTCTATTTCTAATTATTCAGAGCATGTACTGCCAGGTATGAACGCCGAAGTAAAAATTTCGAAAGACTAATTCTTACTACAACAGTTCAAGAAGGGAGGAAATATGATGACAGCCAGTATAGAAAACACAAGTGATGGATCCATCAAAAAGCATATTCCGCTATTGATTGTTTTAATGCTTGGTTTGTTTCTTGCGATATTAAACCAAACGTTACTGAACGTGGCCATCCCGCATTTGATTACTGAGTTTGGCGTAACGGCAAATACAGCTCAGTGGTTGTTAACTGGATATATGCTTGTGAACGGGGCATTAATTCCGCTTTCAGCTTTTTTAATTGAACGATTTGGTGTGCGTCGCTTGTTCTTATTTGCAATGTTTTGTTTTACAGTAGGATCATTGATTTGCGGAATTGCACCTACGTTTTCGATTATGCTTACCGGCCGTTTAATTCAAGCTATTGGCGGAGGTGTCTTATCGCCTCTTGTTATGACCATTATTGTGTTTATTTTCCCTCCTCACATGCGAGGAAAAGGGATGGGGATTTTTGGTTTAGCCATGATGTTCGCACCGGCTATTGGACCAACGTTATCTGGATGGGTTATTCAAAACTATGATTGGCACATCCTTTTTAACGGCATGGTGCCATTAGGTGCCATTGTATTAATTATTGCTTTCTTTCAATTAAAAGACATTCAGCCTCCAAAGGATGTAAAAGTTCACATGCCTTCTGTTGTGACATCACTTGCAGGTATGGGATTATTGCTTTACGGATTTAGTGAAGCTGGAAATGACGGCTGGACGGATTCAGTTGTTCTTTCTACAATCATTGGCGGGGCAGTTCTTTTAATTATATTTGTTCTTCAACAAATTAAATCTGAAAAGCCGCTATTGGATATGCGCGTGTTTAAATATAATATTTTTTCACTATCAAATATTATTAGTATTGCGATTACAATCAGTATGTACGCAGGTATGTTCTTGCTTCCAATTTACTTGCAAAATATCCGCGGATATTCTGCTTTTGATTCAGGGCTGCTGCTGCTTCCTGGCGCACTTGTTATGCTGGTTATGTCGCCGATTTCAGGTACATTGTTTGATAAAGTTGGACCTCGTCCGCTAGCAATCGTTGGTATGCTCATTACATCTATTTCAACGTTTGAATTTACGAAGCTGACGATGGCTACACCGTTTACTCATATTTTAGCGATTTATATTATCCGCTCGTTCGGTATGTCACTCTTAATGATGCCGATTATGACAGCCGGTTTGAATCAGCTTCCGCAGCGACTAAGCAGTCACGGAACATCAATGTCTAATACGCTTCGTCAAGTAAGTGGTTCAATTGGTATTAGTTTAATGACGACCATTTTTACGAATCGTACAACGTATCATGTAAATGAAATCAGCAGTTCCATGAATACGTCTGATCCATTCTTTATGAACAGCTTTCATTTATTTGTACAAAAGGTAGCTGCTACTTTGCATTTATCACAAGATGCGGCTCAGCAGCAAGCGCTGACGATTTTATCTGGAAAAATGACGCAGCAAGGTACGATCCAAGGTATTAACGATGCCTTTTACTGGGCAACAGCAATTTCTGTTATCGGTTTAATTCTAAGTTTCTTCCTTCGTGACGTACGTAAAGATAAAGTAGTCCAAGAAAAGAAATCAGAAGCTCAAGAGGAAGATATTCGTATGCTTCCAGCTCCTAAAAGTATAAATTCATAAGGTGCTATAGAATCAAAAGTTCCTCATAAAAATGTTGGAGAGAAAGGGGTGGTGAGGTGGATGGATCCATTGATATTTGGTGAAGAAATTCAAAGAATTTCAATATCTTTAAACAAAAAAGTAATGACAAATGTAAAAAGCCTTTTACATCATTACGGAATTACCCCTTTTCAATATCATATTTTACTGATTGTTGAACGTGCACGTACAATGCCTGTCACCAAAGTGGCAGACGAGATAAAGGCGAGCCCAAGTGTTATTACAGCATCGATTACACGTTTGTATGAATTGAATCTTGTGGAGCGCTACCATTCAAAAAGAGATCGGCGTAAAGTTATGGTCGAGCTTACAAACAAAGGGAAACAAGTGATTCAAGCTGCTGAAAAAGACATGCAGCAAGGGGTTGAAAAACTGTTTGCTTGCTATAAAGAAGAAGAACAGCAGCAATTTCTCACGCTCTGTCGACAGCTAGATGAACATGTGACTTGAACTTGAGTAGAAAAAAGTATATTGAGTTAAGCGGAGTGAGTGTAAATGAATAAAGAAATGGTAAAAAACATTCGGAAAAACTACAATATGAATCAGCGAAACTTTGCTCAAGCAGTGAACTGCAGCTTTTCTTTAATTGCACTGGTTGAAGTGGGGAAGCGAAGAGTAACAAAAAACTTGGAAGACAAAATTAAGCAAGCATTTCAATTGAACGATGATGATTTAAAAACACTGCAAGGTTAATACAAAAAGTAGGTGTGAAACGAGCGCACCTACTTTTTTTCGTCTTGTTTTTTTGTAAGCGGATCTACCGTATGTTTGTAATCATAAGCTTTCGAAGTAGTAACTATGCATAGCAGTAAAATAACAAATACAATGATAATAGAGAGTGTAATAATGATGATCATATAAAACGTCCTTTCTTTTTCTTATTACGTATGCTTTCGGTCTTATTGGTAAAATTCCTTCTTTCTCCACATAGTGCAGAAACGACAAACGCATACTAGTAACAGTCTAGAATAAAGGAGTGTTTATAATGAATGAAAAAGAGTTGAAAAAACAATTAAAAAAGGTAGCGGATTATCCTGCATCTAAAGCAGATGGAGTAGACGAAGAGTTTTCTCGTGAATTAGCAGACCAAGACGATTTAGAAGCTCAGGCTAGAGCGAACGCTGCAGATGAGAGACAAAAAAAGCAAAAATAAAGCTGAGATAAAAGTATTTTAGCCCAAGTGAAAAACGACCCACTAATTGAAATGTTTGATTAGTGGTTCGTTATTTCTCAGCCTCGTTTATTATCTTTTCAAAAGCAAATAAATAAAGTAAGGAGCACCGATTACGGCAGCAATAATTCCTGCTGGTAGACCGTTAGGATCGGCAATGTTATGTCCTATTGTATCTGCAATCAGCAAAAGCCAGCCGCCAAGTAAAATAGCAACGGGAATAAAAAGCTGGTTTCTCGGTCCGACTAAGCCTTTGGCAATATGAGGAGCAAGAAGCCCAATAAAGGCAACCCCGCCTGTAACTGAAACTGCGGCTGCCGCTAATGCAACCGCTGCTAAAAGCAATGTTACACGTTCTTTCTCTATAGCGATGCCGACTCCAATAGCTGCAGCTTCATTTAAGTTAAAAATATTTAATGAATTTGCTTTGTACAATATAAAAGGAATCAAGACAAGAAGCCAAGGCAGAAGTGCCCATATAAAAGGCCAGTCTGTCCCCCAAATGTTTCCTGCAATCCATTTAGCAATAAAATCAACTTTAGCATGATCAGCTGATGACATAATCACCACCATCATTCCAGAAAGAGCCATCGAAAAACCTACGCCTGTTAAAATAAACTTTACAGGCTGCAGCCCTTGGCTTTTACTATATGCACAAAGGTAGATAAGGCCAGCTGTAAACAAGGCGCCGATGAACCCTACTAACGGAAGAGCATACACGAAAGAGCCAGCTTCAATTGGAAAAAATAAAAAGAATACGGCAATTGCGAGGCCTGCTCCCGAATTAATTCCTATAATTCCAGGTTCCGCTAAATCATTGCGCGTAACACCTTGTAAGATAGCGCCTGATAAAGCTAGAGCCATTCCTGCTAAAAGAGTAATGATAATTCGCGGAAGTCGAATTGAAAAAAGAACAAACTCATCCGCAAAATTCCCTTTGCCAAAAAGAGTAGGAAACACTTTATTATAAGGAAGGGAGGCATCACCAAGCCCCACTCCTATCACAATCGTTCCAAGAATCAAAACAGTGAGCAGCATCATAATTATTCGTTGTTTTCTAATAAGGGCTGGGTGGATCATGAGAATGCTTTTCCTCCTTTACGAACAATGATTAAAAAGAAAGGTAAACCAATCATGGATACAACTGCTGCTATTGGTGTTTCATAAGGCGCACTTACGGTTCGGCCCAACGTATCAGCGAGCAGCATAAACGCTGCGCCAGTGATAGCCGACATAGGGATAATATAACGATAGTCGGTTCCTACAATTCCTCGTACAATATGAGGAATCATCAAGCCGATAAACACCATGTTTCCGACTAGCGCAACAGAAGCACCTGCAAGAAGAACCATGACAACAAATAAAATGGTTTTGACCTTTGTTGTTTGCTGACCTAACCCCACAGCAACTTCTTCATTTAAACTTAAAATAGTAAGCTGCCGAGAAAGCAAAAGGGCAATGAATATACCTCCGACAATAAAGGGAACAATGATTTGAAGCTGTTCCCAAGAAGTGCCTACCATTCCGCCAGCAGTCCACATCGATACATCTTTTGAAATTTTAAAATAAATACCGACGCCTTCTCCAATCGCATAAAGAAACGCTGAAACGGCAGCCCCGGCTAGTACAATTCGAAGCGGAGAAAAACCACCTCTTTTTATAGCAGCAATTCCAAACACCAAAATTGCGCCAACCGCAGCTCCAATAAAGCAAGCAATCGTAATACCTAAATAATTTACAGAAGGGATAAAGGCAATGGTTACAGCTAAAGCTGCATTTGCGCCAGAAGTTAAGCCTAAAAGTCCTGGATCTGCAAGAGGATTTTTTGTCATACCTTGCATAATCGCCCCTGATACTGATAAAGCAGCGCCAACAAAAGCAGCGGCGATTTCACGAGGTAGGCGAATATCTCGGATGATCGAAATCTGTTCGTTTACACTGCTTGATGAAAGTGCTAGCCACACATCTTTTATCGATATGTCAGCAGCACCAAAAACCATGGAAAGACCAAACATTACGATGAATACGAGCAGCATACCTATTAATTTATATAAGAAAGGAATGAACCGCTGATTGTCTATTTTCATAAAACACCCATCTTTTCATATAAGAATAAATTTAGTAAAACAAAGTAAGAGGAATTCTAAAAAGAATTCCTCTTGAATGAATTACTTGCCAAGAAATTTTTGAGTAAAGAAATCTAGTTGATAATCTAATGTGATTGGATCATTAAAATAAAATTCTTTTGCATTTGCTTCAAATACGTGATTATTCTTTACAGCAGGAATATTTTTGTACGTATCTGTTTTCTCAAATGATGTATCTCCATCTTGGTTTTTGCTGAAGATTAAATAATCTCCGGCATATTCAGGAAGAACTTCTGGCGAAATCGCATAGTATCCATCTTTCAAAGCCATTTTCTTTACTTTCTCTGGCATTTTTAATTTCATTTCTTGATAAAGAATTTCCGTTCCGCGTCCCCAGTTATCGCCAAACACATACAACTGCTTGTCAAAGTTCTCAATAACTGAAACCGTGGTATCTTCGCCAATTTTAGCTTTGATGTCAGAACCAGCTTTTGCCGTACGCTTTTTAAAATCGTTTACCCATGACTGTGCTTCTTTTTCTTTATTTAATAGTTTTCCGATTTCTACATGCTGAGTAAGGTAATCTACTTTATCGTATGTATACGTAACGGTAGGAGCAATTTTTTTCAATTTATCAACGTTTTTTGTAGTAGATAAGCCAATAATTAGGTCGGGCTTTAATTTAATGATCTTTTCTAAATTTTCATCTGATACTTCTTCAACGCCTTTTAATTTCTTTTCAAAGCGGGGATTCATTTTAGACCACGAATCAACTCCGACAATATTGACACCTAACGACATGACGTTACCTGCGTAAGAGCCTAACACTACGACACGTTTCGGGTTAGCCGGAACTTTTACAGGACCGTCTTCAGATTGATATGTGATTGTCTTGGATCCGCTGTTTCCTTTATTAGAATCGTTTTTGCTTTCAGTTGAACCGCTGCTGCAGGCACTAATAAGTAGTACGAATATGAGCATGAATGGAAGCAGTAATTTTTTCATTTAGTTATCTCCTCTTAATAAGTTATACGTGATGCACATTGGTTTATTGGTTCTCGGGTCTCGTCCGATTTCAGCGTCGATATGAAACACTTTTTTTAGAACGTCATGCGTAATAACTTCGTTACACGTTCCAGCTTTAACAATTTCTCCATCTTTTAAAGCGATAATATAATCTGCAAAGCGAGCGGCTTGATTTAAATCGTGAAGCACCATTACGACGGTACGTTCTTGCTCTTTGTTTAGTTTTTGAAGCAGCTCAAGCACTTCTAACTGATGGGCCATATCTAAGTAGGTAGTCGGCTCGTCGAGGAATATAATGTCGGTTTCTTGAGCTAAAGCCATTGCAATCCACACTCGCTGACGTTGACCGCCTGAAAGAGAGTCAACGAGACGAAACTTGTAGTCTTTTATGCCGGTGACTTCAAGCGCCCAGTCAATCGTTTGATAGTCTTCTTTTGATAGACGTCCAAAACCTTTTTGATAGGGAAAGCGCCCATAAGACACGAGCTCGCCAACAGTCAACCCACTGGCACTTTCCGGCGTTTGAGGGAGAATGGCCATTTTTTTAGCGAGTGATTTTGTATGTTCTTTTGAAATGTTTTCCCCATCTAAAATAACGGAACCAGATTGATGAGAAATAATGCGGGTAATGGCTTTTAAAAGCGTTGATTTGCCGCATCCGTTGGAACCAATAATCGTTGTAATCTTTTTGTCTGGAATGTTAACGCTTAAATTCTTTACTATTAGACGTTCACCATAACTAATATGTAATTTCTCTGTATATAGGCGAACCATATCTGAACCTCCGTTTATATTTAATACAACAAATATATGATAATGATTATCAATATCGTTTTCTTTACATACTATAATTCGAACGTTTTCGTATGTCAATAGTTATTTTTATTGTCAAAACGGTGAAGAAGATGTATATTTAAATGAGAATGATAATCAATAACGGTTGATTATAAGGAGTGAACGTGCATGACACACCATGAACTTTTTGATGTGACAATTATCGGCGGGGGACCGGCTGGCCTTTACTCGGCCTTTTACAGTGGACTAAGAGAAATGAAAACAAAGCTGATTGAATATCAGCCAAAGCTAGGCGGGAAGCTTCACGTTTATCCTGAAAAAATGATTTGGGATGTGGGCGGACAAACTCCTGTGGCTGGTGCAAAGCTTATTGAACAGCTTGTTGAACAAGGGCTGACGTTTGATCCAACTGTTGTTTTAAATGAGAAGATTGAATCCATTTCTCGCTTAAAAGATGGTATTTTCCAGCTAACGAGTTCTTCAGGTGAACATCATTACTCTAAAACTATTATCCTTGCTGTCGGAGGAGGTATTTTAAACCCGCAAAAGCTCAAAATTGAAGGAGCAGAACGATTTGAAGTAACAAACTTAAACTATACAGTTAAATCTCTGCAGCATTTTAAAAATAAAACGGTGATTGTTTCCGGTGGAGGCAATTCAGCCATTGATTGGGCAAATGAGCTAGAGCCCGTTGCTAAAAAAGTGTATATTACGTACCGAAACAGCGAACTAAATGGTCATGAAGCACAAGTGAGACAATTAATAAATAGCTCAGCTCGGTGTCTGCTTAACACATCTATTACAAAATTAGTGGCTGATGCGACGCATGAATTTATAGAAAAAGTTGAACTGACTAATCATCAAACCGGTGAAATTGCTTACTTGCCGATTGACGAAGTTATTATTAATCACGGCTATGAAAGAGACACAGAGCTGTTAAAGGGCAGTGAACTACATATCAAAACTATTGATGACTATTACATCGCAGGTAATGCAGCAAGCGAAACGTCTGTAGAAGGCGTGTATGCAGCGGGAGATATTCTCATGCACGAAGGAAAAGTCCATTTGATTACAGGTGCTTTTCAAGACGCTGCTAATGCCGTAAACAAAGCAAAAAAATTCGTTCAGCCCTCTGCTGCTAAGGCGGCTATGGTTTCTTCTCATAATGAAGTATTCAAAAAACGTAATTCAGCACTAATTAAACAAATGATGAAGTAAAGCGAGGTGCAGGGTGCATGTCGCTTCTTTCTCTACGGTGGAATTATCTACATGGAGAGGCAGGGAACGAAAAAAGAAAAGAGAAATATAATAAAAGAAAACGCTTACATTTTTCAGAAATGACATAGTGCTTGTGTGCATAAGGGGGAAGCCGTATGAACGAAAAAGAGAAATATCAGTTTGAAACAAAAGCCATTCACGCAGGGTATGAATCAAAACATCATTTTGATAGCTTAGCTCCGCCTATCTATCAAACGTCTACATTTACATTTTCATCTATAGAACAAGGTGCAAACCGGTTTAGCGGAGCAGAAGATGGTTATGTATATTCCCGGTTATCGAATCCAACGGTCACCATTTTAGAAGAGCGTATGGCACAGCTTGAAGAAGGAGAAGCCGCTTTGGCATTTGGATCGGGAATGGCTGCAGTATCCGCTGTATTGATTGGACTTACAAAAGCAGGCGATCATATTTTATGTTCTAAAGGAGTGTATGGATGCACATTTGGTCTCTTAGAAATGCTTGAGGAAAAATATCAAATCCATCATTCTTTCTCCAACTTGGAAACTGAGGAAGAAATTCTTGCTGCTATCAGAAAAGATACAGCATGTATTTATATTGAAACACCGATTAACCCGACTATGACTTTAGTAGATTTAGAGTTAGTTGCTTCTATCGCTAAACAAAAAGGAATTCCTGTGGTAGTAGACAATACCTTTTCAACTCCTTATTTGCAACAGCCGCTGAAGCTTGGGTGCGACTTAGTCATTCATAGCGCAACAAAATTTATTGGTGGACACGGAGATGTTGTAGCAGGAATTGTAGTAGGGAACGAAGAAGTTATTTCCGTACTGCGCAAAACGACGCAAAAAGATATCGGAGGCATTCTTTCACCGTTTGATGCTTGGCTATTACTCCGAGGCTTAAAAACGCTGGCCGTTCGAATGGATCGTCACTGTGAGAATGCTGAACATATCGCAAAACAATTAAGTCTCCACCCCAAGGTGAAAGCCGTTTATTATCCAGGTGATAAAAAAAGCACTGCTTATTCTCTCATGCAAAAGCAAATGAAAAAAGGAGGGGGGCTTCTCTCCTTTGAAGTGAAAGGAGGTTATGAAGAAACCGTAAAAGTGGTTAATCAGCTTAAGCTCATTTCTATTGCGGTGAGTCTTGGAGATGCTGAAACACTTATTCAGCATCCTGCCTCGATGACGCATGCAGTTGTGCCGGAACAAACTCGGAAAGAAATGGGAATTTCAAACGAACTCCTTCGTTTATCAGTTGGACTGGAAGCATGGGAAGATATTATGAGAGATTTACAGCAGGCATTAGATAGTATATAACAAACGTTCAAACAACGCTTGAAGTATCTTAAGGATATTTCAGGCGTTGTTTTTTGAATATCAACCGCATGTCATCACTCATACATCCTTTTTTGCGAATAGAACTTTACCTACATCTTTAGACAAATGTCCTAGACAGAAGAGATGCCTTTCAATAGACTAAAGGTTATCTGTAAAAATACAATATTTAGGTGAGGAAGGTGCTCTGCTATTATGCTTCATAACCCAACTGGAAAAAAACGTCTAGGATTGGCGTTTCTCCTCAGCACGCTTGCGATATTAGGTCCCCTTAATATCGATATGTATTTGCCAAGTTTCCCTGCTATTGCTGATCATTTAGATGCGCGAGCTTCACTTGTTCAGCTTAGTTTAACATCGTGTTTATTAGGCCTTGCCATTGGTCAAATCGTGATCGGTCCAATCAGTGATGCGAAGGGACGAAAACGGCCTTTACTTATCTCCATCTCTTTATTTATGATATCGTCCTTGCTCTGTGCTTTGGCTCCTACTATTACAGCTTTAGTCATCGCACGCTTTTTACAAGGGTTTACGGCTTCGGCAGGAGTTGTTCTTTCTCGAGCCATTGTCAGAGACGTTTTTAGTGGAAGAGAGCTTACGAAGTTTTTTGCTCTGTTAATGGTTATCAATGCCTTTGCGCCAATGATAGCACCAATGGCCGGAGGTGCTATTTTACTTCTTCCTTTTGCAAGCTGGCATACTATTTTCTTGTTTTTAAGTTTAATAGGTCTTTTAATTGTTCTAACAATCTCAATGCGTTTAAAAGAAACTTTGCCAATTGAAAATAGAACGCCAAGCTCAATTGGTCATTCCGTTCGCACGATGGGCAGTTTATTACAAGACCGTTCTTTTATTGGGTATGCCTTAATTGTCGGACTGGTCCACGGAGGAAGCTTTGCTTATGTATCAGGCACTCCATTTGTCTATCAAGGGATCTACCATGTTTCTCCGCAAATTTTCAGCATTTTGTTTGGGATTAACGGCTTGGCCATTGTGACTGGAAGCTTTATTATAGGGCGCTTTAGCGGAATTCTTCATGAAAGAAGCCTGCTTCGCATTGCCGTGATTACGGCTGTAAGTGCTACTAGCGTACTTCTTATCATGACCATGCTTAAAGGGCCGCTAGCTACGATTGTTATTCCCATTTTTATTTACATGATCTCTATAGGAATGACGATCACAGGCTCGGTGACATTGGCAATGAAAAATCAAGGACATAGAGCAGGAAGTGCGAGTGCCGTGTTAGGCATGCTTCCGCTAACTTTAGGATCAATTGTTTCTCCTTTAGTGGGTATTAACGAAACCACAGCGATTCCGATGGCTGCTATTTTATTTAGTACGGCGCTTTTAGGTTTTGTAGCTTTCTTTACGTTAACTAAAAACAAGAAAGAAACAGAAAAGTGCGAAGTTAATGAGTTTAAAACGGAGGTTTCTCCGTAATCACTTTTTTGATTGTTTGAAAGCATCACTCCTTTGTGAAAATGAGTGGTGCAAATTTATTCAAGTATTGGATAATATATGCTAACCTTAGGGCATGATCGAAAGGAGTGGATAATAATGAGTAAAGTAATTCCTGAAATAACCCTTAATGACGGGGTAACCTTGCCTGCTATAGGTTTTGGTACATATAAGCTTAACGGAAATGAAGGAGTCAACGCTATAACGAGTGCGATTGATGTAGGGTATCGTCTAATTGATACAGCTTATAATTACGAAAATGAAGGCACCGTGGGCCAAGCTCTTCGAAGAACACCGGTTTCTAGACAAGAACTATTCGTTACATCTAAACTCCCAGGGCGCTACCATATGTATGATAAAGCAATTCCTACTATCCAAGAATCTTTATATCGCGCGAATTTAGACTATTACGATTTGTATCTTATTCATTGGCCTAATCCTAAACAAGATCATTATGTAGAAGCTTGGCAAGCATTGATTGATGCGAAGCGCTGGGGCTTAATTCGTTCAATTGGTGTTTGTAATTTTCTTCCCGAGCATGTTGAGCGCTTGGAAAAAGAGACCGGCATTTTGCCAAGTATCAATCAAATAGAACTGCATCCTTTTTTTAATCAACATCAATATCGAAATTGGTATCAGGAGAAAAACATTCAAATTGAATCTTGGAGTCCGCTAGGGCGAGCAAGTGCTGTTTTAGAAAATGAAACAATTAAACAAATTGCCGACCGTCATAATAAAACAGTTTCACAAGTAATTTTGCGATGGCATTATCAGCTAGGAGCGATTTCAATTCCAAAATCGTCATCTCGCAAGCGGCAGCTTGAAAACATATCCATTTTTTCATTTTCTTTAGATGAAACTGAGATGAATATGATTTCAGAATTAAATCGCGAGGATGGAAGACTTAATAATCAAGACCCCTCTGCTTATGAAGAATTTTAATTATAAAGCCTCACTTACTTTTTAAGTGAGGCTTTTCTTCTATTATGGTTTTTAGTTATTTAAGCTTGAAAATAGTCCGTTTAGTTCTAACGATTGTAGAAGAAAATGTGTTAAAATATTCCGAAAAAAGGAGTGGTGAACCATGGGAAAAGTAGTAAAAGCGATTCAAGACGAATATCCGGATGATTTTGCATGGTGTTACGGATGCGGCCGATTAAATCAGGAAGGCTATCATTTTCGGACAGGATGGTTAGGAGAAAAAACCATTACCCTTTATACACCTAAGCCTGAACATACAGCTATACCAGGATTTGTTTATGGAGGACTTCTTGCATCACTGATTGATTGCCATGGAACAGGCTCTGCTTCTCTTGCTCTATACCGTAAAAATGGCTACGAAATAGGAGATTCAGCAGAGCCGCCGCGATTTGTTACCGGTTCTCTCCACGTGGATTTTAAAAAACCAACGCCGCAGGGTGAAGTACTAAAAGCAATAGGAACGGTTGAAGAAATTCACCCGAAGAAATGGAGAGTTAAAACAGAAGTATACGCGAGTGACATCATTGTTGCGACCGGAGAAGTTGTAGCAGTTGTTATGCCAAGTACGTTTAAACAAAAAGAAGACTAAAAAATGTAAAACAGTTACATAAAAAGGGAGGAAAAGGTATGGGTAAATGTAATTTAGACCACTCGGTAGAAGATGTACAGCAGAAGTTTAACTCGCAGTCACAATGGCTGCCAGAAGATATTCGCTCGTTATTTCATGAGTTTCTCGTACGAAATCCTTCGCAAACAACATTAAACGAGATGTTTCATTTGCTGAAGAAATATGATTTGGTTGATGAACAAGAAAGAAAAGAGCGAGATCGAAAAATCAAATGGCTGATATTAAATAAAGAAAATACGAACAACTAGAAGCAACTACATGCAGTAAACCTACGTTTACGACCACAGTGAAAAAGTCCGAACGAGTTGGATTCTCCATCAAGAATCTCGCTTCATCGTTCGGATCTTTCTTCAAATAAAATGCTTTTACCCCAGCCTCTTTTTAACGAGATTAAAAGTAATCACCACCACTTAAACCCGTCGTCTTCTAACAAATGATTTGAAGCCGCTGGTCCCATCGTACCCGCAGGATAAAAATGAAGAGGAAAACGTTCATCATTAAAAACTTCTAAAATAGGTTGCACCCATTTCCAAGATAATTCAACTTCTTCCCAATGAGCAAAAAATGTGGAATCTCCCTGTAAAGCATCAACTAACAGCAGTTCATAAGCTTCGGGTACTTCTCTTTGATTTGTTGAGAAATTGATAAAAATAGGTTCGATTTTATTATCATTCAAAGGGTTTTTGCTGTTTAATTGCAGTGATATACCTTCATTTGGGCTGATTTCGACAACCAAAAGGTTGGGAATAACTTCTTCGTCTGTATAAACATCCTTTAAAGGATGTTTAAATTCAATGACGATACGCGTGCATTTTTTACTCATTCTTTTTCCTGTGCGAAGATAGAAAGGTACTCCTTTCCAAAGCTCATGATCAATCCATACCCGCACTGCTATAAATGTATCATTAACGGAAGCAGCATTGATGCCGGGCTCATCTTTATATCCTATAACGGAACGATTTTGGATTTTTCCCGCTTCGTATTGACCTCTTATGACGTTCGAATGGATAAACTCTTTTTGTAGAGGACGAAGGCTTTTCATAATTTTTATCTTTTGTTGGCGAGTCTTTGCGATGTTAAGTGTCTTTGGCAGCTGCATGGCAGTCATCATAAGCATTTGAAGCATATGGTTTTGGAGCATATCCCTAATTGCACCGGCCTGATCATAGTAAGGCGCTCTTTCTTCTACACCAACTGTTTCACTAGCTGTAATTTGGACATTTGCAACGTAGTGATGATTCCATAGTGCTTGTAAAATAGGGTTTGCAGATGCTAAAGCCTCCAAATTTTGGATCATTGGTTTTCCTAGATAGTGGTCGATACGATAAATCTCTTCTTCATTGAACGTTTCAGTAAGCTTTTGATTTAACACTTGAGCAGATTGTAAATCGTGTCCGAAAGGCTTTTCGATAATAAGACGTTTCCAGCCTTTTGTAGATCCTAATCCGCCGCTGTTTATATTTGAAGCAATGACGTCTACAAATTCAGGAGCCACTGATAAATAGAAAAGACGATTTTCAGGAATATTTAATTCTGCTTCGCCTTCTTGAATAGCATGCAGCAACTGGTCATATCCATCACTATTGGTAACATCCATTTTATGATAGCGAACTGTCTTAAGAAATTCTTTTATCTTGGATTCACCTTGTCTAAAGCGCCTTGAAAAAGTCTTTACTGATTCTTCTACATATATTTGAAAGGCATCATCAGACCAGTTGCTTCTATCCGTACCAACAATAGAAAAGGAAGAAGGAAGCTTTTTATCTAAAAATAAATTATATAACGCAGGAAAAATTTTTCTTTTAGCTAAATCTCCTGTTGCTCCAAATAAGATAAAGGTCATGGAATCCACTTCTAACGCTTGTGGTGAATGAGACTTGAGACAATTATCACGTGAACGAGCTACACTGCCCAATTGATCTCCTCCTTTATTTTAACGGTCTATTGCAGTGAATATAGTCTTTTACCACCTTTACAGATTACAGTATAGCAGGTACAATTTTCCTTTATAAGTAGACACTTTATTTTCATATAGTGTCTAAAACTATACTATTACGCATAAAAAGGGAGGAAAAAGGATTGAGCAGACTTTTTAGCAAAACGTTTAACTGTGAAAAGGAATTAACGTTAACGATTATTGGAGGCAAGTGGAAAATGCTGATTATGTGGCACCTAGGAAAAGAAGGGACGAAACGATTTGGGGAGTTAAAGTCCATGATGCCGGGAATTACTCAGCGAATGTTAGTAAGTCAGCTGCGAGAATTGGAAGAAGATCAAATCGTTCACCGAAAAGTCTATCCGGTTGTCCCTCCAAAAGTTGAATATTCCTTGACTGAACACGGGAGAAGCTTGATGCCCATCCTTGAGAGCATGGATGAGTGGGGAAAAAATTATATGGAAACCGTTATAGAGCCTGAAATGAATAATTCCAGCCATATGGGTTAAAATCTTTTGGTGAGAAGGATAAAACCACTCTTATTATTCAGAATTTTCTAAAATAAATACAAATGATACGCTGCATTGAAGCGTCCATAGTATATTTTTAGTGACTATATGTTTTAAAAGTGCCTACTTTTTTTTTGAAAGTAACGGTTTTACAATGAATTCATGCTAGACAACCCCATTTAATGAAGGAGTGAAGTAAGTATGGAACTTCAATTAGCATTGGATCTTGTAAATATTTCAGAGGCAAAAGAAGTAGTGCAGGAGGTTCAAGAGTATATCGATATTGTAGAAATTGGAACTCCAGTTGTAATTAACGAAGGGCTAAAAGCAGTCAAAGAAATCAAGGAAGCCTTTCCGTCTTTAAAGGTATTAGCTGATTTAAAAATTATGGATGCAGGTGCTTACGAAGTAATGAAAGCTTCTGAAGCGGGTGCTAGTATTATTACGATTCTTGGCGCTACTGATGATTCGACTATAAAAGGCGCTGTAGAAGAGGCCAAAAAACAAGGAACACAAATTCTTGTTGATATGATTAATGTAAAAAACCTTGAGCAACGTGCAAAAGAAGTCGATGCGCTCGGTGTTGACTATATTTGTGTACACACAGGGTATGATCTTCAAGCTGAAGGAGAAACCCCGTTCGAGCAGCTTCAAACGATTAAACGAGTTGTAAAACATGCAAAAACAGCGGTGGCAGGAGGTATTAAACTGAATACACTTCCTGAAGTCGTGCAATCACAGCCGGATCTTGTGATTGTAGGCGGGGGGATTACAAGTGAAAAAGACAAAAGAAACGTTGCAGAAGAAATGAAAAAAGTAGTCAAACAAGCAACTTTGGTCTAAAAATAAGCAAAAGTATTTAAGCCTTCAAAATTAATTAATCGGTAAATGGTTTAAAAAGAAGATAGCTAAGTTATTTTAGCTATCTTCTTTCCGTCATTTTTGATATAACCATTCATTGATAAGTGTCATTTTGACAGATAGATAGTTTCTTTAAAATTCGTTATTCGAAAGAAAAAGACGGCAGTTTTTCTGATATTTTAAAGTTAAGAAAGCGTTATCCGAACATTAGCGGAAGAAAGTCTAAAAAAATCTATGTCACACTTTTTAACAAAATACTTTGAAAATTATGAATCTTAAAAATATAATTAACTATCGACAATATTTAACATCTTCAAACCAAAAAAGGAGGGAGATATAAAGTGATGGAACATAAGAGGATAGTAGTGATAGGAGCTGGAATTGTCGGGTGCAGCATTGCCTACTATTTAAGTAAAATGGGGCAAAGAAACATAACAGTGATTGAGCAAGGCCCTTTGTTCGAAACGGGAGGATCTACTTCTCACGCTCCGGGGCTTGTATTTCAGCTTAGCTTTTCAAAAGTCCTGACAACACTAGCTTCTCAAACAGTCGAGACCTTTAAAGAGTTGAGTACAGATGAACAGCGCTCGTTTTATCCTGTCGGCAGTTTAGAAGTTGCCCGTACACCAGAGCGATTAGAAGACCTAAAGAGAAAGGCTGGTGTTGCCAGCTCATGGGGAATCGAAGCTCTTCTTCTTTCACCGCAGGAATGCGCGGAAAAAAATTCGTTGATTTGTCCTGATCGTATTTGCGGAGGTCTCTATGTTCCTTCAGACGGTATTGCCAAACCTTTGCATGCCGTTGATAAAATGACTCGTTTTTCTAAAGAGTGCGGAGTAGAATTTTACGGTCATACAGAAGTGACGAATATCGAAGTGACAAATGGTCAAGTAAAAGCAGTGTACACGAGCGCTGGAAAATTTGAAGCAGATGTAATCGTGTGCTGTGCCGGATTTTGGGGACCTCGCATCGGAGAAATGGTCGGTGTAACAATTCCTCTTCAGCCGATGGCTCATCAATATGTGTTTACAAATGATTTACTTGAATTAAACGGAGAAACGGAAGAAGTCGCGACTCCTCTTATTCGAGATCAAGATAATGCAATTTATTTTCGTCAGGTAGACAAAGGGCTTGGGATTGGATCATATCAGCATGAGCCGTTTCCAATCGAACTCAGTGACATTACAAAATACGGAGAAACAAAAGAAATGCCTTCTGTTAAACCTTTTACACCAAAAGATTTTGAAAAACCGTGGGAAGATGCATTGGAACTAATTCCGGCATTAAAACAGCCAGGAATAAAAAAAGGAATGAACGGCATTTTTTCCTTCACACCTGATGGGATGCCGCTGCTTGGCGAATCACAAGCAGTAGGGGGATTTTGGGTAGCCGAAGCCATATGGGTAACGCACTCTGCAGGTGTCGCTAGGCAAATGGCTGAATGGCTGATGAATGGTGCACCGACTGTGGATTTGGAGCTATGCGATATTAATCGTTTCGATACGTATGCATGCAGCCCTGTTTATTACAAACAGCGGTCTATTGAAGAATATGAAGAGGTTTATAGCATTCATCATCCATTTATGCAGCGAAAAGTATCGCGAAACATGCGCGTAAGTCCATTTTATATGCGTCAGCAAGAACTAAAAGCGTATTTTAACGAAAAAGCAGGGTGGGAGCAGCCGCAGTGGTATGAAGCTAACTATCCGCTTATATCCACATATGAAAAGAAGATGGTTATAAGAAAGGGGTGGTCGGCTGAATATTGGTCACCGATTATCGAGGCTGAACAGTTGCATACTCGTCAGTACGCGGCGATTTACGATACAACGGCAGCAAAGAAAAGGTTGGAAATTAAAGGGGAAGGAGCTCTCCAGTTTTTACAGAAGCTAACGACAGGAAATATAGACATTACAGTAGGGCAAAGCATACGTACGTGTATGTTGCATGAGCGAGGCGGCATAAAAGATCAAATAATGGTTATTCGCAAAAATATATCCACTTTCTTGATTGTTTGTACGGGAGCCGTAGAAGCAAGCTGGATTCAAAAACACGTGCCTCAAAACGGTCAAGTTGTTTTTCAAGATGTAACGTCAGGGACATGCAGTATAGCATTAATTGGTCCTAAAGCTACAGGAGTAATGAAGTCCGTGGTTCAATGCTCAGAACTTAGCAGCACTTGGATTGAAGGGCAAGCGAAAACCTTGTTTATTGAAAAGAGTTCAGTTCTTGCTCTGCGTGATTCCTACGGGGGAATGGAGAGCTGGGAGTTGATTACGACTTCTGATCAAGGTCTGAATTTATGGGATGTATTAATTGAGCAAGGACAGCCTTATCAGCTGATTGCCGCGGGAGACCGAGCTCTTGAAAATCTTCGAATTGAATCTTTTTCGTTAAAAAGCGGGAAAGACTTTTGGAGCGAGCATCATCCATATGAAGTTAACCTTCATGAAATGGTTGATTTAACAAAACCAGTTTTTATTGGAAAAGAGGCATTGCTTGATCGTCAGCGAAAAGATTCTGAAACAGTATTAGCGACGCTCATATTAGATGATCCTTCAGCGATAGTAATGGGATATGAACCGGTCTTTTATGGAGAAACAGCCCTCGGATTTGTGACAAGTGCCGGCTATTCATACAGCTTAGGAAAAGGAATTGTACACACTTTATTATCTCAAGCTGTACATGAAGAAATGGTTTTAGAAGTTGAATACTTTGGTCAGCGTTATAAAGCAACAATGATGACACACTCCCCAGCGGTAGTTTAATTGATCAATCGAAAGACAGGAGGAATGCAGATGTCAACACATTATGATGTCATTATTATCGGATTAGGAGCTATGGGGAGTACGGCTGCTTATCAGCTCGCCAAAAAAGGTCAGCGGGTATTGGGGTTAGAACAATACGGTCCCGCTCATGACCTAGGATCGAGTCACGGCGGTTCTAGAATCATTCGACAGTCGTATTTTGAAGACCCTGCTTACGTTCCATTATTGCTTCGCGCCTACGAATTATGGAATGAAATTGAAAGAGAAAGCGGTCAAGAAATTCTTACGGTTACCGGTGGACTTATGATGGGACCTCCTGATAGCTTGACGGTTTCTGGAAGCATCGAAAGCTCTAAACAGTGGAATCTTGCGTATGAGATTCTAGAAGCAAAGGATATTTACAAACGGTTTCCGGCGTTTACACCTTCACCTGCTACGGTTGCTCTATATGAAGAAAGAGCTGGATTCGTTAGGCCGGAAGCGAGCGTATATACTCACCTTCTTCAAGCAGAAAAGTACGGAGCTGAGCTTCATTTTTTTGAGGAAGTGGTGTCGTGGGAAGCTCATCCTTCTGGTGAAGGCGTGCGCGTTATAACAGCTAATGGAGTATATGAAGCTGGAAAAATCATTATTTCTGCAGGCGCTTGGGCACCTGATTTATTACGGGATTTGGGTGTTAGCTTACAAGTAGAGCGTCATGTGCAAATGTTTTTTGAACCAACACAAGGAATAGATATTTTTTCAGTGGGAAAACAGCCGATTTATATTTGGGAAGCAGATGATTATGTACAGTTGTATGGTTTCCCTTCGTTTGGATTAAAGGCTGAAGGAGCAAAAGTGGCGTTTTTTCGAAAAGGAACAGCGTGTACGCCGGAAACGATTGATCGAAATATATATGAAGACGAAGTGAACATGATGCGGCACTATCTAGCTCAAGGTATTCCACAGCTTAACGGTCGATTTTTACAAGGGAAAACGTGCATGTATACCAATACACCAGATGAACATTTTGTCATTTCACTGCATCCTGAATATCCTCAAGTAGCGATTGCAGCTGGATTTTCTGGACATGGTTTTAAGTTTGCAAGCGTAGTAGGAGAGATTTTAGCAGATTTAGTGATAGAGGGAAAAACTAATCACCCAATTGATTTGTTTACTCCGCAGCGATTTGCGGCGAATAAAATAGTATAAATCGTCGTCAGCTCTTGCGAATGGTTCTATTTAAATGTTTCTAAAGAAGCGAAGGAGGAATAGTAGATGGTTATGGAACATGGTTTAGTGAATGATAATGGGAGACTTGAGCCCACGTTGAGAGGAGAGCTGTATACATCTTCGGACATTTTTAAGTTAGAAAAAGATCATATATTTTCTAAATCATGGAGTTTAGTTGCATTTGAATACGAAATAGCGGAACCAGGACAATATATTACGACGAGAGTTGAAGGCGAAAATATTTTAATTACTAGAGGAAAAGATCACGTGCTGCGTGGATTCTTGAACGTATGTCGGCATCGAGGAGCTAAGCTGTGCAGCCAATCATCCGGTAAAGCAGGTGTTATTCGCTGTCCATATCATTCGTGGAGCTATAGCTTAGATGGTGATTTAGTGGGCGTTCCTAACACAAGCCGCTGTCGAGAAGAACTCGTGCATAATGAAAATTACGGACTAACATCCGTTCACATTAAAGTGTGGCACGGCATGGTTTGGGTTAATTTATCTGACAATCCTATATCTGTTGAATATCAGCTAGACGCACAAATTTTTGATCGTTTTGGAGAACTTTATACGTTTGCTAGATATGAAATTCAAAACTTGAAATCCGCTCATCGTGAAGAATATGAAGTCGAGGCAAACTGGAAGCTTATTGTAGAAAACTTTCAAGAGTGCTATCACTGTTCCTCTATTCATCCTGAACTTACGGCAACGCTGCCTGAATTTCGTTCAGGAGTCGGCACTCAAAGTTCCGTGGGAGGCGGAGCTAAGTTTGGGAATGAATTAGAAGCTTTTTCAATCAGCGGGAAAGGAAGCCGTCCTATGCTAAAAGGATTGCTTCCGGAAGATGACCGCACGTATTTTGGCATTACCGTTCTGCCGCTTGTATTTATCAATTTAACACCGGATCACGTTATTATTCATCGTATTATTCCAATTAGTGCGGAAAAGTCTAAAGTGATTTGTGAATGGTTATTCGACCCGGAAGAAATGGCTAAGCCTGATTTTGACCCAAAAGATGCCGTGGAATTATTTCATCGCGTTAATTTACAAGACTTTGAAGCGTGTGAGTGGTGTCAAGAAAATATGAGCTCAAAATCTTATAAAGAAGGAGGTATTTTAGTACCTATCGAACAGCACGTTTCTCAATTTTACAATTATGTATTGGAAGCAATCGGTATGAAGGTCGAATAGTAAGTAGAAGTGGTCTGACACGTTACCTTGAGGTGTCAGATCACCTCTAACAATCTACTTTAAAAAAAGGGGGAAATAAATTGAGTACAAGCTCTAAACTAACAGAACCCATTATCCGCGTTACCGATGTTTCAAAAGTATTTGGCCGTCAACAAGAACAGGCTCTTAAGCTACGAGAAGCTGGAGAAAGTAAATATGAAGTCGAACAAGCTACTAAGACAACCGTTGCTATTTACAATGCTCATTTCGAAGTGAAAAAGGGAGAAACCTTTGTGTTAATTGGATTATCAGGAAGCGGGAAATCTACTTTACTTCGATGCTTGAACGGGCTTGTAGAACCGACAGAAGGGACGGTATATCTAGAAAACACAGATATTTCTCATATGCCAAAAAGACAGCTTCAGGAAGTCCGGAGAAATAAAATTGGGATGGTCTTTCAAAATGTGGGCCTCCTTCCAAACCGCACCGTGATTGACAACATTACGTTCGGTCTAGAGATACAAGGTGTATCAGCAAATGAAAGAGAAAAGCGAGGGAAAAAGGCTCTTGAAATGGTGGGCTTAAATGGACAAGCTTATAAAAGAATTTATGAATTATCAGGAGGTATGCAGCAGCGGGTTGGACTAGCGAGAGCTCTTGCTTCTGAACAGGAGATTTTGCTGATGGATGAGCCTTTTTCAGCTTTAGATCCTCTTATTCGAAGAGATATGCAAAAGCTATTTCTTGATATTCAGGGAGAAGTACAAAAAACAGTTATTTTTGTGACGCATGATTTAGATGAAGCATTAACTTTAGGCCACCGGGCTGCCGTGATGAAAGACGGGGAAATTGTACAACTTGGAACCGCTGAAGATATTTTAAGTCAACCGGCAACCGGTTATGTAAAGCTGCTTGTTCAAGACGTTAATTACGGCAAAATTCGCCTTGCTAAAGACGCGGTGGTTCCGGTAGAAACGGCTGCCTATGAGTATGAATCACCGCAAGTCGTATTAAGAAGAATGAGAACCAATCATTTATCTACTATTTTTGTTCTTGATAGTGCTGACCGCTTATTGGGCTTAATGAGCATTTATACGGTGATGGAGCTGATAGAAGCTCATAAGCATGATTTAAAAGGCAAAGAAATGACACAGCCCCATTGTGTTAATCCAGATATGTCTTTACAAGAAATGATTCCTTTATTTACAGACAGTCATTCGCCTGTAGTCATTGTTGATAATCATCATCGCCTACAAGGTATGATTTCCCCAAGCACTCTTATTGCAAATCTCACTGAACGTACTGCAGTGACTGAGCAACAAGAAGTTAAGTCATATCAAATGGAGGTCCGATAAATATGATGGTAAATTCCGCGACGATTCCTCGTATCCCTTTAGATAAATGGGCAAACTCATTTGTTGATTACATGATTGATAGTTTTTCAGGTGTATTTACTGGAATCAACCAGATAATGACCAGCTTAATAAGCAGTCTCGAATGGGTATTGACCGCTTCTCCTCCGTTAGTAACGGTCGTTGTTTTTGTTCTATTAGCGCTATGGCTAACAGAGTGGAAGATAGCTGTATTTACGTGTTTTGGTTTACTTCTTATTATTAGCTTGAATTTATGGGAAGCATCGATGCTGACCTTATCTCTCGTTTTAGCTTCTACTATCATCTCACTTCTATTTGGCGTTCCTTTAGGCATATTATCACACCGCTTTAACAAAGTTGGAGCAGTGATAAAGCCCATTCTTGATATTATGCAAACAATGCCTGCTTTTGTTTACTTAATTCCGTCCGTACTTTTATTTGGATTAGGGAATGTTACAGCTCTTATTGCTACTTTTATTTTCGCAATGCCGCCTGCCGTTCGTCTGACGCTGCTTGGACTTCAGCAAGTTCCCCAAACCACTTTAGAAGCGGCAGAAGCTTTTGGAGCGACGGAATGGCAAAAATTAATTAAAGTCCAGCTGCCGCTCGCTTTGCCTATGATTATGTCGGGTGTAAACCAGGTTATTATGCTATCTCTTTCGATGGTTGTTATTTCTTCAATGGTCGGTGCAGGAGGCTTGGGTGCTGAGGTATTAAGAAGCATCAGTATGTTGGATGTAGGCTTAGGATTTATCGGCGGGATTGCAGTTGTCATTATTGCCGTTATTTTAGATCGTCTGACGCACCTTTCTACTCAAAAAAGAGAAGGTATTCAATCAAGCAAATAAAATGAATAAAGGTGGGAGTATATGAAACAATCAAAAAAAGTTCTTTTTATTATGCTAACAATCGTCATTATGCTGCTTGTCTCCGCATGCGGCAATAGCAATACGGCAAGCAGCGCGACGACTAAAAAAGAAATTACAATTGGATACATACCATGGGACGAAGCCGTAGCTGTTACGTTTCTATGGAAGGAATTATTAGAGGAAAAAGGCTATAAAGTTAAAGCAGTTCAAAGCGACGTAGCTCCGCTTTTCTCAGGAGTTGCTCAAGGAAACATTGATTTATTTTTGGATGTATGGATGCCGACCACCCATAGCTCTTATATGAAAAGATTTGGAAAACAAGTTGACGTGCTCGGTACTTGGTATGATCAAGCAGATAGCGGATTGGCCGTTCCCGACTACGTAGACGCGCAGTCACTAGCTGATTTAAAAAATAAGAAAGGTGAGTTTAACGGAAAGATTATTAGTATTGAACCAGGATCTGGAATAAACGGTCTTACTAAAGATCATGCGATGCCAAGCTATGAGTTAAAAGACTGGAATTTAGTAGAAAGCAGCACAGCCGCCATGTTATCGGAATTAGATAAAGCCATTGCTAATAAAGAACCCATTGTTGTTACGTTATGGCGCCCGCACTGGGCTTTTGAAAAGTATAATCTCAGATACTTAAAAGATCCCAAAAATACGATGAATCCAACTGGACCTGAAAAAATACAGTCGATTAGCAAAAAGGCATTTAAAGAAGATTATCCAGAAGCAGCAAAGTGGCTGAAAAATTTTTCTATTAGTGCCGATCAACTAGCATCTTTAGAATCAGAAATTAACAGTGCAAAAGACGAAACAAAAGGTGTGAAAAACTGGATTTCTAAAAATAAAAAAGTGAAGGAAAGCTGGGTAAAATAATAGAAGGAAAAGAAAAGGCTGTCTCATAAGTGAAGCTATTAACTTAGAGACGGTTTTTTTGTGAGAGAACTTTTTATCTGCAGCTTTTCTAACGGATTAAGGTCGATAAAAGCTCAAAAAATGAAAGTTTTTTAACCTGATATGTAAATTTAAAAAATATATTTAAATTTAAAAAAGTGGCATTGCTTTCTACTATCCAAGTACAATTTAAATAATGAATGCTTTACGTTTCGCATGTAAGTATTTATTTACACCTATGTTGTCATAATTTATGTGATTCCCAAAAGCATAAATTACTTTTCATTACCTTATTGTGTACAAAAATATTGTAAGATAGGCTCATGCTTTTAACAGCATGAGCCTATTTTTATAGACAGCTTGAAAATAGATATTTCCAAACTGGAAAATTAATCTTTCCCTCTTGTACAATAAATATTCTTCTGTACAAAAATAGAGTGTATAATAGGAATGTTGAATTGATAGGAAAAAGAGAGAAGCCCTATCAAGTAAAGGAAGATGGAGTGGAGAGTGTGTACTGAAAGTAAAATTGTCCAGCGGCAAAAATAAACATGTTTTTCGAATGCTTCTAGAAGAATATCTAGAATGAAAGTAGGAACATTATGGAAAAGAAAATGAGGTTTGGCATCAAATCCAAAATTATTATTGGATATTTAATTGTTATTGTCTGTTTATTTATTGCATTTATTGTTTTAAACAGTCAAATTTCATCTTTGCAAAAAGAACGAAATTTTATCATTGATCATGATATTGAAGTGCATGATCTGACCAATCGAATTGAAAAACACCTGCTCGATATGGAAACCGGACAAAGAGGCTATATTATTACAGGAGAAGCGAGTTACTTAGAACCTTATAACAGCGCAGCATCAAGTTGGGAAAAAGATTATAATGCACTGTATCAGCTTCTAAATAATAATCCAAATCAGCAGGAGAACCTGGAGAAGATTAAAGGAAGCATTCAAGACTGGATTGAAGCCGCTGGTGAACCGACCATTGCATTAAAAAAAGAAAATAATACAAAAGAGCTTCAGCAGTTTTTTGAGAAAGATCCTGGGCGCCAGTATATGGATGATATACGCAGCCAGTTTACTTCTTTTAGAAATGTAGAGAAAAAATCGACTGAAACAAGAGCAACAGAGTTAGACGAGAAAAATCAAAAAATTAAAATTGGACTTTACGGTTTGCTGTTATTTGTTACGCTTATTTCACTTGCTATCGCTATTGTTTTGTCCAATTCCATTGTGAATACGATTAAAGAAGTTACGCAAACGATCAAACAAATTACGGCTGCAAAAGGCGAGTTAAAAGGAAGAATTAAAGTTCGATCTAATGATGAAATTAAAGATTTAGGGATAGCCACGAACGCGTTGTTAGAAAATATTGAAGAGCGAAACTGGCTGCAAACGAACATTGCTCACGCTGTAACGATGTACCAAGGCATAGCATCTGTAGACAAGCTTGCGGAAAAATTTCTCTTTACGGTTTCAGAAATGACAGGAGCTTCTTTCGGAGCATTTTATGTTCGAGAAGAAAATGATAAAGGAGATCTATTCGTCAAACAAGCTGCTTTTGCAGATAGAAAAGGCGACGCGGGAAGAGAGAGCTTTTTAATAGGTGAAGGGCTCATTGGACAAGCTGCTTTAGAAAAAAGAACCCTTGTCATAAACGATGTACCTGACACATACCAGCTCATTGCTTCAGGATTAGGAGACGTAAAACCTAAGAGTATTTTTATTGTACCCGTCTTGTTTGAAGATGAAGTAATTGCAGTCATCGAGCTGGCATCGCTGCACGAATTTACAGTTTTAGAGCAAGAACTTATTAGTCAAGTGATTGAAACGTTTGGTCTCACTATCAATGGTGTAATCAGACGTATGGAAATTGCCCGTCTATTAAAAGAATCTCAGGCGATGACAGAAGAGCTCCAGGCTCAGTCTGAAGAACTTCAAACACAATCAGAAGAACTGCAAATGCAGTCTGAAGAGCTGCGTATGATTAATGAACAGCTAGAAGAAAGAACAAAAGATGCAGAAGAAAAATCGTTTGAATTAGAGGCTGCAAAAGAAGATTTAGAAGAAAAAGCGCATCAGCTGGAATTGAATTCTCAATACAAATCTGAATTCCTTGCTAATATGTCGCACGAGCTTCGAACACCGCTTAATAGCATTCTTATTCTGTCTGAAATGCTTGAGGAAAATGCGGCTAAAACGCTATCTGAAGATGAAGAAGAATATGCTCGTATTATCCATTCTTCAGGAAAAGACTTGTTGGCGTTAATCAACGACATCTTGGATTTATCAAAAGTAGAGTCTGGAAAACTAGATGTCTTGCTTGCTGAGATGAATATGAGTGAGCTTCCAGATCAAATTGAACGTAATTTCAGCCACGTTGCTGAACAGAAAAAAGTACAATTAAAAATTAATAAAGCACAAGATGTACCGGACATCATTCACACAGATGAAAAGAGATTCCAGCAAATTGTGAAAAATCTTTTATCAAATGCATTTAAATTTACGGAATCGGGATCTGTCACAGTATCCATTCAACGAGTAGCTGACCATCGTCTTACAACAGCTATGCGTACAGTAGATACGGATTGCTGGCTAGAAATAGCTGTAGCTGATACAGGGATTGGTATACCAAAAGAAAAGCATCAGCTTATTTTTGAAGCGTTTCAGCAGGCGGATGGAGCTACGGTTCGCAAGTACGGAGGAACGGGACTTGGCTTATCTATTTGCAGTGAGTTTGCAAAATTATTGGGCGGCTGGATTTCCCTAAGCAGTGAAGTAGGAAAAGGAAGTACGTTTACACTCTATCTTCCTAGTCTCTCTAACGGTCTTGTTGACTATAAAAAAGTAAATTTTGCATATGAAGAAGTAGCAGTATCTGTAGAAGAAGCTGAACCTGAAGCAGAAATAACTGAAATTGACCATCCTATACAACCAGTTGAACCTTCATTGCAAGATGATGAAAATGTGTTTCAGGATAAGCGAGTGCTCATCGTAGATGATGACCAGCGCAACATCTTTGCCTTAAAAACTGCGCTAGCTAAACAAGGTATGACCATTATGACAGCTCATAACGGAATAGAGTGTCTTGAAATGATGAAGGATAGTGAACCATTTGATCTCATTTTAATGGATATTATGATGCCGCAAATGGACGGATATGAAGCGATGCAGAAAATTAGAGGAGAGCTAAAGCTTGTTGATTTGCCTATTATTGCATTAACCGCTAAAGCGATGAAAAATGATCGTGAAAAATGCTTGGAAGCTGGAGCATCAGATTATATCAGCAAACCTTTAGATTTAAATCAGCTGTTCTCCGTTATGCGTGTATGGCTAGTAAATTAAGCGGGGTATGAAACATATATGGATATGAAGCACCTAGATTTAAGTGAAGACTTAGTTATGAATAAAAAAACAGATTTAGAGATTGATTTACTGCTGACGGCTATTTATCGATTAACAGGATTCGATTTCAGGCAGTACGCTAAATCTTCTATCTGTCGCCGGGTCTATAATCGAATGAAAATTGAACGTATTCCAACTGTATCTCGATTGTTAGAAAAAGCGATTCATGAAGAAGAATTTATGAATCAGCTTTTAAATGATTTTTCGATAAATGTAACAGAGATGTTTCGCGATCCAAGCTTTTTTAAAGCATTTCGCACAAAAGTGATTCCGGTATTAAAGGATTATCCAGAAATTCGCATTTGGCACGCTGGCTGTGCAACGGGCGAAGAGGTATTTTCTATGGCGATTCTTTTAGAAGAAGAAGGGTTAATGGATAAAACGGTCATTTACGCAACCGATATGAACGAAGATGTATTAGAAAAAGCAAAACAAGGTGCTTTTTCTTTACGTAAAATGAAGTCATATACAAAAAATTATATTCAAGCCGGTGGAAAGAACGCCTTCTCAGAATATTATCAGACGGACCATCACTATGCATATTTTCATCCGTCGCTGTTAAAAAATATTATCTTTGCTCAGCATAATTTAGTCACGGATCAGTCATTTAATGAATTTCACGTCATCATTTGCCGAAACGTCCTTATTTATTTTACAGCTCAGCTGCAAAATCAAGTGTATAATTTATTTTCAGAAAGCCTGTGTGCAAAAGGATTTCTTGGGCTTGGTGATAAAGAAACGCTTCGCTTTGCTGAAGGAGGAGCTTCTTATATCGAGTTTGCAGGGAACGAGCGCATTTATCAAAAGCAATAAAAAAAGAAAGACCTCATTGGTGAGGTCTTTTTTTATTGTGCTTGTGCTTGAATCATAAGCACGCACATGTCATCAGGCTGATTTAACTTTTGTTCTTCTGAAAAAATTTCATTCATAAATGTCTGCGGATTTGTCCATTTTTGTTCAGTAAGCTTTTGAAGACGAAGAGCAGATTCATTTTCGCAAGGGCCCATTGATTCAAGAGCTCCGTCTGTAAATAGCAAAATTTGCACATCGTTCTCAAAGCTGACAACAGATTTCTGAACGTCCATTTCTTCAAAAAACCCTACAGGGCAGCTTCCTCGTTGAAGAGGAACGAGCATATGTTCATCCACTAACATATAACCTTCTGGATGCCCGGCATTCACATATTCTACTGTCTTAGCTTCCGTATCAATCACTAAATAAATAGCAGTGAAATAGTAAGGGATTTCATCTTTTTCGCTGTGCAATAATTCCATGTAGCGATTCAACTCTGTAATAACCTGCTCAGGGTCTACGAGGGACTTGATAGCTTCTCTGAGCACAGACGAAATAAACATACAAACAAGCGAGGCAGAGATGCCGTGCCCCATCATATCAAAAAGAATAATTCCGTACCGATGCTCGTCAATTTTGTGCCAATAGTACATATCACCTGCTAATTTAAAAGAAGGATAATAAGAAACTTCCATTTGAATATCTTTCTCTCGTAAAGGGGGACTAAGTAAGTTTTGCTGTACGTGCGTAGCTAAATCTAACTCAGTTTGAATTTTCTTTTCATGTTCCGTGTGCCAGTCAATTTCTGCTTTAAGGCGTAAGGCTACCCGCATACGAGCCAGCAGTTCCACTTTATTGATCGGCTTTGTGACGTAATCTGTTCCACCGGCGTCTAGAGCTTCTACTAATTTGCTGCTGTCTTCTAGAGCTGTGACAAAGATAATTGGAATATGTTTTAAGCGTTCTACCTGCTGGATTCGCCTGCAGGCTTCGATTCCATCGATTTCGGGCATCATAATATCAAGTAAAATTAAATCGACCGAATTCGTTTTTGAGTTCTCATCGTCCAGGTTAAGATAGTCAAAAAGGGCATGGGCAGACGTAAGAGACACACAGTTATCGTAGCCAGCGCCTTTTAAAATTTTTTCAATCACAAATAGATTGACTTGATTGTCATCTACTAGAAGAATGGTCATGCTTTATTTCCCCTTATTATGTTTGAAGACTAATGATTGAGTATGTAGTTTTCAAGCATTTTTTATACTTTTTCTGTTTTTCTATTTATCTATTATACAGAAAACACAGCGTTTAGGGTATTTTTTAAGATTATTCTTTTCTATTTAAAAAGCAACTTGTCCCCAGAAAAGGAGATAAATTACTTTTTATAGCAACTTGTATAACGCAAATATCCCGAAAGTCAGTACAACCGCTCCCGAAATATGATTTACCCAAATCAAGCTGTTATTCGTAAACTTCGACCGGGCAAGACTAATAGCAAAACTGAGCGAAAGCCACCAGCAGGCCGATCCTAAAAATACGCCTGCAACCATTGTCAACGCAGAAGCAACATCAAATGCTGATTTACTAATGCCTACACCAGAAAACACGCCAATAAAAAATAAGATCGTCATTGGATTCGTAACCGTTAAAAAAAGAACGGATGTATAAGAACGAAGCAAACCTTCTCCTTTAGCAGCAGCAGCGTGCTCTGCAGGTTGAGAACGAAAAGTTTGTACACCTAAATAACATAAAAATAATCCTCCAATCAGCTGAAGCCAAATCTTTTGGGTTAGTAAAAAGGTTGTAATGAACGTTAGGCCAAACGCAGCGATGCATCCATAAAGAGCATCTGCTGTAGCTGCCCCCAGCCCGGATACAAACCCATGCAATCTCCCTTTAGATAACGTGCGATTAATGCATAAAATACCGATGGGACCGACGGGTGCAGCAACGGAAAAGCCGATCACTAACCCCTTTAGAAAATAAAATAAGTTCATCTTTTAAGTTGCTCCTAAGAAGTTTTTCTTTAGTATAGTACAAAAGCAATCGTGAATGAAGCCAATTTTGAGAAAGTTGTTAACACATATTTTTAGTCTGTTCGGTTACATCATAATGATGTTATAAAAAACATCACTAGCAAATTTATTTTAATCATTAAAAAGTTAAAAAACTAAATTATTTTACACAGAAAATTAAATGTAGTAAAATAATTCACTGTTACATATATAGAAAGATCTACCACTAAAAAGTAGTCATTCGTAATGAGATGAAGAGAGGTTAGTCATCATGAGTAATCTGTTTGCAAAAAAAGATGTTAACAAGCTATTAGAGGAAAATGCGGCAAAAGAATCAACTAAGACATTAGGGTTATTTGATGTGATTTTGATGGGAGTAGGAGCAACCATTGGGACAGGAGTTCTGGTTATAGCAGGGTTAGTTGCCGCGAGGGATGCAGGGCCCTCGGTCTCCATTTCCTTTGTTATTTCTGCAGTAGCCTGTATTCTTGTTGCGCTGTGTTATGCAGAATTTGGTTCAGCTATTCCAAGTTCGGGAGGCGCATATACATACATATATGTTTCACTAGGAAAATTTGTAGCGCATTTGATAGGATGGTCCATCGTAGGATGCTATACGGTATCTTTAGCTTCCGTAGCGGGCGGTTGGTCATCTTATGTGAATAATGTGCTTACTGAATTTGGTATTAGACTTCCTGAATCGTTCACGGCCATACCAAGCGGTGGAGGTATTATTAATCTTCCTGCGGTATTTATTGTCCTGTGCATGTCGTTTTTATTAACAAGAGGGGTAAAAGAAAGTAAAAAAATAAATAACTTAATGGTTTTAATCAAGATAGGTATTGTTCTGTTATTTGTAGCCGTCGGCGTCTTTTTTATTCATACAAATAACTGGCACCCATTTACTCCTTTTGGTGTGAAAGGAATCTTTGCAGGCGCAGCTTCCGTCTTTTTTGCATATAACGGATTTGATGCCATTTCTACTTCGGCAGAAGAAGTGAAAAATCCGCAAAGAAACTTGCCGCTAGGCATTTTGATTGCACTAAGTGTTTGTACAGTCATTTACGTAGTAATTGCATTAGTATTAACAGGAATGGTTTCTTATAAAGAGCTAAACGTAGGCGATGCGTTGTCATATGCGCTCAATAGTGTAGGACAAGAATGGGCAGCGCTCATTGTATCTATAGGAGCGGTTATTGGTATTATGGCCGTCGTATTTGCTTATTTGTTTGTCGTGCCTCGCATACTGATGTCAATGAGCCATGATGGATTATTGCCGTCTCTTTTTGCGAAAGTAAACCGAAAAAACAGCGAACCTGTCATATCCACATGGCTTGTGGGCGCGTTAGGCGCTGTTGTAGCTGGTTTTGTTGATTTAAAACAGCTGGCAGATTTAGCGAATATGCTAGCGATTGTCACGTTTGCTGCCGTTTCATTTTCGATTTTGGTTCTGCGAAAAACTCAGCCTAACCTAAAGCGCGGTTTCAAAGTACCTTTTGTACCATTTATTCCGATTATTGCTATTCTTTGCTGTATCTTTCTTATGTTCAACTTATCAATGAAAACGTGGATGTATTCAATCGGCTGGATGCTGATTGGCGTCTTTATTTACGTTGGATACGGTAGAAATAAAAAGAGCGTTTAGCAAAAAAAAGACTCTAAGCGAACAAGCTAGAGTCTTTTTGTGTATATATTTATCTTGAAAGTGAGCTATGAATATAACGTAAAAATTTATTTGAGACATATGTCCTTTTTATTTTAGGAAATGTTATTGTTTAATAAAAGAAACCGTTATGATGGAGAGGAAAACATGAGGGAAATTACGAGTGAGAAAAAGCTGATGGAGTATATAAATACTTATAAATTAGAGTCGGTTTTCAAAAAAGAGTTACTACCGCATTTGTCACTGTATGATGTTGAGGCAGGAGAACGTCTTTGTTCTCAAGGAGACGCGTCTCACTGTTTGTACATATTGGTGAAAGGCAAGGTTAAAGTTTATACCATATCGCCCGAAGGCAAGACGCTTGTTCTTTCCTTTAAGCAGCCCCTTGAAGTAATAGGCGATATTGAGTATGTACAAGATGTTGATATTATGAATACGGTTGAAGCCGTTTCACCTTTAGTTGTTATCGGTATATCATACAAACGATTAAAGCAGCATGCGAGCAATGATCCACAGCTGCTGACGTTTTTACTGGACATGCTCACAAAAAAGTTTTGCGCAAAATCGAACTCGCTAAGCTTTAATTTAATGTACCCAGTTGAAGTGCGGCTGGCTAGCTACTTGCTCTCTATTTTTTGTGAAGAATCACATTTGGTTATGAACCAAAAAACAGAAAGCCTAAAAGATATAGCTAATTTAATCGGAACGACTTACCGGCATTTAAATCGTGTTCTTCAGAAATTCGTAGCGCAAGGAGTTATTGAAAAAAAGAAAGGCTCCATTATTCTTAAAGATAAAGAAAAACTGAGCTGTCTAGCA
This sequence comes from Priestia megaterium NBRC 15308 = ATCC 14581, assembly GCF_000832985.1. GTDB lineage: Bacteria > Bacillota > Bacilli > Bacillales > Bacillaceae_H > Priestia > Priestia megaterium. Next base: position 3,696,326 of record NZ_CP009920.1, read on the forward strand.
AACGACAATATATACGAGTAGACAAAGTAATAGATTAGTTGAAGGAGAGAGAGAGAGAAGAATGAAAACATACCGAACGCTTCTATTTGACATTGATAATACGCTTTTAGATTTTAACGCAGCCGAAGAGCAGGCTTTACAGCTTCTTTTTGCTAACCACGATATTCCGTTGACTGAGGAAAGCAAAAAACGTTATAGTTTGATAAACCAGGGGTTATGGACAGCTTTTGAAGAAAATAAAATAAGCCGTGAGCAAGTTGTAAATACTCGCTTTTCTACTCTATGTAAAGAATATGGAATAGAAAAAGACGGAAAGCTACTTGAAGCAGAGTACCGAACGTATTTGAACAATGGCCATCAGCTAATTGACGGAGCATTTGAGGTAATTAAAAACCTGAGCTGTCACTATGAGTTATATGTTGTTACAAATGGCGTATCGGCTACGCAATATAAACGCCTTCAGGACTCAGGTCTATATCCTTATTTTAAAGAAGTATTTGTTTCAGAAGATACGGGCTTTCAAAAGCCTATGAAGGAATATTTTGATTATGTTTTTTCACGTATAACAGAGTTGTCCGTACATGAAACATTAATTATTGGAGATTCTTTGAGTGCAGACATTCAAGGCGGGCAGCTAGCCGGTATTGATACGTGTTGGTTTAATCCGCAGAAAAAAAAGAATGATACAAATTGGAATTCTACCCATGAAATAGGAAGGCTTCAAGAGCTTTATATTCTGCTGAACGTAAATAATGAAGTAGCTTCGGTACAAGTGTAAAAGTGTATAAACGTTAGAAAACGCAAAAAGTGCTAACCTTTTCTTTAAACAAAAAGGGTTGGCACTTTTTCTATTTTACGGCTTTCAAAGGCTTAAAATCTGCTAGGGATATTGGTCTATAAATAGGATGGTTAAAGTAATCAATACAAATTTAAACAGTTTTATCTCAAAAGCAATAGGGTATTTTACCAATATCCCAGATAAAGTAAGTAACTAGGAGGTCGTAAAAGATGATTAATGGCAAAAGTTTATCTCGTTCAGGAAAGAGTTCATATAGAAGAGAAACAGCGGTTGGAAAAACAGGAATGGTAGCCAGTGCTCATCCAATTGCAACAGACGCCGGAGAACAAGTGCTAAAAGCCGGAGGCAATGCAATTGATGCAGCAATTGCCGTTCAGTTTGGGCTCAACGTTGGAGAACCAATGATGACCGGTATTGGAGGCAGCGGCTTTTTTATGGTATACCACAATGAAAGCAAAACAACTAAAATTTTTGACGGGCATTCTCAGGCTCCTAAAGCAGCTTATCCTGAAATGTTTCTTGATGAAGATAAAGAAGTTATTCCGTTTAGAAAGCGTTCTACTCATGCAACGGCAATTGGAATTCCAGGGATTTTAAAGGCGATGGAAGCAGCTCGTAAAGAATATGGAACAAAACCCCTTGCTGAATTGATTGAACCGGCTGCCAAAGCAGCAGAAGCAGGTGTGGAAACAAACTGGGTGCTTGGAGATATTTTAAAAACATATGCCTATCGACTAGGAGAACATGCTAAGCAGCTATATTCCCCAAACGGCAAGCCTATGCAAGAAGGAGATATGATTAATAAAAAAGATCTTGCTAAAACATTCCGCATTCTTCAAGAAAAAGGTATTGAGGCTTTTTATGAAGGTGAAATTGCAGAAGCCATTATTTCAACGATCAAAGAGCACGGCGGTTTTATGGAACTGTCGGATTTGAAAGAATACCAGATTAAGATTGATGAGCCAGTGTGGGGAGATTATAAAGGATACCGAATTGCTTCTTCCAACATGCCTAGTGCAGGAGGAACCACCGTGCTGCAAATCTTAAAGCTATTAGAGGACTTTGATGTGTCCCAGTACGACGTGAAATCTTGGGAAAAGTATTATTTGTTTGCAGAAGCTATGCGTATTGCATTTTCAGATAAAATTGCATTCTCTGGAGATCCAGCCTACAGTGATATTCCATTAAAAGGGCTTTTAAATGATGAATATATAAAGGAACGTCAAAAATTGATTAATTGGAAGCATAAAAATGAGAAAGTTGATTTTGGCAACCCGTGGAATTACGAGAAAGGCCAAAAAGTGAATGTTGTGCGTCAGCCTTATGAACCTGAACGTGAGCTTAGTGAAACAACTCACTTTACGGTAGTTGACCGCTGGGGCAATATTGTCGCTTGTACATCAACTGTGGAACATCCTTTTGGTACAGGAATTATGGTTAAAGACCATGGGTTTTTACTCAATAACGAGCTTACTGATTTTGATGCTATTCCTGGAGGGTTAAATCAAGCGGATGCAGGAAAGCGTCCGGTTAGCTGTAAAAGCCCAACCATCGTTTTTAAAGACAGCGAACCGGTACTCACTTTAGGGTCTCCAGGCGGACCAACGATTGTAGGGTCTGTATTTCAAACGCTTATTAATGTCTTAGACTATGGAATGGATATAAAAGAAGCCATTGAAGAACCAAGAATTTTTAATAGTACAGGATCACTTATCGGTTGGGAAGCCGGAGTGGATATGAATGCAAAAGGAGAGCTAGAAGCCATGGGGTTTAATTTTGGAGATGAGCCATTCCCAATCGGAAATGTTCAAGGTATTCAAATTGATAAAGAAACCGGCCGTTTATTTGGAGCAGCTGATTCCAGCCGTGAAGGAAAAGCAACTGGTTTAGACTCTTAATATTCAAAAAATGCATTATACGCTCTCTCTTTTTACAAAAGGGAGAGCGTATAATGCATTAAAAAAGATAAAAATGAGTAGGTAAAAAGAAGGAATATTTTTTTTTGAAAACATACTTTAGACCTTTATTATTATCATCCTAATCTTTAGAAAGGAAAAAGAATAGAACGTTTTCATGTCCGGCTAATAAAAAAAAGGTACTGATTTTTCAAGAGATTGATAAAAACAGAATGGTCGGAAAGTATAAAAAACGGAATAGCGTTTTCAATGCTGGAAAGATAAAGTGTTTAACCATGTAGAAAGTATCAAACGCAACGTCTGGAAATCGTGGTTTGAAATGTAAAAAAAGCCGTACACTTTTGGTGGAAAAACGGTTACATAAAAAAGGCTCTTACACGTAAACTTTGGTCCTAGTTACAGCTCAATGAAAAAGATAAAAATGAGAAATAGCTACATTTGGCATGTTTGACTTTCGTCATTTATCCAAGTAATCTTTTGGTTGAACGGAACCGGTTCTGTTTTCGGATTTTTGATAGCTAATTGAATTAATAAATTTATATTCTTTACTAACACAAAAGGAGAAAACATATGAAAATGAAACGAGTTGCTAAGCATACAACTGCTGCTACATTGGCTGCAGCCCTACTAGTAGGCGGGGGATATCAAACATTTGCTAAAGGAAACGACAGCAAAGACTTTAATAATAGCTACGGAATTTCGCATATTACTCGCGATAATATGGTGAAAATTCCACAGCAGCAAAACAGTGATCAGTTTAAAGTTCCTGCTTTTGATGAATCAACTATTAAAAACATTGCTTCTGCTAAAGGAAAAAATGCATCAGGAAATACAATTGACTTAGATGTATGGGACAGCTGGCCATTACAAAATGCTGATGGAACAGTAGCGACTTATCATGGATATCAAATTGTGTTTGCCCTAGCAGGTGATCCAAAAGATTCGAATGACACGTCTGTTTATCTTTTCTATAAAAAAGCTGGAGACAAATCAATTGACAGCTGGAAAAACGCTGGAAGAGTGTTTAAAGACAGCGATAAATTCGTTCCGAATGACCCGCATCTTAAAAATCAAACACAAGAATGGTCTGGTTCTGCCACGTTAACAAAAGATGGTAAAGTTCGTTTGTTCTACACGGATTATTCAGGTAAACAATACGGAAAACAAACGTTAACGACAGCTCAAGTGAACATGTCTCAGCCAAACGATAATACGTTAAAAGTTGATGGAGTAGAAGATTACAAGTCAATCTTTGACGGTGACGGAAAGATTTATCAAACGGTTCAGCAGTTTATTGATGAAGGCGGTTATGACACAGGGGATAACCATACGCTAAGAGATCCTCACTACATAGAAGACAACGGACATAAGTACCTTGTTTTCGAAGCTAACACAGGAACAGAAGATGGCTATCAAGGCGAAGACTCTCTATATAACAGAGCATACTACGGAGGAAACAATCCTTTCTTCCAATCTGAAAAGAAAAAGCTTCTTGAAGGATCTAATAAAGAAAAAGCTTCTTTAGCAAACGGGGCTTTGGGCATTATTGAGTTAAATGATGACTATACGCTCAAAAAAGTAATGAAGCCACTTATTACATCAAACACAGTTACAGACGAAATTGAACGTGCAAACATTTTCAAAAAAGATGGAAAATGGTACTTGTTCACCGATTCTCGCGGATCTAAAATGACGATTGATGGAATCGGACAAGATGATGTGTATATGCTAGGCTATGTTTCAAATACGTTAACAGGAAAATATAAGCCTTTAAATGATACAGGATTAGTTCTTCATATGGATTTAGATCCTAATGATAAAACATTTACGTATTCTCACTTTGCTGTACCTCAAACAAAAGGCGATAATGTCGTTATTACAAGCTACATGACAAATAGAGGCTTTTATGAAGACAACCACTCTACATTTGCACCAAGCTTCTTAGTGAACATTGACGGTTCAAAAACATCTGTTGTAAAAGATAGTGTTCTTGAGCAAGGTCAGTTAACAGTAGACGAAGACTGAGCGCTTTGCAATAGCAATAAAAGAAAATGGTGATTGTAATCACCATTTTCTTTTGTTTTATTCGATATAGACAAAAAAGAGAAAGGTGGGGGTTTGTTTGAAGAAAAAAGGTGCTTATAAATGGATAACGCTTGCCGTTCTTTTAGTTATAATAGCCGGACTTATTATAACAGCCGTATCCAAAAAAGAGGATACAAAAGACCCAGGAAAAGAAAAAGAGAATAAAAGTGAATCCACTTATCGCCCGGTGTATCACTTTAGTACGCCTGATAAATGGAAAAATGATCCTCAAAAGCCCATTTATTTTGACGGGAAATATCATTACTATTACTTATACAATCATGATTATCCTAAAGGGAACGGGACGGAATGGCGACATGCAACGTCTAAAGATTTGGTTCATTGGAAAGATGAAGGAGTAGCTATTCCAAAGTATACAAATAAAAATGGCGATATATGGTCCGGATCCGTTGTAGAGGATAAAGATAACACAGCAGGCTTTGGTAAAGACGCAATTGTAGCGATTATGACCCAGCCTTCTGCCGATGGACAAAAGCAAGAACAGTATCTATGGTATAGTACCGATAGAGGAAAAACCTTTAAATCGTATAGCAAAAATCCTATCATGCCTAATCCAGGCACCAAAGATTTTAGAGATCCCAAAGTCATATGGGATAATGAACATGACAAGTGGGTTCTCGTCATGTCAGAAGGTGAAAAAATCGGATTTTATGAATCTTCTAATCTAAAGGATTGGACGTATACGGGAGGATTTGTAACTAAAGATATTGGCATTACCGAATGTCCAGATCTTTTTCAAATGAAGGCAGATGACGGGACAGTTAAGTGGGTTCTCGGGACAAGTGCAAATGGAAAAGAAAGCGGAAAGCCAAACACCTATGCTTATTGGACAGGAAATTACGATGGAACAACATTCACTCCCGATATGGACGAGCCGCAATGGCTCGATCATGGCTTCGATTGGTACGGAGGAGTCACGTTTGAAGACGGTAAAAATAAAGATTCCTTAGAAAAACGCTACGCTTTTGCATGGATGAACAACTGGGATTATCCAGATAAGACGCCAACGATGAAAGAAGGGTTTAACGGCTTCGATTCAGTAACCCGTGAAATTACGCTTTCAAAACAAGACGACGATCAGTACAGCCTGTTATCAAAGCCTGTCGAAGAATTAAATCAGCTAACTGATTCAACAAACTCTGTTGAACAAGTAGAAGTAAACGGAGAGAAAAAGTTAAAGATAAAAGGTGAAGCTTATCAGCTTGATACAGATATTTCATGGTCAGATGCAGAAAATGTAGGCTTACGACTTCGAGAGTCCGCAGATCAAAAGCGGCACATTGATGTGGGCATTTTTGCAAAAGATAACGTCTCATATGTGAACAGAAGCTATAGCAATCAGCCTGATCAAAGCAAAAAGTATGTGGAAAGCCGTGATTACTTTAATGCAGGCAAGAAGAATGTTCATTTGAAGATATTGGTAGATAAAACAAGCATTGAAGTCTTTGTTGATGATGGAAAAACCGTGCATTCTAGCGAAGTGTTTCCGCGTCACAACGACCAAGGAATTACGCTTTTCTCTCAAGGAGGAACGTCTCTCTTTAAAAATATAGAAATCAAACATCTTCGCTCTCTTCAGTAATTTCCCTACTTTTAAAAAGAAGGAGCAGAATATCGCCTTATTGTGGTTTAGGACTAGATAGAAAGGGTACATGTCTACTAACAGCAAATGAAAGGGTGTTTATTCAAATGGAAGAGAAAATGAGACAACTAATAGAGGGACTTAATACCGATTTAGCGGGTGAATATTCGGCGGTTATTCAGTACACTTACTATGCGTCTACAGTAACCGGCCTAGAATATCAAATTTTAAAACCTTTCTTTGAAGGAGAAATTCCTGATGAGCAAGGACATGCCCTTTATTTATCAGAAAAAATCAAAAACCTTGGCGGTGAGCCAACAACAAAGCCGGCTGAGGTGAAGCACGTCTCAAACGTGACGGAAATGCTTAAAGAAGCGAGCAAGGCTGAAAAAGAAACTATCCAGCGCTACGAAGAGCGTAAGAAGCAAGCAGAAGAGTTAGGTTTAACAGAGCTTGTTGTAAAGCTTGAAGATATGATTGCAGATGAAACAAATCATATGGAAGAAATGGAACGTTTATTAAAAGATCCCCGATTAAGTTGATCATACAAAATACGTAAAAGCATCCCGTACCAAGTGTTACGGGGTGTTTTTTTGCAATTTAAAAAGGAAATAAAACATCATGTACGCATGTTTCTATCAATGAGATGAAAGTCATATTTTTGAAATTATCTATCGCTTTGAAAAAATTTATAGTAAAATAATTATTTGGCTGCATATGGCAGCAACTATATGCGGGGCATCACATACATATAAAGGCTAAAAGGGTATCCGTATATTGAAACCGCTTTTATCTTCTATAAGAAAAACCATGGTATGCCCGCAGTTGCAAGGAGAGAGAAAGATGAGGAAACGAATCATGACAGCGCTGCTGCTTGTCACTGTTTTAGCTGCAATGGAAGGAACCATTGTCAGTACGGCTGTTCCAAGAATTACAAGTGATTTGTCGGGCATTGAGCTAGTTAGCTGGGTATATGCCATTTATATGCTGACAACTGCTGTATCTACACCTATATACGGAAAGTTAGCGGATCTATTCGGCCGCAAAAAAGTTATGCTTGTTGGAATCATTATTTTCTTAATCGGATCGATACTTTGCGGACTTAGCTTTTCGATGCAACAATTAATTGTCTATAGAGCTATCCAAGGGCTGGGCGCCGGGGTCGTTATGCCGCTTACAATGATTATTATTGGGGACTTGTATGAAGAAGCAAAAGAAAGAGCCAAAGCGCAAGGGTGGATTAGCGCAGTTTGGGGAGTTGCGGGAGTTCTCGGGCCTCTTCTTGGGGGATTCTTAGTGGATACGCTGTCTTGGCGCTATATTTTCTTTTTAAATATACCGTTTGGACTAATGGCTTTTTTTGTTCTTTTAGTAAACTATAAAGAAGAAGTGGTAAAAGAAAAACGCTATATCGATTATATTGGAGCGGTGACTTTTTCAGTGGGAACAATTGCGTTTTTATACGCGCTTTTAACCGGAAGTCAGCATCAAAACTGGGGAGATCCGACCATTATAGGGTTATTTGTTCTAGCTGTTCTAACATTCATTGGCTTTATTTATATAGAAAAGAAATCTCCCGAACCTCTTATCCCGCTTGAACTGTTTTCCATTCGAAGTGTATCTGTTATAAACTTATTAACACTTCTTGTGGGATCAGTAGTTATTAGTATTACGGTCTACCTTCCAATTTGGAGTCAAGGAGTGCTGGGGAAAAGTGCAACCGCTGCTGGTTTTGTATTAATGCCTATGCCAGTATGCTGGACGATTGGTTCACTGCTTTCGGGGAATTTAGTAGGGCGTCTTAAAACGCACTCTATCCTTATGCTGGGCACGGCAATTGTAAGTACAGCTTGTTTTATGCTGTTTTTAGTTTCCACCCACTCACCCGTATTTTTAATTTATGTAGCCGTTGGGGTCCTTGGGTTAGGAATGGGGATTATTACGCCTATTTTTATGCTAGTTATTCAATCAGCGGTCCCGGCTAGCAAAAGAGGAGTAGCGGTGGCTCTTAATACGTTTACAAATACATTTAGTCAAACGCTAGGTTCTGCGGTGTTTGGTACAATCTTTAATTTAGTGACACTTTCACAAGCAAAGAAATTAGGGCAAGAAAATTTAAATGCTTCGTTTGAGACAGGCGGAGTACCAGCAGAAGAACTGTCAAAGCTGCATGAAATTCTTGCATCAGGTGTTCACATTATTTACAGTGGAACGTTTTTAGCTGCATTACTAAGCTTTGCTGTTTCATGCTTATTAGTAAAAAACGGACATAAAAAAATAAAGAACATCTCTATGCAAAAGTAACGGAAGAGATTGCTACAAAAGTATTTTAATTGAAGGACAATCCGAACGAGTTTGATTAAGGACCAAACTCGTTCGGATTTTTTTATTGGTATGGTGAATGTAGGTTTCATGTATGGAGGTGCTTTTAGCTGTTGATTCAGTTATGTATCAGTCTCTTTTTTAAAAGAATTATCAAAGAGAGAAAAAAAGATATTGTCTAATAACGTTCCGGAAAAATCGTTAACAGGAGGAAGAATTTTTATTATTGACGAAAATTTCTTATTTTTTGTTTTTTTAGTATGGACATTTACCTAGTTGTTTATTATTATGAATTCTATAAGTATTGAATTTTAAGCGCTTCCAAAAGAAACATTTGTCTTTCTCAGGAATACACTTGATTTTTAATTCATATACTGTAAGTGCTTAGATTAATCTTTTAATGGGGAAAAGAGAGGTTTATAAGACGTATTGAACAACGATGAGGGGGTATGGAAGATGACAAGCAGACGTTTAAAAGAATTCTTGAATAGTAATTTAGAAGATTTAAAAGATAAAGGATTATACAATGTCATTAATCCGGTAGAGGGGCCAAACGGACCTGTGATTCAAATTGAGGGAAAGCAATTAATTAATTTATCATCCAACAATTATTTGGGTCTTGCTACAGACGAGAGGCTTATTAACGCGTGCAACGAAGCTACTGAAAAATACGGAGTGGGGGCTGGAGCTGTCCGAACGATTAATGGAACTCTAGATATTCATATTAAGCTAGAGGAAAAGCTAGCCGAGTTTAAGCATACAGAAGCAGCTATAGCTTATCAGTCTGGCTTTAACTGTAATATGGCAGCCATCTCCGCGGTTATGGATAAACATGATGCGATTTTATCAGATGAGCTGAATCACGCTTCAATTATTGACGGATGCCGGCTATCAAAAGCAAAAATTATTCCTTTTAAGCATTCAGATATGGAAGATCTTCGTGCAAAAGCAGGCGAAGCACAAAAATCCGGTTTATATAATAAAATAATGGTAATTACCGATGGTGTATTCTCAATGGATGGAGACATTGCTAAGCTTCCGGAAATTGTAGAAATCGCAGAGGAATTTGACTTAATCACATACGTAGATGATGCTCACGGGTCGGGCGTATTAGGGAACGGCATGGGCACAGTCAAACATTTTGGCTTATCTGAAAAAGTAGACTTCCAGATTGGAACATTATCAAAAGCGATTGGAGCTGTAGGTGGGTACGTAGCCGGAAAAAAAGACTTAATCGACTGGTTAAAAGTAAGAAGCCGTCCGTTTTTGTTTTCGACTGCTATTACACCAGGCACGGCTGCTGCCTGTATGAAAGCAATTGAAATCCTAAGCACAAGTACAGAGCTGCAGCAGCAAATGTGGGAAAACAGTCGATATTTAAAGCAAGGATTAAAAGAACTAGGCTTTAACATTGGAGAAAGTGAAACACCTATCACTCCGTGCATCATAGGAGATGAAAACCAAACGCAGATTTTTAGTGAGAGATTAATAGAAGAAGGGGTATACGCTAAATCAATTGTTTTCCCAACCGTTCCAAGAGGGACAGGACGCGTTCGCAATATGCCGACGGCTGCTCATACGAAAGAAATGTTAGATGAAGCACTTCGTATCTACAAAAAAGTAGGCAAGGAAATGAAATTAATCTAAACGTTTAATCTAGGCAGTACACGAGGAGGATATTGACATGAAAAAAGTATTAATAACGGGTTCTTTAGGGCAAATCGGTTCTGAGTTAACGACGAAAATGAGAGAGATATATGGTTCAGAAAATATTATTGCCACCGATATTCGCAAAACGACGAGTGATGTCGTGACTTCAGGTCCATTCGAGATTTTAGATGTAACGGATCAGACTGCGTTATTTACGATCGCTAAAAAGCATAAAGTTGATACGATTATTCACTTGGCTGCGCTGTTATCAGCGACAGCCGAGCAAAAACCGCTTCTAGCTTGGAATCTAAATATGGGCGGATTAGTAAATGCGCTCGAAGTAGCACGCGAGCTTCAGTGTCAATTTTTCACTCCAAGTTCAATTGGTGCATTTGGTCCAACGACTCCAAAAGACTGGACGCCGCAGGATACAATTCAACGTCCTACCACGATGTATGGTGTTAATAAAGTAGCGGGTGAATTACTTTGCGATTACTACCACCATAAATTCGGAGTAGATACACGAGGGCTGCGTTTTCCAGGCTTAATTTCATACGTAACGCCTCCAGGTGGAGGAACAACGGACTACGCTGTTGAAATTTATTATGAAGCCGTTAAGCATAAGCGATATACGTCCTATATTGACAAAGGAACATATATGGATATGATGTATATGCCTGATGCATTGAATGCTGTTATCCAACTAATGGAAGCAGACGGTTCTAAGCTTAAGCACCGAAATTCATTTAACGTTTCTGCCATGAGTTTTGATCCAGAACAAATGGCGACTGAAATCAGAAAAACGATTCCGGAATTTGTTCTGAATTACCAAGTAGATCCTGTTCGACAAGCAATTGCTGAAAGCTGGCCTAACCATATAGATTCCAGCTGTGCGATAGAAGAGTGGGGATTTAAAACAGAATATAACCTAGAAAAAATGACGAGAGAGATGCTGGGAAAGTTAAAAGTTGAATCACAGCTTGTCTTAACGTAAGTAGAGAAAAATGATTTCTTCCTTGAAAGTAAAGTAAGCGCTTACTAAAAGGTAGGTTACTTGTTTATGCAAGTTCTACTTCGTAACAGTGGTGGACAGTACACATAGATCTCCTGATCCTTTAAGTGAGCGCTCGTTCGTTGAATAATCAGCACCTTTTTAGGTGCCGTCTGTTAAAATAATAAGGGGGTAGAAGGGAGGGAATGACAGTTGAGCAATAAATTTCAACAAGTTAATGATTTTTCAATGGGAAGATTAACATCTTTACTCGTTCTTTTACATAATACGGAACTAGCTGAAGGTATTGAAAAGGAAATTAATGAGAGAGGATACAGCTATACAGTAGGAAAAGTCGGAGCGATGGAGCTGTCTAAAGTCGTGGCGGCAATTGAAACGAGCGCCAAGACAAACAAAATTATTAATGCCCAGTCGTACCGGGAAGTTCACGCTCTTTATCATGCTATACTTGAAGCCATTCAAGGAGTTAGTCGAGGAACGCTTCAGTTGGGTGATATTTTACGAACGGTAGGACTCACATTTTCAATCGTGCGCGGAAAAATTGAGTTTTCAGGATCAAGCGATGAATGGATTAGCGTTTGTGTGTATGGAACGATAGGTGCGCCTAAAAAAGGCTTTGAACATGATACATTAGGCTTTGGTTTTAACCACATTTAAAAAATAATGAACGAAATAGTATGAATGTAAAAAGTGAGAGATGTACATAGCTGCTTTAAAGAAGATATTTTTCTTATTGAAAGGTTCTGTGCGGCGTGTTAACATAATGATTAATATAATAACTGCCTTTAAGACGGTCCAGAGAGGCCGAAAAGGACGGATCACTCATTTACTGCTTCTATGCCTATCTGTGCCCTTTTGCCCTCTGCGACAAAAGGGCTTTTATGTGTTACTTACTTCTTTTAAACGAAGTCCAGAGAGGCTTCAAAAGAGAATGGAGATATGTTATTTATCCATTCCTTCAAAAAAGAAAGAGCGTTGATACAGAAAGAATACACTGGAGGGTGGAACAACATGAATTATCGTAACAAGACAGTTGTAGCATCAGTAGCAGGTTTGACGTTAGAAGGGATGGACATTATGTTTATCTCGTTTGCTATGTCAATGATTATTGCTGAATTTCACATTGATTTAGCAACAGGTGGACTTATTTCTTCTATTACGAATATAGGAATGCTGATAGGTGGAGTCATCTTCGGAATTTTAGCAGATAAATTTGGAAGAGTGCGGGTTTTCACCTACACGGTTCTTCTATTTGCAGTCGGAACGGCATTAACAGGTTTTGCAGCAAATGTTGAACAAGTGTATGCTTCGCGATTTATTGCCGGAATTGGGGCTGGAGGAGAGTACGGGATCGGTATGGCTCTTGTAGCAGAAGCGTGGCCGAAACATAAGCAAGGACGAGCTTCATCCTATGTTAGTATTGGCGCACAATTTGGAGTGATCCTTGCGGCGCTTTTAAGTTCTCTGATCCTGCCGATTTTCGGATGGAGAGCGCTGTTTTTTGTCGGAATCATCCCCGTCATTTTTGCTTTTATGGTACGAAAAAATTTAAACGAATCTCCTGAGTGGCTACAAGCTCAAAAAGAGAAAACAGCGGTTGTTAAAAATAATGGTAAGCTTCGTCAATTATTCGCTACGCCTAGGACGGCGATGACGACTATTTCGCTGGCAGTGATGGCTACAGTCCAAATTGCAGGCTATAACGGACTTATGATATGGCTTCCATCTATGCTTCAGCAATCACAAGGCCTCTCTGTTTCAAGTTCAGCTCTTTGGACAATCAGTACAGCCGTTGGAATGATTATAGGCATGCTAACATTTGGTCAATTTATGGACCGTTTTGGATCGAAACGTACTTTTGGAATCTTTCTTCTTGCTTCAGCTTGTGCGGTATTTTTATACTCGTATGCCGAAGGAAGTGCAGGGCTGCTTATAGGAGGAGCTGTGGTCGGATTTTTCTCAAACGGAATGTTCGCGGGATACGGAGCGTTGATCAGCAGCCACTATTCAGTAGAAGTGCGCAGCACTGCAACGAACACCATTTTTAACTTTGGGCGAGCGCTCGGAGGGTTATCACCCATTCTTGTCGGCTATCTTTTGCAAAGCTATGATATGACAGTAGCGATGACGTACTTGGCGGGGCTGTACTGTATTTCGTTTATTTTTATGGTAAGTCTTAAAAGAACGGGAGAAAAGAAAGTGAAACAAATGAACGCTCAATCTGCTCTTTAAAATAAAAGATAGATTCTATGCTTTTCTGGAAAAAACCGCGCTTATTCAAAAGGGCGGTTTTTTTGAGTGTATAAAAAATAAATTCAGATGTTATATGGTTGTTTTTTCGCAGATGCTTTATTAACAAAGACACATTATCTATAAAAATATTTATGGATAAGTATATATTTTCTAATTTGTATTATAGTAATTCCTCTCTTACAATAGGGTGTGTAAGGCGGAAACAGAAAATACTATCTTTATTTACAGGAGGACGTTACTATGTCTAAACATATATTAATGGTCGTAACAACGGCTGACAAAATGAAAGAAAATCATCCAACAGGCCTTTGGCTTTCAGAATTTGGTGAAGCGTACGTAGAGTTCGAAAAAGCTGGATTTACGATTACTGTAGCAAGTCCTGTAGGAGGAAAAGCGCCGGTGGATGCTCGCAGCCTTGAAGGGGAGACTTCTCAAGAAATCTTAAATACAGCTAAGCATCTAGAGAATACCCTAAAACTTGATACAATTACAGACAGTGCTAAATTCGATGCTGTTTTCTTACCAGGCGGTCACGGCACAATGTTTGATCTGCCAGATAATCAAACACTCCACGCTTTAATTCGTGAACTATACGAAGGAGACAAAGTAGTAGCCGCTGTATGCCACGGACCCGCAGGCTTAGTAGGTGTTACATTATCAGATGAAAAGCCGTTGGTCGAAGGAAAGGATGTCGCTGCGTTTACAGATGATGAAGAACGTGAAACAACATTGGACCGCTTCATGCCGTTTCTTTTGGAAACACGTCTGCGTGAACTTGGGGCAAATGTAGTAACTGCTCCAAACTGGACAGATAATGTACAAGCAGATGGCAACCTAATAACAGGGCAAAATCCTCAGTCAACAATCAGTGTAGCAAAAGCAGTCGTGCAGCACTTATTGAAATAAGATATAAAAAAGCCTGTAGGCTACAAGCCTACAGGCTTTTTTTATGAACACATCAAGAAAGACCGATGTGTATAGCATGGATTTTTTGCTGTCTTGGACTAGAGAAATCAATCATCATACAAAAAATATGATGGTCAGTGTAATAAATTCAAAAAAAGGGAAGCTTTTTATGGAGAATATTTTTTAAAGAAATGAGGAAAAACGATGTCAGAAATTATTATTAACGCCATTTTGCAAGCCAAGCCAGGAAAAGAAGAAGAGCTTCGATCAGAGTTAGTAAAAGTTATTGAACCATCAAGAGAAGAAAAAGGCTGTATTCAATATACTCTCCACCAGGATACAGACAAGGAAGGCACCTTTGTTTTTTATGAGAAATGGAAAAGCAAAGAAGATGTTAAAGCTCACATTGAAACACCTCACTATCAACAATACAGACAGCAAACAGAACCGTTAATTGAAAGCAGAGCGGTACATCGTTTACAAGAAGTACGTTAATACAAAAAGTGGCTGGACCAAAAGTGTTTTAGTGGAAAGAAGATCCGAATGAGGAACCGAGATTCTTGATGGAGAATCAAACTCGTTCGGATTTTTTGTGGTTATGGTAAACGTAGGTTTCATTTAGTGAGACCACGCTGAAACCTACGCGATGAGGAGACTTATCGATCGCCCGCGGAAAGCGAAGGCTTGCACGGAAATCAACAGCGGTATAACAAATAATCCATACTAGCTCCTTTATTCCACTTGTTCATCTATAGATGGAATTGATTTCGTTATAACTCAATCTTTGTTTGTTATAAAGAACTAAAAAGCTGCAGAGGAAAAATAATTTCAGCTGCGAAAAGCGGATTCGAAAAGGGGGAAGACAGTGAAAGAAACAACAAATAATAGAAGCGGTGTTTGAGAAGCAGACAGGCGGGTAGATAAAAATTAGATGACATAGTTCAACAATTAACAAACTAAAAGGAGAGATCAAATCAATGCGTACAAATTTAAAACACTTTATTAACGGAGAATGGATTGAATCAACAGGAAACGAAACGTCAGATGTGATCAATCCTGCTACTGAAAAATCAATTGGTAAAATTAGCTTAGGTACAAAAGAAGATCTAGATAAAGCCGTGGCAGCAGCTAAAGCAGCTCTTCCCACATTTTCAAGAACAACAAAAGAAGAGCGAATTAAAATGCTTCGCAATATTGCAAAAGGATATGAAAAGCGTAAACAGGAGCTTATTGAAGTTATGACTGAAGAGCTTGGCGCTCCTTTAAAGATTTCAGAAGAAGTTCACTATGAAATGGGACTTAGCCACTTTAAAGAAGCAGCTAATGCACTTGAAGATTACACATTTGAAAAAGATCATGGAAGCTACAAGGTCGTGAAGGAGTCTATTGGAGTAAGCGGACTTATTACACCATGGAACTTCCCAACAAATCAGACTTCTACTAAAATTGCAGGAGCTATTGCAGCAGGAAGTCCAATGGTATTAAAACCATCAGAACTTACACCGTATGCAGCGATGATATTAGCAGAGATCATTGATGAAGCTGGTGTACCAAAAGGTGCTTTCAACCTTGTGAACGGAACGGGAAGCACAATCGGTGACGGTATTAGTTCTCACCCCGACATTGATTTTGTATCATTTACAGGATCAGGTGCTGTAGGCGAGAAAATTATGCAAAACGCGGCTAAAACAATCAAAAAAGTTGCGCTTGAACTAGGCGGAAAATCACCGCTAGTTGTATTAGAGGATGCGGATGTAGAAGAAGCGGCTAAAATAGCAGTTTCACACATTGCAATGAATACGGGGCAAGTATGTACGGCAGCAACGCGCATTATCATTCCTGCCTCTATGAAAGAAAAATTTGAAGAAGCAGTGAAGAAGGTTCTCCCATCATTCCCAGTTGGTGATCCATTAAATAAAGACAACGTAACTGGACCGCTCGTAGCGGAAAAACAGTGGGATCGCGTACAGGATTATATTAAAAAAGGAATGGACGAAGGTGCAACACTTCTTACTGGCGGAACGGGCAAACCAGACGGCTTAGAGACAGGATACTTTGTTAAACCGACAGTCTTTACTGACGTTTCAAATGATATGGTTATTGCACAAGAAGAAATCTTTGGACCTGTAACAACTATTATTACGTATGATGATCTAGAGCAAGCTCTTGAAATCGCAAATGATACAATTTATGGACTTGCAGGCTATGCGGTCGGAAAAGATCAAGAAACACTTGACTATGTTGCTAAAAATATTAGAGCTGGTCAAATCATCGTCAACGATGCCGAGCAAGACAGAGCTGCACCATTCGGTGGATTTAAGCAATCTGGTATTGGACGCGAGTGGGGAGCATTTGGTATTGAAGAATATCTAGAGCCAAAAGCGATCATGGGCGTTAAAGTTCCGGCAAAAGTATAATTGATGTAAAAAAAGAAAGGAGTTTTTCTCCTTTCTTTTTTTATGGATACATAAAAGAGAGCCAGTTAAAAAAAGAATAACCAAAGCAAAGGTGGATAGCATAAACGTGTATCACATATATGAAGTGACACGTTAAAGGAGGGAATTATAAATTGAATAGAGAGATGCACGGAAGTTCATCAACGGAAAGTTTCATTCCCATGAGCTCTATAGCCAGTGGAAAAGGAGTCGAAGTGGCACCGGATATCTACAGCTACACTACACAGATTGTTAACGTATGTTTTATAGGAAATCCAGACAAAGAAAATAGTTTTGTACTTGTGGATGCGGGAATGCCTAATTCGGCTTCTATGATTATCAAAGAGGCAGAAGAAAGGTTTGGAAAAGAAAAAAAACCAAAAGCAATTATTCTTACACATGCACATTTTGATCATATTGGATCTATTATTGAACTAGTGGAGAAGTGGAACATACCGGTATATGTACATCCACTTGAACTTCCATATGTGACGGGTAAAAAAAATTATCCTACACCAGATGGCACAGTGGAAGGCGGGCTCGTGGCAAAGCTTTCTCCGTTATTTCCAACGGAAGCCATTGATTTAGGCTCTCACGTGCAAGCTTTACCAGCCGACGGCTCTGTACCTCATATGCCGGAATGGGAATGGATTCACACCCCTGGTCATTCTCCAGGACATATTTCTCTTTTTAGAAAGCAGGATCTGGCGCTTATCGCAGGAGATGCTTTTGTTACCACTAAGCAAGAATATTTACTGGATGTACTAGAGCAAGAATTGGAAATTAGCGGTCCTCCTCGTTATTTAACTACGGACTGGGCATCTGCCAAAAGATCAGTTGAAGTGCTTCAGTCACTGCATCCGTCTGTGGCGGTGACCGGACATGGAAAACCAGTTTCCGGAGAATGGCTTTCAACTAATTTATTGAAGCTTACGAAGAATTTCGATGAAATTGCTCGTCCTGATTACGGCAAGTATGTATAAGGCTAAAGAAAAAATATTACTCTTTACGCAGCTCTTAAAAGCTACAGGTGAAGATCAAAAGCTCTACGAACTCAGTGAGTTCGTAGAGCTTTTTTAGTTTTTCGTATAAAAGTAAAAAAAGTTATAACTTCCTTTATTAAAAATTTTGCTGAATAGCCTGCTGCGCTTCGCGTAAATGTCTTAGGTGTTCTTCCATTCGTTTTAATTCTTTATCACTAGACGCCTGTTTTTTTTGTTCGTTAATTTGCTGCTGAACGATAGTCAAATGCATTTGAGCATTTTGAAAATTAGCTCCATTCAAATTCATCTGCCCTTGATAAACAGCCTGTTCAGCTAATTGTAATGCTTCTTTAATATGAGTGTATGAATTCATGCCTCTCATCCTTCTGTATAGTATTTACAGTTAACATGCGCTGGTTTTTCGCAGCTATACAAATGATTTAGAAATAAAATAAAAATTACGTAGTACAAGCTAAGCAGGCTGCATACATTTATCATAGTTCAATTTATAAAATCTCAAAAGTAATGGAAGAAGGGATGTATGTGGGAGCTTTCTTTAGCTATGTATTATTAGGACTCTCGTTGGCGGCACCAATTGGTCCAATAAATGCAGCGCAGCTTGATAAAGGAATCAAAAATGGTTTTTTACATGCTTGGTTCTTAGGGATAGGAGCAACCTCGGTTGACGCTCTTTATATGCTTGTAGTGTATTTTGGATCCGTTCATTTTTTAAGCAGCGATTTTATGAAAACGTTTCTTTTTTCGTTTGGATGCTTCGTATTAATTTATACCGGTATTGAAGGGTTAATGAGCGCAGGGAAAATTACACAGCATCGGAACGCAAAAGGAGATTCTGTAGTAAAGTGTTTTTTTTCAGGTTTTTTAATTTCATTAACAAACCCGCTTACTATTCTTTTTTGGCTTGGTATTTATGGCTCTGTTTTAGCCAAAACAGCTAATACATACGAAACAGAACAGCTCATTTTATACAGCTGTGCTATTTTTACAGGGATTTTATGCTGGGATATTGCGATGGCAGCATTAGCAAGCACTTTTCGAAGGTACTTAGCAGCGACATTTTTGACTGCAGTTTCTGTTATATCCGGCCTTTCTCTAATAGGATTTGGTATATATTTCGGCTGGCAGGCTGTACAGCAATTGATTATTTAAGAGGGGAAAAAGCAGAACTGAATTTAAAGAGTTTTCTATCTGTTGAAAAATAGTAGAAAGCTGCCTCTTTTTGCGCATAATTTTTTCAAACTATCACACACTACATCGAGGCGTAAGGAGTGATAGTATGAAAAAGAAAATAGGCTGCGGAAGTCAGGTTGAAGGGAAATTAAAATGGTGGCAGCTGTCTTTAATCGGAGTAGGGTGCATCATCGGTACAGGCTATTTTTTAGGATCAAGTATTGCAATAAAAGCCACGGGTCCCTCTGTATTAATTGCTTTTTTACTAGCAGCAGTATGTACATTTGTTGTATTTGATGCTCTTGCTAAAATGAGTGCTCAAGATCCTCAAAAAGGTTCGTTTCGCTCCTATGCTAAAAAGGCTTATGGAAGATGGGCAGGATTTAGCAGCGGATGGGTGTACTGGAGTTCAGAGATGCTGATCATGGGGAGTCAGCTCACTGCTTTATCTCTTTTTACACGTTTTTGGTTTGACGGTATTCCACTGTGGGTCTTTGCCTCTATTTATGCTGTTTTAGGCATTGCTGTTGTATTAATCGGAACAAAAGGCTTTGAACGAATGGAAAATGTATTTGCTGTCACAAAAGTGGCTGCCATTTTAATGTTTATTGTATTAGCTAGTCTCGCTTTATTTGGATTTCTTGACCAAGGTGCCAAACAAGGAGTGCCACGAACGATAAGTGAAGTATTTCCCCACGGCTTTTTAGGTTTATGGGGCGCTTTGCTTTATGCCTTTTATGCTTTCGGCGGCATCGAAGTCATGGGAATCATGACGGTTCGTTTAGAAAAAAAAGAAGATGCACCGAAAGCAGGAAGAAGTATGCTTATTCTCCTTGGAATTATTTATATTGTTTCACTGAGTTTAGCTATTTTAATTGTGCCATTTCATGATTTTCATGGAAATCAAAGTCCATTTATAACGGCTTTAGAAACATATCATCTTCCATTTTTCCCTCATGTTTTTAATGGAGCAATGATTGTTGCTGGTTTCTCAACGATGTCAGCGTCTTTTTTTTCTGTAACGACAATGATTGTCACTCTTTCAGAAGATGGAGATGCCCCGGCATTGTTTTCAAAACAAAAAAAGAAAAAGCTGCAGTTTCCTTTACCGGCTTTACTTTTAACAACAGCAGGATTAGTTGTTTCTATTGTTCTTTCCTTGCTATTGCCTGGGAAAATTTATGAGTACATTACAACAGCAGCGGGACTGATGCTGATTTATAACTGGTTCTTTATTTTAATTTCTTTTCATCGCTTAATCAAACAAACCGTTTGGGATAAAGTAAAACAAGCTGTTGGCCTCTTATTAATCCTGCTAGCAGTAAGCGGTACGCTGTTAGAATCTGCAAGCAGGCCAGGTTTCTTTGCAAGCTTAGGCTTTCTAATTGTTATAAGCCTTGTTATTTTAAAACTGCGCCATAAGTGGAAAGAAGAAGAAGCCGCTAGCTAACATATATTTAATCTTTATGAGGGACACTATGCACGTTGTACAATTACAAAAATAAAAGGTGGTTATGATTATGCCAAAAAACAAGCAGACTCCTTCTTCACAAGTAGATCAAAAACAAGTAGTAGATGACAAAGCAAAAGCGCTACGAGAAAATAATTATGAAGATGGTCATATTCGCAAGATAACTCAAAGCGGAGCAGACGGCCAATAACAAAAAAAGACGCGTTCGCGTCTTTTTTTGTTGAAGTGTATCATCCTTACCAACGATGAGCTTTTGCATTACTTCGCAAGATGATGTTCGTTTGAGACATCTCTGTATGTCCATTTACTTGGGACTTTGAACGCTTCGGTCTCGTCCAGTTGTGGCGGAATAGTTCTGAATGCTGATCTACTTGATTTTTATCATTCATCATAATCACCTCAAGGATAGGATACTTTCACAAGATATTTACGGTGAAATATCTCTCTTATAGAATGGGATAAAAAAGAAGAAATACACCTAACACTTTTAACCATACATATAAAGGGAGTGCCTATTCATAAACTATAAAGGGCAACTTCTAACTTTGGGTTAAGCTTCGGATTTATAAAGTAAAACTGCCTTAGTGGGGACTAAGGCAGTTTTTTAGTGGAGTAATCAAACTTCAATAATGACAGGAAGGATCATAGGTCTTCTTTTGGTTTGGTTATATAAAAATTGGCCAAGCGTTGTCTTGATTTCTTTTTTCATAATGCTCCATTGGTGAACATGAGCTTTTTGTAATTGATTTACAATTTTAGTCACTTGTCGGTTAACATCTTTTAATAACTGCTCTGAATCTCTGGTATAAACAAAGCCTCGTGAAATGGTATCTGGGCCAGACACAATTTTCCCTTCCGCTTTATTCAGAGTAATAACAATAACCAGCATACCATCTTCTGAAAGCTGTTTGCGGTCACGTAAAATCGCGTTGCCGACATCTCCAATGCCAAACCCATCTACATATACATTACCTGCAGGGATTTTTCTTGTTTGAACAGCTGCTCCGCCCTTGATATCAACAATATCACCGTTATTTATAATAAAAATGTTCTCTTTTTCCACCCCGACGGATTCTGCTAATAAGCTGTGGTGATGGAGCATTCGAAACTCACCGTGAATGGGGATAAAATACTTTGGCTTCATCAATGTAGCCATTAATTTTAGCTCTTCTTGATAGCCATGTCCTGATACGTGCATACCTGTTGCGCTTCCTGAACCGTAAATCACATGAGCCCCGAGTGTGAAAAGGCTGTCGACAATACGAGAGATATTACGTTCATTGCCAGGAATAGGCCCTGCTGATAAAATGACCGTGTCTTCAGGAAGAATCTCTACTTGTCGGTGATTTCCGCTGGCTAATCTAGATAGAGCGGCCATCGGCTCGCCTTGGCTTCCAGTGCAGAGAATAGCGACTTGTTCAGGTGCAAGTGAATGTACTTCATAAGGTTCAATTAGCATCCCTTCAGGAATGGTTAAATACCCTTTCTCTAACGCAACTGATACAACGTTAACCATGCTTCTTCCTAGCAGCGCAAGTTTTCTGTTCGTTTTAATCGCTGCATCTACAATTTGCTGTACGCGGTTAACATTCGAGGCGAAAGTAGAAATAATCACTTTTCTCTTTGCTTTACGAAAAGCTTCTTCTACATGTCTGCCAACTAACTTTTCTGAAGGCGTAAATCCAGGGCGTTCAGCATTTGTACTTTCGGATATTAAAGCCAGTACACCTTCACTGCCGATTTTCGCCATTTTATGAAGATCTGGATATTGGTCATTAACAGGAGTTAAATCAAACTTAAAATCCCCGGTATGCACAACAGCTCCTTCAGGCGTATGAAAGACAATGCCAAGACAATCTGGAATGCTGTGATTCGTTTTAAAAAAAGAAAGTGGAATATTGCCTAATGTAATTTCTGACTCTTCGTTGATTTCAATAAGCTCCGTCTCTGCAGATAATTGATGTTCCTGGAGTTTAATGTCAATTAATCCAAGGGTAAGGCTTGTTGCATAAATGGGAAGGTTCAACTGTTTTAAAAGATAAGGAATACCTCCAATATGATCTTCATGACCATGCGTAACAACCAGTGCTCGAACTTTTTCTCGATTCTCTTGCAGGTATGTAATATCAGGTATAATCAAATCAATTCCTAATAAACTTTCGTCAGGGAATTTAGAGCCGCAGTCAATTACAATGATGTCATCATCATATTGAACGGCATACATGTTTTTTCCTATTTCATTAATGCCGCCTAAAGCAAAAATGGATAGTGTGTTTCTATTTGTACTCACACTTATTTCCTCCTATATTTTCAAAATCAATATGCAGAATTTCTACTCTTAGTATGAACATTTATTTCTGGTGCATTCTGTTAAATATGGAGATTTTATTTTTATTTAATAAGAGGGATGCAAGTAAAAAGAAAAGAAGGTCATTTTCCTGATACTACCTCTTATTTTCTTTTTATAACTCCATAAAATATAGACGTTACACATGGAGGTGGATGGAATGAGTAAACAAAATAAAAGCAAAAACCAAGGAGTCAGCAGCAGTGCAGCTGCTGTCGATAATGTGAATAAAAGTATTTTATCAAACGATATTCATACAGATGAGCTTCAAAAAGCAAAAGTAAGCCGTCATAACAAATAAAAGAATGACAACCAAAAGAGCAGCTTTGAGCTGCTCTTGATAAAATAGAGATAGGGAAGTGAAAAAACGTGTCAGAAAACAAAAGTTCTCAATATAAAGAAGAAAATAAGTCAACGCCTAGTCGTCCTCTTGAATATAAAGAACGCACAAATCAATCACAGAGTACACGTCAAATGCTGCGCAGCATTCTCGAATATTCGAGTCGATATCGTTAATAAAATTCTACATATAAAACTGTAAGGATAAGCGGGCAATATAAAAGTTGAAGCACCGCTTTAATACAAAAAAGCAAGCAGCTATGCTTGCTTTTTTGTATGTATAGCCTTATACATATTGAAAAAAAAACATACATACGGTATTTTAGATAAACGTATGTATAATGGTAAACCTGTACATGTATTTTTTGAGAAAAGAAGTGGGGGATTTTATGAATTTACATGATTTTGTTCATGGAGTAGATCCAACAATAAAGCTAGTTATTGAAGATGAGTTTCCTGGAACGCGGTGTGTAGGCGGAAAGTACGTTCCTAGCACACATTCTATTTTTTTATATGAAGAAGATATTAACATACAGTGTCAGCACTTATTTGGTTCAAATGAGTGTTTAGAATCTTATCAATGGATTATTTTAGCTCACGAATTAGGTCATGCGCTAGATGAAGACCTTTTATCTTTGAGTGCAAAGTTTGATCAAACAGACGATATAGGTCTTTTGTATCGAATTGAATGTAATGCTTGGGAGATAGGAGAGAAATTGATTCCTTTTATTAATTCAGAACTATTCTCATTCATAAAAGATCAATCGTTAGCCCATTACCATAAAGAGATGGAGAAGATTAGTTAGAAGAAAAAAAGTTCCTGTGACTTGTACTATAAGGAACTTTTCTTCTTCGAGTTGTTTATTACTTCAAATACTAGTTAATTATTACGCTGGCTGCTGGATCTGCCGCCTTTTTTTCCAATTTCCTCGTAAAATTCTTTACCTTGATTTTTGGAAGTAGCTTCTCCGCCTTTTTCACCAATTTCTTGGTAAAACTCTTTGTCATGATTTTTGGAAGTAGCTTTTCCACCTTTTCTTCCTGCTTCTTCACGACTCATTTTTTCATTCTTTTTATTAGTTGCCATCTTGCATCCCTCCTAATAAATTTGAATTCATAGTCTGTCTTCCCGGTCAAAAAAGGATCAAACTGGTTATTTTATATTTTTTCTAAAAATTAGATTTTTCTCAAAATTATCAGACCACGAAGCCCTGTATAGCAGTATTTATTAAGTTGAAATTAATCTTAAAAAATTTTATATGAAATATGATATGGTTAAGAGAAATAAGAAAAAGGAGCTTAGAAACATGTCAAAATATGTAGAAATGGATACCGCTTCGCTGCGACGGAAAATACAAGAATACAAAGAATTAATTTGGAGAGTAGGGCCAGGAAGTGAAAGAACTATAGAAGCTGTTCAAGAGATTCAAGGAATGGAAAAAGAGTTAAAAGCACGCAATGCAGAATTTGAAGCTACGGATTGGAAAACTTTTACTCAGGAAATAAAAGAAAACTACGACTTTACTTATTAAATAAGACACATTCATAATAATGTGATGAGGATAAATGTCTCCAAGTAGAAGGCTGTCTGTTTTCTACTTGGAAACGATAGAAGTAGTATGAAGACGATTAAGAAAAATGATCCAGTATGAGTGAAGCAAGTAATCCAAGTGCAGCAATCAATCCTGTAATAGACCCTCCCTCTTCATAGGCCTCTGGCATCATTGTAGAACCTACCATAGCAATAATACCACCGCCGGCAAAAGCAGCAATAGCAGCCATAAGTGTCTCAGATGCATGGTCTAAAAAAACAAATCCTGTCCATGAACTAAAAGCTGAAATGAACAAAACAGCTGCCCATAGTAAAAAAATTTTCTTTTTAGAGAATCCGCTTTTCACTAGACCGGTCGTACTGGACAGTCCTTCAGGAATATTACTTATAAAAATAGCGATAACAAGAAGCCAGCTAACGGTTGCATTTTCAATTAAGCTAGCCCCAATCATAATGGACTCTGGGATTGCATCCATTACGGTTCCTATAAATATAGCAATTCCAGAACTACTCGCAGCCATTTGTTTGGTAGACCGCTTTCTTTTATTCGCTCCTTGACGTGAAATTAGATAGTCTAAAAAAGTAAAAACGACAGCCCCGGCAAGAAAACCAAGAGAAGTAGCTTTTAACCCGCCGTTATGAACCGAGTCTCCAAGCAGCTCATAGGTAGATGCTCCGATTAATACACCTGTCCCAAAAGCCATAATATAACCAATTATCTTTTTGCCGATAGGCAAAAAAACTGCTGCCAAAGCACCAAGAAGGACAGCTGATCCTGAAATTCCGCCCCACATCGCAGCTTGCCACATGAAAAATCCCTCCTCATCTCTATTTTCTATGGATACTTTCCCTAAGAAGAGAAAGAAGAAACGTAAAAGGAGAAGAAAGGATTTTTTTCGATTAAGTAGTGGTTTCATTTCGTTCGCCTTAAAAAATAGAGTGTTCTAGCACCCTGAGCCTATATTTATTTTAAATATTCATAAAATTTAAATTATACTGAAATAAAAAAATATTTCACTAAGATGATTGATTTAATAAAGGTAAAAGGTTTTGTTGAGTGTTTTTCTGAAAAAAACAATTGTATTTCTGAGGGAAATTTATTATTATAAAATAAGTAATTATACAGTCGAATAGCTAAAAATAGAAAAAATAGTTTAGTTGTAAAGGTACTAGATAAAAATGGAAGGTTTTAAAAACGATAGCTGTTCCATCAGACACAAAAAGTATCTTTCCTAACAGAGCTATAACAAGTTTAGGAGGAGGAAATGGAATGGCAGACAAACAGCTAAAAAGAGGCTTAGAATCCCGTCACATTCAAATGATCGCGCTAGGCGGAACAATTGGCGTTGGATTATTTATGGGATCAGCAAGCACCATCCAATGGACAGGTCCATCGGTATTGCTTGCTTACGCAATCTGCGGAATGTTTATTTTCTTTATTATGCGTGCCATGGGCGAAATGCTGTACATGGAACCAAGCACAGGTTCATTCGCTACATTTGGCCACAAATATATTCATCCATTAGCAGGTTATATGGCTGCGTGGAGCAACTGGTTTCAATTTGTAATCGTAGGGATGTCTGAAATTATAGCGGTAGGAGCATATATGCATTACTGGTTCCCACATCTACCTGCTTGGGTACCAGGTATTATTGCCATGTTGATTTTAGGCACAGCCAACTTAGTTTCAGTGAAATCATTTGGAGAGTTTGAATTTTGGTTTGCGATGATTAAGATTGTAACGATTATTTTGATGATTATTGCAGGGCTCGGGTTGATTTTCTTCGGATTTGGAAACGGGGGAGACGCTATTGGATTATCAAACCTTTGGGCACACGGCGGCTTCTTTGCAGGCGGATGGTCAGGTTTTTTCTTTGCACTATCTCTTGTTGTTGCAGCTTATCAAGGAGTCGAGCTAATTGGTATTACAGCTGGTGAAGCAAAGGACCCTAAAAAAACGTTAAGAAACGCAATTCAAAGCATCATCTGGCGCATTTTAATTTTTTATATTGGAGCTATTTTCGTTATCGTGACGGTATATCCGTGGAATGAATTAGATTCTTTAGGGAGTCCATTTGTATCTACATTTGCTAAAGTTGGTGTTACGGCAGCTGCAGGTATCATTAACTTTGTTGTTATTACAGCAGCTATGTCAGGCTGTAACAGTGGAATTTTTAGTGCAGGACGCATGCTTTATACGCTTGGCGTAAACGGTCAAGCACCTAAATTCTTCACAAAAATTTCTCGTAACGGCGTTCCAATTTATAGCACACTCGCTGTTATGATTGGATTGGTAATTGGTGTTGTTTTAAACTACATCGCTCCACCGAATGTATTTGTTTATGTATACAGTGCGAGCGTGCTTCCGGGAATGATTCCTTGGTTCATCATTCTTATCAGCCAAATTCGTTTCCGTAAAGCTAAAGGTGCTGAAATGGATAGTCATCCTTTCAAAATGCCTTTTGCACCTGTAACGAATTATGTAACTATTGCCTTTCTACTAATGGTGCTTGTAGGCATGTGGTTTAATGATGAAACGCGTATCTCACTTATTGTAGGAGTTATTTTCCTCGCTCTTGTTGTCATTAGTTTTTACGCATTCGGAATAAATAAGCGTATGATACCTGATACAGAGAACGGTCAAATAAAGAAATAAATATGCTTTTTCATAAGTGAAAGGCAAAACAAAAAAACGGCTGAGAAAAGCCGTTTTTTTGTTTTGTTTAAATGAAAGATACAAGAAAAATGTCATTGTACGCTGATAGTTTGGATAAACTATATTCGTTCATATAACGTAAAGGAGCGAATGTTATGAGAAGCCACAGATATATTATCAAAGATTCACTAAAAGCTGATGAAGTTGCCAAGGATTTGGAACTGCAGCTGGATATAAACCGAATGTCCGATGTCAGAATTCTTTCGGTAAATGCACAAAACGAAATACTCGTTCAAATGCAGGAGGAGAACGAGGAAGCAGGAGATGTTATTGATGTATTTATGAAAGAGTATAAAACAGGAGAAATTATTGAATAGCATGTAATTGAGAAGAATATTGAGTGGTTTTGTTGAATAAATAAAAAGAAAACACCTTTATTTTTTATTGAAAAAGAAACGGACGTAAGAAAACTTCTTGTTTATCAAGAAGTTTCTTTTGTATCTGAACAGTAGTTTGTATACGTAGGGGAGAGGTGATGAAGGTGAAAAAAAATGGTGAAGGCCACGTCCTTTTTATTATTCTCGGAGGTCTGTTTATTTTAATAGGCACACTCTTTGCAAATACTTCCGTTTATTTTCTCATCTCCGGATGGATAGCAGCCGTCTGTTGTTTAGGAATCAGCGCTGTACTAAAGAAAGAAAAAACAAAATCAGTCAGTAAAGAGGAGGAAGAATAATAATTTTTATATAAAAATGGAAAGTAAATATATGAAAAGGAAGAATGGATATCCATTCTTCCTTAAGTCATGGTGTGTATGAAATTGTCTTAGAAACGTCCGCCGCCAAGTTGTTGCTCAGCTAATTGTACAAGACGTTTTGTGATTTCGCCGCCTACTGATCCGTTTGCACGTGCAGTAGTGTCAGCTCCTAAATTTACTCCGAACTCGCTAGCGATTTCATATTTCATTTGATCGATTGCTTGTTCAGCCCCGTATACTAATAATTCATTATTATTGCTGCTTTTGTTGTTTGCCATTGTATTCAACTCCTTTCTGTAACGTTAAGGTGTGAATAAAGGAAGAAGAATATGCAATAAACTGATATTTATTTTATAAAAAACGTATTTTTACGTTGTTTGTCCTTCTAGAAGCTTAACGGGAAGGCAGATTTCACGAGGTATATTGCTGAATTCTCCTTCAATTTCTTTTAGTAAAATATCAATGGCTGTTTGAGCAATCGATTCAATGGGCTGTTGAACTGTAGTTAGACCAGGTAACAAAGTCTGACTGGCCTCCGTTCCGTCATAGCCCACAATTTTTAAATCTCTTGGGATGTTTTTTCCTCTTTTTTGTGCTTCTGCAACTACTAAAGCTGCAAGTAAGTCATCACTTGCAAAAATACCATCTACTTCCGGATTTTCTTCAAAAACCTTAGAAATAGTTTCTCTCTGGATGTTGCGGTCGAAGGTATTTGAAATTTCATACGTGATAGGCTGTTTTCCGTACTTTTTCATCACGTTTTCATAAGCTTTCCTTCTTAAGTTAGCTGGAGTTTCGAGTTTAAGGGGGCCGTTAATATGAATAATATGCTTACAATCTTTTGAAATGAGCAATTCCGTGGCTTGTTTTCCTCCAGAATAGTTATCAGAAGATACGGTAGGAATATCTGTTGATAAATAATGATCCACTGCAACTACAGGAAGACTTTGACTTTCTGAATCAAAAATACCTCTATTATAAGTAACGGCAATCACACCATCTACCTGATTTCTGATGAGCATCTCTACATATTTTTTTTCTTTATCAATTCGATTAAGACTGTTGCAAAGAAGTACTTTGTAGTTAAGAGAAGCACATATACTTTCAATGTGAAAGGCTAACTCTCCGAAAAAAGGGTTGCTCGTTTGCGGGACAATCATACCGATTAAATTTGTTCGTTTATTAAATAATGAACGTGCAATATCATTTGGGAAATAATTAATTTCTTTCATTGCTTTATAAACATTTTCTCGCGTTTCTTTGCTTATGTAACCACGGTTATTTAATACACGAGAAACGGTAGTCGGTGAAACACCTGCAATTTTTGCTACATCACTAATCTTGGCTTTCATCTAATTTCCTCCTAATTTCTCCAAAACATTGCTTTTATAGTATATATCAGACATGTAAAAGCCTTAAAATAAATTGCAATTAAGCAAATAGCTTTCAGTCGTTACGTTTTCTTTTGACCAATAAAAATCTATGTAAAGATTGTAAACGGTTTATTAAACAATTTAAACATACCACAAAGCCCACTTTTACACCTAATACAATCTTTTTTTAAAATATAAAATGTGAAACCGGTTGACATATGAAACCGGTTGACATAAAATCATATTGAAAGTGCTTTCATTTTGTTAGATAAAAGATTTTATATCTTAAGCTAAAGGGGTAACTAAAATGAAAAGTTCAAAAAGTTTATATTGGAAGCTGAGTGCATATTTTTTCTTCTTCTTTTTTACGTGGTCGTCCAGCTACTCTTTATTTTCTATCTGGTTAGGGCAAGAGATTAAGTTGAACGGATCAGCAACAGGCTTAATCTTTTCTGTGAACGCTATCTTTGCTTTGTGTATGCAGCCTTTGTACGGATATATATCTGACAGGATAGGTTTAAAGAAACACGTTTTATTTTTTATTAGCTGTCTTTTAGTGTTTGTAGGACCATTTTATATTTTTGTTTATGGACCTTTGCTTCAATACAATGTGGTGATAGGGGCTATTATTGGAGGCTTATATTTAGGAGTAGCGTTTTTGGCGGGCATCGGAGCGATTGAAACATACATAGAGAAAGTCAGCCGAAAATATAAATTTGAGTATGGAAAATCTAGAATGTGGGGGTCATTAGGCTGGGCTGCAGCTACGTTTTTTGCAGGACAATTATTTAATATTAATCCTCACATTAATTTTTGGGTGGCATCTGTTTCAGCGGTTATCCTAGTCGCTATTATTTTTTCTGTAAAAGTAGAAATGAGCAGTTATGAAATGGAAAAAGCTGAATCCGTCACGCTAAGAGATGTAGGTAGTTTATTTTTATTGAAGGAATTTTGGTTTTTTATGATTTATGTTGTTGGTGTTACATGCGTATATGGGGTATACGATCAGCAATTTCCTATCTATTATGCATCTTTGTTTCCTACTGAATCGATAGGTAACCAAGTATTTGGCTACTTAAATTCGTTTCAAGTATTTTTAGAAGCTGGAATGATGTTCGCAGCACCGTTTATTGTAAATAAGATCGGTGCAAAAAATAGTTTAATTTTAGCAGGATTTCTAATGGGATTTCGTATTATTGGGTCAGGGCTTGTTGTTGGTCCAATCGGAATATCTTCAATGAAACTCATTCATGCATTAGAACTTCCTATTATGCTCATTGCCATCTTTAAATATTTGGCAGCTAACTTTGACACGCGCCTATCTTCCATCCTTTATTTGGTTGGATTCCAATTTGCTTCGCAAATAGGTGCTTCAGTTCTTTCACCCATAGTGGGAGGATTATATGATAGCGTAGGTTTTTCCCGTACCTATTTAATTATGGGAGGTATGGTTTTGGTATTTAACGTTATTTCGATGTTTACACTACTAAACTCTAAAAAACATAGATTTATAAGAAAAGATGTACAAGAAAACACGCAGATTATATAGGGGGATATGATGATGTTAACGATAAATAAAATCGAGCAAGCTCAACATTCATTAAATGAAGCAGAGAAAAAGGTGAATCATCAATATCGGTTAGGGTATCATATTATGGCGCCAGCGAACTGGATTAATGATCCGAATGGGTTGGTTCAGTATAAAGGAGAATATCATGTTTTTTATCAACATCATCCTTATGACGAAAATTGGGGGCCAATGCATTGGGGACATGTCAAAAGCAAAGATCTTGTTCATTGGCAGCACTTGCCGATTGCTTTAGCTCCTGGAGATTCATTTGATAAAGATGGATGTTTTTCTGGAAGTGCCGTGGATAACGAAGGAGAGCTTACGTTAATTTATACAGGACATAATTATATAGACAAAGAGCTGGATACTTTTTTTCAAAACCAAAATATAGCTGTTAGTAAAGACGGCATTACCTTTGAAAAAGCAGAGGCCAACCCAGTTATTGCTGAGCCGCCAGCAGATAGCTCTCATCATTTTAGAGATCCTAAAGTATGGAAGCACGAAGGTTTCTGGTATATGATTCTAGGAAACTCAACAAAGAAACAAGAGGGCCGTGTTATCTTATACCGGTCTTCAAATTTACAAAAATGGGAATATGTTGGTGTTCTTGCTAAAAGCGATGGAGATCTAGGATACATGTGGGAGTGTCCAGACTTCTTTGAGTTAGACGGAAAGCATGTGTTAATGATTTCTCCTCAAGGGATAGAAGCAAAAGGTGATTCCTATCACAACCTTTTCCAAACAGGATATTTAGTTGGAGAATATAATTATGGAACCAATACATTTCATCATGGGTCATTTACTGAATTAGATTACGGCCACGATTTTTATGCTGTTCAAACACTTTTAGATGATAAAGGACGGCGAATTGCAATTGGCTGGATGGACATGTGGGAAGCTAATATGCCAACGAAAGAGGATGGATGGTGCGGTGCGCTAACGCTCCCGAGAGAACTAACTTTAAGAGAGGATAAAGTGTTAATGAACCCCGTCCAAGAGCTTACATCACTTCGGAAAACTCAGTATAATATGCTAACCAATAAAGCTCTTTCTAACAGCTATGTAGTAGAAGTAAATGAAGACTTGCTAGAGATACAAGCTGTATTTGATTTAGCGGACTGCCAAGCTTCATCGGTAGGAATAAAAATTCGTGGAATAAACAACGAAGAAACGCTTATGTGTTACAACCTTAATGAGCAAAAGTTATTGCTTGACTGTACTCACTCGGGAAAAGAAGATGGAGTGAGGAAAGTAGCGCTACAAGCAGGTGAGACACTAGCTTTACGAATATTTGTGGACCGTTCTTCCGTTGAAGTATTTGCAAACGAAGGACAAGCGACCATGACGAGCCGTATTTATCCAAAAGAAAGCAGGCTTGGAATTGAGTTATTTACTGAAGGAGGAAACGTAATCGTAAAAGAGTTAACGTATTGGAATTTAAAAGATATTTGGGGGTAAAATACAGAGGAAGAAGTATATTAATACTTCTTCCTTTTTTGAGCATTTAATAGCTCGTCAACAAAGTGGAGGTATATAAATGGATAAGGCACTTTAGATTAAAAGTACGGGCAAATACGATATAATAGTAAAAGAGATAATGAATGAAAGAGCAACTGTCCTGCTCTAAGATGCCCAGAAGAAAGCAGGATAGAGCAAGGCTACTGCGCTTATAAAACAACGATCAGTAAAGAAAGAATTATGTTTTAAGACACAAAAAGAAAAGGAGATACGATGACTAATCAAAAAGAAACAGGATGGAATTTACGTAATAGCTATGCGGAGTTACCAAACATCTTTTTTACCCCTCTTGATCCTAATCCAGTGAGTTCACCTAAAATAGTTAAATTTAACGACTCTTTAGCCGCATCTCTAGGGTTACAAAAAGAACAGCTGCAAAGCCCAGAAGGAGTTAGTATTTTGGCTGGAAACAGTTTTCCAAAAGGTGCTTTCCCGCTTGCACAAGCTTATGGGGGGCATCAATTTGGCCACTTTAACATGCTAGGAGACGGCCGGGCTTTGCTGATAGGGGAGCAAGTTACGCCTTCGGGTGAGAAAGTAGACATTCAGCTTAAAGGCTCAGGCCGAACACCATATTCCCGCGGAGGAGACGGCCGGGCAGCTCTAGGACCTATGCTGCGTGAGTATATTATTAGTGAAGCCATGCATGCTCTTGGTATTCCGACTACTCGGAGCCTAGCAGTCGTAACAACAGGTGAATCCATTGTTCGTGAAAAAGAACTGCCGGGGGCGATTTTGACGCGTGTAGCTTCCAGTCACCTTCGTTTTGGCACATTTCAGTTCGCTGCAAAATGGGGAACGGTCGAAAACCTTCAAGCTTTAGCTGACTATGCATTAGAACGTCACTTTCCCCACATAGAAAAGAATGAAAAAAAATATTTATCATTGCTTCAAGAAGTGATTAAGCGTCACGCTACCCTAGTTGCTAAATGGCAGCTTATTGGTTTTATTCATGGCGTCATGAATACGGATAATATGACAATTAGTGGAGAAACAATTGATTATGGGCCATGTGCATTTATGGATACCTATGATCCAGAAACTGTATTTAGTTCAATTGATGTACAAGGGCGCTACGCTTATCAAAATCAACCAGGCATTACAGGGTGGAATCTTGCGAGATTTGCCGAGGCTTTATTACCGCTATTGGATCAAGATATAGAAAAAGCAGTTGAAATAGCGCAAAGCGCTGTGACGGAATTCCCAAAATTCTATCGGGAAAACTGGCTGGCAGGTATGCAGGCTAAACTTGGTCTTTTTAACGAAGAAAAAGAAGATGAAGCATTATTCCAAGACCTTCTTACAATAATGAAAACCTATAAAGCTGACTACACAAATACGTTTCGTGCATTAACCGCTGAAAAGTTAGAAAACAGTGATCTGTTTGAAAGCAAAAAATTTGCACAGTGGCATGAGCTATGGCAGAAAAGATTAGGTAGACAAAAACAATCTAAAGCGGAGTCACAAGAGCTTATGAAAAATAATAATCCGGCTGTCATTCCTCGAAATCACCGAGTGGAAGAAGCGTTAGACGCAGCACAAAAAAAAGACTACAGCGTCATGGAAACCCTTCTTGAAGTGATTTCTAGCCCATATGAATCTCCGGGTCAGCCAGAGTATTGTACACCGTCTGCTCCGTCTAAGCAGCCTTATCAAACGTACTGCGGAACTTGATTCTTAAATAAGAACTGCTATTTAAAAACAGCACAAATGATATCAAAAAGAGCTCTTTATAAAGAGCTCTTTATAAAGAGCTCTTTTTGATTTTCTGAAAAATGTATTATTGATTCATTAAAATGATAGCGATTTCTCGTGAAAAGCTACATAAAATTTAACAGGATAAAAGAATCAAATTGAAAAGCAATTATCTAATTCTTTTGTCTCTCATTATTTCCAATAGGAACTATTATATAATAAATTATTCCACTAATTCACAAAAAATACATTAACAATATTTTTTTGAAAATGGCTTACTTTAACAATTGTAGAAGAGCTTATAAAAAATAGCAGGTTAAATATGATGGTGAATTTGCTCATTTAATTAAAAAGTTGAAGGTTTAAGACTTTATAACCAAATGAAAGATATAAGAGAAGAAAAATGAGATAATTACTCCATTTTACCTATTTGACTTTTCAATATTATGCAAGTAATCTTGGAAAGGTAATGGAACCGGTTCTGTTATTTCGCCAGATTGATATGACTTCTCGATACATAGAAAATGAATTGCTTGTGAGTGACACAAGAAAAGGTATTATACAAAAGGGAGAAAAACAGATGAATATTAAGAAAATCGCAAAGCAAACTACAGCTTTATCTTTTGCTACAGCTCTGTTAATAGGTGCTGGATCTCAAACATGGGCTGCTGAAAGCAATCATAAAGATACCAACAATAATTATGGAGTTTCCCATATTACACGTGATAACATGCTGAAAATTCCTCAGCAGCAAAAAAGCGAACAGTTTAAAGTTCCAGCTTTTGATAAATCAACAATCAAAAATATTGCCTCTGCAAAAGGGTATGATAAATCGGGCAATTTAATTGATTTAGACGTATGGGACAGCTGGCCTCTGCAAAATGCTGACGGAACAGTAGCCAACTATCATGGTTACCAAGTTGTATTTGCACTAGCAGGCGATCCGAAAGATGCTGATGATACATCTATTTATGTGTTTTATCAAAAAATCGGTGAAGATTCGATTGACAGTTGGAAAAATGCAGGAAGAGTGTTCAAAGACAGTGACAAATTTGTACCGAATGATCCTCATTTGAAAAAGCAAACACAAGAATGGTCAGGATCTGCTACTTTAACATCAGACGGAAAAATACGCTTATTCTATACTAACTTTTCAGGTACAAACTATGGAAAACAAACCATAACAACGGCTCAAGTAAATGTATCCCAGCCAAGTGGAGATACGTTAAAAATTGATGGTGTTGAAGATCATAAATCCATTTTTGATGGTGATGGTAAAAAGTATCAAAATATTCAGCAGTTTATTGACGAAGGCGCATATGGTTCAGGAGATAATCATACGTTGAGAGATCCTCACTATGTAGAGGATAAAGGGCATAAATACCTTGTATTTGAAGCAAACACAGGAACTGAAGATGGTTATCAAGGTGAAGATTCCCTTTACAATCGAGCTTACTACGGTGGAAATAATCCATTTTTCCAATCAGAAAAAGAGAAATTACTTCAGAGCTCTAATAAAAAGAAAGCCTCTTTAGCAAACGGTGCATTAGGCATTGTTGAACTAAATAACAATTATACCTTGAAAAAAGTAATGGATCCACTGATTACTTCAAACACGGTGACAGATGAAATTGAACGCGCAAATGTATTTAAAAAAGATGGGAAATGGTACTTATTCACAGATTCTCGCGGATCTAAAATGACGATTGATGGTATCGGCCAAGATGACGTATATATGCTAGGGTACGTATCAAATACGCTGACAGGAAAATACAAGCCGCTAAATGATACAGGACTTGTTTTACATATGGACCTCGATCCTAATGACAAAACGTTTACGTATTCACATTTTGCAGTTCCACAAGTGAAAGGAGACAATGTCGTAATCACAAGTTACATGACAAACAGAGGCTTTTATTCAGAGGAACATTCTACTTTTGCTCCTAGCTTCTTGTTAAATATTAAAGGATCAAAAACAGCTGTTGTGAAAAACAGTATTTTACCACAAGGGCAATTAAGTACGGATAAATAATTTTTAAAAACGAAAGAAGATGGCGGTAACTGCTGCTGTTTTCTTTCGTTTTATTATTTAATCAAAAATGTGCTGTAAACGCAGTGCTGATTAAAATAAAAAAGCAGTATATACATTAATAGTTATTTAAAGAAAATGAAACATTCAGACAGACTATAACTTCAAGAATGAAACCGGTTGACATGCAAGTTTGACTAACTTAATATATTTACATATAATGGTTTGAAACGTTTTCATAGATTAGTATCACATGAGGGTACTTGTAGATGAAATAGCTTGTAGTAGTAGGGAATGATCATTTCTTTGAAAGAGAAAATTCCAATCGTGAACTGAAAATAAAGAAGGTGCTTCTAATGAAACGAATTGATAAGGTATACAATCAGCTGTTGAGTAATTTTCAAGAGTTTACAGAAGTGGAACTTTTACATAAACAAGGAAGCTCAGCGATTGAAATTGCTGAACAGTTAGATTTAGAGAGATCTAATGTAAGCCTTGAACTTAACAAACTTGTCCGCCTGCAAAAAGTAATCAAAATTAAAATGTTCCCCGTTCGCTACGTTCCGCTAGAGGTTGTTGAAACCATTTGCCGTCACAAGTGGGATACGAATAAGATGGAAGTAGAAAAACTAGAGCAGCTATCTAATGGGGGTAAAGAAGAAGCTCTTCCTGCTAATCCTTTTGAATTAATGATTGGAGCTACCGGAAGTTTGAAAAAATCGATTTCTCAAGCAAAAGCTGCTGTTCTTTACCCGCCTAATGGATTACATATGCTGCTATTAGGTCCCACGGGATCGGGAAAATCTCTTTTTGCAAAACGAATCTATCAATTTGCCTTATATTCAGAGAGGCTAAAAACAGATGCTCCGTTCATTACCTTTAACTGCGCTGATTATTACCATAATCCTCAATTACTTCTTTCTCAGTTATTTGGTCATAAGCAAGGGAGTTTCACCGGAGCAACTGAAAGTAAAGTAGGTTTAGTAGAACAAGCAAATGAAGGGATTCTCTTTATGGATGAAGTACACCGGCTTCCTCCTGAAGGCCAAGAAATGCTTTTTTACCTCATTGATCAAGGTACGTACAATCGCCTAGGGGAAACAGATCATAAGCGAACGTCTAAGGTATTAATTATTTGTGCTACAACTGAAAATCCCGGTTCAGCCTTACTGCAAACTTTCTTAAGAAGAATTCCGATGACTATCCATATTCCCTCATTAGAAGAGAGGTCTTTAAAAGAAAAAATTCGCCTCACCACGTTTCTTTTAGAACAAGAGGCTAAGCGAATTAATAAAAAGCTAAGTGTCCACATTGATGTATTAAATGCTTTAATCCACACTGAAAAATTCGGGAATGTAGGGCAGTTAAAGTCGAATGTGCAGCTCGTTTGCGCACACGGATTTTTAAATAACCTTGATAGTAAACATATGGTGGAACTTACAGTGCGAGATCTGCCTGACGATATTAAACGAGATTGGATTTCAAATAGTAAAAATATGGAGCGCAGCAAAAAAATTTCTGAATATGTAAACCTTAAAACGATTATCTCCCCGGCTATGGAGAGCCAAGAAATAAAAATGGAGGAAGACGTATCATTTAATTTATATCAGTTAATAGAAGAAAAAGTAGATGTTTTAACAAAAGAAGGTTTATCTCAAGAAGATATCAATCAGTATATTCTTACCGACATTCATTTGAATGTTCGAAGCTTTTTTAATCAAAAAAATGGCCAGAGCTCTAATTTAATGAAATTCGTAGAAGACGATGTGATGCAGCTTACAAAAGAATTAAAACAGTTGGCTGAAAAAGAATTGAACTGTAAATTTGATCGCAGGTTTATTCATTTTTTAAGTATGCATATGGAATCCTTTTTAAAGCGAAAAAAACAAGTAGACGTATTAAATACAAAGGAGATAGATGAAATTCGCGAAACATATCCAAAAGAATATGCGGTAGCACTGCTTTTTAAAAATCGAATTGAAATGTGGTTTAACATTAGCGTGCCAGAAATAGAAGTCATTTATCTCACAATGGTTATTCAATCAATTCGAACGTTAGAAGAAAATAAACGAGTAGGGATTGTAGTTGCTGCCCATGGAAACAGCACGGCAACTTCTATGGTTGAAGTTGCTACGGAGCTTTTAGGAAGCACTCCTATTATAGCTATTGATGTGCCTTTGACGGTATCTCCGGTTGAAATTGTAGACAGGTTAATCCAAGGAATTAAGAAAGTAGATGAAGGAGAAGGCGTATTAATGCTTGTGGACATGGGCTCGCTTGCCATGTTAGAAAGCAAGTTGGAACAAAAAACAGGGACTAAAATTAAGACCATCAGCAATGTGACGACGTCTATGGTGTTAGACACCGTTAGAAAAGTAAATTATTTAGATTTAAATTTATATGCCATATTTGATTCGGTGCAAAAAGACTTTATGGAATTTATAGATAAGCAGCAGCACGTGTTTGGAAAAAAGAAAGCACTTGTTTCTATTTGTACAACAGGAAGCGGTACAGCAAAACAATTAGAAAAAATCTTAACGATTATTTCACGCAAAGTATCTCAAGAACCTATTAAAATTCTAACCGTTTCTTCTATTAAATTAGCAGCAAACATTCGAGAAATTCAAAAAGAATATGAAATTGTTGCAACGGCAGGCACTAAAAATCCAAGGATTGATGCGCCTCATGTATCATTAGAAGTTCTCATTGAAGGGCAGGGAGAGCGAATACTTCAACAGGCAATTACAAAAGAAACGATAAGCTATGATGACGAGAAAACCGAAGCGAATATTGTGGTGCGTGAACTTTGCGAAGAAAACTTGCGAAAGTACCTTCTATTTATTAATCCGTACCTCATAAGTGAAATTCTGTTAGAGTGGTTAAGTCATGTACAAGATGAGTTAGAAATGGAATTAAGCAACACTGTTATGATTCGAATTGTGATGCATACAGCCTTTGCTTTAGAAAGAATGATAAAAAATGAACCTCTTACTTTTCCCGAGGATGAAGAAATCACTCACGAGTTAGAAAACATTTATCAAAAAACGGAAAAAACATTACAAGCCGTCGAAAAAAAGCTGAAACTTACCTTAACAAGAGATGAAAAATTATTTATTGCCACCATTTTTGCGGATGAAATGTAAAAATCATATTATAATTTTGAGAAACTAGTTTGATTTATATGCCACTAGTTTCTTTTTTTATCCCATTTTTTAAATAACAGAAAAACCTGTATTAAAACGCATGACGTTTTGATACAGGTTTGTTTATTTTAAGGAACCTGTATCAACAACACAGAAAAAGGTATTGAAAAATAAATGAAAGCGCTTAATACTCTTTGTTGGCACGATACTTGCAATAAATAAGTGTAGAACGTAAAAGAGAGGAGCAAGTGTACATGATTTCAGTCATTATTAGTGGACATGGTGATTTCGCGCCAGCGTTAGAGGGGTCTTCCAAAATGATATTTGGTGAAGAGAATCACGTAGTAGCCGTACCTTTTCTAAAAGGAGAGGGTATCCAAACCCTTGAAGAAAAATATAAGCAGGCATTAGAGGAAATGCCCTTAGAAAATGAAGTGCTTTTTCTAGTCGATATTTTCGGAGGTACACCCTACAATGCGGCTACTCCATATATCCTTAAAAATAAAACAGCGGATATGGTATCCGGAGTTAACTTGCCTATGTTATTAGAAGTGTTAGCCATGAGGGAACATGTTACATTAAAAGAGATGCTAGGAAGATTAAAGCAGGTAAATGAAGAAAGTTTTCAAGTGTGCAGTGAACATTTGGAGAAAATCCAGCAAGCGAACCAAATCGGAGAGGATGGATTATTATGAAAATCGTTTTAGCAAGAATTGATGACCGCTTTATTCACGGGCAGGTATTAACAAGATGGATCAAAACAAATGCAGCAGATCGAATTATCATTGTTTCAGATGAGGTGGCAGCGGATGAAATGCGAAAAACGCTTATTCTTTCTGTGGCTCCTTCGAATGTAAAAGCGAGCGCTGTCTCGATTTCT
Organism: Priestia megaterium NBRC 15308 = ATCC 14581; assembly: GCF_000832985.1. Lineage (GTDB taxonomy): Bacteria > Bacillota > Bacilli > Bacillales > Bacillaceae_H > Priestia > Priestia megaterium. The sequence goes on from NZ_CP009920.1 coordinate 3,736,811, forward strand.
AAAATGACAAAAGCATTTCACAGCCCTCGTTATCAGGATACAACAGCCATGCTGCTGTTTGAAAACCCCGCAGACATTGTCGCTCTTGTTCAAGCGGGCGTACCTATTGAGACAGTAAACGTAGGGGGCATGCGTTTTGCTAATGACCGAAAACAAATCACTAAATCTGTAAGCGTTACCGAAAAAGATATCGATGCTTTTGAGAAACTGCAGGAACTAGGCGTAAAGCTTGAGCTGCGCCAATTACCTTCAGATTCTAGTGAAAATTTTATTCAACTACTGAGAAACGAAACAAAAATCAAATAAGGAGATGAGTTTATGTCTTCCATACAAATTATTTTATTATTAGTCATTGCAGCAGTAACTGGCATTGCAAGCGTGTTGGACGAAGGGCAATCCCATCGTCCTCTCATTGCCTGCACGTTAGTAGGCTTGGTGCTTGGAGATTTAAAAACCGGCATTATTTTAGGTGGAACACTGGAATTAATGGCTCTTGGATGGATGAATGTTGGATTGGCGATGGCACCAGATACGGCTATTGCTTCTGTTATTTCAACTATTTTAGTTATCACAGCTGGTCAGGGGATTGGTGAAGGCATTGCGGTAGCCATAGCTTTAGCAGCTGCAGGGCAAGTACTCACCATTTTTGTTCGTACCATTACGGTATTTTTAATTCATCGAGCTGATAAGTACGCGGAAGAAGGAAACTTTAAAGGAATTGAAATTATGCATATTACTGCTATGGGTTTTCAGGCTCTCCGCGTTATGATTCCAACTTTAATTGTTACATTAATCAGCGTAAGCGCCGTGCAAACTTTCCTCGGCAATATTCCGGAAGTTATTACAAAAGGCCTGCAAATTGGAGGAGGCATTATCGTGGTCGTAGGATATGCCATGGTTATCAATATGATGAACATTCCTCATTTAAAGCCCTTTTTCTATATCGGGTTCTTACTGGCGGCATTTACAGGGTTTAACCTGGTAGGATTTGGAGCGCTGGGTCTTTGTTTAGCACTTCTTTATCAGCAAGTAATGCAGCAGCGAAATCAAATGCAGCCGGCAGGCGTTCCCGCAGCTACAGGGAGCGAACAAGTATATGATGATGACGATGATTTAGATGCCTAAACGGCGAACTTAAGGGAGGGATAGAGATGGAAAATGAAAAAAGATTAACGAAAAAAGATATCTTTAGCATGTTCATTCGTTCGAATTTTTTACTTGGTTCATTTAACTTTGAACGTGTTCAAGCAATGGGCTACTGTTATGTTATGATTCCAGCAATCAAACGCTTATATGGACCAGGAGCTCAGCGAAATGCAGCATTAAAGCGTCACTTAGAATGGTTCAATACACACCCATGGATTTCCGCACCTATATTCGGCGTCACGGCAGCAATGGAAGAAGAAATGGCAAACAAAAAAGATTTTGATGAAAAAGCTATCAGCGGAATGAAAATTGGATTAATGGGCCCGCTTGCTGGTGTAGGAGACCCTATTTTCTGGGGAACGCTTCGACCAGTTCTCGCAGCCCTAGGCGCCTCGCTTGCGTTAGGCGGTAATATTGCCGGGCCACTGCTGTTTTTCATCTTAATTAATGCAATTCGATTAAGTACAAAATATTATGGATTAAAATATGGTTACTTAAAAGGAACAGAAATTTTAAAAGATTTAGTAGGCAATCGAATTCAAAAACTGACGGAAGGTGCATCCATTTTAGGACTCTTCGTAATGGGAGCGTTGGTTTCGAAATGGACCACTATTAATATACCAGTGGTTGTTTCTAGGATCAAAGATGATTCTGGTAAAGTTGTGGTAAAAACCGTGCAAGACGTACTTGATAGTATTCTACCGGGGCTGCTTCCTTTAGCACTAACTCTATTAGTAGCATGGATGCTTCGAAAAGGTACAAATCCGCTGCTTATTATTTTCGGTATTTTCTTAATTGGTATAGGGGGTTATTGGATAGGCTTTTTAGGATGATAAATAAGAGGAGTCATCTATTCTTCTAGCATCTGCTGGTGAAAATGTTTTACATAACCAGTATGCAAATAAAGGAGGAAAGGAAGATGAAAAGAACCGTTAAAAAGTTATTGATGATTGGAGTCGCTTGTTCCATAAGCTTGTTTTCTGCATGCCCTGTATTAGCTGATAATACAGGGTATTATCAAGAAAAATACCGGAATCAATTTCATTTTTCTCCAGAAGCGAACTGGATGAACGATCCAAATGGAATGGTCTATTATAACGGAGAGTATCACCTTTTTTATCAGTATTATCCTTACGGTACCACTTGGGGACCTATGCACTGGGGGCATGCAGTTAGTACAGATTTAGTGAAATGGAAACACCTGCCGATTGCTCTTTCTCCAGACGAGAACGGAGAGATTTTTTCCGGAAGTGCCGTTATCGATTGGAATAATACCGCAGGGTTTGGAAAAGAAGCAATGGTAGCTATCTTTACACACTCGGGCAGAAAAGGACAAGTGCAAAGTCTAGCATACAGCAAGGACAGGGGAAGAACGTGGACCAAGTATGAAGGAAACCCTATTATGCCGAATCCCCCAGTTCCTGACTGGCGCGACCCAAAAGTGTTTTGGCATGACCAAACCAAGCAGTGGGTGATGTCTTTAGCTGCTAAAGATAAAATTATGTTTTATACATCACCTGACTTGAAAAATTGGAAATACGCAAGTGAGTTTGGACCTGATGGAGGCATCCAAGCAAACGGTCAAAGTGGTGCATACTCATATACCTTATCCGAACAAAAAGGTCAATCCTTTACTCTAGAGGGGGAAATTACGCTTGTAGAAAAGAATGGACGCGCAGGCGCAGGCGGTCTTGTTTTTCGTTCTAATAAAGACGCAACAAACGCATATACCGTCAATTTAGATGCAGAAAAGAACCTCTTAACACTTAACAAAGTAGAGAAAGGAAACATAACGACTGTTGTTTCAAAGCCAATGAGGCTTGATACATCACAAGCATATCATGTAAAAGTAGAAGCAAACAGTCACTACTTTAAGGTACTGCTAAATGGAAAACAGGTTCTAGAAGGCAGTGATGCATCTTTTGAAAATGGTCAGTTTGGATTAACAGCATGGAATTCCACAGCTGTCTTTCGTCATGTTAAATTTACGAATCAATCTAATTTCATAACCAATCTATCTAACTGGAAACCTGTTACGGGAACATGGAATGATACTGCTGATGGAAAAACCGGTAAATCTGACAGCGACGGATACATTATGAGTGAAGAACAGGGAGATCAGTTTATTTACGAGTCAAATATGACATTTTTAGATGAAAACCCTGGTTCAGGTGCACTACTCTTTCGGGCAGACGCGGAAGCCAAAAACGGATATATAGCTAGCGTGGATGCTTCTAAGGATACAATCAAACTAGTAAAGCTTCAAAATGGCATTTCAACTGTCCTTGCCGAAACAAATGAAAAAATTGATACGAGCAAATCACATCAAGTAAAAGTAACTGCATCTGGAAATAAACTTGATTTGTATATAGACGATAACTTCACCCTTACTGCAAAAGATGAAACTTTTTCAAAAGGATTGTTTGGACTACACGTTAATCAATCTTCAGTCCGGTTTCAAGACGTTAACATGACCAAGTTTATTGATACAGATGAAAAAGAAATTAAAAATAAAAGTTTTGAAACAGGCGATCTCACCGGCTGGAAAACGATAAAAGGAAATGCATTCACAAACGATCATGTAACGGATGCAACCACAAATTGGAGCGGTCTCTTTGAACAAAAAGGAAAGTATCATTTATGGGGGTTTTCTGATAAGCAAGATGGTGATAATGCCACTGGAGAATTACATTCGTCTTATTTTAAATTGAGCGGATCAGGTGAAATCAATTTGTTAATGGGAGGCGGAAACGACCCCGCAAACCGCTATGTAGCCTTAGTCCGGGCATCCGACGATAAAGAATTGATTCGTCAAGCGAATACAAAGTTTGCAGATGAAAAGTATCAGCGCTACGTATGGGATGCTTCTAAGTATATAGGAGAAGTACTGTACATTAAAGCCGTTGATCAAGCTGTAGGCGGATGGGGGCATATTAATCTAGATGATGTGAATGTATTTCATACAGAAAAAATGCCGGATAAAGTAGACAGTGTAGCAAAAGAACCGGAGGAAGCTAAACAAAGAGAAAGCGGAGAGATTTCAGATTGGAACACAGTGTCAGGAGAATGGGTGAATTCAACTCACGGAAGCAACGGAGGCATTTGGGAGTGTCCTACTTTACTCGAACTGCCGGTTGATGGAGACAGCACAAAGAAAAAATGGGTGCTGCAGGTCAGCATCAATGATGGAGCGGCAGCTGGAGGTTCAGGGATGCAGTACTTTGTTGGGGATTTTGACGGAAAAACATTTAAAAATGAAAACCCGCCAGAGGAAGTGCTTTGGACAGATTATGGTGCCGACTTTTATGCCGCTGTAGATTGGAGCGGAGTTGCAGGAGATAACGGAGAAAAGTATTGGCTAGGCTGGATGAGCAACTGGCAATATGCAAACAATACTCCCACTACTACTTGGAGAAGCTCTATGTCAATCCCAAGAAAAATAGAACTCACCAACACAGCAAAAGGGCTTCGTTTAAAACAAATACCTGTTTCAATTGATTCAATCCGCAATAAGCAAGAAAAAAAGATATTGAAGAATCTCATGGTTACTGAAAATGGAAATCTTCTTTCAGGCATACAGGAAAACAAATATGAAATTATGGCAGAATTCGATGTTTCTAATACAGAGGCACAAGAATTTGGTTTTCAAATTCAAAAAGAAGGCAGTGAAAATACGAAAGTCAGCTATAACATAAACAAACAGCGATTATCTGTTGACCGAACAAACTCTGGAAGTTTTGATTTTGGTGAAAATGTGAAAGGCAAACACTCTGCTTCCATGCTTCCAAAAGACGGAAAGGTTAAGCTTCATATGTTTGTAGACCAGTCGTCTGTAGAAGTATTTGGTAATGACGGCACAGAAGTAATAACAGACCAGCTCTTTCCAACGCTTTCAAGCAATAAAATAAGGCTTTATAGCAAAGGAGGCGCTGTAAAATTAAATTCTCTTAAGATGTATCCGTTAAAATCAATTTGGAATAAAAGTCCTGTTGAGACAAACTTATCAGGGTGGAAAAGCATTAGCGGACTATGGGCCGATACGATTAACGGGAAACAAGGACGAAGCAAAGAAGATGCCTTTACCTTATCATCAAAAGAAGCAAAAAATTTCACATATGAGGCAAAGATAAAGGTGTTAAAGGAGGCTGTTTCAAATTCTACAGGAGCAGGAGCGCTAGTATTCCGTTCGGATGAACAGGCAAATAACGCTTACGCTGCGAATGTAGATGTGCTTAATAATCAAGTGAAACTCATTGCGTTTAGAGATGGAATAGGAAAGGATCTCATTATTTACGACGATGGGGGAAAGCTGGATTTAAAACCAAATACGGATTACCATCTAAAAGTAAGGGCTGAAGGAGAGCACATTCAAGTTTATCTCGATGGCAAGCTGGTGATCGATACAATGGATCCTACCTTTTCAGAAGGTTATGCTGGGCTGAATGTGTGGAATTCTACTAGTTTGTTTAATGAAGTGAAGCTTGAAATAGTGGATTAAGGGATTGTGAAAGCTGCCGTTTACTAAGGCAGCTTTTATATAACATAAAAAAGTATGCTGCGGTGAAGTAGCATGCTTTTTTGAATTTCATAGGTTAATGAAGAGGGTTTTTACATATGATAAATATCTTACTAGTCTAATTAATCGTACATTTTAGTTCTTAAAAGGTCTTTTGAAAAATCCTCATAAAAATATGATAAAATCGGATAGGATATATATTTCGAGGAAGGAAAGTGTTTTTTATGATTATTGGTAACGAACAAGATTTAGAAAGTTTACGCAAAATTGGACGCATCGTTGCACTTGCGCGCGAAGAGATGAAAAACCAAGCAAAAGCAGGTATGACAACAAAAGAACTTGATATGATCGGTAAAAAAATATTGGATGAACACGGTGCTACTTCTGCACCTGAAAAAGAATATAATTTCCCAGGTGTAACGTGCATTAGTGTAAACGAAGAAGTGGCTCACGGTATTCCGGGAGATCGAGTATTAAAAGATGGCGATTTAGTAAATGTGGATGTATCTGCCGTACTTGATGGCTATTATTCAGATACCGGTATTTCATTTGTTATTGGGAAAGATGAAGAAAAAGAAAAGCTGTGTCAAGCTGCAGTAGATGCATTTTGGGCAGCTATGAAAAAAGTAAAAGCTGGTTCAAAACAAAACCAAATTGGTCGTGCTGTTTCTAACTTTGCACACCAAAACGGATACGCGGTTATTGAAAATTTAACGGGTCATGGTGTTGGCCGCAGCTTGCATGACGCTCCTAACCATATTTTAAACTATTATGATCCAATGGATAAAGCCCTTTTGAAAAAAGGCCTTGTTATTGCTGTAGAACCGTTTATCTCTATGAAAGCTGATCATATCATTGAACGCGGAGACGACGGCTGGACGTTTGTTACACCTGATAATAGTCTTGTAGCACAATGTGAACATACGATTGTTGTAACAAACGGTGAACCGATTATTTTAACTGAACTATAATCAAGTTCCGCACGTCTTCTTATTTTTATAGATTCCATTAATTAAATTAATAAAAAGCTACTTCACTTAGCAATGTTTTTTTATTGTGTTATAGTGAGGTGGCTTTTTTGATTTATTACGCAATGAATGATGATCATATTGATTTGCTTTGTTCAGATAACGTTTGAAAGATAGTGTAATTGAATATGCTCAAGGGAATGCTAAACATAAATCAAAATGAAAAGGGGTATAAAATGTGGAATATGTAAAAAGAGAAACGGCTATAAGTGAACTGACGCATCATATGGATGATATTTTAAACAAATATAACCTTCAAGGCGTCTCCGTATATGAAGAAGAAGGAGAAGGTAATCACTATTATCTTGGCTACACAGTAAAAAAGAATGATCAGGTGTTTATGCTAAACAGACCTTATCTAAAAGATAAAGACGGGAAACTAGCAGTAGAAAAGCAAGAATGGACCGTTCAAGGTAACGAAGGAGAAACAAATGGACATGCTTCACTTGAAGATGCATTTCAAAAAATTGATGAAATCGTACATTAAATAAATTCGATGAATTTCACTGCGGATACTTTTCTTTGAACACTTGAGTACGAGCAGTAGAAGCGCTAATAGGTAACGGGTGTCTTTCATCTATACTATCTAAATTTTCTTTGCTTTGAAATCTAGAAAATTATATAATGAAAAATTGTTTTTTTAGGTTTTACTATATAAATACGGGGTACACATATAGTACAGCAGCTATCATGCAAATGGTTGTTGTGAAAGGTTAAATACTTAGCGTTTGAAGGGACTGATTAGTTTTGAAAGGCTTAACAGCGACTTCAGCAAATGTATTACCGCAAATTGAAAGCAGATATTCGTATCTGACACAAGGCACTTTGGTTATGAACCGATATACGTAACGAAAGGGCCTGACTAGGCAAACAAAGGAAAGACTGAATCAACTAGAAGAAGCCTGCATCTAAAAATGTAGGCTTCTTCTTTTTTACAGATGAAACTAAGGTGATGAGTGAGTACATAGCGGGTATGAATTCAAAAGATTCACATTCAATCAATTTTCCGTGCACGTTTTTCTTGAAAAAAGGTCATAAGTTGAAGATACTGTATATAACTATGTAAAAGAATTTTTGAAGACAAAATAGTAAATCTGCTTGAGGTGAAAATGATGAGAAAAGCAAATAAAAGTGAATTTCTGTGGAATACGTTAGACGGCTGGCTTTTTATCCCTAGGAACATTCCTTTACTATTCCTTTTTGTATTTCTCTTAGGGGTTTCTTACCTAGGTTGGGTTAAGCTGTTTCATAAATTCGTTTAGATACACCAATGAGCTGAAACAAAAAACTGTTTCAGCTTGTGGGCGTGGTGATTTATTTATTTTATGTATAGCTGTACCGTAATTTACCTAAATTATTCATTCCATCCTTTGCATACATCAACCCATTTTAAGCATTTCGAAAATTCTTCTAGTTCGGGTATTGTTAATTCGATTGCACTATTTCCACTTCCACAGGCAGGGAAAATGGTGACAAAACGTTTCAGAGATTCATCTAGGTACACGTGAACACCTTCATTAACGGCAAACGGGCATACTCCGCCTACAGCATGACCAATCAGCGTTTCTACTTCACTTGCTCCAAGCATTTTTGCTTTGGTTCCGAACTCTTCTTTATATTTTCGGTTGTCAATTTTTGCATCTCCCGCTGCCACAATCAATAAAACGGTTCCTTCTGCGTTAAAAGAAAGACTTTTTGCGATTCGTTGCGGCTCGCATTTTAAAGCTTGCGCTGCCAGTTCTACAGTAGCACTGGACTCATCCATTTCAATAATTCGATTCTCCATGTCATATTGTTTAAAATATGCTTTTACTTTTTCAATCGCCATTTTTTATATCCATTCCTTTCATTGAATCTCGCAAATATGTATGATTGCCTTACAGAGAATGTACAGTTGTTCTTTAAAGTGAAAAATTCTTATTATTTTAATATACAGAAATTATACACAACTTTGAAGTTAAAAGCACATATTCGTTTTAATTAAAAAAGTTACGTAAGTAAAGTATTTTTAACTGATTAAAGCAGGATTACGGAACCCTTTGACGAATGTAACTATGTCGGCTGCGAAAACATAGGCATTAGAACAAAAGATAAATGATGAAATTGAAAAGGCGCAAACGTTCTAGTGAAATGAGGAGAAGGAATGCCAAATTTACACACTGTCGTCAGTTTTTTTAGCAGTACATGTATGGCAACGATGAGTATGATTTATTTGTTTTCCCTTGTGCCGCGCGCATGGTCTTTTAAATTTCGATTTGGAGCCATGGTTATAGGAATCCCAGTCGGCATTATAATGGGACAGGTTGCTATGCTGATCGGCTGGCACCATCATTAAAACTTTGAACTTTTTAACAAAAAAGGAGACGTGTAAAATGAATATGGTTACATTAAACAATGGTTTAAAAATGCCTCAGCTTGGGTTTGGCGTATGGCAAGTAGAAGATAACCAAGCAGCAGCTGCAGTGTCAAAAGCAATTGAGGTTGGGTATACCTCTATTGACACAGCTATGATTTATAAAAATGAAGAAGGAGTAGGCCAGGCGATTAAAGAATCTTCTGTTCCTCGAGAACAGCTGTTTATTACAACAAAAGTTTGGAACAGCGACCAAGGCTATGAAAATGCATTACGTGCATTTGATGAAAGCTTAGAACGATTAGGACTTGATTATGTCGATTTATATTTAATTCACTGGCCTACGCCTCAATATGATGAGTACGTGGAGACGTATAAAGCATTAGAAAAGCTTTATCACGACGGAAAAGTAAAAGCAATTGGCGTCTGCAACTTTGAAATTGAACATTTAGAGCGCTTGTTAAACGAATGTGATGTAACACCGGTTTTAAACCAAATTGAGTGCCATCCGTATCTTGCTCAAAACGAATTAAAAGAGTTTTGCGCTAAACATAATATTTTTGTGGAAGCATGGAGTCCTCTTGATCAAGGCGGAGAAGTGTTACAAGACGAGGTTATTCAAAAAATTGCTGAAGTACATAGCAAAACTCCGGCTCAAGTTGTATTGCGCTGGCACTTACAGAACAACACAATTGTCATCCCTAAATCAGTTACACCGTCTAGAATAGAAGAAAACTTTAACGTGTTTGATTTTGAACTAACTGCCGATGATATGGCAGAGATTAATGGGTTAAACAGCAACCGCCGCAAAGGTCCGCACCCAAGTGACATGAACGTCCGATAACGTTTAAAAAATAAAATTTTGCAGCCGTGAATCATCGCTGCTATAAGAAAAAACCATTTTATTTCAGATTATTTAAAATTTTCTTAAATAATGATTGACAAATGATTAATTCAGCGCAATACTTAGTGTAGATACTCTAGTTGCTTTAAGATGTACAGCTTAAAGTGTATAGTGATTTAGTCATTTAGCGATTGTATGTATAAGTGAAATACTGATTATTAATAAAAGCCCATAGTGTAAGTAGGTTAGTTTATAGGGGGCTATATCAAAAGGAGCTTGTTTCCTCTTTGATATAGCCCCTTTTTGTGTTCAAAAAGAAAAGGTAGTCTACAGTTTAACAAGGGAGCGGGTATGATGTTTATTCAAATTGATGGAAATTCACTGACGTTCGACCAAATTTACAAAGTTATTTACCAAGGATACTCCGTGAAAATTAGCGATCACGCAGTTGAACATATACAAAAAAGCAGAACGTTAGTTGAAGAGAGCATTACGAACAACAACGTCATTTACGGAGTGAATACGGGATTTGGAAAGTTTAGCGATACGGTTATTTCAAAAACAGACTTAGCTGATCTGCAGATTAACCTAATTCGCAGTCATGCCTGCGGACTAGGAGAGCCATTCTCGTTAGAAGTAAGCAGAGTCATGCTGCTTTTACGAGCGAATGCATTAGCTAAAGGGTATTCCGGAATACGACTGGAAACCTTGCAGCTTCTTATCGATTGCTTAAATCAAAACGTAGTACCGGTTATCCCGAGTCAAGGTTCGCTTGGAGCTAGCGGTGACTTAGCCCCGTTATCACATCTAGCGCTGCTACTAGTTGGAGAAGGAGAAGCTGTATATAATGGTCAGCGAATGCAAGGAGAAGAAGCTTTAAAGCTAGCGGGGCTTGAACCTATACAATTACAGGCAAAAGAAGGGCTAGCTCTAATTAACGGCACTCAGGCAATGACGGCTGTAGGCGTAGCTTCGTACCTTGAAGCTCAAAAGCTCGCTGATCTTGCGGACGGGATTGCAGCACTAACACTAGAAGGTCTGCAAGGTATTGTAGAAGCATTCATGCCCGAGTCTCATGCAGTAAGGCCTTATCGCGAACAACAGCAGGTAGCTGCCCGAATTCTTTCGTACTTAGAAGGCAGTCAATTAACTACTTCTCAAGGTCAAATAAGAGTGCAAGATGCTTATTCACTGCGCTGTATTCCTCAAGTTCATGGTGCTATTTATCAAGTTTTAAATTATGTGAAAGAAAAGCTTTTAATTGAGATTAATTCAGCAACCGATAACCCGCTCATCTTTGCCGACAGCGGCAAAGTAATTTCTGGAGGGAACTTTCACGGGCAGCCTATTGCGTTTGCTATGGATTTTCTAGGAATTGCAATGGCGGAGCTTGGGAATATTTCTGAACGGCGCATTGAACGAATAGTAAACCCTCAGCTTAGCGGGCTGCCGGCATTTTTAAGTACAGATCCAGGTCTAGAGTCCGGGCTCATGATTACTCAATACGCTGCTGCTTCATTAGTTTCCGAAAATAAAGTATTAGCGCATCCATCAAGTGTCGATTCTATCCCATCTTCAGCGAATCAAGAAGATCATGTCAGCATGGGAACGACTGCTGCACGTCATGCTTATCAAATTATCCAAAATACACGAAGAGTTTTATCAATTGAAGCAATTTGTGCGGCTCAAGCAGCTGATATTCAAGGGGTGGATAAACTGGCTTCGGAAACAAGAAAAATTTATTCAAGAATTAGAAAAACCGTACCAACCATTACTAAAGACCGAATTTTCTCACGTGATATTGAAGGGTTAGCAGCTGATTTCAAAACCTTTGTGCAAGATACTAATTATGAATTAGCGCTTTAATAAAAAGTTAGTTTAACAGTTTTTCATTTTTATAGAGGAGGAAAACGAAATGGAGACAAAACAAAGTGGAATAAAAGCACCTCGTGGAACAGAACTAACGACAAAAGGCTGGGTACAAGAAGCTGCTCTTCGCATGCTTCTAAACAATTTAGATTCTGAAGTAGCGGAGCATCCGGAAAAGTTAGTCGTATACGGAGGAATCGGAAAAGCAGCCCGTAACTGGGAGGCGTTCGATCGTATTGTCGCAGCGTTAAAAGAGTTAGAAGAAGATGAAACGCTTCTCATACAGTCCGGTAAGCCTGTTGCGGTTTTTAAAACCCACAGTGATGCACCGCGTGTTTTATTAGCGAATTCGAATCTTGTTCCTGCTTTTGCAAATTGGGAGACGTTCCATGAGCTTGATAAAAAAGGGTTAATGATGTACGGACAAATGACTGCAGGAAGCTGGATTTATATCGGAAGCCAAGGCATTGTTCAAGGAACGTATGAAACATTTGCTGAGTGTGCCAACCAGCATTTTAACGGAACTTTGAAAGGAACGATTACGCTAACAGCTGGATTAGGAGGAATGGGAGGCGCACAGCCACTAGCTGTTACGATGGCAGGCGGGGTTGTAATTGGAATTGATGTTGATCGCACGCGTATTGAAAAACGTATCGAAACAAAATATTGCGATACGGTAGTCGAAAGTGTAGATGATGCAATCACGTTAGCTGAAGATGCAAAAAGATTGGGCAAAGCGCTTTCCATTGGATTAGTTGGAAATGCAGCCGAGATTCTTCCTAAGATGATAGAGCGAGGATTTATCCCAGATATTGTGACGGATCAAACATCGGCACATGATCCGCTTAACGGATATTTGCCGATTGGAGTCAGCTTAGCAGAAGGAGAAAGATTGCGGAATACAAATCCAAATGAATATATAAAACAATCAAAAGCAAGTATGGCTATTCACGTTCAAGCCATGTTAGAGATGCAGAGAAAAGGCGCGATTGCTTTTGACTATGGCAATAATATTCGCCAAGTGGCGTTGGATGAAGGTGTCACGAATGCATTTGATTTCCCGGGATTTGTCCCAGCGTACATCCGTCCGCAGTTCTGTGAAGGAAAAGGACCGTTTCGATGGGTCGCTTTGTCAGGAAACCCAGAGGATATTTATAAAACAGATGAAGTCATTTTACGTGAGTTTTCGGATAATACGCATCTTTGCAACTGGATTAGAATGGCGAGAGAAAAAATTGAGTTTCAAGGATTGCCGGCTCGTATTTGCTGGCTAGGCTACGGAGAAAGAGCGCGCTTTGGAAAAATTATTAATGATATGGTAGCAAACGGAGAGCTGTCAGCGCCTATCGTTATTGGCAGAGACCATCTAGATGCCGGTTCTGTGGCTTCGCCAAATCGGGAAACTGAAGCGATGAAAGACGGCAGTGATGCAGTAGCAGACTGGCCGATTTTGAATGCATTAGTAAATACGGCAGCAGGCGCAAGCTGGGTATCTGTTCACCACGGAGGAGGAGTAGGTATGGGGTATTCTCTTCACGCTGGGATGGTTGTAGTAGCAGACGGGACGGAAGAAGCAGCCAAACGTCTAGAACGTGTTTTAACAACAGACCCAGGCATGGGTGTAGTTCGTCATGTAGACGCCGGCTATGATAAGGCCATTCAAACTGCAAAAGAAAAAGGAATACAAATTCCGGCGTTAAATGAATAAAAAAGGAGGGATACGTATGACTATTACGTATATCAAATGTGCTGCACAAGTCATTACGGTTAAAGGAGGAAGTCAGCCTAGACGATCGGAGGAAATGTCAGATCTAGGAATCATTGAAAATGGCAGCGTACTCGTGAAAAATAGAAGAATTGTATTTGTTGGGCCTGACGTCAAAGCGCAGGAATACCTTGAGCATATTCATGAACCTATTAATATAATTGATGCCGAAGGAAAAATCGTAACGCCTGGGTTGATTGATCCACACACTCACCTTGTGTTTGGCGGCAGTCGTGAAAAAGAATTAGAAATGCGCTTAAACGGGGCAAAGTATATTGATATTTTAAAAGCGGGAGGAGGAATTTTACAAACAACCGTTAGTACACGACAAGCAACAGAAGAGGAGCTAATCAAGCAATCTACAAAACGTTTAAATAAATTCCTGCAGTACGGAGTTACAACTGTCGAAGCCAAAAGCGGGTACGGTTTAAATCTCAAAGATGAAATCAAACAATTAAAAGTAGCGAAGAAACTGAATGAACAGCATCCGGTAGATGTGGTTTCAACCTTTATGGGAGCTCATGCGGTGCCAGTTGAGTACAAAGGCAATGAAGATGAGTTTGTTCGTTTCGTTATCGAAGAAATGATACCAATCGTTGCAAAAGAAGAGCTAGCGGAGTTTTGTGATGTGTTTTGTGAAGAAGGCGTGTTTACAGTTGAACAGTCAGATCGTATTTTACAAGCTGGAAAAGCATACGGACTAAAACCTAAAATCCACGCTGATGAAATTGTTTCTTTTGGCGGTGCAGAATTAGCGGCTAAAGTGGGAGCTGTGTCCGCGGATCATTTACTAAAAGCATCGGATCAAGGAATTAAGCAAATGGCTGAAAGCGGAGTTATAGCCGTCCTATTGCCGGGTACTGCATTCTTTTTAATGGAAGAGCCGGCGCGTGCTAGAAAAATGATCGAAGCAGGAGTGCCGGTTGCGTTATCAACAGATAGAAACCCAGGGTCTTCTCCTACGGAATCGCTGCCGTTTATTATGAATTTAGCTTGTTTAACGATGAAGATGACGCCAGCAGAAGTGTTAACGGCCTGTACAATTAATGCAGCTCACGCCATTTGCAAAGGCGATCAAATTGGAAGTATTGAAGTAGGGAAAAAAGCCGATTTGGTGCTATTTGACGCTCCAAATTATCAAACGCTACAATATAACTATGCGGTAAATCTTGTAGACACGGTATTAAAAGATGGAAAAGTAGTGGTTGAAGGCGGTGTTTTGCATGAACTATCCGTACCCACAGCTTGATCGTCCACCTTTTTGCTGGCAGCGTCAAAGCACTCATGACCCAAAAGTAAGCGACTGGATTCAAACAGTTGAAGATGGGAGCGACTTCGACTTTCCATCGATAGATATTACGGTCTTAGGTGTGCCTCTTTCAAGGTCTTCCATTAGCGCTTCTGGAGCCAGTGAGACGCCAATGGCCATGAGGAAGCTCTGGAAATCCTTTAATCCGTATCATATTGAGTATGATACGGATTTGACTTCCTTGTCAGTGTTGGATTTAGGAGACGTCAAGCAGCACGTCACGGATATAGAGAAATCCCATCAGCATATAAAAGAAGCGATGATGTCTATGCGGAAATGTCATCCGCATGCGCTGCCTGTTATGCTTGGAGGAGATCATTCTATTACAGCTATGTTAGTAAAAGGGTGGAAAGCGTCACATCCTGAACAGAAGATAGGGATTTTACAGTTTGATACGCACTTTGACTTACGCAGTCTAGAAGATAATGGGCCTTCTAATGGAACACCTATACGAAATTTAATTGAAAGCAACACGATTGATGCAAGACATGTATGGAATATTGGACTTCACGGGTTTTATAATTCAAAATCGTTAAAGGAATATGCAGATAGTAAAGGCGTTCATTATGTAACGTTACTGCAAGCAAGAAAAGCGGGAATAACTCATACCGTGAAAGAAGCATTAAAACAGCTGAGCAAAGAGGTAGACATGATCTATTTAACCGTTGATATGGATGTGTTAGATATCGCTTACGCACCGGGAGTTCCAGCAGGAACGACAGGCGGAATGAGGACAGATGAGTTGTTTGAAGCAGTATACACCGCCGGGAGTCATCCACTTGTTCAAGCAATGGATATTGTATGTCTAGATCCGCTGCGTGATGTAGGAGAAATTACCGTGAAAGCAGGCGTACACGTGTTTTTGAATTTTTTAACAGGCGTTGCAAACAGAAAGTAAGGAAGTGTGCTTCCTTACTTTTTTATATGGCTATTTTTATAAGATTCATAAACGATTGTTGAGAGTGGGATAAAATAATTTTAGGAGTGTGTAGGGGTTTTAGTAAATATATTTTTACTAAAATAAACGATTTTTATTGTTTTTATTCGAATTTAGTAATAATATATTTACTAAAGAAGGTGGATATCTCATGAAGGAAAAACTGGCTAAGGAATATATCGCTTTAATACCAGTTTTATTTGAAAGCTTTAAGAACTTAAACAAGAATGAAGTGAAATTAACACATTTACAAAATCACGTAGTTGAATTTATGTATATGCAAAAAAGAGATTTGAATATTAAGGAAATTAGCCAAGGGTTAAATATTGCCAAACAGCAGTTAACGAATGTTATCAGTGAATTAGTAAATGAAGGATATTTAATCAAAATGCCCGATTCGCGAGACAAGCGTGCAGTTTTAGTCTCATTAACATCTAAGGGAAAAAGTATTCAAGAGGAAAAATGGAGAGGGATTTATAGTAATTTTCATACAAATCTTGCGAAGTTAAATGAAGAAGAGCAATTAGACCTGCAGTTTGCTCTTCATAAATTAAATGTTTTGTTAAAAAAGATGGAGGGATAAATCATGAGTCAAAGAGAACGAATTTCACTTATTAGTGTAGGCGTTATAGGCGGAACAGTAATGGGAGTAATTTATAAAGATATATCCAACTGTTTGATTACAGGTGTTATTGTTGCTTCAATCATTACTGTAATGCTTAATCAAAAAGCGAAAAAAACAGCTAGATAGTATGAATAAAAGTAAGACAGCACCAGCAAGTGGCAAACTCTGCTATGGTGCTGTCTCACTTTTATAAAGTCATGAACATTACGAAGCCGAATATGTTTTAAGAGCCTTAATCATTAAATCCCAAAATCCGTCTACATCAAGGGTTAAACCAAATTTCGCATTGGGTTTCCTTCCTGTTACTCCCAGCAAATCAACTGAAGTCGTTCCAGCCGTGTATTCTCCGCGTGTTTCTACTACAATATTAACTTCTTTGAACGTAAATAGCTCTGGAGCTACGCAATAAGCAACGGTCAATACATCGTGAACGGGAGGGCCGTCAAAGTCAAAGGTTTCTTTATAGGCAGATTTAAAAAATGCTAATAATTCCCCGACCTTTTTTGCTACGTTATTATCAATGTTCATCACCTGGTTAATAACATTATCTGTTGCAACGGCTTGATGGGTAATATCTAACCCCATTACTACCAGTGGGATACCGCTATCAAACACTTTTTTAGCCGCTTCCGGATCTGCCCAAATATTAAACTCAGCCGTTGGCGTCCAGTTCCCAAATGTTCCACCGCCCATAAGGATAATCTCTTCAATGTTTTCTTTCATTTCTGGAGCTTTTATTAAAGCTAAGGCAATGTTTGTTAAAGGTCCTGTTGGTAAAAGCGTAACGCGATCTTCTGACTCTTTGATCATTCGTATAATAGTATCTACTCCGTGTTCTTCGCTCCAGCTGCGAGAGAGAGCCGGGAACTCAGGGCCGTCTAATCCTGAATCCCCGTGTATACTAGGCGCATTTTCACGTCTGCGCATCATTGGTTCGCTTGCTCCTTTTGAAACAATCACGTTATGTAATGATACCAAATCACACACCTTCAAAGCATTCATCGTCGTTTTTTCAATTTCTGCGTTTCCTGAAACAGTTGTAATGGCTAAAATATCTAATTCCGGTTGTGCGGCAGCCAAAATAATAGCAATAGCATCATCATGACCTGGATCACAGTCCATAATAATCTTTCGTTTTTTCATTATGATCACCTCTATAGAATGGATAAATTGCTGCTAATGTTGCAGGGATTTTATTTTTTCTAAAATAGCTTCTGTAAACTCCGACGTAGAGGCATGTCCGCCTAAATCTTTCGTTTTCACTTCAGCTTGGAGCGTTTGATAAAGTGCGTGTTCTACTGTAGCAGCCACTTCTGTAAGTTTACGATCCGCATGTTTTTCAGCCAGCCATTTCAATAGCATGGCTGCTGAAGAGATAATGCCGGTTGGGTTTGCTATGTTCAAACCTGCGATGTCTGGCGCAGAACCATGGGCTGCTTGGGCCATAGCGATATGTTCATTTGCATTAAGAGAAGGGGCTAATCCTAAGCTCCCTACAAGCTCGCCAGCTAAATCTGAAAGAATATCACCATACATGTTTTCTGTTACGATGACATCAAAATCGGCTGCACGACGTACGAGATGAGCAGCCATGGCATCGATATGGTAGTCGTCCACCTTTACTTCAGGATATTGCGCAGCTATTTCTCGACAAACGTTTAGAAATAGTCCGGTACTTAATCGTAAAACATTTGCTTTATGTACGATTGTTACTTTTTTACGGCGCTGCATAGCCAATGCAAAAGCTTCATGCGCAATTCTTTCTACGGCTTTTCGCGTAAATACGCCGGATGTCACCACAACGTCTTTTGTAATTTGCCATTCACCGTGCCCAGAAAACATATTTCTATCAGCATAGAATCCTTCTGTATTTTCTCGGACAATCACTAAATCAGCTTCTTTCACGACGCTTTTAATACCTGGCATTGTTTTAGCAGGGCGAATATTCGCGTAAAGGTCTAAACTGTGACGAAGCTCTCCGCTAGGATTACGCTTTTCTTTGTGCTTGAGAGGATAAGCAGCAGAATCGTGCGGGCCAAGTATCCATCCATGCGTATGTTTTAAAGCATCTATTGTTACTTCTGGAAGAGGATCGTTATATTGTTTAATTCCTTCCCATCCCATCGGCAGATGAATCCATTCCATTTTTACTCCAGCTTTGCAAGAAGCATTTTTAACTACCTGAACTGCGGCGTCGACAATCTCCGGCCCGATGCCATCACCCGCCAATACCCCGATACGATAAACAGTCATTGTTTTGAACACCCTTTCATTATGCGCAATGCTTTTATAAATAGATTGAAGGTTTATAGTATTAATCTACTTAAAGAAAAGACAATAATAAAATAGTATTTTTTTATGTTTATAGATTAAATTCTTTTATCTTTCTTTTTGATGCTTTTTTAAAAAAAGAACTAGCTAATGCTTCATGCTCCAGATTTTCTATCAAACAGCTTCTTAATTGGCGCTGTTAAATTTTTAAAAACACCCAATTAACACCTAAAACACGATTTAATTATATCATAATTCAGAAAATTAAACGGTTTTACGTTGGCACGAAAATTGCTTGTACTGTATATGAGGAATGCAAAAGGAAGGAGCAATATGGAGCTGCAGATAAGGAATCTGCTTTTAAAGAACGGGATGTCTGTTTAAAGCTATTATTTCATAATGAAGGGGAGAAGAAGAATGAGTGAACCGCAAAAAGAAATGAGTTCATTAAATCAGGTACGGAAAAAAGAGAGGAAAATAAACGTTTTTGCTTTATTGTTAGGATTTCTTGTGATTGCTACCATTTTAACGTATATCTTGCCAGCTGGAGAATACGCACGCGTAGAAGTAGACGGAAGAACAACGGTAGATCCTCAGTCGTTTAAATGGATTGATTCTACACCTGTTGGATTCTTTGATATGGTCAAAGCGATACATACAGGAATGGTAGAAGGAGCCGACATTATCTTTTTTGTATTAATTATCGGCGGTTTCTTTGGCGTACTAAGCGCTACGGGGACAGTAGATGTATTAATTACAACGATGGCTAAAAAACTTGCTACCCGAGAAAAATTATTAATTCCTGTTATGATGCTGTTTTTTGCGGTAGGCGGTTCTTTAATGGGAATGGCGGAAGAAACGCTAGCCTATATTCCTCTTTTAATTCCGCTGGCACTTGCTCTTGGATTCGATGCATTAACAGGGACTGCTATTGTGTTAATTGGCGCATCGGCTGGTTTTACTACGGCCGTTATGAATCCATTTACAGTGGGTGTTGCACAAGGAGTAGCAGAGCTTCCTATGTTTTCTGGAATGGGCTTTCGACTCATCTTATTTGTAGTTGTTTATGCTGTTTCAGTATGGTTTGTCTACCGATATGCGATGAAAGTTAAAAAAAGTCCTTCGATTGGAACATACGGAAAATACAGCATAACTAATGCAAATAAACTCTTAAACTCAGATGCAAAGTTAACTAGAAAGCATAAATGGATTATGGCAGCATTTCTTATTAACTATGTAATTCTTGCTTTTGGGGTTATTAAGTATAAGTGGTACATTACCGAAATTGCCTCTCTGTTTGTCATTTTGACTATTGTGATTGGGGTTATTGGGAGACTGTCTGTTGAAAATACAGTTAAGTCGTTTACAAACGGGGCAGCAGCATTAGTTGGAGGAGCGCTAGTTATCGGAGTTTCTCGTGCTGTTCTTGTTGTTTTGAATGAAGGTCATATTGTAGATCCTATGCTTCATCAAGTATCTGGAACCATTCAACATATTCCGGGATATTTAAGCGTCATTGGAATCTATAACTTCCAAGCGCTGATTCACCTTATTTTAGCATCTGGAACAGGTCATGCGATGCTGACAATGCCAATCATGACACCGCTTGCAGATTTGCTTGATATTACAAGACAAACAGCAGTATTATCTTTTTCTTTTGCAGACGGCATCGGAAACATTATTTTCCCGACGGCTGGAACATTAATGGCTGGCTTAGCGATTGCGGGAATTTCATGGACAAAGTGGGCAAAATGGGTGCTGCCGTTAGTCCTTATTCAATATGTGATTGGTCTAATAGCCGTTGTGATTGCTTATTTTATCAATTACGGACCATTTTAAGCATTAAAATTATATAGAAAAATATTATTCGCAAGTCGAGCTTACTAGTAGGAGGAATAGAAGTTGTTAACCTTAATCAAAAACGCAGAAGTATATGCACCACAGCCTTTAGGAAAAAAAGACGTATTACTTGCAGACAGCAAAATCATCCTTATAAAAGATTATATTGAGCATTTAAATACGTCCATTCCTATTGATGTTGTAGACGCGGCTAATCACATTATAGCTCCAGGCTTCATTGACTCACATGTTCATATTATTGGCGGAGGAGGAGAAGGTGGATATAAAACACGCACTCCTGAACTAATGTTAACCGATGCAACGACTGCCGGTGTTACAACTATTGTAGGTGTACTTGGAACAGACGGTACAACAAGAAGAATGGAAAATCTTCTGGCCAAAGCAAGAGGATTAGAAGAAGAAGGGATTAGCTGTTTCATTCACACAGGTTCTTATCAAATACCAGTAAAAACGTTAACTACCAGCATCGAAGAAGATCTTATTTTAATTGATGAAATTATCGGAGTAGGTGAAATTGCCATTTCTGACCACCGTTCCTCTGAACCGACATTTGAAGAACTGGTAAAGGCGGCTTCTGCTGCCCGCAATGGAGGGATTTTATCAGGGAAAGCCGGAATATTAGAAGTTCATGTAGGGGATGGAAAACGGAAATTATCTTTATTAAATCAAATCGCAGATGAAACAGATCTGCCAATTCGTCAGTTTCATCCTACACATATTAATCGAAATGAAGAACTGTTTAAAGAAGGAATTCAATTTGCAAAACGAGGTGGCTATGTAGATTTTACAACTAGTACCATTCCATATTTTTTAGAAGAAGGCGAAGTTAAGTGCAGTAAAGGGTTACGTATCATGCTTGAAGAAGAAGTTCCAATCTCGAGCATTACGTTCTCATCCGATGGACAAGCGAGCCTGCCGTTTTTTGATGATAACGGAGACTATAAAGGGCTTCAAGTTGGAAAAGTGTCTTCTTTATTTCAAGAAGTACGAGATGCAGTATTAGAAGAATCAGTGCCGTTAGAAACAGCTCTTCAAGTCATTACTTCTAATCCTGCCAAAGTATTAAAACTGTCCAATAAAGGGCATATTCAACCTGGAAAAGATGCAGATTTAGTCCTTTTAGACAAAGAGACACTAACAATTAAAACAGTTTTTGCTCAAGGTAAAGTAATGGTAAAAGACGGTGTCCCTGTTGTGAAAGGAACGTTTGAATAACAGGTTTTAAACATCATTTAACGAAAGTATCGAGAAAGAATACGAGCTAGTCAGAGAAAGATATTAAAATTTGCGTGGAAAGGATCTTTTAAATGAAAAAGAAACTTGTTTCATGTCTTATCAGCTTTACATTACTTTCTTCTTTGAGTACACCGCTGCTTGCAAAAGCACAAGAAAATACTGAAGACATTAAAGGCAGCCTTGTTATTGCAGGCGGAGGTATAGGGACATCTAATCACGAAATCTATGAAAAGTTTCTCTCGCTTGCTGGAGGAAAAGAAAAAGCAAAAGTAGGGATTATTCCAGCTGCTAGCACAACGCTGCAGTCTTCTAAAAAGTTTAAGGAAGACCTCGTAAAATACGGAGCAAACTCAGATTCTATTAAAATTCTTCCCGTTTCAAATCACGATTTTTCTGATACACAAAAGGACGAATCAACCTGGAAGAATCAAGTAAATGATAAGAAGTTATCCCGTACGATTAAAGGACTAACGGCAGTTTGGTTTGTTGGAGGAGATCAAACCAAAATTGTGGATTCTCTTCGTCAAAATAATGGAAGTGATTCTGAAGCGTTAAAAGCTATTTGGGATATATATCGTAAAGGAGCAGTAATCGGAGGCACAAGTGCAGGAGCTGCAATTATGAGTGACGTCATGATTACAGGAGGAGACAGTCTAGGAGCGTTAAAAGACAGTTTAGAAAACAAGGAAAATAAACATGTAAGCAAAAACCAACGCAGTCAAAAAGAG
This sequence comes from Priestia megaterium NBRC 15308 = ATCC 14581, assembly GCF_000832985.1. Taxonomy (GTDB): domain Bacteria; phylum Bacillota; class Bacilli; order Bacillales; family Bacillaceae_H; genus Priestia; species Priestia megaterium. The sequence goes on from NZ_CP009920.1 coordinate 3,759,298, forward strand.
TACGAGCCTCTATCAATTCAAAAAGGGCTGGGGTTTTTCCAACACGGCATAATTGATCAGCACATGGATGAACGAGCACGACTTGGGCGACTTGCAGTAGCTGCATATACTTCTGAACGTGACAAAGAAAAAAACTTTGCATACGGTGTGGACGAAGATACGGCTATGGTCGTTAACAATAAAGATCAAAAGATTGAAGTTGTTGGACGAAGCGGAGTAGCCGTCTTGGATATGAGCAAAGCTGAGCTTGTATCTAAGCAGAAAGCTCGTTCGGGATTAGAGAATATAAAGGTTAGTTACTTATCTCCTGGAGATAAAATTAACTATCATTTAAAGTCATTTGAATTTCCAAAAGAGAGAGTAGAAACGAAGGGATTTGAATATTACTCGTTTAACGCACTGCCTGCTACGGGTGTTTTTACGCCATATGGAAGATTAAAGGCTTATTTATCCTATTCTCTTGTTGACAATGAATCGATGAAATCTGCGAAAAGCTATGTTTATGACAGTAAAGGGTCGGGATATGAAATTGCTTTTCAAAAGGACAATAATACAAACGGCTACTGGAGATATACTGACGGACAAAAAGATGACTATTCCATTGTAAATGTCAAAATGGATATTACGCCCAAAACCTTCAAATTCCAACCGGATAGAAAAACTAGTTTAACGTATAAAAAACCTACTTTTTCTTCATCTGAAAGTCCTGCATACGATTCGATTAAAGGTAATCTCTTAATTGCAGGAGGAGCGCTTGGCAGCAGCAATTCAAGCGTGTATAACAAGTTTATTAATCTTGCAGGAGGAAAACAAGCCAAAATAGGAATTGTGCCTGCAGCGAGTACTAAGTTCGACTCTTCTAATCAGTTTAAAAGTGATTTAATTAAATACGGAGTGAAAGCAGAAAATATAGAGATTTTACCTATTTCGAACCATGACTTTAAAGGAACTTCTGAAAATGAGTCGACTTGGAAAACAAATATGAACAGTGATAAACTAGCGCAAAAAGTTAAAGGGCTAACGGGCATTTGGTTTGTAGGAGGAGATCAAACCTTGATTACGGGCTCCTTGCGTAATGAAAATGGTTCGGACTCAAAAGTTTTACAAGCTATATGGCATACGTATAAAAACGGGGCAGTACTTGGCGGTACGAGCGCCGGCGCGGCAATTATGAGTAATACTATGCTCGCAGGCGGAGATAGCTACGGAGCGCTTTCATACGGATTTACAAACACATATGATGATATGAATCAGCAAGAAGGCGGGCCTGCTTATTTGGAAAAAGGTCTTGGCTTTTTCCAATACGGTCTTGTAGATCAGCATTTTGACAACAAAGCAAGACTCGGACGTCTTATTGCAACAGCATATGAAAAAGGAAATAAAAATCAGCTTTCATACGGAATTGATGAAGATACTGCTATGGTGGTAAATAATAAAGAAAAACAAATAGAAGTTGTGGGAAGAGGCGGTATTACGCTAGTTGACTTAGCGAAGGTACAGGCAAATGACAAATTTCCGAGTGACTACAAAAATATTCTTATCTCTTGTATCACTCCAGGCGACAAAGTAAATCTCACAACAAAAGAAATCGTCATAAACCCAGCTAAAACATCTACTAGAAAAAATGAATACTACAGTGAAAAAGTTGGACCAAATACAGGTCTTTTCTCTCCGCACGGTGTACTAAGAAAGTTTTTAGCTTACGATCTTGTTGATAACGCTCAGAGTAAAGAAATAAAGAGCTATGCGTTTAACCAAAACAAAGGTTTTGAGCTTACCTTCCGAAAAAGTGCTGAAAGCAATGGTTATTGGGCTTATACAGACGGTCAAAAAGACGATTACTCCATTGTAAAGGTAGCCTTAGATATCAAACCAATAGATGTAGATATTAGATGAAAAGAAAGTAATTCAATGCATCTAGCACTTTAGCATATTGTGCCTCCACCTATTAAAGCGGAGGCACTTTTTTCTACTTATTTTTATTTACAATAGGGACAAACGTCCGCTAGATGAAATGCAGGGCAACGTATAAAATGATAGGTACAGTATTCCAAGACTAATCTCTGAAGGCAAGCAAATTTAAAGGCCTGTAGAAAGGTGTTCATACGATGAAAAAGAAATTAGTTTTAATAACAGGAAGCAAGCAAACTAGAATCATTTTGCACGATCAATTAAAAGAGTTGCTAGACGATTACATTTTTATTGAATGCTTTGCGATTGACGAAGAATTACCGGGGGAAATTGATGGCGATGTTGTCCTCTACTCATCAGAGAGTATAAAGCACGAAATGAAGGACAGATTAGACGTTCAGCATGCACATGAAATTGTAGGGAATAGAACGATTCACCATAAGCATATAAATGAATTGCTGCAAATCCCCGCCCATACAAAAGTATTAATTGTAAACGATGACGATAAAGAAACCCTTAAATTAATAGAATCTCTCTATCAAGTAGGTATTAATCATGTTCAGTTTATTCCTTTTAAAAAGCAAAAGACCTATTACGAAGGTGTGGAAGTTGCTGTTTCTCCGGGTGAGATTCACTTATGTCCGCCATATGTAAAACATGTAATTGATATAGGCGTTAGGCTTTTTGATATGGCGACCATTTTTGAACTTATAAAATCATTTGGTTTTAATCAGTCTAATCATTCAATTATTTGGGATCGCTATTTACGAAATATTATTGAGCTGCAAAAAAAGCTAATAGAAGCAGAAGGGCAAATGAAAGAACTTCACCTCCATGTAAAGAGTGTTGTAAATGTAGTAGAAGATGGGATCCTGGCCGTGGATTTCAATAAAAGAATTACGTTATTTAATAAAAGGTTAGAATCATTGTTTCAGCTATCTTCTTCTGATGTTGTAGATCGTGAAATTCAACATGTCATTTCTAACGAAGGCCTTGTGGAGTTTATTACATCGTCCGACGAGAAAAGTCAGTACTTTAACGTAAACGGATACGAAATGGTTATCTATAAGTCTATGATTCAGGAAAGCAATACTACGGTAGCAACGTTTAAAAGTGTGAATCAAGCTGTTGAAATAGAAGGAAAAGCGCAGTCAGAACTTAGAAAAAACGGCTTTTCTGCTAAGTATAATTATCAAGATATTATCGGAGAACACCCAGCTTTGCTTAAAACGATTGAAATTTCCCGGAAAATGGCGGTTACTGAGTACCCTATTTTAATTCAAGGAGAAACCGGTACAGGAAAAGAGCTGTTTGCTCAGGCTATCCACAATCATTCTACACGTAAAAACGGACCGTTTCTTGCCGTAAATTGCAGTGCCATGACCGATACATTGCTAGAAAGTGAGCTGTTTGGGTATGAAGAAGCCAGTTTTACAGGAGCCCAAAAAGGTGGCAAAAAAGGGCTGTTTGAGAGCGCTGATAAAGGTACGATCTTCCTGGATGAAATTGGTGTGCGCCCATACGGGCATATAGAGAATCTCCTTAGACAAGAGATGGGAGTCTGCGCTTAACCCATTTACCGCCTTGCTTACCCACAAGGGGAAACCCGGAGGGGACCAGAGCATGCAAGGAAAGCCCTAAGTTACCAAAGTGACCTAGGTACGACTGAGGGGCAAGGTAAAAAATGTTATGAATAAGGATGAATGCTAAACTGCGTGAACCATAGTCCAAAGTGGAGTATCGTCGCCCGAAGTGAAGGGTCATTGAAACGCTTCGCAGTCAAGAATGGAAATATTGCCAAAGTTTCCATTGAACATACGTGATACGTATGGCAGACCAAAGACTGGCTAACTTGGATAACAAGTAACGGACGAAAGTGGCATCCGACATCATAATTAGTCTAGTTTCTATATGTACTAAATGGGGATTACCTAACTTGGAACGCCTCGTAAGGAGGCTATTGAGGATGATACCAAGTGTAAAAAGCAAGGTATGTGGCTCATGAAAATCCAATATGGTAACGGAGTTCTCGTAGTAGTCAGAGCGAGGGAAAGCCTCGTACAAGGCAAAGGAGAACAGTCTTTTCGACTAATATTAAATTGGGAAGGGGCGTGAGGCTCTTGCGAAGCCCAAAAATCGTATTAGGAAATCTAGCATCTCACAGTAACAAAGCAGGATATAAATACAAAAAATTATATCGAAATCTGTATAACCCATTATTTTTTCTTGATGCCTATCAAAATATATACGCCAGCGAAGGAAACATGACTGCTGGAACAGATGGAAAGACCATTGACGGAATGTCTACAGAAAGAATCTCAGCACTAATTGATAAGTTACGAGATTATTCTTACCAACCAAAACCAGTAAGAAGAGTTTATATTCCAAAGAAAAATGGAAAAAAGCGTCCGTTGGGCATACCTTCCGTAGAAGATAAGTTAGTTCAAGAAGTCATCAAAAACCTATTACAATCCATCTATGAACCAACCTTTAGTAAGTTCTCTCATGGCTTTCGCCCTGAAAAAAGTTGCCATACAGCACTAATTCAGGTCAAAGGAACCTTTACTGGGAGTAGATGGTTCATTGAAGGTGATATCGAAGGTTTTTTCGACAATATTAATCATCATATCCTTATCCATACCCTAAGGAAGAGGATAGATGATGAACAATTTATTTCGCTTATATGGAAGTTCCTTAGAGCCGGATATTTAGAGGAATGGAAGTTTCATAAAACGTTTAGTGGTGCACCACAAGGTGGTATTCTTAGCCCTTTACTAGCAAATATTTATCTAAATGAGTTAGATAATTTTATAAATCGGTATAAGTCAACTTTTGATGTAGGAAAAGTTAGAAGGATAAACCCAGCTTATTCTAAAATACAACATCAAATAAACAGGGTTAAGAAAGAACTGAGGGAATCCAAGGAAATAGATGAAGTACGGGAAAAAGAATTAACCAATAAGGTACATGAGTTGTTAGCTGAAAGAGAACGTATTCCTCAACGATATCCGATGGATGAGAATTATAAACGAATCCAATATGTTAGATATGCAGATGACTTTCTCATTGGAGTTATTGGAAGCAAGGAAGATGCGTACAAGGTAAAAAAAGACATTGCTAATTTCTTGAAATCAGAACTTAAGCTAACATTATCCGAGGAGAAAACACTTATAACAAATACGAGGCATAAGGCTCGATTTTTAGGATATGACGTTAAAGTTTTGCGAGATTTTCACTCTAAACGACGAAGCGATGGAATAAAAACAAGAGCATTCTCGTTAAAATGTGAACTATATATGCCTACTGATCTTGTTTATAGTCGCCTGTTTAAAAAAGGGGTAATAAAGGTCAACCAAAAGACAGGTCAATGGAAACCAATGCACCGTCCAGAGTTAATTAAATTGGTTCCTCTTGAGATTTTAAGAAACTATAACGCCCAGATACGTGGAACCTATCAATATTACCAACTGGCAGTTAATGTGTGCCATCTAAACAGTTATAAGTATCTTCTTGAATATTCTATGTACAAAACCTTAGCAAATAAGTACCGTACTACCTTAGGTAAAGCTAAACAAAAATTTATGGTGAACGGAATATTCCAAGTCAGTTATATGACAAAGTCCGGTAAGAAAACGGAAGTGCTTTATGATAAGGGATTTCGTAGGAATAAAGCTCCTATAACTAAAAAGGATATAGAAAAACTTCCTTCGGAAGTATCATACCAATCCCGAACATCGCTTATCCAAAGGTTGATGGCTAATCAATGTGAATGGTGTAAGGCTGAAGAAGGCTCAATGGAAGTTCATCATGTTCGAAAGTTAAAGAACCTTAAAGGGAAAAAGAAATGGGAAAGACAGATGATAGCAAGAAGTCGTAAAACGATGGTACTTTGTCGAAAGTGTCATCATGACCTGCATAATGGGAAGCTAGACTGAAAAGATGGAGAGCCGTATACCTTGAGAGGGGTACGTACGGTTCGGGGGGGAGTTCTCGGAAACCTAAGACCGAGAGGTCTTAAGGCGCCGGGTTCTTACCCTACGATATCAGTCCGCGTTTACAAACTCAGCTTTTAAGAGTGCTTCAAGAAAAAGAAATTAGACGGGTAGGAGGGACAAGAGTTATTCCGATCAATGTAAGAATAATAGCAGCTACTCACAACAATTTACTACATAAAATGAAAGAAGGGTTGTTTCGAGAAGATTTGTACTATCGTTTACACGTATTATCTTTAACGATTCCTCCTTTAAGATATAGAAGAACCGATATTCCTTTACTGATTCATCATTTTATTTCTAAATCAAAAACGTGGACGCATATCCATCCAGAAGCGATGAAGCTGCTTATCGAATACGAATGGCTAGGAAACATAAGAGAATTAAAAGGAGTCATCGAGTATTTGCTTACTGTCTGCGATGAAAACGAAGTGAAAGCAAAAGACGTAGAGTATAGGCTTAGTAGTCAAAAGGAGGAGCATACTTTACATGAAATTGAAAATGAATCGGTTGACTTGATCGAACTTCAAGAAAATCACGCTCTGTTAGAAACGATAAAGCAGTGTAATGATACAGGAAAAGCAGCAAGCAGAAAGTGGATTACACAGCATTTAAAAGGCTTTACTCTTACAGAACAGCAGGTGAGAAATCGTTTGGATGTACTAGAAGAAAGAGAGTATATTATAAAACGCAGAGGCAGAGCAGGAACGAAAATAACAGAAAAAGGACTGCATTATCTATATCATTTAAAAACAAAACAGCACTTAATCAATCCTTAATATACGGAAGAAAGGGAAACTTCACTAATCAAGTTTCCCTTTTCTATAAAATAGTGTCGTCATAGACTTGGCGTTTACGGCTGATTTCCTCCGTATACTTTTCCTGTAGAGGAAGTAATAACACCGCCGTTTACGTTTAAAGTATAAGCTAACCCTCCAGAACCTGTCCAAGTGGAAAGATTAAAAGTGCTGCCATTAAATAGTTTATAGATAGAAACGTTATTAAACGTCAGCGGCTGACCGCTTATACAAGTAGCAGGCGCCTTATTCGTTTTAGCTAGATAAACAGCTGCGTTTGTAGAGCCTGGCTGTGTTACTACTTTAGCTGAACCATCTTTTTCTACCAGAAGCGCTGACTGTTCATTAACAGCAATTCCTTTGGCGCTTGTTCCAGTTTCTTCTCCGTCTTGGATATTACGTGCAAGAAATGTTAAAAAGCGTCCCATTCTATCTCGTTGTTCAAAATGAGTGTCTGTTTGAATGTTATTATTATGCGGGGTTTGAATCAAATAATCTGTAAAAGAAATAAGAGAACTATAGGGATTGTTTAGCGCTGTTTTCGAATCTAAAGTTGTAGAGCCTGCTGAGATAGAGTCATAAACGTGATCACCTTGAATCATGGTGCCGGCACTTGTTCCTCCAAAAGGAATGCCTTGATTAATACGATTATTTAAGGCTGTAAGAGCTGGGGATCCTTCTAAGAAATCTACGTAATCAGCTTGATTGCCTCCAGCAAAAAAGATGCCTTCTGCCTTGTTAATTTTGTCAATTAAAGAAGAGTCTGAACCTGCTCTTATTAAATCATCGACAACAATTGTGCTAACAGAGTTAAGGGGCTTACCTATGCTTTTGGCGAGGTCATAGATATATGAATTATAGGCGTCAGTACCCGTCGCTCTTATAACCAAGAAATCTCCGCCGTTTGCCTTTTGAATCATCCATTTGAATGCTTCATCTACATCGATGCTTCCGCCCATATAGACTTGTCCGAAGCTTGTACTAGTAGCTTTGTCTGCAGTACTTCCGACTTGATAAAGCGTATAAGGTGCAGAAGCAGCGGAAGTGGAGATTGGAAGTAAAAGAGATGCCGCGAGAACAGCACAAGTAATGACCTGCTTTTTAATACTTTTCTTACGTTCAGCTTTTTTCATAAAGTTCTCCTCCTTTAATAAGTATTCATAAATGAACATGCAAGTTTTATACCAACTTATTGAACACCGGCAAAATAGTGAAAGAAGGCTTTTTTTAAAAGCTCTATGTGTAATATAGGTTATTTATGGGTCATTATTAAGGTTTTTTACACCCGAAAAATGGCGAGAACGACTTTAACTTGGATATCTAATAGTGAAAAGAAATTGCAAAAGGTATATTACAAGATTACATCCCTCATTGAAAAATCACCTTTAAAAACTTAAAATTATAATAGAAAGGAAAAACAAGGATAAAAAGAAGAGCTGTCCGCAATAGCGCCTTATTTATCAAACAGACCTTCATTCTATCAATATCTTCATCTCTTAAACATTTTCCACCAGCATTTCTACGCAGAAAAATTATACATGAGAGGATCTGTCAAAATGAACAAACAGGAAAGTAGCTACAGATGGGTTGTTTTTGGAACCGCTTTATTAGCGTATTATTTGATTGTCAGTCAACGAACAGCCCCTGGACTTATTACAGAACAGTTAATGAAAGATTTTCACGTTTCAGCGTCTGTTATAGGATTAATGACTAGTATACAATTTTTAGCATATGCAGGTCTTCAGATTCCTATTGGTTTACTTTCTGACCGATACGGTCCCAATCGATTTTTGATTATAGGGTCGCTTTTAACGGGAATAGGAAGTCTTATCTACAGCACGTCTCCTAACGAATATGTGTTAATTTTCTCTCGTTTACTAGTCGGTACGGGAGACTCCATGATTTTTGTCAATTTAGTGTTAATTTTAAGTCAGTGGTTTAAGGGAAATGAGTTTGTAAAGCTATTAGGTTTAATTGGGCTGGTAGGAAGTGTAGGTTCATTATCAGCTACCGTGCCTTTGTCTATGTGGATTTCATTTTCAGGCTGGAGAGTTCCCTTTCTTAGCATAGGTCTAGTTTTAATGGCGGTATCCTACCTGCTTTATGTCGTTTTGGTGGTAAAACCTAAACGATTATTTCAAGATGATGCTAAAACAAATAAATCCTCTGTTAAGACTCCGGAAAGTGTATGGGCGATCCTAAGGAGAGTGATGACGACTCGCCAAGCCTGGGCAACATTTCTTTGTCATTTTGGTGTAGTTGGTACATATATCGGTTTTATTGGTTCTTGGGGAGTTCCTTATGGAATGAATGTGTTCCATTTATCTCGCGCTGATGCAAGTCAGCTTATTATGTATGGTCTGTTTGGCGCTATGATTGGCGGACCTTTAATCAGCTGGATATCAAGCAGGTTAAATTCCATTAAAAAAATTTATTCACTTATTCATCTTATTGTGGTGTTTAGCTGGACTGGGTTATTACTTTCCGGCGTGAAACCTTCATTCATGCTAGTCGTTATTTTGCTTTTTATCATCGGCTTCGGAAACGGCGCAAGTGCTTTGACTTTTGCCGTAGTACGTCAATCTTTCTCACTAAAAGAAGTAGGAGTTGTATCAGGTTTTGCCAATATGGGAGGCTTTTTAAGCGCCGTATTATTACCTAGTATTTTCGGAAATGTCCTGGATTTATTCCCCGAGCGTTCACTGCATGTTGGTTATCATTATGCTTTTATGATTCCCATTTTGTTTTCAATGATGGGGTTGTTAGGTGTCTTACTAATTAAAGAGAAGGAAAAAAAGGAGCAGAAAGTGCTGAATGCTTCTTAATGTCTTATATAATGAGAATGAGAGACACGCAAAAAAACGGGGCTGTCTGCGCCCACTCTGCGATACTACGAAAAGAAAGGTATTTTACCGTTTATCGAACGAAATGAACATGATCAGCTTCTATACAACGACCAGAATATCGAGTGGGTCAAGTTTGTTTTAGCTTTACGTGCAACAGGGATGCCGCTTGCCGAGATTAAGCAGTATATAGAGTCATATAAAAAAGGCGAAAGTACAATTAGCGAACGTAGAAACATGATGCTTCAGCATAAAAAGAAAGTGGAAGCAGACATGGCACAAACCTATCTGCATTTAGAACGAATCAATTATAAATTAGCACTGTGTGATACGTTGGAAGCCGGTTTAAACAATAAACAAATAAAAATCTAAATGCTGATAACAAAGAGGCTCCTCTTTATACACAAGCTATAGACCTCAGATGTAAAAAGCTAGGAAACAAAGAAAACAAGATAACTGCCCAGTTATCTTGTTTTCTTTGCACTATTTTAATATGTACTGCTTAAATAAAGAGCTACATCGCGAATTGCTTTATCAGTTTCACTTTCCATTAACTCTCTGTTCTTTGTATACGAATAAAGAGTGTCGCCGTGAAGAAGGTGGTCTGATAAATTTAATAAGCCGACAGCGCGCTTATTAAATTTATGAGCAATGGCCAAAGTAGTAGCTGTCTCCATATCCACACCGAGAAAACCTGCAAGCGACCATTCCTTTACCATGTCATGCGTCTCGATCAGCATGGCACCCATACTGACCGTATGTCCTTTTATATAGCTGTAGCCTTTTTGTTCACAATATCTACAGGCGGCTTCCACTAGCTCTTTGTCAGCTTCCACAAGCGTTTGTTCTGGTAAATACCAGTGTGATACGCCATCCTGCATTTTTGCTGCAGATACAATTAAGATATCTCCATATTGTACAGTGGAAGATAAGCCTCCAAAATATCCCGTTTGAATAAATAAGTCGGTTCCGCTGCCGGCAAATTGATGTACGATGTTTGACGCCATCGGACTGCCATACACATTTGCAAATCCTATATTTCTGTTATTTAACTTACCTATTACCGTGTTCCATTTAGGCATATGCACATCAGTGGATAAGATCTCTTTCCATAAATTTATATTATCTTGAAATACCCACTCACCATGAATAATAAATGCATTAGGCAGCTCTTTTTCTGATAGCTTTAATACATTTAGCCAATCTTCTTTTTTAAAATCACCATACAGCTTCATCTTTTTCTCCTTATTATCTCATTTAGACTAGTTAGAAAAGAATTCTTCATTACTAGCTTTCATTCCTTTAATTTTTATAACTAACAAATATAAAAGAAATGAAGGTTCTGATTTTAAAATGAAGTTATACGTGCTTTTTTTACTCATTTCTCGACAAATATTTAGTATTAAAAAGGAATTCAGTAATAATAAAAGAAATTTCTTATTAGCGGTTATTTAAATTAGATAAAGCTGTGAGAAAAGATCCGTTTAGTTAATGAATAATAGGAGGGAAGGTACAGGTGTCAAATTATTTTCCCGTCATTAAAACAAAAAGGCTTACCCTAAGGGAATTTGAAACAGAAGACGCAAGCAATATTTTAAAATACTTATCTGATAAAGAAGTAATGAAACACTACGGACTAGAGCCTTTTAAAACGGTTGAAGATGCTTTAAATGAGATTGCGTGGTATAAATCAATCTTAAACGAAAAATCTGGAATAAGATGGGGTATTACTCTTAAAGAACAGGATGACATTATTGGCAGCTGCGGATTTCTTAATAGAGTTCATAACCATTACCGTGCAGAAATTGGATATGAGCTAAGCAAAGATTACTGGGGGAATGGGATTGCTAATGAGGCATTGGGCGCCGTTATAAAATATGGTTTTACACATTTAAATTTGCGGAGAATTGAAGCATTAATAGAGCCCGCTAATGCTGCTTCACAAAAATTAATAAAAAAGCATGGCTTTATAAAAGAAGGTCTATTAAGAAGCTACGAATTTACGGGTGGGAAATTTGATGATTTGTATATGTATTCTTTATTAAAGCAAGACTTTGAGAAGCTTCAAGCTTAGATAACGACATTGAAAATACAAATAGCACTATGACAGGGAAGGGGGAAAATGTATGGCCCATTTTAATGTTGATATTGTTCACTATCATCCTCAATTTGCTGAGGCAACGGTAAAAATGTGGAGAGATAGTAAAGAAAAGCGATTGAACAAATGGAAATGCACAGTTTTGACTGTCATGTCTATTTTTTAAATCATATATTGTCAGCACACTATAAAATTGAATTAGCGTTAATGGATGAACAAATAGTAGGAATGATTGCTTATCATGCTGATGAAATTAGCCAGCTGTACGTTCATGTAGATTATCAAGGAAGAGGAATCGGACAGCTTTTACTCGAAAGAGCCAAGACAGAATCAAATGGAAAATTAATATTACGTACATTCGAACGAAATAAAAATGCCCAGAGGTTTTACGAGAAACACGGCTTCAGTATTATAAAAAGAGGATGTGAAAACGAAGAGCAATTACCCGATATTACATATGAATGGACAAGCAAATGAAGCATACGTAATTTTAATAAAGGAGCGGTTAGTGTGAATACGTTAGCACATGAAACATAACAACGCTGTCTATATGTCCGTGGTCCGCCTTTTACTAGTTTAGGATAGATGATTAATGCTAGCTATAAAAAGGAGGAGTTTAATATGATAACGGACAAACATTTTTTAAACGCTGTAAACAATACAAACGTTGATTTTACTGGATGGGATTTTTCTATTATTACTCGTACTGGTCATATGGATAGCGACATGCTTTCGTGGTCATACGGAAGTGAAGCTTTTCGTCTTATTCAAAACTCTAATGTCGCTTTAGATATAGGAACAGGAGGAGGAGAATTTTTATCTTTGTTACAGCCTTTTCCTCGCGTTATGTATACTACAGAAGGATAAAAACCTAACGTTCCAATCGCTAAAAAACGTTTAGAACCGCTTGGTGTCAAAGTTGTTGAACGAACTGAAGACGAAAACTTACCGTTTAAAGATGATACATTTGATTTGATTTTGAACCAGCACGAATCTTTTTGTGCTTCAGAAGTAAGAAGGATTTTGTCAAAGGAAGGCACGTTTTTCACGCAGCAAGTGGGAGGGTTAGACTGTTCACGAATCAATGAATGTATAGGGGTTCCAATAAATAAAGAGTTTTGCAATTGGAATTTAAAGAAAGTAATAGAAGAGCTTAAACAAAGTTCTTTTAACATTATCTCTTGCAAAGAAGAGTTTCCTGTACAGAGATTTTATGATATTGGAGCGCTTGCCTTTTATTATTAAAGCTGAAGCAAAGTAAATAGTGTAAACTAATCACATATAAAAATCGGATCTCTAACTGGAGATCCGATTTTTATATGTGAATGATGATTGTACATAAACGTTCTATTTCAGTTATGTAATGGAGCGTTTATGATCTTTAGTATGATTTTGTGATATACGAGAGTTTGTTAAAATGCAGTCTAATGCTCTTTTAGTAATGGGCATAAAAAAATTAAGCAGCACGCCGCCTAAAAACACGGTTAATAACGTTCCAACACCAATTGGTCCGTTTAAAATCATTGCAGCTAGTAAAAATGTGAAGTAAATCAATGTTCTTGCGAGAAATAAATTTGTTTTAACTAGTTTTTGTATGATTAATGTTAAGCGATCAATTGGAATGGGTGCAAAATTTGTATGTAAATAGGCAGAGGTTCCTACACCTATAATGATTAAACCAATTCCATAACAACATAATTTGCTGTACCATATCTCAAAGGGAGCCCAACTCTCTAATAAAAAAAGCCATATATCAATACCAAGACCCGTAATGAATGCGGTCAACAGTCCCAGTACTTCCGGCTTTTGTTTGCTTAAAAGAGCATTGACGCAAATTAAAACACTGGCAAGTATCATTTCCCAGCTTCCAACGCTAAGACCTACGTTTAGGGATAGTCCAACTAAAAGTGCATCAAAAGGTGAAGCTCCTAGGTTGGATTGGATCGTCAAAGCAATTCCCAGAGTTAATAGTAAAATTCCTCCTGCATAAACAACATATTTCACTGTAATCAGATCCTTTATTCATTATTTTTTGTTGCAAATGCAACTATTTTCAGGTACATTAAACGTATATTATTTTTATTGTATTTGCAACAAAAATATGTGCGAAGGAGATATTTATGAGTGAAATTCTGCGTGAAATTGGAATGATAGCAAGAGCATTGGATTCGATTAGTAATATAGAATTTAAAGAGTATGACCTGTCTAAGGGGCAGTATTTGTATTTAGTGCGAATATGTGAAAATCCCGGAATCATTCAAGAAAAGTTAGCTGAGATGATAAAAGTAGATCGAACAACAGCGGCTCGGGCTATAAAAAAGCTTGAAATGAATGGTTTTATTGAGAAGAAAGACGATCTCCACAATAAAAAAAATAAAAACCTTTTTCCTACTGAAAAGGGCAAGAACGTATATCCGTTTATAAAAAGAGAAAATGATTATTCTGATAAAGTGGCATTAGAAGGTTTTACCCAGGAAGAAGCAGATACCATTCTTAAGCTGGTTCAAAGAGTAAGGAAAAATATAGAAACAGACTGGGAGTTTGTCAAAAAAGGAAATAAGAGAAATTATTGAGGATATAAAGGAGAGGCGCATGTCAGTGATGATGGATATAAAAAAATGTACTCTTGAAGATGTAAATCACCTTAAAAATATTAGCTACAAAACATTTAATGAAACGTTTAAAGATCAAAATTCACCTGAAAACATGAAAGCTTATTTAGAAAAAGCATTTACAGTCGAACAGTTAGAAAAAGAACTATCAAATACGTCCTCGCAATTCTTTTTTATGTATGTTAATCATGAAATTGCAGGTTATTTAAAGGTTAATACGGATGATGCTCAATCTGAAGAGATGGGGGAAGAAGCGCTTGAAATTGAAAGAATTTATATAGGTAACAGCTTTCAAAAACGAGGGCTTGGTAAACATTTATTTAATAAAGCAGTAGAGATAGCAACGACACTTAATAAAAAGAAAATGTGGTTAGGCGTGTGGGAAAAAAATAAAAATGCGATTGCTTTTTACAAGAAACAGGGATTTGTTCAAACTGGATCTCACTCGTTTTATATGGGAGACGAAGAACAAATAGACTTTATTATGGTTAAAACACTTTTATAGTTTTTTAAAAGATAAATAAAGTATGATAAGGATTATTCACTAATTTAACTGGTAGAGGATAATCCTTATTGCATACAGAGGTTTTATGATTTTTTTCAAAGCAGATGCTTTTAGGGTAAGCAGTAAGCAAACTAATATGGCTGCTGTGCCAGCATATAGGAGAATGAAATTAATGTCACATGCTTACCAAAACGTTGGCTTTTTTCATTTTGGAAATTACATTTTTACTTTAATTCTATTTGAAATAACACATGTTAATTAGATACATATCGAATTAGAAAGGTTAAAAAATGAACGTTTTTACGCTCATTTTAAAAAATAACGGGCCACATCTCTTTCGGATTTAACTCATATTCTCCATTTTGCCTATACATAAAATGCTGCATAATTAACTCTCTGCGAATCGTTGCATAATCTTCATGATATTTTTTAATATGTTCATTTAATTCTTTTTCTTGATACGTTTTTCCGTGCTGTAAATCACGTATTAAATAGGCTAATATCACGTTCTTTTTCTTTCTTTGACTTGGAATGATTTTTAAAGTACCGTCACTATTTATAAAGTTTTTAACAATAGATAATTTGTCTTTATCCTGTAAATGGTTGTCTTGATTTTCCATCGAATCCTCTCCAATACTTAAAATAGCCTTCGAGTTATATTCAAGTCTTTCAAGGTCTAGATAAAAATAAACAATGTTCCCTTGTCTTCTTTGATAAACAATTCCTACATCTCTTAGCTTTGAAATATGATGAGTGATAGTTGAAGGCTGTAACCCCAGTTTGTAAGCAATTGCTTGCCCGTGAAGAGATCCTTTTTTTAATAGTGAAATAATTCTAATTCTGGTAGGATCACCAACGGCTTTATGGTAATTCACCAACTTATCTAATTGCATAGCTGAATACCTTCTCTCTTTAATTCGATATACATCTAATTAGATATTAATCGAATTAGATGTATATGTCAAAAAAATGAAAATATTTAAAGTGAAGACTTGTCACACTGTATATAAAATGCTCTGTATAATCTTTAAACTATAAAAAAGCACTTATTTCTTCGTATAATTTCACCATTATTTTTACCTGTTCTTTTTATTATTAAGAAAAAGTTACCATGTTTTCATCAAATAATACCGGAGAACATATTCAAAGAGATAAATGAATTATTAAAGATACATGTATGTAAATAATAAATGAAAAAGGAATGAGTAAATCATGACAGGAAATTCAAAAATTTTAATGGTTGTTACAAATGGACATACAATGGAAAACGGAGAGCTTGCTGGTATTTGGCTTACGGAATTTTCTGAAGCATATTTAGAATTTAAAAAAGAAGGATACGAAGTAGTCGTAGCAAGTCCAAAAGGCGGAACATCGCCTGTGGATCCTAACAGCTTAACAGATGATGTGACGGACGAAGACAAAGAAGCAGGAAAGCTTTTAGAGAATACAAAATCATTAGCTGATATAAGTTCACAAGAATTTGCAGGTATGTTTGTACCTGGAGGGCACGGAACAATGTTTGACTTTCCAGACGATACGCGCTTACATCGTTTGCTAACAGAATTTGCTGAAGACGACAAGCTAATTGCAGCGGTATGCCACGGACCGGCAGCTCTTGTAGGCGGAAAGCTTAAAAACGGTGAGCCGATTGTAAAAGGAAAACGTATTACAGCGTTTACTGATTCAGAAGAGAAAGATACAACGTTAGATAAATACATGCCGTTTCTTCTTGAAACAAAGCTTCGTGAGCTAGGCGCTGAGTTTATTGCAAAAGATAATTGGAGCGATCATATTGAAGTAGACGGAAAGCTTTTAACAGGACAAAATCCACAGTCTACTATCAGCCTCGCAAAAGAATTTGTACGTGCTTTAAACGCGTAAAAGTATGCATGACCTTAATAGGGTGAAATAAAATAGGAATTAAGGAAAATAAAAAGGGCAGCTATTTAAATAGCTGCCCTTTTATTTATTAGAAGATTTATTTCTGAAAATGTATGTAGTAATTCCTGTCACAATGATAACAGCTACAACACAAATGATCAGACGAACAATCTGTGTCACAAAGATATTATTTGCAATACTCATGTGTTTCGTTAGAATTAACGTTCCATAAGCAGCTAAAACAGATAAAAACATATTGACGATTCGTTGAGCCATGTTGTCGTTACTCCTTTCGCTTCACTACTTTACACTTTAACATATGTGCTCACTGTAAAAAATATCGAATTACAAGTATGTCAGAAAATCAGCACTCCAGGAAAAGAATCTACTTGTAAGGAAGTAGGTGATATTATATTATTTATGGCGACTAAACGCAGTTCAGGGAAAGAAATGAGATTCCTTTAGTCGAATTTAACATGCTTATATTCTTTTTTTAGATAGGTGGGAAAAGCTTGTTTGATAAATTGAAAAAGCTATTTATGGATAAACAGGATCAGGAAGCAGATGACAAATACATTTTAGTCCCTGAGAGTGAAATAAATGAGACTTTAAAAAGAGATATAGTAAAGTTGGAAGAAGTAGGAGAGGCATACTGCAAAAGTCTTCAGCACAAATATAGAAGTGAATTTGAACGTGATGGTAAGCAGAACTTAAAAATATGGGTGTGCCGAGATATTGATGGCGACCAACTACCAAATCTAAGTTCGAAGCAGTGTTTAGAAAAAGAATATCGTTCCCAGATTGCAATAAACTTTGATGGATTTACAGATGAAGAAGATGCATACGTTTATTACATCCAGTTGTGGTATTACGTTGGTGGGTATTTTAAAGGGACAGGCACTTTGTATGATTTGTCAAAAAATCATTTAGAAGCTGATATTGAAGAAAAGTTAGAAGAATTACTGAACCAATTATAGATTTCTACTTAGCACTGAGATTATTTGTTAATACACAGGGGGAAGGAATATGAGGGGGCGGCCACAGTTAGAAATAGAAAGGGAAAAAGTTTATAAAACGAAAAAAAATCCTAACGGAACATTTATAGCGCGAATTATTCAAGTGCCTAAGGAAGAAAATATGTTAGATTTTATGCTGGAAATCAAAAATTTAAAGAAAAAGGAACTTTCTTATAGAAGTTTATTAGTAAGGACTGAAAACTGGTACTATTCTTTTCGTCTTGCTAGAGGAGATCTGAAATGGGTATCTTTGCATACAGTAGCGGTATGGGACCGGCTAGGACATAAATTAGTTGAGGTAGCGGCTCCAACCGGTAAGGAAAATTATCGTATTTCCGATGAACACTGTTCAGTTTACCGAGAAAAGTAATAGTGACCATATAGTTAAGGAGAAAACGAATGAAAAAGCATTGCTGCGATTATATGAATTATCATGCGAACTTTACGTGTGGTATTCATAGTGATCCGTTTGATTGTCCAGATAATCTTATCTTATTTGATAAAACAAATAAGGCATACGGTTTAATTATCCATGATGGTGGTTCATCCATCATTGGAATTTCATTTTGTCCATGGTGTGGTGCAAAGCTATGAATTAAGAAATGAAGAGGTATCTTTTGCTTAAGAGATCCTCTTCGCTCTTGGAATAGGGGGATAAAATCACGAACATAAATCAAAACAGTTTTACTATTGTATTGAATAAGCCTGAGAAAACCTTAGCAAGTAGCCATCTGGGTCTTGAACTATAAATTCTTTCTGAGTAAAGCCACTATAGTTATTTATCATAGTGTCTCTAAAAAGTGAAATATTATGGTTCTTTAAGTTTTGTAAAATAACCTCTATATTTTCTACTTCAATTTGAAAATTAATCCCTCGGCCATATGGGTATTCAAGTTCAGCAGTTTCCCAATGACCATTACATTGCTCAATCATCATTTGTGCTCCGTTTAGTGAAATAAATGTAAATTGGTCCTCAGTACGTTCATAGTTAAGTTTAAATCCAAGTATCTCTAAATAAAACTTTTTTGATTTGTGAATATCTTTTACTGATAGTTCTGGTATTAACTTATTAAATTTCATATAATTGCTCCTTTATTTACAGGGCTGCTGTTTGTTTTAATAATACCGTATAGATATAAGCTGCACACGCCTTATTCTTTATTACGTAGAAGTAAAGCCAGAATTTCTTTTATGTTAACAAAAGGTGTATACGATATTCATAGTAGTTTAAAGCCATAGTATTGTAGATATAAAATACCGAAATGGGGGATTAGGCTTGATCTTACGTTATCTAGCTATGTTATCTGGGTTGGGAATAGCTTTATTAAACCTTTTTGATCCTATACATCAAGGGATTACGCGCTGGTTAATGGTTATCTGTGGCTTGTTAATTTTTATTAGCCATTTAAAATTCATCGTAGATAAGAAGTCAAAAAGAATAGATAATCAAAATAAGACCTACTGATAAGATTTTCTTTTGATTTAGTCCTGTTGATAAACGGTGTTATGTAAACGAAAAAATTTTTGAATATGTAGAGAAATAAAAGAGAGAATTATATGTTATAATAATTATGAATATCCAAATAAAGGAATTATTTATTATGATCAATCGTAAATTTAATTCTCTATTTATAGTCTATCCTATCGTTTTCTTTGTAGTGCGTACTGTTTTTTCTTTTGTGAAAAATAGCGCTGCGGAATCTGTCTATGAGACGTTAGCTATACTTGCCATGTATTACTTTGCAGTTAGTGTTTTCTATTCGATTGACTTATATATGCAAAAGAAAAATAGTTAATAAATTAGAAAGTACTGAGAGCCAGAGTAAAAACAAATGATATAAAGGAGTCTAACAGTGCGCATTAAGAATTATTTTGTGTTTATTTTTCTACTCGTTTTACTATTAGTAGCTAGCTGTGATCCATCTTCTACACCTAAAGAAAAATACTATTCAAGCACCAAAAGCACAAACCTTCAATCAGAAAACGTTAAGGCAGTATCAATAGGAAGGTCTAAATATGACGTAGCAAGTTGTTTGAGGAAGAAACCAAAATTTATAGAGGTTACTGAGCAGCCTCCGTACACTACCTACATTTATGGAAAAAGTACAGAAAAGTATGATGTTGAATTTAAAATAGTAGATAATAAAGTCAGCAGATATTATTTGCTTAGTGACAAGTATGCTACAGAGAAGGGAATACATACTGGTGACAGCAAAAAAGATGTTATTAGGGCGTATGGAGAAAATTATTACGAAAGAGAAGATACCGGAGCAACAATAGTAGGGTATTTTGATAAAAATCATAAATTCAATATTGAGTTTTCTTTAGATGACAAGGATAAAGTTGGAGGCATTTTGGTTCAAAAAATGAATAATTAAGATGAGTAATAATCATTTTTGCTGCAGCTTTTAATATGTACTCATTTATGTAAATTGAGTATGTTTGAGCTATAAATCTAAAACAAATAAACAGAAAGGGTTTTTTCCTATTGAGTACGTTTACTAAAGTAGTACCGTCAGCTTTTATACTTCTCTATATAGTATTTTTCTTTTTAGATATTTCTTATCATTATGGTGTTCCTTATTCATATAGCTTTTTTCTTTTTTTATTTTTGTCGTTAATATCTCTAGTCTTATGTTTAGTAATATGGTTTAAGGACAAGGAACGTCTTTTTCTATTTTTGAGTGTAGTTTCAACCCTCCAACTTACGTTTACTGTCTTTATTTATCTTTTGCCAGAAGCAGGAACTAAACCATTAATTTATGAAAAAGTAATCACAAAAGAAGATGTTTTACATAAATAAGCTTACACAAAAAAACTTGAAGGATGTGTATCTAGTATAAGGTTATTAAAGAGATCCCTTAAATAAAGAGGATCTCTTTGGTGTAGGTTTTTGTAATAGTAATTATATTAAATAGATCTGTATACTTCTTCATTACAACGTGGTGTTTCATACTTATTAAAAAAAGAAATGTGTACAGTTAGTATAAGAAAAGGGATCTAACAAAAACCATTAATTTATATTTTAACCATAATATGTTATAGTATTTTAAAAATGGTGGTGTAATAATGAACGAAGAAAAAGAAACACCCGAAAGAAAAAGAGAGAGATTAAAATACGAAGAGTTAAAAAGAAACCCCGCAGGGAATATGAATGATGCATTTAATAGAAATGAAGCTGGAAACCTATCTGGTTTAGCAGGCAGCTTAGGATGGAAGGGGCTAGGTATACTTATTACTGTACTGATTATAGGCTTTATCGTTGTGTCCCTATTTTTAAAATAATATGAGGTTTATAAATTAAGAGTACTGGAGGAGCCATTTTGAAAAATTATGCAGTGTTTATTGGTAGTTTTATAGTGTTACTGTTTGCTTTTCAAATTGTTTCTGGGCTATTTCTTACACTTACATATGTACCTGAGACTTCACAGCATTTGAGTAGCTCAACGATCAGTATTTTTTCTTTTAATTATCCATTTTTAAGTTCTATTATAGCAGCGACTTTTTCATTTATTATTTCAAAGAAAGTATGTAAAGTTAAAAAGAGCACCTATAAATGATTAGGTGCTTTTTGTGCTGAGAACATTCATTATGGTTTTTAACAACTGTAGGTTTTCCTTTTTATGGTATTATATATAAATACATATTTAATACTGCCGAAAGAGGGAGATACTTAATGTTGCAATCACTGATTTTTGATATGGACGGAACGCTGTTTCAAACAGATAAGATTTTAGAATTATCGCTTGATGATACCTTTAACCATTTGCGCACAATCAATCAATGGGACGCTAGTACTCCTATTGATAAGTATCGTGAGATTATGGGTGTACCTTTACCAAAAGTATGGGAAGCTTTATTACCTATTCATTCAGATGAAATGAGAAAGTATACGGATGACTATTTTTTGAAAAGCTTAGTGGAGAATATAAGAAAAGGGAAAGGTGCTTTATATCCCAATGCAAAAGAGGTCTTTAGCTATTTAAAAGAAAATAATTGTTCCATTTACATAGCAAGTAACGGTTTAAAAGAATATTTAGAAGCAATTGTAGACCATTACGATTTGAATAATTGGGTGACAGAAACATTTAGTATTCAACAAATCCAAACCCTCGATAAAGGTGATTTAGTCAAAACAATTATAAAAAAATATGATATCAAACATGCTGCAGTAGTAGGAGACCGCCTATCTGATATCAATGCTGCAAGAGATAATGGTTTAATGGCAGTGGGGTGTAATTTTGATTTTGCTCAAGAAGCTGAGCTTGCGCAGGCTGATGTGGTAATAGATGATTTGAAGGAGTTAAAAAGGATTGTATCTAACATAAATAATAGCTTGTCAGTCTAATGGGCTTTTATGCATTATAAAAAAAGGATTAATCTCATTTGTCATCACAAATATATTCATAGTAGCATTAGAGCTAAAAAGCTGGGGCTAGGTTGAAAGATAAAACTTTTTCATTATGAGAAAGGCGGGGATGAAATGGCAATAGGAATCGCATTAACTGTTTTAGTATTAGGTCTTATGTTTGCGAGTGGACTAAGCCAAGGAAAGTTAGCTAAAAGAAAATATATAGTATGGGGAACGACTATTATATTAATAATAACTCCATTCTTTTCATGGGTTGTTTCTATTCTGTTTGGTATTAATCAAGGAGATGGTTTTGCAGCAGTTGGTTTAATGATGTTATTATTGCCGCTTTTCTTTTTAATCGGAGTCGTTACTCTTCTGATAGGTATTTTTAAGAAGGACAATATGAATAAATCTATTTAGAAAGCAAAGAAAGCTCTAAGATTTATTCATGGGGCTTTCTTTACTTTTTATTATCTCACTTAACGATAGGATGATTATAGATATAATTGATCCTATAAAAATAGCAAAATTAACTACTCCAATTCCCATACCAGTTAATCCTCCGTAAAAATAGCTTATGACAACAACACTTAGACTAACTATTCCTGCAATTAAAGGTATTGTATATTTTAAAGAGGATGTTGTTCTGCCCAGTTTGTATGAAAGTAAAAGTAAGCAAGCAACTGTAGTTATAACAATCAAGTACATTATAGCCATTTTTAACCTCCTTGAGCTGTATGACATAAATATTACCATAAATTTACACGTCGATAAATGGTTTTTTGAATCTAGAAACAACGATTGGAAATAAATCATAGCCTGTCTATCTCATAGATTTTAAAAGCGAGTTTATACCAACCCAACATATGTATGTGTAATTTACCAAAGAAGTTTGTTGAAAAAGAAATTTTGTAATTAGTATCTATTAAAGAAGGAAGCGAATATGCAAGATAAAACGATGATAACAAAAGTTATGGCTTACATAACTAGATTCAATGAGCCCTATACAGAGTTACTAGTTTGCGAACACAAAGATTATCCAGAAGCAGGAGTTCAAGTTCCAGCCGGTACTGTAGAAGAAGGAGAAACAATTGAAGAAGCTTTATATAGAGAGGTCAAAGAAGAGTCTGGGTTAATGGATTTTTTATCGGTGAACAAAATAAAAACATACGTTTATCATCATGAAAGTAAAAGTCAGTATCATGAACGACATGTTTTTCATTTAGAAGTTCAAGAAGAAACGGCAGAAAGGTGGGAATATAAGGTGAATTCTGAAGGGGAAGATGCAGGATTAATCTTTTTCTATTATTGGGTTCCTGTTGGAGCTGTTCCTAAACTAGCTGCAAATCAAGATGACTGCATTAATCAGTTATTCGTATAGTTTTGAATTTACTCATAAAAGAAACATGCAGTTAAACAAAAAATAAAACCGATTTTCACATTATATTAAACCGTCCATAAGGAGAATAGGAAACATGCTTAATCAATTAAAGCTGTGGGCTAAAAAGTTAAAAAAGCAGCTATTTATCTTATACTTAGCTTATAAAGATGAACGAGTATCTTGGTATACCAAATTATTTACTGCTTGTGTTGTTGCATATGCCTTCAGTCCAATCGACTTAATTCCTGATTTTATACCGGTTTTAGGCTATATTGACGATATAATCATTGTTCCTTTAGGAATTATGATTGCTTTGAAGATGCTGCCTAAAAATGTAATAGAGGACTGCACACTAAAAGCAGAAGAGCTCATTCACAATGAAAAACCTAAAAACTGGGTTGCAGGTTCAATTATTATCATAGTATGGCTACTTATTTTTATGTGGAGTTGTTTTATTGTTTTTAAGTTTTTAAACTGAATGTACTCTTATAAAGAAAAAAAGATATATATAAGGAAGCTAAACAATCTCTAGAGAGTTTATTGAGTAGTAGGTCAAATGCTTGGAATGGGGCTTGTAGTAAATGATTTTATCGGAAGAATCAACTGGAGAAATATACTTGCATACAATCCTGTAGAATACTTTGCATTAATCCTAGCAGCTAGCGGGGTCATCATCTCTCTGATACTAGGTATACAAAGTTTGTACCGATGGATAATTGACCAAAGAAATCGAAAAAAATGGGTGAAACAGACTGTGTTATCTTCAACAAAGGAGTGAGAGCAGATCCTTATTTCCTCCATATGCATCTTAAAGCAGAAACAAAGGTTGTATCTTAGCCCATAGTTGGTAACCACAGGTATCAATTATGGGCTAATTTATCTCTATGCCTTTTGAAGAAATGTTCAGGTTAATGGTTATATTTTTATATAAATTATATTGATTTACAATTAGAAATAAAGGTTGAAATTAAACTAATAATCCATTTATTTAGTACGTTTTTTTATTATCCATTTTTTAGAGATGTAGTGTAAGAGAAAGCCTCTGTACTGATTTATAATATAGTAACTAACAATATAGAGTATACTTCCAAACAAAAAGCTATTAAGAAACATTCCCGTTAAAAAATTCTTTCCTACTTTCGCTCCTAGTTCTAGTCGATTATCCAAATTTCCATCTGCACTTTGAAGTAAAGTTTGATCAAAATCAAGTGGAAATATATATCCTCCAACTACTGTATTCAAATAAAACATCAACGGAAAAGCCCACATAAAAAACATTCCACCAACGAGTCCTGCTATGCTGTTTCCTTTACATAACTTAGCTAAACCTACGGATATTATAAGGCCAAATCCAAAGGTAGGAACAAAGTTCACAACAGAACCTAGACTAAAACCTAGCGCAACTTTATGTGAATGATCTTTTAATCGTAATAGTTTAATAAGTAAGTATTTAAACCGGCGCTTCAAAACCACTATTTTGTTCACATTATTCCTCCTATCTCTTTACGCTTGTATCCTATTTTTTCTTTTTATGGTTACAACCATAAAAAGGTGCTTTATTGTATGAAAGATTTAGCGGTATATACGTAAAAAGAAGAGTAACTTTAACCATTATAAGTATATTTATACTTTATATGACAAAATAAATAATTACCTCCTAATAAATCAAGTGTTTTTTTAATTGTCACAAAAAATTCACAAATAGGTTGTTTCTTTTCTATTTCTCCCTGCTAAAATTTTATAGTCAAGAACAAGAAAAATATAACATCGGGGGATATACTTAGTGAAAAAGATAATTTCTTCATTAGCTTTATGCTCATCATTGATTGTTTTGCCAACAATCAGCCATGCAGCTTTAGGAGACAAGCTATTAAAAGAAGGTATGACAGATCCAGACGTAAAAGAATTACAGGATGTTTTAAGACAGAAGGGCATATTTTCAGCTACTTCGACTGGCTATTTTGGTTCAATTACAAAAGATTCAGTTCTAAGCTTTCAGCGTTCTCATAGTTTAACCGCTGATGGAATTGTAGGATCTAATACATATCAAGCGCTAATAGGTAATTCAACAAGTGCGGTTACGAGCAGTACGCTTCTAAAATATGGAATGACTAGCAATGAAGTTGAAAAAGTACAGCAATTGTTAAAGGAAAAAGGTTACTTTAATGCCACACCAACAGGCTATTTTGGTACAGTTACTCAAACTGCGGTTATGAATTTCCAACGGGATCATGGCTTAGCCGTGGATGGAATAGTAGGTCCAGCTACTTTGAATGCCTTAAATAACACATCTAGCAGCTCCACTGGTTCTTCAACTGTCAATAGTTCAACGCAAGCGACAGCTAGTGATATTGTTGCTTATTCCAAAAAATTCATAGGCGTACCATATGTGTGGGGAGGAACGTCTCCGAGTGGTTTCGATTGCAGCGGTTTCATTTATTACGTGTTTAAAAATGGAGGTGGAGTAACTGTACCGCGAACAGTAGCTACCTTGTATCAGTCAGGAAAAAGTACATCTACTCCAAATGTAGGAGATATTGTGTTCTTTGATACTACTGGAGGTCCTTCACATGCTGGAATTTATATTGGAAACGGGCAGTTTATTCATGCTGGCAGTTCAACGGGTGTAACTATTGCATCGTTAAGCAATTCTTACTGGGCACCTCGTTATTTAGGAAGTAAATCTATCCTCTAATAGATTACTAGTAAAAAAATATAGCAATTGAAACTAAGCAGCTTTATTCTTATTTGTGTAAATAAAGTGAAAAGTCCTGATATATAGTCAGGACTTTTTGTTATAGCAGCGAACAATGGTCTTAATATAAATGATGTAACTAACTCTCTTTACACTAAAAAACTGACCATTATGGTCAGTTTTTTAAGGTTAATAAATAAGTTATTTTGCTCACTTCTCATATCGTTTGTAATTTTATCATTAAAAAATGAAAAATAAGTAAAAAAACAATATTAATACAAATAAGTGAAAAAATATTTAAGTTTGTATAAAATTCATGTGATTCACAAAAATATTGAGAAAGAACGTTCGTTGAAATTTTTAATGTTAACTTTTATATAAAAGCTGTGATTGCTTACAGAATGCAAAGTTCTTTTGAAAGCACCTTTTTATTTTTATGAATATTGAGCTTTATGATACGATATGAAGTGAACTTTTTAAATGAGGGTCTATATGCAAAAAATTAAAGGTAAAAGAATAAAAATCAGTATATTTATGCTGGGATTAGGGATTGTTTTTTTTCTGTTTGCCGGGAAAGAGCTTGTGGTAAACGAAAAGCCGGTAAAATCTGACGTGATTATTGTGTTAAGCGGTGATAATGATCGACTGGAGAAAGGAATTGAATTATATAAAAAAGGCTATGCCTCTCATTTAATCCTTTCGAATGGTCAAGAGAATAATTTTTATCATCAAGCCAAGGAATCAGGGGTACCTGAGAATTCAATTATATTAGAAAATCACGCTACAAGTACTACGGAAAATGCTAAATTCACAAAAAGGCTAATGATGAACTATCATTTTCAATCCGCTATCGTTGTTTCTTCCAACTATCATATGAAAAGGGTAGAAAAAAACTTTAATAAAGAATTTAAGGATACCCAAATACAATTAACCTATTGTTCTAGTGGAAGTCGCTATTATAATCCACAGAGATGGTGGGAAACTGCTTTAAATAGAAAAGTTACCTACACAGAATACGTCAAGCTTATTGGCAATTATTTTGGTTTTAGCGGAAAGAAATCTAAAGAATTATTAAGAGAATTTATCTAACAAAATCGTATAAAAAGTCCAGAGGGGATGTCTCTATGGACTTTTTGCTATTTAAAATTACGAGTAGTTGAACGTAATCTTGTAAGCTCATATGAAACGGAATGATAATGGATTACTTGTTTAACATAAAGGAAAGCACGGTGCCCCATATAAAGATTACTAAATAGAATAATCTTTGCAGCAGACCGGTAGGCATAGGAACAAAAAATACAAACATAATGAGTATGAGGATGAATAGTAAGGAGACTAAACAGCCATAAGTCCAATACTTGCCGCTGGTTAAAGAAGATGCATATATCCAAAAACCAGCTAAAACAGTGATCATGCCAAGTTGAGCGAATATTGAATGCCAAAATAAATTTATATCAGCCGGTATAAAGCCTGAAACAATGTTACCCAAAGCTAATATAAGAATAAAAGCTGTTGCTAGTTGGGTTATTTTTGTTTTCTTTAGGTTTTGTGAAATGTACAGAACACCAATTGAAAGTGTTAATCCGTTTATAATAAACAATACATTCATCCAGAAATTGTGAGGAGAGCAAATTTCATGAGGTGCAATTGAATAGGTGTAGGTTCCACAAGAAGTTACGCCAAGATCACTCATTGCGTGATGTAAAAAACTGTAGGAAGCAGTTGAAGTCAAAATAAAAAAAGGTTCAACTAAAAAATACAAGCAAGTAGCAAACCAGCTTAAAATGCCAAGCTTTTTCGATATATACAGAATCATCACCTCTTAAAAAGTATTATATACGAATTGTATATCCAAATAATGTTAAACAGAATGGTCTTGAAGCCTATTTTTAAGTAGGGCTTGAGGTTGATGCGAGGAAGGAGGACAAAGTGTTTAAACTTGAAGGTGCTTAGGAAAAGGCCTCTTTACTAATGTTTTGTAGCGGTAAAGAGGTTCAAAAGCTGCTTAATTAGAAATGAATAACGGCTGATTATGCACCCCCATACGTAAAGTTAATGTATTCCAAACGCGGTGACATTCAAGACATTTTCTCTAGAATTTTATAATCTGATGTTTTTTGAATATCTACATCATATTCATGTGCAAATGTTTCTAATTCCTTAAAAACATTTGGTGGATTAAATAATGCTATTCGCATATTCCACCCGTTTTCTACTTTTACTACTGCTAATTTTGTTTTCCAACTTAACCGTTTAAATACAATTTTTTTAATGTTCCTTGGTTTAACAGTTTTTGCATATACTTTAAACCGTAATATATATGTTCTATAGGTTAAAGTATCTTTGTCTATCTGAAATTCATATCTGAGGAAAAGGGAAAGAAACGAACAAAGGATAGCAAAAAGAAGTAAAAAATCAAGTGCTTTATATTGAACTGCTTGAATGTATAACAAAGCATTTAAAGGTAATAGAGTGAAAATAATAGTTTTTTGAGCGGTAGCTTTAAATAACATAGAATCTCCTTTCTTTAGTAAATAAGCCAACTGGTTTTTTCTATGATATTATTTAAGTGTTAATTTAGATTAGATTTATATTGGGAGGTCTTTTACATGTATAACACCATTTCAGATTTTATCAAAGAATGGAACAGCGAAGCCATGCTAACTCAAAAAGTTTTGGATAGCTTAACAGATGATTCATTGAAACAACAAGTTTACCCTGAAGGACGTACGTTAGGAAGAATTGCTTGGCATTTTACAACAAATATTCCAGATTATCTAACTGAATTCGGACTGAGCATAGACAGAATAGAAAGTACAGCAAGCGTTCCATCTTCAGCACAGGAAATCGCTATAACCTTTAAAAATGTAAGTTCTCACGCTGCTAAAATCATTGAACAGCAATGGACAGATGAATCTTTAGAACTCACTCAAGAAGCGTTCGGAAGAACCCAATCAAATGCCACAATCTTAATGGGACTAATCAAGCATATTGTTCATCACCGAGGTCAAATTACCATTCTGATGCGTCAAGCAGGACTAAAACCCCCTGGAGTTTATGGACCTCCAAAAGAAGATTGGGTTCATTTAGGTGTGGAAAACCCACCGCTTTAATAATATCAGGTAAATAAAAAAGAGGCTGTTCATAGAAAATACTATAAAATTTTTTTCTAGGCAGCCTTTACGTAAAACCTAATTAATCAGTTAGTACTTACTCTGAAAAAGCTTTTGAGTACTGCACAACACCTTGCATATTTTTTGATAATCCCTCTGTTAACTCTAAGGTCATAAAGAATTCTTCAGGCACGTCAAAATGTTCTTTCTTATCGCTGTATTCTTCATTTAAAAAAGCGCTTTTCACAACTTCTTCAGTTTTATTATATTCTTCAGTGAGTTCTTGTTTAATTAAGATATCCATAATTAGTATGTGTATATTTTATAGTGTTATATTTTATGAGTCCACCCTTAATACATAATATTTGTAAATTTTTATGGTAAAATATACTATATATGTTAAATTAGAGTGTGTGAATAAGGGGTAATATCTGATGTTGAACGTATTATTTATATGTTTAGTAAGCTGCTTCATTATTTATATTGGGAAACGTGTATGGAAAAAAGGTAATACTAGTTTCATTGCTGGGTATGGAAAGATATTTACACCTAAGGATGAAAAACAGCTCGCTAAAGGAATTGGCCTTATTATTATGTTATTTGGCTTTGAATCTATAATATTCCCCATTCTCTCTTTGTTTTTTGAAGGGATTGGATTTTATTATGGATTGCTGGTTGTATTAAACTTCTTCGCTATATTTGGACTTATGATAAAGGATCAGGTGCAGGGAAAAGTCTAAGGAGGAGAAAAAGATCAATAAAAATATTCGACTTATGATTGGTTTACTCAGCACTATTATCCTGTGTTTCTATGGAGTAAGAGGTTTATTCATACATGAAACAATACCGTTTTCTTCTTACCTCTTTGCGGTAGGTGGAGCTATCTCCACCATTACTCTTATCTGGGAATTAAAAAAGAAAGATACTGCTTAAAAGTGGAAGGAGTGATGATGTGAAAAGACGATGGATTTCCTGGTGGATAGCTAATATAATTTGGATCATACTTTTCGTCGTAGGCACAGCTGTTGTCTGGACAAGAGAAGTGGATGGAGCGGGTGTTACCCAAACACCAGAGCTAAAATTGTTCGCATTTATAGTGTTGCTAATTGTATTTATTTTCCCTTTGATTATTCAAGTTATATGGCTAATTATTAATTTTAAAACTAGTAAGCATGTACTATAGAAACTAGGAATGATGTTATGGAATAGAGAGGGATGATGTGTATGTACAGCAAAAAGTGCTCTAAATGTGATTCAACTCTAATCAAAGCTCGTATTCAATCATCACCTGGTACAGTAGGTGTAAATAAAACACCGAGCAGCATATTAAACAACAATCACAATTACAGTGAGTTAATACCTTATGTTTGTTCAAGCTGCGGTTATGTGGATTTTTTATGTGGAGGAGCCTGGAAAGTTTGTTTAATAGAACTTTTAGGATTGTTCGTTTTCGAATACACTATGATACGTTACTGAACTTGGTATATCCTCTAATGTCTATTTTAATTAAAGGGCAAGGAAAATGGTTTGCGGAGGCTGCTTATTATGAAGAGAACACTTAGTTTTCTGTCAGTAGTTTATTTAACCGTTCTAACTGCATGTAACCAAGAAAGTACAGGAATAAATATAGAGAGCTCTGCTATCATTGTGATAGTTGGAAATAAGGAATATAACGGAACAGAAGATAAATTAGATCAAACACAAGAAATAGGAGACCAAATAGGAACAATAGAAAAGAAAACTAAAGCAACTAAAATGCCGGCAGGTAATAATCAATCAAACTATTTTACAGTTGGTTCAGAAATCTATTCAGTAAAAGGAACAGAGGATTATATTATAGTTAAAGATAAAGATCATAAAAGTCAGTTAATGAAAAAGGTAGCCCAAAAAAGGTGAGTATTATTTAAGTTGACTACTTTATCTTTTAGAAAATACGTTCTATGTGAGCGTATTACATATATCAAAACCTAATTATAGTAAAACAAAAAAAATTTAAGAGGTCGAAAGTGAATAAAAAAATTCGATGGAGCTTAGCTAGTTGTATAACAATTATAGGGGCGTTAAGTATATATTTTTTGTTCTTTTCTTACGATAAGTTTTATGTAACAAAAGACGAGAATATGTTTAACACAAAGCTTTTAAGTGATACATATGGAAATTATGAGTGCGTGGAGATGGCTGATCAAACAAAGTATGACTCTAAGAAATATTTTAGAGCCTTTTGTAAAACACAAAATGGGGATCTTGTTTATGCTATTAAAGGTGATCCTAAGCATAAACAAGTGCTGCTAGTTGAAAACACAGAGATGCCTATGTGGTTTTTATATTCTAGTCAATAAAGGGGCTAAAGTGTCTACAAAATCCATTATGTTAATTAAAGAGGATGTATTATTTTTCTCTTGAAATATAGTTGGAATAAAGAAGGCGCTGCGTTATGAAAAAGTTCTCTCTTAGTTTATTTATTGCTTTTCTAGTATTTATAATTTCAGCTTGTTCAAATACAGAGTATGTAAACAATGTCGAGCACTTAAAATTACAAAAAACAGAGGTAAGGCTAACAGATGATAAAAAAATCGTTGGGGAGATGATAGTACCTGATAAAAAGAATAAAAGTAAACGTATCGTTCCAACCGAGTTATACTATACATTCACGATGGAAAACACGTCCAATAATATTATGGCTCTCTCTGATCTCGATAAAACAAAACTTCGCATAGAACCAGATAAGGAGTTAGTATCAGCTGTAAAAGAAGCAATTGGTTCAAATATTTATAATATGGATAACAATAAGTTAGGTATTGGTATGAGTATAGGAGAAATTCCATCTAAAGGAACAAGTAAATTTACTCTTAGTTATACCTTAGGAGCAAAACAAAAAATAATGAATTACCTCTTTTGCCAGCTGAAGAAAAACTAAAAAAGCTACAGGCTAATGCATTAAAAGGCACACTCATTATCTCTCAAGATGACAAGGACATTGCGGAGTTCAGGTTAGATTCAAGACAATAAACATGATTTCAAGTGTAAATAAGCGAATAATCCACTTACTCTGGCAACATACGGAGTTAGTGGATTATTCGCTTATATTTAAGCGCTTTTATGTGACAACTTTTTTTACGTGTGAGATTAGTTTTAATCATTTAGTCACGATAAGCGCTCGAATAATTTCATTCCAATAGTATTTGAAGTTTTTTTCGCTGGTATCTTTTTTCGCTAGACTCATTGATTCCTTCGTATTCTCTTTTTTTATAGACATTATGATTTCCCCTTATCTCTTTATATTTAGTATGTTGTGGTTTGATTTACCATATTTTATAATGAAATTAGCAATCATTACAGATGAACATTACGATTGAATCAATCGAAATATCCGATTATATAGAGGTGAGGAAAATCGAAATAAAACAACTAATTACATTTAAAACAGCTGCAGAAAATTTAAATTTTACCTATACAGCTAAAGTTTTAAATTTTGCTTAATCAAGCGTTACCGCTCAAATAAAAGCTCTTGAAAATGAACTTGAAACGCCTTTGTTTGAACGTTTAGGGAAGCGCTTAGTTTTAACAGAGGCGGGTAGAGAATTTAAAAGATACGCTGATAAAATGATTCAATTGACTAAGGAAGCAAAAAACGCTGTAAGCGGAGTGGAGGAGCCTGCGGGTACACTTATTATTGGATCTTCTGAAAGCCAGTGCACGTACAGGTTACCTCCAATATTAAAAGAGTTTAAGGATCAATTTCCAAAGGTTAAAATGATTTTTAAGCCCATTTACTCTCACACACAAACAAGAGCGCAGCTACTAGACGGTACTCTTGATATCGCCTTTACAATGGAGCCTATTCAGCATCATGATGCAAATTTACATACACAATGTCTTGTTGCAGAAGACTTAAAAATTATTGCTTCTCCTCAGCATCCTTTAGCTGATAAAACGGATATCTACTTAGAAGAGCTTGAAAATGAGACTCTTTTATATACTGAGTCGGGTTGTTCATATCGGGTAGTATTGGAAAACTTGTTTCGCGAGGCAGGTATTTGTACATCAACTAAATTTGAATTTGCAAGCGTGGAAGCTATTAAGCAATGTGTCATGCTGGATTTAGGTATTGCCATATTGCCCGAAGTAGTAGTAAAAGGAGAGCTTGAGAAAGGCATATTAAAAGAATTGGCTTGTACTAAAGTTGATACGCCCCTTTATACACAAATGGTTTGGCATAAAGATAAATTTATGTCTCTTCCTTTACAATCTTTTATTCAATTGGCTTGCAGTACTTTTGGTTTAAATTATATAGGTATCCAAAGTGAAAAACTCTAGGTACGTTAATTATGCTGACTAAAGAATTACACAGGATATATAAAATAATCTAATGTCTTTCCCAATAAGATAAAAGGTGAAGGAAATCTTCATTCCTTCACTAATATATAGATGAACCTTAATAAACTAGATTTTAATTGGTGAAATCTGAGTTAGGAGTTGATCTGATTTGGAAATGAGAGTAAATCAAATCGAACTAAATGGTTTAACATTTCAATATCGAGAGGCGGGTGAAGCTTCGGCACCCGCCATTATTGCACTTCACGCTTTGGGAATGAGTGCAGAGTCTTGGGATGAAGTAGCAGCTGTATTAGGGAAGGAATATCGGTTTCTAGCTTTAGATCAGCGAGGGCACGGTGGAAGTGAGAGAACCGGCACCTATACGTTTGAACTTATGTGCGATGACTTGCTTCAGTTTGTAAATGCGATGAATTTGAAGAGCTTTACGTTGATTGGGCATTCTATGGGTGGTACGGTGTCCTATCTTTTTTCTGAAACATTTCCAGAAAGGGTAGATCAATTGATTGTTGAAGACACTCCTCCACCTTTTACAGGAGAAAAGTTCGAAATTCCTGCCAAAGCGCCTGGTCCTTTACCGTTTGACTGGGAGGTTGTACCTTCAATTCTTCAACAGTTAAATAACCCCAATCCTAAATGGTGGGAAAGTCTTACAGAGATAATTGCACCTACTCTCGTCATAGGAGGAGGATCCAGCCATATTCCTCAAGATAAATTGCAAGAAGTTTCTAAGCGCATTCCAAATTGTAAATTAGTAACGATAGAAGGGGCTGGACATGAGGTGCATGCAGGAAACTTATCCGCTTTTTTAACTGCTGTGAAAAGCTTCCTTGATTCGTGACTTTCTGGAGCTTTTATTTAATTTGAAAGTTTGGTTAAGTAAATAGAAAACAAATAAAGAGCCTTAAATAAGGCTCTTTATTTGTTCTTAATTCTTTTACGATAGGAACATTCTTAAAAAATTGTTCTCGAATAGTTGCCGATTTAACTGCTTTATTAATCTTCTCTTTATTATTATCTATAAATTGCTGTGCGTTTTCTTTATCAAATAACTCATTGCTACTTGGTAAAGTTTGAATGTTTTTGGAAATGAATTGTTTCATTTCTTGTCTAGATACTGAGAATTTCTGATCATCTATTTTAAAACTGTACCCTTCAGCATTAGGTATTAGTATCGTTAAATAAATAGCATTATAAAGAAAGTTTTTCTCTAGTGTATCCTTACCGTCGAGCCAATATTTTAATATTTCATCTTCTGATAAAGAGTCCTCTTTAGTACCATACATTATTTTTGGTGTTTTATTATGTAAATTAATTTCTTTAAACGTTTCTCCTCCAGGCAATGCTCTTACAATAGCTACTACGTTAGAATTATCTCCAACATAAGTTCCACTGTGGTCTTTAAGATCTTTTACATCAACAGTGTTAATGCTTGTGACTTCTTCTTTTGAAGAACAGCCGGTTATACCTACAAGTATTAATAAGATCAAACAAAAAAGCACCTTAAAATATTTCATAAAAACCTCCATTTTCTTACTTTAATACCCTTATGTGGATATTTAACGAATTATCAGCGTATCGTAAATATGATGTTTTGAAAAGATGTAGGTACTTTTGTACAAAATACTCTTTGCTATAGGAAAAGTTTTGTCTACTGTAAGTAGAAGGAAGGAACTTTGAAACATGAAAAGACCCCAAAGCTTTCTTAAAAAAGCGCTTTGAAGTCTGCATATCTCATGTTTTGATTTTAGGAGCTAATCTCTACAATTGATTTGATGATTTGTTCCCAGTCTTCACTATGGACTTCATGTCCTGTACGCTCAAGAGCTATTAGATTAGCATGAGCAATAGCTTTTGCAAGAGCAAGTCCATGTTCGTATGGGAGTGCCGGATCTTCTGTTCCATGAATAATCAGTGTAGGTATGTTAATTTCACTCAGCCTGTCATAATATTGTCCGCCTCCTTGAAGCAAAGCATGATTAAATCTACTCGGCAGCTGTTTAGCACGGGCAGCTTCTCTTTCTGCTAGCTTATACATTCTTTTCTCTTCATAAGGTTTTGTTCCACTTAAAATTTTCCATCCACCTGCAAGGTAGGGAACGGTTTCCTCTTGATTTGACCAGTCTATGGAAGTGCTCTTCGTGTGGTAATCAAGTATCTGCTGATCCATTGGGGGCAATTTTTCCGCCTCCGTTCCAAATACGCTTGATGCAATTAAAGTAAGGGAGTCTATGCGATCCGGATATCTAAGAGCAAGGATTTGTCCTATCATCCCGCCCAAAGACATTCCCACAATATGAGCTTTGTCTATAGAGTAAGCATCTAAAACACCAATTGCATCGTCAGCCATATCCGTTATTGTATAGTTAGACGTACCGGGTGGATAAGTGGTAGATCGCCCTAAATCACGATGGTCGTAACGAATAACAAATCTCTCATGTTCAGCGAGGCGAAGACAGAAGTCTTCATCCCACCAATCTAACGAAGACATTGCTCCCATTATTAAAAGTACAGCAGGATTCTTGGGGTTTCCAAAACTTTCTGTACAAATCTCAACGTTATCAATTTTTATTATCTCTTCATTCATTCGTGTACCTCCTTTTAAGTGTTAGAGAAATGAAAAGCAGTCCTTTATTCAGTTCTCTAACATAGGGATATTTCCTTTTAGAATTTTATTTAGGAAATCGGTTATTCTACCTATCTCTTTACCTTTTTACTAAAAAGTAAAATATAGCGTTCTTGAAAATGTAACTAAGGAAAGAGCCTAAACTTGTTGGAGACTAGGGGGATTCAGCTTTTGCTGTCTGAAACATGTTGATAAGGCAGGAAAGTTGAATGCATGTATGGAAAAATACTTATGTGAGGTGAAATAAGAATGAATGATTACTATGGAGAAAATACCTTTTAAACTTTAATTATATTTTTTTATTTATTACAACTTGATAGATTAATATACATATACGGGATTGCTGAATTCGTGTGCTATTGATAAGCATATGAATTCAACGTTCTCATGAGGAGATGCTTTATGAAGCGGTTAATAAATAAAATTGCGATTGTTACTGGTGCTAGTCGGGCAAAAGGTATTGGTACTGAAATATGCAGGGAATTAGCTAGAGAAGGCGCAGATATTTTTTTCACTCATTGGTCAAAGTATGATCGTTTAATGGATTATTTTAATGAGGATGATTTTAAATGGTCGAAACATCTTATGGAAGAGATTCGCAGTCTGGGAGTGCGATGTGAATCAATGGAATTGGATTTATCGCAACCCGATGCACCAAGAAAGTTGCTTGATGAAGTTCAAAACAAACTAGGTTCTCCATCAATCCTTGTAAATAATGCAACACATTCCGTGGACGTAGATTTTCGTTCTATAGATGCTGATATGCTTGATGCTCATTATAACGTGAATATTAGAGGGACATGTCTTTTGACTGTTGAGTTTGCACGTCTAATCGAAGGCAAGCATGGCGGTCGAATTATTAATATGGTTTCAGGTCAAGATAAGTCACCTGAGCCTGGGAATTTGGCTTATGTTGCAACAAAAGGGGCTGTGTCTACGTTTACTAAATCAGTTGCTATTGAATTAGCACCTCTTAAAATTACCGTTAATGCTGTAGATCCTGGACCAACTAACACTGGCTGGATGAGCAGTGAGTTAAAGGAAGAGCTACTGTCAAAGTTCCCAATGGGTCGACTTGGTGAGCCCCGGGATGCCGCAAAATTAGTTATCTTTTTAGCAAGTGAAGAATCAGAATGGATTACCGGACAAATTATTCACTCAGATGGAGGCTTTTGGTGATTTAACATAGTAGCGGTCTTCCACTTTTTAGCGGATTTTTGCATGAAACAAGCAGTTAAAAGGATCTTCGAATGAAGATTCTTTTTTATAATGTAACGTAATATGACGATAACCGATTTTCTCCACTTTATTAGTCAGTCCCAAAGGATTGTTGATGGGCTCCAAAAGAAAAAGTACGGGCTTTTCTAAATCAGTAGTAAGATGAGATATTTCATTTATGACGAATGCTTTATCATTTTCACTTATTGACGACAAATAGGATATATTCAGGGGGAAGGTTTATATGTCAAGCTTTGAGGACGAAGAAGTGCTAACAGGAGGGAATGTCTCTAACGTTTATCGCTCGGGAGATACTGTACGACGAGAATTAAAATTAGATAGTCATAAATTTCATAAGCTATTAAAGCATTTAGAGAACAAAGGTTTTAGTTATGCACCAAAATTTTTAGGCATTGACGAAAAAGGAAGAGAGGTCTTATCATTTATTGAAGGTGAAGCTGGTAATTATCCCCTGAAGAAATATATGTGGTCTGATGATGTTTTAATAGAAATAGGGAAAATGCTCCGTCTTTATCATGATTCAGTGAGTGATTTTTCATTTGATGACAGCTGGAAATCAATAGATAACACTCCTAAACCATTTGAGATACTATGTCATAATGATTTTGCCATATACAACATCATTTTCAAGCACGAAAGACCAGTAGGCATCATTGATTTTGATGTTGCTGGGCCCGGTCCAAGAATTTGGGACATTGCTTATACTCTTTATACGTGCGTCCCTTTAAGTAGATTTTATCTTTCTGAAACAGGTGAGAAGATTTATTATAATTCATTGCAGCATGCTCAACATATAAACCGAAGAGTGAAATTATTTTTTGAATCATACGGCGAAGAATTACAAGAAGGTTATTTGGAAGTGGTATTGCTGCGATTAGAGGGGTTATGTAAAACAATTACAAGAAAAGCCAGTGAAGGCGACAGTGCGTTCCAAAAAATGATACACCAAGGGCATCTTGAACATTATCAAAATGATATTAAATTTATTCGTGAACATAGGAGAGAATGGGTTTAAGGATAAGTTTTAATTAAAGAAACAACACACTTTTATTAAAAAGCGTGTCTTTAACACCCTTTATGTAAATGATGGTTGTTATTCTTTGTAGAGGAGCACTTGTTATGCGAATTATTAATATTAGAGAACAGGTAGAGTACAAAGATAAAGCTATTGAATATATTCAGAGTAAGTGGGCGAGTAAAGAGAATTTAAGACTTTATGAAGACTGTATTATACATAGCTTAAAGACAAATAGTTGTCTTCCAGTTTGGTACTTGTTAGAAGATAAAGGAGAAATTATCGGCTGTGCAGGGCTTATCACCAACGATTTTATAAGTCGAATGGATTTATGGCCCTGGGTGTGTGCTCTTTATATTGAAGAAAGTTATCGAGGTAAATCCTTAGGTGAGCAACTTCTTTTAAAGTTGAAAGAAAATACGAAAGATGCCGGATTTGATAATCTTTATTTATGCACTAACCACGTTGGATACTATGAAAAGTATGACTTTATATATATAGGTGATGGTTATCATCCATGGGGGAGTAGTTCAAGAATCTATAGGGCTAATTTAATTAAACTGTGATTGTATTTAATAGATTAACTATTAATTTTTATTTGAAATGTTTTTAACTGTTTCAATCAGTGAATAGCGGGTATAGGTTGATTATACAAGCGTAGTGCCCCCCAGGAACATGCATGTATATTTCTTTTTCTTACTTACCCTGTTTGAACCCTCCTATTGTGGCGGGTTCTTTTTTTGTGTTTAAAAGATACAACTTTTTAGACTATATACACCGGACACCTTAATCATATCTTATACTCAATGAATCAATGCAACAACAGTGTTACGAGATGAAAGAGGTTCAGTGTAGTTTTGAATTGCGGTAGCAAAAACGACCGTTACGTACTAAAGGCTAGCTTTTTATATGTGCTCTAGAAAGAAGCATTATGTTGACTAGGAGTGAATGTAAGAGAGATTGTAGAAATACTATGGACAGATATAGCCAAATTTTTAATTGGTAAAATATTTTTTGTGATTTTACGCGCTTTGCTTATGCCAATTTTCATTTTTTTCATAGTATGTACTATAAATGTATAGGGAGGTGAAGTTATGCCAGGACGTCGTAGTGGAGATCGTCGTACATCTCAATCTCGCTCTATAGTAGATAATTTTCGAAGAGGAGATAAAATTCAAGTTTTTTCTGCTGGAAGACAGCTTGATGGCAATGGTACGTTTATTCGAGCAGAAGGCGGATTTTTAGTATGGGAAGATAATTCAGGTAATAGAAATACGACTAGTTTAGAAAGTATCAGCGTTCGCAGATTAAGAAAACGTAGTTGCTAATCTTTTGGACAGGCTCTGATTTTATATAAATAAAAAAACACCTTCAAGCTGAAAACCGGGTATGGGGTACCGAGCAATCACTTGGAGGTGTTTTTTCTCATGAAAAACTGGTGATTTCGTTTTGAATGTATTCATTAGTTAGCATTTTTAGAGATTAATTTAGTTAACCACTATAGATTAATACCTTTCATAAGACGGAAGGTTTCAAGAAGTAAAACGTTTAACCCTAGCCATACGCCTCCAAATACATATCCTGCTGCAATATCGCTGGGATATTGTATGCTGAGATACAAACGACTAATCGCAATAAGCAACAAAATAAGAATGGCTGCTATTGGTGCTAATGTAGGAACCCATAATCTTTTAGAGTGTCGAACCAGCATAAACACAGCAAACCCATAAATAACAAAAGCCATTAAAGACTGTTCGCTTGGAAAGGTGTATGAAAGGTGTTCTATTAACGACTTTCTAATAGGGGAGAAATGATGGAAAATTCGTCTCAGACTTTCTTCGTACAGCTCTCCGCCGCCTGCAACAGCTACCAGAGATAATAATTCAATTTTTTTATCTCTGCCTTTCCATAAAATCCATACAAGTGTAAAGAAAATCAATGCTACCAGAACTTGCCTGGATCCCAGCGTGAAAAATACCCGCATTGGTACATTCCAATCTTTATTAAAAAGGGCTGTTATTAATAGACTCGTTATTTTGTTAAAATCTCCAAACTCGTTTGCGATAAAGTCTTGCGTCATTCCAATCATAAGCAGAATAAACCCTAATGTTACTAATGCTGTAAATATAAAAACAAGCCCTGCCCGTTTCCGCGTATGAAACACATTTACTATCCACTTGAGACAATTAATTGCTATCTTTTTAATCGTTACTTTGAACTTTTTATAAATGTAAATAGCAACGAACAAACTTACAGCTACAATCATCCCAATGATAAAGTACTTCTTGATAGAATGATGAAACTGTTCCCACTGAGGTCCTAATAACTTTCCTAGAGTAATAAATGTGGTGACCCAAAGAAATGATCCGCTATAGGCGTACAGTGCATACGTACGAAAAGGAAGCCGAGTAATTCCTGAAAAATATCCTGTAATATGTCTAATAACTGGGAGGAAATAAGCAATAATCAACAGTTTGTTTCCATGTACACTAAACCATTTTGACATTCTTTCAATTCGCTCTGGCCCCATATGAAGAGTTTTTCCGTATTTATCAAAAAAAGGAGTCCCTAACTTATAACCAACTCCGTAGGCTATGGTCATTCCAACCATACTGCCCATACCGGCAACCAAGATACTTCCCACCCAGCTCAAATGTCCTTGAAAGGCAAGAACCCCAGCGTAGCCCATGAGCAGCTCCCCTGGAAGAGGAAGAGCAAGAAGTTCCAGCATCAATGCTAGAAACAGCACGATATATCCGTATTGATTTATATAAGATGTGATAAAATCCATGGTTTGTCCTTCTTTCATAGTATGTATTTACCTAAAGCACAGTTAGTAACTTGAATTTTATTGAAAATAGGAGAAGTGAAAAGAGTAATTTCACCTTTGTTTTTTTAATGTAGCACTATTTATAAAAAAAACTGGATTTTTCATTGATTTTTAATGTTATTTTTAGCCTATTTTTAATTACAAAACGTAGACTGAAAATGTGCTATTTGAAAGCTCAGCTTAAGACTGTATGTTTTTCTAATAAATAGTGTAAGAAATTCCTAAACAATCTATGTAACGAAAAAGAAGAAAAGATACACCACACAAATTGATTAAAAAGGCTAAATACCCGGTATTAATTTTTTATCATGTTTACTCTTTTATTAGTAGAGTAATTTTTTACTCGTATAAACAAGAGAACAAAAAGGTGCGTGAAACAGCCCAGGCTTTACCACATTGCAAAAGCATAAAACTACAAGGAGGGAAAGTCATGAATAATCGCGAGAAAGATAAATACCTCATTCTTTCCGCTACATTTGGAGAGGGACATAAACAAGTGGCAAATGCGATAAGCGAGGCAGTAAATGAGATGGTTGCTGATGCTGAGCCTATTACCATGGATATCATGGAGTGGATTCATCCCAACCTCTATCCAATCAGCCACTATATTTATAAAAAAAGCATTAAGAAGTTTCCTCAAGTGTATAGCTTTTTGTATAAAAAAACTCGTGTAAAAAATTCGTTTTCCGTTAAGCTAAATTCGATCTTTTTATCGGGCATGCAAGCTGTGCTTAAAATCATACAGGAAATAAAACCGAAAGTAGTGGTTAGTACCTATCCATTTGCCGCCGGGATTATATCAAGATTAAAAGAGCAAGGGTTAATTGATATTCCAGCGGTAACCATCATCACAGATTATACGGATCATTCTTATTGGATTCATCCCTCTACAGATCAATATGTGGTAGGATCTGCTCGATTGCGTGATCAATTAATTGTGTTAGGGGTAGAGGCAAACAAAATTAAAAACACTGGAATACCTGTACGGAAAAGATTTATGGATGTTCTTCCAAAAGACCTTCTCTTAGATAAATATATGATCAATCCAAATATGTTCACCCTGCTCATCATGGGAGGGGGAGATGGATTTTTTGGAAAAGGGATTTCAACCTTTAAGGCATTAGAATCCATTTCCACACCGATTCAACTTTTTATAGTATGTGGTAAAAATAAGAAATTAAAAACACAATTAGAATGGGAATTAAAAGGCTCGAAGCATGACGTGAGAATTTTTGGATACTGTGACAAGGTTGAAGAATTAATGGCTATTTCAGATTTAATGATCAGCAAGCCGGGGGGAGTAACAACCTCTGAGGCAATGGCGATGGATTTACCAATACTGCTTTATCATTCGTTACCAGGACAAGAAGAAGACAATGCAGAGTATTTATGTCGTTCGGGATTCGCACTGTCTGCAAAGTCAGAAAAAGAGTTAATTGCGCAAATTGAAAATCTTGTCCGCGATTCAGCACCTTTAAGATGGATGAAACAAAGAATGAAAAAATATCAAACCAAAACATCATCCATAGACGCTCTCCATGTCATTATCGAAGCAGCAAGACGCGGTCCATTACGTAACGTAACAGATAGTAGAACGATACAAAAGCAAAAGGAGATAGAGGTGAGTATATAATATGGAGTTCATGATTTTTGCTATTATTTTTTTTATTTTATTATACACCGTTATTCCGTATTTCTTATCACGTGGTCTAGGAGTGAACGTAGTTAAAAGAGGAAGGGATTTATCTAAAATTGCTTTTACGTTTGATGATGGTCCGAACCCTATTTATACGCCGATACTTCTTGATTTATTGAAGAAAAATGAGGTGAAGGCAACCTTTTTTGTGGTCGGTACTAAAGCAAAAAAGTACCCTGAACTGATTCAGCGCATGCATAATGAAGGGCACTTAATCGGAATTCATAACTACGTACATCACTCCAACTGGTTTATGTCGCCTTGGAAAGTTAGAAATGGACTTAATAATACAGCCAAGGTGATTAAATCTATCACTGGAGTCACACCTATTTATTATCGCCCGCCTTGGGGAATGCTCAACCTTTTCGATTTTATGAGAAGAGGTAAATATAAGATTATTCTATGGTCAATCATGGCGGAAGATTGGCGAACCTCTGGCGGAAGCGAAAAGATTAGACAACGCCTAGCCAACATAAAAGGCGGGGATGTCATTTTGCTGCACGACTGCGGAAATACGCTCGGGGCAGAATCTGAAGCTCCAAGAAACACAATTAATGCGTTAAAAGATGTATTAAAAACAGTGCAAACAAAAGGATTCACTTGTGTCCGTGTTGATGAATTGGTAGAAAAGCTATAGGTAGTAAGAGGATTATCTTTATTAAAGCTTGCGAATGAAATTTTAATTCTTGTTATTACCGTAACTAAATATCTTGTCTGCTATAAAAAAGAACCTCTATTTTAAAGAGGTTCTTTTTTATGGTCAGTAAAAATATATGGTAATATAATCATATATTGGTTATATTTATAATTTAGTGATTTTTAAAATCTGTATTGAATCAACAGTCAATTTAAACGAAATCTATGAAAGTAGGGTAATTCTTGAAAAAAGTTATTTTGAAATTCTTTGTATATTTTTTAATCTTCTTTGGAGGAAACTTAATGATTAATATTTTGTTTACCTCTAATTTTGATCTTTTAACAACATTTTCAACCGCTTTTGGAGTTTCCTTTGGGATTGCTATCTTTGAGTATTATACACATAAAAAAGGCAAGGTAGCATAAGGTGCAGTGTTTTTCACCCAATACATAAAAGATTTTATTAGAAACTTAAATGTCATAGTATTAAATTATAAAAATTTTGAGGTTTGAGATGGGAAATTCGTTGAATTACATTTATTTTTTTATTGCCATTTTAGTTAGCTTGTACTTTTTTATCACCAATAAACACTCCAGAAAGCCACTATTCATGTTGTTACTATCGATGCTTTTATTTTATAGCAGCGCGTATTTCTTTTACTATAAGACTTATCCAATTAACTTACTCAGTACATTATCCATACTTGTGCTTTGGTGGATCATCCTTTTATTGCTAAGAGAGATTTACTCTAGAGAAGAAAATATTTTCTGGAATCTTTGTTTAATCTATGTAGCGCTATACCACTATTTGCATTATGTTTTTGATTCATTGGCTCAAAAGAACTTTTTGTATGGATTTATCTTTTATTTTTATACAAATGTAGGATTACTTCTGCTTGGCTTGTACTATTTCTTAAGAGTCTATAAAAATAGAACCGTGCATTAGAATGAAAAAAGCTCTTTGGAGATCAATGTCCACAATTCTTGTGGCGTTAAATTTTTATAACAGATTGCTTTGGAGAAAATCAATTATTTTTCATCATTTAATAAATATTATTAAATCTTATGGACGCCTTGTATATTTTTATATTATTTACCGCACTTTAAAAGAAAAAGGTGAGGCTGATATAATGGCTAAAATAATTCCATCCTTATGCATTTTGCTCGGGGCTTATGTTCTTATTGT
Organism: Priestia megaterium NBRC 15308 = ATCC 14581; assembly: GCF_000832985.1. Taxonomy (GTDB): domain Bacteria; phylum Bacillota; class Bacilli; order Bacillales; family Bacillaceae_H; genus Priestia; species Priestia megaterium. Next base: position 3,804,059 of record NZ_CP009920.1, read on the forward strand.
ATTCATCGACGTTTTTCAGGGAAACTATATGTTTCAATCGTTTTATAACCTAAAACAATATTTTGTAATTGCCCGTGGGGAAGATTATTTTTTGGTTATTTTATTTGCTTCAATATTCCTTGCTGTTAGCATTTTTCCTGTTTTAAAAAAACAATAGCCTCCCTTCTCATGAAAGGGTAGGCTTTATTTTTTGTTTTATATATGCTGTAATCAGCAATAGGATGGGAATTGCTATATGAAAAGGGAGGTGCAATAAATAAGGAACAATTTTGAGTCCTTCATTTATATGAGCTTGGTAACTAGGAGCAATCATCAGTGAGGAGAAAAAAATAACACCGCCAATTAAATAAATGTTTGTAACAGAAGGTTTCATCCGAAACAAATCAGCCGCGCCAATCACTGCACAAAAGAAATAGATGGTTATTTTAACAAAACCTAAAATGACCATGAGAATAAGAATAAAGGTATCCAGTCTTTGAATAAAACTAGCTATGTTAATGTAACTCACAGCTGTAAGAGCCGGGAAAGAGGATCTTAAAACAGTCTCTGGTCCGAGTACACACAAAAGAATAATTGAATTAATGGTTAAGGCAATTCCTCCTATTATAATGGCGGATAAACCAATTGTTGCGGCCTGATTTTTTTTATTTAAATAAGGAAGAATCATAGTAAAGGTAATCAATTCCCCGAAAGGTACAGTAATGCCAAGAGGGACTAACTCTTTTCCTATGTTTCCCCATCCATTCGCTAATACGGGTTGAAGGTTCTCCACCTTGATGTAGCCTCCTACTACATACAAAATATTTAATATAAAAAGAGTCAGTAAAATAACAACAAAACATAAGCATGTAACTCGTGCGAATGCTTCTATTCCTAAGTGAGTACTATAAATTAACACAAAGGTCATGCATATACCCAGTGTAATAATCGATGTAACATAGTAAGAAGAGCTAATTAGTAATTCTTCAAAATCACGTAGTACTCTGGAAGCAATATAAACAAAATATATAATATAACAAAAGCTGATAGCACCGCCTACGTACGTATTTACCCCAGATTTTAATGAGGTAGCCAGTCAAAGGCATATTAGGGTATCTCTTATATAAGGAGATATAGACTAAATACAGTAAACATCCAAAAAAAGTAGCCAAAAGGGGGACTATCCATGCATCTTGCCTAGCAGCCTTTCCGATATCTAAAAGCAGCGTACTGCCTAATATAAAGATAAACATCATACAAAATAATTGAAACCCGTCGATTTTTATTTTAGTCAATGCTTTTTCAGCTCCTCATCTAATTTACTTCATAAGGATTTGTCCGCATTCCGGTATTTACAATACTGACGTTCACATTCATCGATACCTTCGCACTTGAAAATAGATTCTCCCAATTCTGTTTATGCTGACGCCAATAACTAGGGTTGGTTCGAGACAAGCTATCACCAAAGCCAAATATATCTGCCTTTTCTTTTTGTGCGATGCGAATAGTTTTTGTGATTTCCTTTTGTAATTCCTTTTGTACTTCTTTTTCCAATTCTTTCAATACCTTAGGGTTGTTTAAATCTTTTTGGCATGATGTTTCCGTAATTTCTCCCACGACGTTCAAATCTGTATGAATGAAAGGTTGTCCACGGCGGATTGCTGTTTTTATTTGGCCTTTTATTCCAGTCGCTGTAACTGTGATATTCTCATTTATATTACAAGGGAAAACAAGGGCTGTGCTTTTCACTTCAGACGTAACAAGTTGAACAGATCGAGCCTCATCGCCATCTAGCCATCGAACTAATTTTCCTTTTCTAAACATGGCTAATCCTTTTACCTGCATAGCACTTGGGCTGGTATTCTCTAAATTGCCTGCTTCTTCTGCCTTCTGAGAGGGCTTGTTAATGCTGATTCCAGGAAGAGATAGATCTTTTCCCTCACTCAAAAGCATAGAAATAACTTCATATGCTTGTACATTACTAACTATTCCGTACATTTTTTGATTATTCTGGCTGGTACTTAGGATACTTTTGACTGGAGTAACCTCAAAAGGTTCAATCACACCGAGCAATTTCTCAGCAGTCCCATCACGTGCAATAAAAACTGGAATACTTGTACGAGCTTGTTTGCCTCGATCCAAAGCATCAAATAATAAGCTAAGGTCATTTCTTGCTAATTTTTCACCTATAATGATAAGCGAAAGATGTGAAGTAATATGTTCTCTTGGAATGACGATGGAGGCTTTTTTTAATGCCTCTACTAGTGTTTTGGCAGTTACTGTGTAGTTAATGACAGGAAGACCCTGTCCTCCTGACGAACTGCCCTGTGATAAACCACTTGGATTAATGATCTGATAGGTTACTTTATAAGGTTGTTCCAAATTTTCGTTCTCATCAATTCCCAATCCTATAATAACTCCTATTTGGTTTAATTCTCGGTAATTCGAACATCCTGAAACGCATAAACAAATGGCAGCGATCCATAAAAGCGAAAGATAAGTTTTCATTTTCTATCCTCATTCATCTTTATACGACGTCTATTTATTTTGATGTTTTTTCAACAGAGATGGTAAAGAGAATCGAACTAAAGTATCCTTTTGCTCTTTAAAATCAAAGGGAGCAAAAGGTGAAAAGTAGGGAATACCAAAAGATCTTAGACTACTTATATGAAGCCATATACATAAGGTCATAAGCAAAATTCCATATAAGCCAATAAATGCTGAAATTAGAATCAAGATAAACCGAAAACCACGGGCCGCATTGACAATGCTAGTAGATGGCAGTGTAAAATTGCTGATGGCAGAAATAGCAACAATAATTACAACAGCCGCTGATACAAAACCTGCTTCTACAGCTGCTTGTCCTAAAATCAGTGCTCCTACAATGGAGACTGCTGGTCCGATTGCTCTAGGCATTCGGATTCCGGCTTCTCGCAACATCTCAAAAGCTAGTTCCATCACTATCATTTCTACAATTGCTGGAAAAGGAACTCTTTCTCTTTGCGCCATTAAGCTGACCATTAATGTGTTTGGAATAAGTCCCTGATGATGCGTAATCAATGCTAAATAGATAGCAGATGCATACATAGAAAGAAAAAAAGAACCAAATCTTAGTATCCTTAAAAAGGAGGAAATGTAATAATTCTGATAATAATCTTCGGGAGACTGAAAAAATTGAGAAAAAATAGCAGGCGCAATTAATACAAAAGGTGTTCCTTGTACAATAATAGCAATTCGACCTTCTAATAAATTTCCTACAACGGCATCAGGTCGTTCCGTATTTAATAGAAGTGGAAAAATAGTGGTCCTATCATCCCGGATAAATTCCTCAATATAGTTCGACTCAAGGACCCCATCTACCTTAATCTCTTTTAAACGTTCTTTGATTTCCTCTACAATACGTTCATCTGCATTCCCTTGGATATACATGATTCCTATATCTGTTTGGGTTACGCTTCCAATTTTCATGCTGTCTAAGCGTAAATTAGAATCCTGAATTCTAGCTCGTATCAAGGAGGTATTAGTCCTTAAATTCTCTGTAAAACTATCTTTGGGTCCTCTAACAACAGTTTGACTGGTTGGTTCTGTTACTGCGCGGGACTGAAGTTTTTTTGTATTGCCAATGAAAATTTTAGAACTTCCATTCAGTAGTATGACCGTATCACCAGTTAAAACTGCCGACACAAATTCATGCCAATTCTCTTTTATAGTCAATTGAGATACAGTCAATATTTGAGGTATTTGTTCTTCTATCTCTTTGACGGTTACTACTTGATTACTTTCTTTAAGCCACTGAATAAGAGGCGTCATGATATTCTCATTTATAATGTTTTCATCTGCTAATCCGTCAACGTGAATAACGGCTGCTTTTAACGTTTTTTGATACGGAGACTCAACCATTCGAAACGATATATCAGAACTATTTCCTAATTCGTTTAATAGTCTCTCTATATTTTTATTTACATCATCATATAAGGGAGCTGCTGAACAATCTGGTGTCTTTTCTCTATTAGAGCTTTTCAGAAGATATTTTTGTCGCACGTTTTACCACCTTTTATATGAATGAATATTTGTTATACAACGAGTAACGTTATCATTCCTATAAAATGTAAAAAATATGCACATGAGGAAAATACATAAAATAAAATGATAGGAAATGTATCTAACTTTGTTTTCTATTTTGTCGCATTAGTTGAATGTCAAAGTAGAGCTGAGGATTCTTTAGAGTTTTTAGATGAAAATCAAAGCGGGTTAGCTAGTATTACTTTATATCCAGTGACAGATCAGAAGGTATTGTTTTAAGAGTGAAGTAATTGGAGAGAAAAGCACCTCACACTTCTCTGTATATCTGATGTTTTTATAACCGATATCGTACATTGTCATAATTAAAAATGAAGTGAATATTCACATTGATTGATTCCAAAATTCCCAATGCAAAAGAATAAAAAGCCCTCTCTTAAGTTTAATTGCTTAGAGATTGGGCTTTTGTATAGGAATATCTTCAGTATTATAAATGAATTTCTACGCTACGTTTCTCTTAAACAAATGGGAGTTATCTTTTATGCCTTAACAGTCTGTTTTTTTACAGGAATGTAGATATCAATCTCTTTATTTTCTGAACCATAACATCTTTTATCATACAGTTCAAATTCCATTGATCCGTAGTGCTCATAACCCGATTCAGGGAACCATTCTGTAAAAACATAATTCCATGTGGACTGAATGGAAGAAGTAAAAGATTCTTCATTTGATTTTGGTGTAGTAAATACGGCATAGTCTAGTTCAGGGAAACTTCTGTAAACTGTTCCTTTAGGCGCTGAAGTGCCTTCCTTTACTTCCATGCCAATTACATAAACAAACTCACCCGTTTCAGGATTAAAATCGGTGCAAATACCAAGCTCCGTGTTTTCTTTTAAGGGATTGGGGATTTTAGAGCCTAATCTATTTTGCATGTACTGTTGCCAAAATTCAGGAATGTCTTTGTTATTCTGGCCACCCTCGTTCTTCGTTTTTAGCTCATATCCAATGACATAAAAAGCAGATTTAGTGACTAGTTTTGGTTCCATCTTATTTCCTCCTGACAAAAGTGTGGTAGTTAGGTAGGCTTTTCCCCGCAGCGGTCCAGATATTCTCCTTGCGTTACGGTATTGCTTCGGCGAAACATCATAAAAGTTTTTGAACGCTCTGTTAAATGATTCTTGATAGTGGAAACCAACATCAAGTGCGATATCAATGACTTTTTCATCTGTGAAAAATAAGCGTTCTGCTGCGCGTGTAAGTCTTCGTTTCCTCACATAATCCATCACCGATTCTCCAACCATGGCTTGGAAGACACGGTGATAATGAAAAGGAGAAAAGCAAGCAATTTCTGCTAACTTTTCTAAAGTAATTTGTGTCTCCAAATTCTCCTCAATGTAATCTAGCGTTCTTTGTATGCAAGTTACATAATTCATTTACATTCACCTACCTTACGTTCACTATAACAGCAAACAAATCGTTGTTCTTAACATTTTTTGCTATATTCAATTAGATGAGGGTAGTTTTGCAATATACGCCTCTAGATGTATAGTCCTAAGGGGATTTTAATGTTAAAATTTTCTATGTAAATTAATGGGATTAATACATTGGTAAAGGGAGCGTTCGAATTGAAGAAACTTTATTTTAGCTTAATGATTATTTTTTTATTAGGTGCTTGTTCTTATCAGGAAAGTACAAAAGAAGTTAGTGAAGAAATTGTATTACCAACTTCTATATTTAGTTCATCGAAAAATAATGCTGTAATTGATGAAAAGGAAATGAAAGAAAGTATAAAGACTTACTTAAATACTAACGAGGATTTATCCAATATCAGTGATCAATTTGAAGAAATGATGGATTCTGATCAACAGCTAACTAAAGCTGAAGCGAAAAAACTTGAACAACTAAACGATCTGGTCAAAGAAAATGATCGTAACTTTTCCACATATATCTCGCACAATACTCTACCAGAAGGATATAAAAAAGAGTCAGAGAGAATTAGCCGCTTTATTATGGGTTCCAATCAAATTTTGGATGAACTGGATCAAGCCATCGATGACATGGTTGAGCATATAAGCGAAGGAGATTTTTCTGAAACAGAAATTGAGTCACTTATGAATAAAAATGAAGGTGTAAATGGAAGGGAACAGAAAAAGATAGAGAATTTTCTAGATGACAAAAATATTGATACAAAAGCTTTTGGACGAAAGAGTTAAAACAATTTAATAGATTTGCTTTGGTTAGGGGGAGTTTACTATTGGAGTAGTTAAGTCTACAAATAAACTTGCATTTTCTATTATCTATTTAGTCTTCGGTACAGTTTTGGGGATAGTAGCCAAATATTTGGATACTATTGCAGGTGCTGATGGAAGCTGGTGGATGAATATTCTGCCGTATTTCGGGGATTTGTGTTCAAGGACAGGTATTTGGGTACTCATTGCTACCCTTATAGCCGCGTATAGTAAAACCAAAATTAGTGCGGCTCTTAATACATTCATGTTCTTTATAGGAATGCTAACAGGCTATTATATATATTCCGCTTTTCTATTTGGATTTTTTCCAACTAGTTATTTTTTACTGTGGGGAAGTATGGCACTAGCGTCTCCGTTTCTGGCAGCTATTGTATGGATGGCTAAAAATAATTTACGTCTAGCTTGGATATTACCAGCGTTGCCTATGGGGTTATTGCTAAGTCTTTCTTTAGCGGTTGGAGTATTTTATATACATGTAAATTATATTGAAAAGTTCATTATGTATGCTGTTTTATGCGGAGTCTTTTACAAAAATCCAAAGCAGCTAGCGACAACAATTTCTGTTTCGTTTATCATTTCGTTTATTATCAAACAAGTAAGTCCATTTCACTTTTGATTTAGATTAAGGTTTAAAAAAAATGAAAGTTTACTATGTGAAAAGGGGATTTCGGTAACTAACTATAAATACAATTCAAAACGGCTTTTACATATATATTCTTCAAAATACAGTAATTAGGAAACTTTTATAGAAGTAATTCGTATAAAAGGCAGGAGGTGATGGATATTAACACGGAAAAACGTCTGGATGAAATTGAAAGAAAATTAGATGATTTACATAATAAGATAAGTAAGCAAGAAAATAGAGTAAAGTATAAACCTATCTTTACAATTGTACTCATTTTATCTGCAATTCTCATATTTTTTGTCCTGATAGGTGTTGTAAGCTTTTTTACAGGTTAATTTTTTTACTAATCTCTCAGAATTATTTCTGGGAGACCTTTCATTATTTAAACTAACGACAATTCATTTTGTATAAACTTCTATATAATATACCCGCTTAAAATAAAAGGGGATAAAATTATGATGGGAAATGAAAAGAAACGTTCCACATTTAGTGCGACTTTCCAAATTTACGAACAGCTATTAAAAAAGATCTTACATATGTTCTTTACTAGATAATATTCTACGCCATGTTAACTAAAGATATATATTTTAATAAAATATAAAGTAGTAAAAATGACATTATGGTGTTTACATGGAGGAAGAGCATGAGAAAGTTTTATATTGCTTTATTTAGTCTTTTCTTTTTTATTTCATTAGTAGTTGGATGTCAAAGTAAAGCTGAGAATCCTTTAGAGTTTTCAGGTGAAACCCAAAGCTGGTCAGCTACTATTACGTTATATCCCGTTGAAAATAGTAAAGAAACAGCTCAAATGAACTTAAATTATCTAGGTGGTAAGGTAGAATCCGTAGGAGATTTTGGGATTAATTTAGACACTTCAAATAATCAAAATGAAATTGCAGTAAGAGACGCAAAGTTAAATAAAGAAGGGAATTTCAAAGAAAAAGTAAAGGTTGACGCTAGTAAAGATGTAATTAAACCTGAATATATGACTTTAACTGTTAAATGGAATGAAAAGTCAGAAGATATGATTTTAAAAGTTAAGTAATTAGGAAGAAAAGCACCTTATACTCATCTATATCAAATATTCCCTCAGTTCTTTATCCTTACTATTTGTTAAAATATAATATTATATATCAGGAATTTTATTTTTGCAGTTTAGATTAATATAGTAGCGGTTTTTTGGAAAAATCCTTAGCTCACATAATTTCTAGTTGATTCCTTAAAAGGTGAATGCCCCCTCAAGCCTTCTGAGTAGGGGGCGCTATACGAACATTTTTAAAATCTAATAGAAGATTATTAATGCTCACTTTCGTCTATTTCGTCTTATTTTCACGTAAGTAGTCGGTGATGTACCAATGACGTTCCCGCAGGAGTCTAATGCTTTTACTTGAAAATAGGGACCAACTGCCTGAGCATGGATATCTGTTTCAAATCCAGTACGAGGGCTACTAAATATCACTACTGACAATTTAAAAGGCGTTGGTCCTGCCAGTAACTGCCAAGCAACCGTTTCTGTTGAACCATTCCATGATGCGTAAGCTGTAGCTTGACCGTCATGCAATAAGTCTACCGTTATGCTAGGCGGGTAAAGTGGTAGACCTACCCACTTATTTTTAAACGCTCGATAAGAAAGGTTCTGATTTGGATACCGCATATCATATAACAAATTAAATGAAGGATTTCTTTGTGTATTACCAGCATTCTTAAATTCTGAAAGGTAGGGCTCTTGCCCCCACCCAATGAGTTGATTTCCATTGGAAAGCTTTTGCGCATTTCCTTGACTTGGAACGTATAAAGCTGGGTCATGATAATACGTTCGATCTACATTGGCGACCTTGTGTTTATAGTCTAAGTGAAGAATTAAACCACGCGCCTGTCCCTCAGGAGGAGAGGTTGAAGAGGCACAGCAGGCGTCATCAAACAAGCTTATCCTATTTTCGGACCTATAGCGCGCATCATGCTGCCAAGAAAATGCAGCGTTCGGTCCAAGCTTAAAATCACTTTGTTTTCCACCAAGTTGCCAAATTACCTTTCCCGTTTTTTTATCAATGTTATAAATGGCCCACATATTACGCATACTCACTAGAAGTGTATTGTTTGGCCCTTCTTCGACTGAATTTACGTGGTAGCAATCCCATATATTATTAGAACTTGTCGCGGATGAAGCAGGTACCACTGAATCAGCTGGATTAATATGTTCAAGTGCACTCCAAAAGAAGAGAAGCTCTCCCGTCTCAATGTCTACTTCTTGAATAGAGTAATCATCAAAATACCCGCGTAATGGTCCACCATACTTAGATAAATCTGCAGGTACTTGTTTTACTGCCGTAAACAAAGCCGTATTCCGTTCGGTGATTGTAAACTCATGCACATCAGCTGTAAATCCTTTTTTAGCAAATAATTTTTTAATGACCTTATAATGCTGGTTGATAATTTGAAAATAAGCACCAGGTTCAGGATCGCCTGCTGGAAGGTTTGGGGTTGCGGTTTGAGTTCCTGAAATTGTTCCTTGCCACATCGTAAGAACAGGATTCCCGCAGTACATTTGTACTCGAAAGTCTGTGTTTTGGATATATCTACTAGCAAGTGGTCTAAACCACATTGGATTCCCTGTCTGATCCATAATTAGTGCCCCAGTTTGGCCAATCATCGCTGCTTCATATACCGTATAGGGCGCAACAAATAATAGGCCGGGAGCTGTTCCGGGCTTATCAACATTAATGGTAACCTTCATGGGATGTAAATTAGGAGCCGAAACAAAATTCCATACTTGCGGGTTTGAATGATTGGTGGATGATTGTGAATTAAAATTATCCATTCCCACTCTCATCTCCTCTAAATTTTATTATTAGCACTGTCGAGCTATTAATATGTCATTTACGTCAGAATATGTACATATGTTTTAGGTTTACTTGTGTCTTTTGTTTATTTTAAATGTTAATATGTAAAGACACATGAAATAAATGTAAAAAACGAGCCCTTAGCAGATAAGAGCTCGTTTTTCTTGTTCATATACCATTATATATTATCGATGCAGCAATATTTTAATCGTGTTTAAAGTTGAACTACTAAATAGATAATAAGAGATTTCTTTTATGTCTAAAACACAGACAATTTCAAAAACTTTATGTATAATAAATGCTACATTTTTATTAATAGCTAAGATTAGGAGGTATAAATAATGATACAAGACTTTAATAAATATACGCCCTTTGATTATAACCAAATAAAAAATAACGAACTTGTTCATAGATGGATGAGACCTCTTTCCGCTAACCTGATAGAAGGTCAAACATTAAAGGAAGCCATTCATTTACTAGATATGCACGGTATTGAGGGGTTACCTGTTGTTTCCGCACAACAGAAAGTTATAGGGGTGCTGACAACTCCGGAATTATTGAGATCCTTAACTGGATGCCACTCACTAAATACCAAAGTTGAAGAAGTTATGAAGCCTTCAATAAACAGTGTTAGTCCTCATGACTCTATTGACACAGCTTGGAAAATACAAGGAGGGATTTTACCTGTTATAGATGAAAAAGAAAAATTGGTCGGGTTATTAACTAAAACGGATATTCTTCATTCGTATTCTTTCTATTTAAAGCATCTCCAAGAAAATCCTTATGCTGTTGAAACATTAGACGCTGTTCTAGAAAGCGCTTACGAAGGTATTGTTATTGTGGACACAAATGGAATTATTAAGGAGTTTAACGCGGCCTACTGCCGTTTTTTAGGAAAAAAACGTGAAGAAGCTATTGGAAAACATGTCACAGAGATTATAGAAAATACCCGTGTGCATATCGTTAGTGAAACGGGGACAGATGAAAGAGGTTATGTTCAACGTATCCAAGGTCAAGACATGATTGTTCATCGTATTCCGATTAGAAAGGAAGAGAAAATTGTAGGAGCAATTGGCATGCTTATCTTTGAAGGCGTCAGTGAGCTTTATAATATCTTAGGTCGTATGCAGGAATTGTCCCGAAAAGTAACAGAATCTCATTTGCCAAATCCTGAACAAATAGAGAATAACAATCATTTTGATCAAATTATTGGAGAAAGTCCCGCAATACAAACCGTAAAAGAGATTGCTAGAAAAGCAGCAAAAACACCTTCTACCGTATTAATTACTGGAGAAAGTGGCACCGGAAAAGAATTATTCGCAAAAGCAATTCACTATTCTAGTCCATTTTCAGAAGGACCCTTTGTTAGTATCAATTGTGCCGCTATTCCTGAACAATTACTTGAAGCAGAGTTATTTGGCTATGAGGAAGGAGCATTTACAGGAGCACGCAAAGGAGGAAAGCCAGGTAAATTTGAACAAGCTCATAAAGGTACCTTATTTCTAGATGAAATTGGAGACATGCCCCTACTTATGCAAGCTAAGATACTCCGAGTATTACAAGACAGAGAAGTGGAGCGAGTCGGAGGAATGAAAAGTCAACATGTAGACGTACGAATTATTGCTGCTACTAATAAAAGGTTAGAAGAGCTAGTTAAGAAGGGAGAGTTCCGTGAAGATTTATATTATCGTTTAAACATTATTCGTTTGAGTATTCCGCCACTTATAGAAAGAAAAGAGGATATTCAAATATTACTCATACACCACCTTAAAAATTTTTGTGAAAAGTTTGGAATCATTAAAAAAAGCTTTTCTTTTGAAGCAATGCGGTATTTACAAGAATATCAATGGCCAGGAAATATACGGGAACTTGTCAATACGGTGGAAATGTTAGTAAGTCTAGTAGAAAATCAAGAAATTACGGAAGAAGACTTACCTGCTCATTTTCGAAAAAAAGATACAAGCTCTTTTATAACAGAAAAAAATAGTGATACAAACAGACTCTTAAAAAAGGTAAGAGAAGATATTTTATCTAGTGAAAAAGACACTATTTTGAGAACGCTTGCTGACGTGAACGGTAATAAGGCTGCTGCCGCGAGAATTCTTGGAATTCAGCGTTCTACTCTTTACATAAAATTAAAAAAATACGGATTATAGTTCAAGTGTCTGTATAATCGGACATATATCAAACACTTATGTATTTAAAAATGGACACTTTAACTAAAAGAAGCCTTTGGAATTAAGCTTTTATAATTGGCACGGTTCTTGCATTAATAACAGTGACGTTAATGTAAGGAGGGATTTTATGAAAGGGTATTCAAAATTTTGTATGCCTAACTCAGTCTTTTATGGGGAAAATTCTTTAGCTCAGCTTGGAGAGCAAGTGAGAGCTTATGGAAAGAAAGTACTTTTAATTAGTGATCGTGTTATGGAAAAAATAGGACATGTAAGAAGTTGCGAAAAAATACTAGAGGATTTAAATGTTTCTTATGCTGCATACTTAGATGTTAATACAGAGCCTACGGATTTACACGTTAATGAAGCATTAAACCTGTGTCTAAGAGAGCAATGCGGTGTTATTATCGCAATAGGTGGAGGAAGCTGCATTGATGCTGCCAAAGCTGTAGCTGTAGTAGCAACCAATGGTAGTTATATTGGTGATTTTGCAGGCGGAAAGTCTCCAATTACAGAAGATCCTCTTCCGCTTATTGCAATTCCAACTACGGCTGGAACGGGTTCAGAAGTAACAAATGTTACCGTAATTACGAATACCAAGGAAGATATAAAAATGATGATTAAACATCAAGCATTTCTTCCGAAAGTAGCGATTGTAGATCCAATTTTCACAATTTCTACTCCTCCACAAGTTACAGCAGCAACGGGAATTGATGCACTTTGTCATGCTGTTGAAGCTTATATATCACGTTTATCTCAACCGTTAACGGAAACATTGGCTCTTTCATCGATAGAAGCTATTTTGAACCATTTAAGAAAAGTTTATCAAGATGGAGAGGATTCAGACGCAAGGGAAAAAATGGCCATTGCTTCTATGGAAGCTGGACTTGCTTTTAGTAATGCTTCTGTGACGCTAATTCATGGAATGTCCCGTCCAATTGGTGCTTTATTTCATGTACCTCATGGTATTTCAAATGCAATGTTACTTCCAGCGGTACTTGAATTTACAAAGGAAGCTGCTATCGATTCGCTAGCAAAAATAGGACATCTAATTTATCCAGAATCGAAATCATTAAACAAAGAAGAGCTAGCTGATGTGGCTATTGAGAAAATAAAGCAACTTTGTTGTGACTTAGATATTCCTAATATGAAAGCATGGGGAATAGATGAACGAGAGTTTCAAAAAGTAGTTGATAAAATGGCAACGGATGCACTAGCAAGCGGCAGTCCTGGAAATAACCCAAAAGTGCCTACTCATCAAGAAATAGTGGATTTGTACTATTACTGCTATAACTACAATTTTTCAAGAAGCAAAAATACTGTTGAATCTTAAAAATCTACTAGTTTATCTAAAAGGAGAATGGAAAATGGAAACTACAACTAATACAAAAGTAATTCAAAACTATATTGCCGGTGAATGGGTAGAGTCATCTACAAGGATTAGAGAGAAAGTCTATAACCCTGCAACTGGAGAAGTAATTGCAGAGGTGCCTCTTTCAACAAAAGAAGATGTAGATCAAGCTGTCCGAGCTGCGAATGAAGCATTTAAGGGCTGGTCCAAGACAGCAGTTCCAAAACGGGCGCGAATCTTATTTAAGTATCAACAGCTATTAGTAGATAACTGGGATGAATTAGCAAGGTTAGTGACGATTGAAAATGGAAAAAGCTTTAATGAAGCACATGGTGAAGTACAACGTGGTATTGAATGCGTGGAATTTGCTGCGGGCGCTCCTACCTTAATGATGGGGAAACAGCTTCCTGATATTGCGACAGGCATTGAATCTGGCATGTACCGCTATCCAATTGGCGTAATTGGAGGGATTACACCGTTTAACTTTCCAATGATGGTTCCTTGCTGGATGTTCCCTCTTGCGATTGCTTGCGGTAATACATTTGTCTTAAAACCATCTGAGCGTACGCCGCTTTTAGCTGCAAGATTAGTAGAATTATTTGAAGAAGCTGGATTGCCAAAAGGCGTATTAAACATTGTAAACGGCGCGCATGATGTGGTAAATGGTCTTCTTGAACATAAATTAGTGAAAGCTATTTCTTTTGTTGGTTCTCAGCCAGTAGCTGAATACGTATACAAAAAAGGTACAGAAAATTTAAAGCGTGTTCAGGCTTTAGCCGGTGCAAAAAATCACTCAATTGTACTAAATGATGCTGACTTAGACGTAGCAACAAAGCAAATTATTGGTGCTGCCTTCGGCTCGGCAGGTGAGCGTTGTATGGCCGCTTCTGTTGTAACGGTACAAGAGGAAATTGCAGATAAATTAATCAATCGTTTAGTAGAAGAAGCAAACAACATCGTCATTGGAAACGGCCTAGAAAAAGATGTCTTCTTAGGACCCGTTATTCGTGAAAATCACAAAGAGCGTACGCTTAGCTACATAAAATCAGGCATAGAGGAAGGAGCTCGGTTAGTTCGGGATGGCCGTGAAGATAGTGCAGTAAAAGATAAAGGCTATTTTGTAGGGCCAACTATTTTTGATCATGTCACACAAGAAATGAAAATCTGGCAAGATGAGATTTTTGCACCAGTATTATCGATTGTACGTGTAAAATCACTAGAAGAAGCAATTGAGGTAGCGAATAATTCCCGATTTGCAAATGGTGCTTGCATTTACACAGATAGTGGTGCAAGCGTCCGCGAGTTCCGTGAAAATATTGAGTCAGGCATGTTAGGAGTCAATGTAGGAGTGCCAGCTCCTATGGCGTTCTTCCCATTCTCGGGCTGGAAAGACTCTTTCTACGGTGATCTTCATGCAAACGGCACAGATGGCGTAGAGTTCTATACAAGAAAGAAAATGGTTACGGCTCGTTACTAAAAAGATATTTAGAGACAAAGGGGAAGCTTTAAGTAATTCTCATTAATATTGTCCAAAAATAAATGTGTTTGATATTAATGCAAGTGAAATAAAAATCACATAGTCGCAAAGACCTTTTCCACTAAGGCTTTGCGACTTTTTTGTGTTTTAATAATATTATAGAGACATTTGCCTGAAAATTGAAATGTCACGGGATTATTTTAATTCCTCTTAGTATTTATTAAACCACTTTTTTATTACCTTTTCTCAAAAAATGATAATAATAATATAATAGTCAATTGTTAAAATAGAGAAATATCTATAATATAAATATATCTAGTCTAGTTATTAACGAGTTTTTATATTAAGAAAACGTACTATAGAGGGAACAGGGAGAGGTAAATATGAAAAAAAAACAAATTAATGCAATAGAAGTGGCTAAGTTAGCTAATGTATCACAATCGACGGTTTCTAGGGTATTTACTCCAGGTGCCAAGGTGTCTCCTAGGACACAAAAACGCGTGTTAGAAGCTGCTCAAAAAATAGGATATCGCCCAAATGCTTTAGCAAGAGGATTAATAACTAATAAGACTAATATAATTGGACTTGTAATGGGTAATATTCAAAACCCTTTTTATCCAGAAATCCTTGATGAATTCACAAAAAGTTTGTACGAAAAAGGGTATCATGTACTTTTTTTTCATACAAAGAATGATGCAATTACCCAAGATGAAGTATCTCAATTTCTTGAATACAATGTAGAGGGTGTGATAGTGACAGACGTTTTGCTATCTTCAAATGTTGTCTCCAAACTTTCTACACATGATATACCTATTATCCTTTTCAATCGATATACCCAAGATTCTACCTGTCATTCTGTATGTTGTGATAATTATTCAGCGGGCATGAAAATCGGGGAATATTTATTTAAACAAGGTCATCAAAAGTTCACTTATATTACCGGTCGTACCAATACATCAACGAGTCGTGATCGTGAGAGGGGATTTGCTGAGTTTCTTTTACAAAAAGGAATAAAACCGGTAATTGAAGAAGGTGATTACACTTATGAAGCTGGTTACACTGTAGCAATGCGTGTACTAAAAAATAGAAATCGTCCGGATGCTATTTTTTGTGCAAATGATATTGTAGCTTTAGGAGTAATAGATGCTGCTAAAATATTAGGAATATCTATTCCAAATGAATTGTCAATTGTAGGATTTGATGATATTTCAATGGCCTCCTGGCCTCCTTATTCTTTAACAACTTGGCAGCAACCAGTAAAAGAAATGATTGAAGCAACTATTAATATGTTATTAAATACAGTGGATGGAGAAGCGACCAAGCCTCAATCTCTACTTTTTTCAGGCAAGCTTCTTGAGAGAAAGTCTGTAAAACTTCTCAAAAATAGTTGACAATGAAAGGGCTATCATTTATGATTTAGTAGACACAATAGTGTGAATTGTGCAAATAATAGGTTTTTTCTAAAAGGGATACATAATATCTCTTTTGTAACTAAAAATGCATACGTATGCAAATAGCTTTTTATTAAAGTTAGGAAGCTTACTATTAATTGAATTAATACTACTATGATTTTAAAATTCTGTTTCAAAATGCATACGTATGCATTTTGGGAATGTTGTTAAATGAAGCATGAATTTAATGCATACGTATACAAATAAAGGGAGAGATTTGTCATGGCGAAAGTTTTTAAACAGGGGAAAAGTCAGGAAGAAATTAATCAAAATGATATGCAAGTATCAGCAATAGTAAGTCAAACCATTAAAAAAATTGAGGACGAAGGAGATAGTGCAGTTAGAGAACTATCAAGAAAATTTGATAATTGGTCTCCGGAAAATTTCAGATTGAGCAATCAACAAATCATTGAGATCGTGAATAGTGTACCAAAGCAAACAATTGAAGATATTAAATTTGCTCAAAATAATGTAAAAAGATTTGCTGAAGAACAGAGAAAATCTATGCTAGACATTGAAGTAGAAACATTACCTGGTGTTATTTTAGGCCATAAAAATATTCCAGTTGGAAGTGTTGGATGTTATATTCCTGGTGGACGTTATCCTATGGTTGCTTCTGCACATATGAGTGTACTGACAGCAAAGGTAGCTGGAGTAAATCGAGTGATTGCTTGTACTCCACCTATTGGAGGAGAAATTCCATCAGCTACAGTAGCAGCCATGCATTTAGCAGGAGCCGATGAAATCTACATTCTTGGGGGAATTCAAGCAATGGCTGCCATGGCTGTTGGTACGGAAACAATTGAACCTGTAGATATGCTGGTAGGGCCAGGTAATGCTTATGTGGCAGAAGCAAAACGTCAATTATACGGTCGTGTTGGAATTGATCTCTTTGCAGGCCCTACAGAAACATTAGTTGTAGCTGATGAAACAGCAGACGCAGAAATGATTGCCACTGACATTTTAGGACAGGGAGAACATGGACCAACTTCACCGGGAGCATTAATTACAACATCTGAAAAGTTAGCTCAAGAAACTGTAAAAGAAATTGAACGTCAGCTCGAAAAGCTCCCAACAGCTGATGTAGCACGTGTTTCATGGGAGGATTACGGAAAAATCATAATTGTAGAAAATGAACAGGAAGCTTTAATAGAAGCAGACAAATTAGCTTTTGAACACGTTGAAATCTTAACTGAAAATCCAGATTATTTTTTAGAAAACATGAATAATTACGGATGTTTGTTTTTAGGTCCTGAGACAAATGTAGCTTACGGTGATAAAGTCATTGGTACAAACCATACGCTTCCAACAAAAGGAGCTGCACGCTATACTGGTGGACTGTGGGTAGGTAAATTTTTAAAAACATGTACTTATCAAAAGGTTACAGAAGAAGCTAGCGCGCATATTGGGGAATATGCAGCACGCCTTTGTCAACTAGAGAACTTCTCTGGGCATGCTGAACAAGCTTTACTTCGCGTACGTCGTTATGGAAAAGTAACAGCAAAATAACCAATAAAAGGGATGCATAAACTTTTTATGTATCCTTTTTCAGTAAGTTTTTGTTCTTTAGATGAATTACTGATTATCCCTATTAAAATATTGAAAGCGTTTGCTTTTAGAGGGCTAGCGGTAGAATTACTAGAGCTTAATATGGTTTAAAGGCTAAAAATTTAAACTAAGAAAGAAAATATAATAAGTTGCGACGAGAAATATAGGGGGAGAAACAAATATAGGGGGAGAAACAATGGATTTAGTCATCATTATACTTGCTTTAGGGCTCTTAATGCTTATTGCTTACCGAGGTTTTTCTGTCATTCTTTTTGCGCCTCTATGTGCATTACTTGCGGTTATATTAACGGAACCTAGCTATGCTTTACCTTTCTTTTCTAATATTTTTATGGAAAAGATGGTCGGCTTTATTAAGAACTATTTTCCAGTCTTTTTATTAGGAGCAGTTTTTGGAAAGTTAGTTGAAATGTCTGGAATTGCTGAATCTATAGCTAAAACAATCATAAATTTAGTGGGTCGAAAACGAGCTATTTTAGCTATCGTTCTCATGTGTGCAATATTAACTTACAGCGGAGTCAGTTTGTTTGTAGTAGCGTTTGCCGTTTATCCATTTGCAGCGAACCTTTTTCGAGAAGCTAACATTCCTAAGCGACTTATTCCTGGAACCATTGCTTTAGGAGCTTTATCTTTTACAATGGATGCTATGCCGGGAACACCTCAAATTCAAAATGTAATACCGACTTCTTTTTTTAAGACAGATATTTATGCAGCTCCTATATTAGGAATAACTGGATCGCTCTTTGTACTTTGCCTAGGACTTCTTTATTTGGAAAGACGCCGTAAAAAAGCTCAAAGTGCAGGTGAAGGTTATTTTGGTTTTAATGGTGCTGGGGAAGAGATAGCTGTTGCTGCTGAAACAGTTAATATGTCAGCTGCTCCTTCTACTAATTCTGCTAGTATTGGGCGTCAGGTATTAGCATTTGTTCCTCTGATTTTAGTTGGAGTGGCCAATAAATTTTTCACTATATCTATTCCAAAGTGGTACCCAGAAGGTTTTGATTTTTCTAAGTTAGGTTTAGAAGCCTTTGGAAAAGTAGACTTAGCAACAGTAACAGGAATTTGGTCGGTAGAGCTAGCTTTAGTGCTAGGTATTATTACAGCACTTGCCTATGACTGGAAGCGCGTGACTAGTGGATTTCAACAAGGTATTAATGCCAGTATTGGCGGAGCTCTGCTAGCAGCTATGAATACAGGTTCTGAATATGGTTTTGGTGGAGTTATTGCATCTCTTCCCGGATTTGCAACTGTACGGGATAGCATCTCACATACTTTTACAAATCCACTTATTAATGGAGCTGTTACAACAAACGTATTAGCTGGAATCACGGGTTCAGCATCTGGCGGAATGGGGATAGCACTGAGTGCTATGGGAGATAAGTATATACAAGCTATTACACAATATAATATTCCTCCTGAAGTTATGCACCGTGTCGTAGCGATGGCATCGGGTGGGATGGATTCCTTACCTCATAACGGAGCCGTAATTACCCTACTTGCTGTTACTGGATTAACCCATAAACAAGCTTATGGAGATATCTTTGCAGTGACTATTTTTAAAACACTCGCATGCTTCTTTGTAATCCTTGTTTATAGTTTAACT
Organism: Priestia megaterium NBRC 15308 = ATCC 14581; assembly: GCF_000832985.1. Classification (GTDB taxonomy): domain Bacteria; phylum Bacillota; class Bacilli; order Bacillales; family Bacillaceae_H; genus Priestia; species Priestia megaterium. The sequence continues at coordinate 3,823,394 of NZ_CP009920.1, forward strand.
GGTTTAGTTTGATAATAGAATCTATGAATCTAATAAAAGGAGGATTATAGTGACTTATTTTTCTGAACTCAAAGGAAAAAAAGTGCTGGTTACTGGAGGTAGTAAAGGGATTGGTAAGGATATTGCTTTGGCGCTCGCTAAACAAGGGGCAGACGTAGTCATTACAGGGCGTAACGAAGCTGATTTAGTGTCGACTACAAATGAATTAAAGCGGATTCATCCCAATTCTTTCTACTTAAAAGCAGATATACAAGATATACAAAGTGTGCATGAAATGGTAGATAACGCAGTTTCTACATTAGGTAATATTGATATACTCATAAACAATGCAGGCATTAATATTGCAAAACCAGCACTAGAAGTAACCGAAAAAGATTGGAATCAAGTCATAGACACCAATCTTAAAGGAACCTTTTTCTGTGCACAAAGAGTAGGCAAACATATGATAGAACAAGGAGGAGGAAAGATTATTAATATGGCGTCCCAAATGGCTTTTGTAGGGTATATTAAGCGCTCTGTCTATTGTTCTAGTAAAGGCGGCGCAGTTCAGTTAACAAAAGCACTTGCAGTTGAGTGGGCACCCTATAACGTAAGAGTAAATGCTGTGGCTCCTACTTTTATCGAGACAGATTTTACGAAAGAAATGTTTGAAGATGAGGAATTTTATCAGGATGTTGTTTCCCGTATCCCTTTAGGAAAATTGGCTCAGCCCTCCGATGTTAGAGGAGCAGTTCTTTTTTTAGCTTCCGATTTAGCTCAGTTTATAACAGGAGAAACAATTAAAGTAGATGGAGGGTGGACAGCAATATGAGTGTTTCTAAAGAAGAATTAGCAATTATAGGTTCTGGTACAATGGGGCATTCTATCGCTTTATCTGCATCTATAGCAGGCTTCAACGTGAAAATTTGGGGAATAGATGATAATGATATTCACCGTGGGAAGCAAGGTATTGATGAAAAATTGAATTTGTTGACAACGTATGAGGTAGTGGATTCTAATGAGATAAAAAATATAAAAGAACGTATCTACTTTACAAATTCATTAAGAGAGTGTGTAAATAAGGCGAGTTTCGTGATTGAAGGAATTCCAGAAAACTTATACTTAAAACAAAAAATGTTTCAAGAGTTAGATGAATTATGTTCCCAAAATGTAATACTTGCGAGTAACACATCCGGTTTGAGTCCAACTGATATTGCTGCTCTTACATCATATCCGGAAAGAACAGTAGTTACACATTTTTGGAATCCAGGACATTTGATCCCTCTTGTAGAAGTAATACGGGGAGAGCAGACGTCAGAACAGACTGTTAATCGATCGCTTGAATTACTTGAAAACTTGAATAAAAAGCCTATTGTGGTTCAAAAAGATATCCTTGGTTCAATTGGAAATCGACTGCAGTATGCTTTATTCCGTGAGGCTCAATATATTCTTGAGCAAGGGGTGGCCTCAATCGAGGATATTGATAAAGCTGTTTGTTACAGTATAGGTAGACGTTTGTCGGTGACAGGCCCATTTATGACAGCTGATATGGGAGGACTAGATGTATTTGATTCTATATCAGCCTATCTATTCCCCGATTTAAGCAATCATAATAAATCGTTTAGCAAGATAAAAAAACTTGTAGATGAGGGAAATTACGGACAAAAAACGGGAAAAGGATTTTATGAATGGTCACAGCAGCAATCAAAAAAAATGAACAAAGAACGTGAACAACAACTTATTTATTGGCTGAAAAGAGATTTAGAAGAGGAAAAAGAACAAAAATAAGTTCCTTTAATGAATAAATGAGCAAGTAAACCTTGAGAGGAAGTTATGAAAAAGAAAAGGATGATCCAAAGGGCCATCCTTTTCTTTTATTTTGATACTAGAAGAGGCTTTGAGGTTTTCGGTTTTATACTGACAAGTATTATACTGAAAATGACTAATAAGAGACCTACTAGTAGATTCATTGTAATTGGTTCTTTTAAAAATAATGAACTTGCTGTAATAGAAATAATAGGGATTAAAAAAGTATAGGTGGAAACTTTGCTTGCTTCTCCTGAACTAACAAGTGTAAAGAAATCAAGCCAACCCAGAGCAATGACGAACACAGATATGAACAACAATACGGCGATAAAAGCCGGATTCCATGAAATAGATGACCAGCTTTCTGTAAGTGTTCCGGAAGCCATTAAAAATAATCCACCAATAATAATGTGCAGTGTAGTAAGCCAAATTCCATCAACTTTATTAGAGGTTTTTTTCATAAATACAGTACCAAAAGCCCAACTTAAAGCAGAACCTAATGCAAGACAAATGCCTGTAATAGAAATATGGCCTTTTAAACCTCCAAGACAAATGACAAGAACGCCCGCAAATCCTAAAATAAGACCTAATATTTTGAAGGGATACATTGATTCACCAAGCCAAATCCAAGAAAATAATCCCATTAAGATTGGTTGAAAGAAAACAATCGCGGTAAAAAGTCCGGCCGGTAAATAATTTAATCCAATCGTCTGAAGTCCATAGAATAAGATGATATTAAATAGTGCGGATATAAAATAAATAGGCCATGTCTCTTTAAAACGAAGCATTTTATATCTAGGAACGGCAATTATGAGTAATATGATTCCGCCGATAAATAATCGTATACCTGCAAATAAAAGTGGTGGAGAGTAGTGCAGCGCGAATTTCGTTAGAGGCCAGTTTATTCCCCACATAAAAACAAGAAATGCAAGAAAAAATCCAATTCGCGTTTTAGAATATTGCTTCATGATAAAACCTCCTTGTTATGATTACATTAAACATGATACGATAGGAAGATGAATAAAGAAAATGAATGTTTTTTATAAGGAGTATAAGTAATCACTTATGATAACAATTACACAACTTCAAGTATTAGTAAAAGCTATTGACACGGGAAGTTTTACAAAGGCTAGTCATGTTTTGAATATGACTCAGCCAGCTGTCAGCCATGCAATATCTAACTTAGAAGCTGATTTGGGCGTTAAATTGCTTCTAAGGGATCGTAAAAGAGGTCTACTTTTAACTGATATTGGGGAACGTATTTTAGTACATATTCGAGCAGTATTAAATCATATTGAAAAAGTGGAACAAGAAGTAGCAGCTGAAAAGGGGTTTGAAGTAGGAACAATAAGAATAGGAAGTTTTCCTAGTGCATCTACGAAATTTTTACCCGGAATCATTAAAGTTTTTAAACAAAAATATCCTTCTCTCCAGCTAATTGTTCATGAAGGAACATTAGATGAAATTAAAAGTTGGCTCAAATCTAAAGCTATCGATATAGGGTTTATCGTTCTTCCAAGCACAAGTATGGATATTGTGCCGATTGCTAAAGATGAAATGGTAGTTTTAGTACCAAAAACTCACGCTTTATCTGAAAAAAATTCTATTAGTATTAATGACTTAGATAATGAGCCATTAATTTTGTGCAGAGGAGGGTTTGAATCTCCCATTATAGATATGTTTAATAAAGCTAAAGTGAAATTAAGAGCTGAATTTACGGTTTCTCATATCAATACTCTATTAAAAATGATTCAAGAAGACTTAGGCTTGGCCATAGCTCCTAAATTTTCATTAACAAGTGTACCTGAAGGAATTGCTATAAAAAAATTAGAACCAAGGTTTTGTAGAGAAATCGCACTAGCAGTTCCAGCGTTAAAAGAAGCGTCCATTGCTGTAAAGTTATTTATTAAGGAAATGAGAAATCTAGATAGTGAAGCTGAATAAGAAAATGAAAAGCCTCTCCAATATTTTACCAAATTAAAGTCTTCTTCAACTAATAGAGAAAAAAAGAATAGCTAATAAAAAACATTTCTTAATTTTGAGGAATCACTTCATTCGATACTTGATTGGATCTTTCACTTATTTACTGGTAACACTTGTTATAGCATGGAATATAGATTTGTCTTGATTATTTCTCTATATGATATGTATGTTAACTTGAAAATCGTGTAATAAATTGAGTAAATAATGATAAGGAAAGCGAGAGAGAATTAGAAGAGGCGAAAGCTCAATTGATTCATAACATACAAAGGAATCTTTATTAATGCAGAGGATAGGGAATATAACGACTCGGCAATAAGAGGCTAGTTTGAACGAATCTAAGATGACTAAAAATGGTTAGTTTTCGTAGTCTCTAATAAAGTAGGACTAGTTAAAAGCGTGGATTAAATCTAACCCACGCTTTTATAGCGGGAGCTCGTTATATCACCTTAAAATGAAAATGTTAAGTAGAGAGTTTCCTGATATCAGAGTAACAAATACAAAGTGTATTCTCATATTCAGAGTCGTATCCTGTAAATACCAGATTTTTTTCTTTATTATCATAGTGAAATCCGATTTTCTTTAAATCATTTCTCAATATATCTTCAGTAATTTTGATGGAAGAAGCAATATCTTCATAAGAAGCACCATTATTTAACTTTTGAACAATCTCACCTATTAACAAGTTATGACCTCCAGTAGCATATGTTTCTTAAGTAATAATTTAACCTAAACAGTTGCTTTTATGAAAGTTGTGTTAAAGGCCATTTTAGATTATTGGAACTTGCATTGAGTATTTCGTTTGCTAACTACTAGATTAATTCTTTTTTTCTTTTACGATAATCAGTAAAATAGTAAATTAAAGTTATTTCAATAAAAAATCAATGAAAAGACCGGTGAGACTTTCTATTTGCACACCTTTTTCTTCAATTAATTGGCGGTAAATGACTCTGAAGATCACACCAACAAAAGAGAGAATAACAGCCGCTGTGGTACTACGTAAAAAGTCAATAGAATCACACCCTTTTTTAATCTATTAAGAACGCTTGGACAAGAAACTTAAGGATGGTTATCACTTGTTTCCATTTAACGTAAAGCTAACAGATAAAAAAGAGAATAGATGGAAGTGAAGTAAAAAAGCAAAGAGAATATTCTCTTTGCTTTTTTCTTGTTTTCATATTCATAGAAGCTACATAGTAAATTATATATATAACATCTTTGTTCAAATACTTACTGCTCTTTTTCTGATACCATTTCAACTTTACCTGGCCAGAAAGCAAATCTTCCTAAAACCGTAGTAATCGCAGGTACAAGGAATGGTCGCACAATAAATGTATCTAACAGAACACCTAAAGCCGTGATAATTCCAAACTGAACCAGAACTTGAATAGGCAGTGTTGCTAGAACCGCGAAGGTAGCAGCTAAAATGATTCCAGCTGATGTAATAACACCGCTTGTTTCGCTTACGCCTTCTTTAATTGCTTGCTTTAATGGCATGTGCTTCTTTTTCTGCCAGATGCTTGAGATCATAAAGATATTATAATCCTCACCAAGCGCCACTAAAAATACAAATGCATATAAAGGAATCGCTCCTTGTATAGCATCTGCCCCCATGATGTTGTGAATAATGAGCCAGCCTAATCCTAAGGCTGCACTGTAGGATAAGATAACCGTTCCAACCAAGTAAAGCATGGCTACAATGGAACGCAAGTAAGCCAATAGCAGGAGCGATATAAAAATAATAATTAATGGGACAATGATACTGTCGTCTTTATCACTAACTGTCATTGTGTCATACTGTGTTGCTGTTTGACCGCCGATCCATACTTTGGATTTGACTGCGGAAACTCCGGACTGTGACAGTGCCTTTTCAGCTGCATCTCTCAAGTCTGGAATAGCTATCATTGCTTCTATACTATATGGATTCACATTAAACATAACGTCATATACTTTTAGATCCTCATTATTTGTACCACTTTGAGGTGCAGAAACAGTACTAATAAGGTCATTTTTCTTTAATGCTTTTTCAAGGTCAACCGATTTTCCTTCCGTATCAATGACTACTTGTGCTGGTGCTAGTTCACCAGGAGAGTAAGCATCAGAAATAATCGTAAATCCTTCACGAGAAGGCATATCTTCAGGGAAAGAAGACAATAAATCATATGTGTACTTGATTTGACTAGAGTAAATGGATAAAGCTCCAAAAAAGACTAGACAAGCTACAATGATTGTCCATGGTTTAGTCGTAACCACATTACCAATCCAATTCCCGACACGGTTTTTCGCTTTTCGGTCACGCACCGGTTTTCCTTTCTTTTTCGCCAATTCCTCTTCCATTTCAGGAGTACGAGGGACGAAAGGATAAAAAGAACCTCTTCCCATAACCGAAAGCAGGGCGGGAATAAGTGTTAAACTTGCTAATCCCATAATCAGAATAGATAAGCTAAAAGGGATTGCAAAATGATGGTAAGCACCGTATTTTGCTACGATTAAAGCTAAAAGAGAGATGACAACCGTAAAGCCACTCATCGCTATAGCACCTGAAGCACCTTTAAAGGCGTTGATAAGTGCTTGTCTCTTGTCTTTTACTTTGCGAAGCTCATCGCGATAATGAGAAATTAAAAATAAACAATAGTCTGTTCCGGCTCCAAATAATAAAACAGTCATAATGGATATGGACTGCGAGTCAACCGTAATCCATCCTTTATCTGCTAAAATACCGAGAATTGGACTCAGCACCCCATAGGCAAAACCTACGCCGATTAAAGGAATAATCGCTAAAATTGGGGAACGATAAATGACAAGAAGTAAAATTAAGACCAATAAAACTGTCGCAATTAGTAACGAAACGTCTGCTCCTTCAAATAAGCTCGTTGCATCTACTTGAATTCCTACAGGACCCGTAACGCGCGTGCTTAATTTATCTTTTTCATCGATATCTGTCGCAAAAGAATCGTATGAAACGTTTTCTTTTACTTGTTTTTTAACCGTATCTAGATTTTTTTCTAGTACATCCGTCTCAACGTTTTCTTTAAAGAAAATAGGCTGTACAAGCGTGGTACCATCTTTTGATATCATTTTTTGTAGAGCTGCTAACGGTAATTTGTGCAAAGGCGGAGTAGACGTTTGTTCTTCTAATGGTTTCTTTTCTAAATCTGCCGCCACTTGCTGAATAGATTTTAAGTCATCGGTATTCAAACCTGAATCTTTATGCCATGTAAGCAGGGCAGGAACCCCTGAAGAGTTAGGGAATTCTTTCTTTATAAGATTTTCAGCCTCTACGGAAGGTGAATTCTTACTTAAGTTTGGTGCATTGTTCACTTCCGTTTTATTAACGGCAGGCCAAGCAATTGTTAGAAATGCAGTTGCCAGAATCCATACGGCAATAACAACCCAACGACTCACTTTTCCAGTCATCAATCGACTGAATGTTGCTAAAGGTGATTCTTTCATTAATTCTCCCTCATTTCCAAATCTGTTTGTTTCTATTACAATATATATAGAACCTTCGATAATTATATATACCAGAAGGTTAATTAATCAACTAGTTTAAATGTGCCAATTTCTTGAACTAGAAGGAGGGCCCTTATGAATACTGATAAGACACCGAAAAAAAAGCCTGGCAGACCTAAAATAACAACTGAAAATAATATAACAAGAGAGCAAATTTTAAAAACAGCTGCCCATCTCTTTATGGCATATGGATACGAAAAAGTTTCAATGGAGCAAGTGGCTGAAGCAAGCGATGTGACCAAGGCCAGCGTTTACTACTATTTTAAAAATAAGGCAACTTTGTTTACCGTTTCGGTATCAAGTATGTTCCAACGTATCACAAAACAGACAGAAAAATTATTACAAAACTCCAAAGGGCTGAAACACAGATTATATGAGGTAACATTAGATCATTTAAAAAGACCGCATATTGATTTTGAAACATTATTGCAAGAAGCGACTTCTTCGCTTACAGAAGGTCATATTCATGAAATTCGTGAAGCGGAGAAAGCAATACATGAGGCATTGGAGAACGTATTCAAGCAAGCTGCAAAAAGCGGTGAAATTGTCGTAGCAAGTCCCAGATTGCTTGCGCATACATTTTCCACGGTAACAATGATTCGGAACAAAAAAGAATTAATTACAGAATTAGGAGGCCCTGAAAAAACGGCTCAGGCTCTAGTGGACCTGTTTTGGGTGGGGATTAGTCCTAAGTGACGTTTTTATTCCAGCGTAAAAAAAGAAATAAAAAGCGGCTAAAACATATTGATCAATATGTTTTAGCCGCTTTTTATTTGGCCGTAAGTACTTTGTGGAAATCGGTAAATAATAGCGATGATTACATGTTAAGTGACAAACTTATAAATAAATGGTGGTTCAACGTTTTCATTAACAACCTAACAAGGCGAAGTTATATGATGAAAACGTAAAAATTTAATAATTTGGTTTTTATTTGTATTTTAAATAATACTTTATAAAAGGTTAGTGTTAAAATAATGAAAATCCTAGCTTTTAGAGTTGCGTTTAGTATATATGGTTATTCTATTGTAAACAAAACCTTTAGTATAACAGCTTATATTTTGGAAAGGGGAAAATTGGATGGAATCTATTTGGCTTGAATATGTGTGGGCACTATTGATTCTAATCGGGTTAGAGGGGTTATTATCAGCCGATAATGCTCTTGTACTAGCAGTTATAGCTAAACATTTGCCCGAGGATCAGAAAAAAAGAGCGATTAATTACGGAATTCTTATGGCATTTATTTTTCGATTTGGAGCTCTTTTTGCCATTTCATTTATCGCCAACGTCTGGTGGATACAAGCCGTAGGAGCAGTTTATCTTCTGTATTTAGGTTTAAAGCATGTCATTCAGGCGCGGTTTGGGAAACATAATGAGAATATTCATGATGATGATGAGAAGGAGTCTGCTGGAAAGGGGTTCTGGCCGACAGTTGGGAAAATTGCGTTAGCTGACCTTGCTTTTGCCATCGATTCTATTTTAGCTGCAGTGGCCATAGCTCTTGGACTTCCGGATTCACAGTTTGGAGAAATCGGTGGGATGGACGGAGGGCAGTTTGCAGTTGTAGTTCTTGGAGGAGTTGCAGGCCTTATCTTAATCAAGTTTGCAGCAAGCTGGTTTGTAAAACTCCTTGAAAAACGACCTGCCCTAGAAACGACAGCATACGCCATTGTTGCCTGGGTAGGTGTGAAACTTGCTGTTATTACTTTTGCACATAAAGATATTGGTGTCTTAGATCCCCATTTTCCTCATAGCACCATCTGGACTCTAATTTTCTATGGAGTATTAGTTGGTATTGCTCTATTAGGTTGGTTTGCACCTGGCAATAAGTCATCAGAAAAATCATCGGCCTAGAAGGTAATCGAGTGTGATAATCACCCTGAATTCATCAATTAACCTTACTCTTTCCTTCCAAACGGATCCTCGCTTTAATATTTAAAAGCATGTTTAGATTTTATAGAAAAGTGAGTTTTGGTGATTCAGGTGTAATTATCAAGTGCGTTAATCCAAGCTGGGTTAACGCACTTTTTAATTGAAACTTTTTAATTGAAATGGTTGCGCAAACTAACTTGGTTATTTTATTTCTGATTTTTGTGCCTTTTACGATAGTCAGTAAAGCAGGAAATTAAGAAAATCCCAATAAAAAAACCAATAAAAAGACCGATAAGACTTTCTATTTGAACATCTTTTTCTCCAATTATTTGACCGTAAATTACCCTGAATATAACATCAACAAAAGAGAGAACAAAAGCCTTGATGGTAATATGTAAACAATTAATAAAATCACACCTTTTACAAAATGTATTACGCAATTTTAAACGATTAAAAAGGTCTAGAAAGAAAGACTTACAATTTAAGATTCATTGAAGGGTTACATATTACACCTAAAGGGATTTATTCTGCAATACAATAGAAGGTCAATTGCAAAAACAGGTGATTATTTTTGTTAGTTTTAATATTCCTGTTTCTTTTTCTAAAACTTTTAAAAAATAACGAATACTTGTTTAAATGGAATTGATTTGGGAATATAATTCACAAGTCAAAAAAATGACAAGGAGGATGAAAACATGGCAAAGGGACTAGCTATGCACGAAACGCTAGAAGTTCATGAAATCTTAACGCTTAAAACATCATGTGTAACAAAAGGAACAGCGATGTTGGAATTGGTAGAGGATGAGGAATTAAAAAAGATTCTTGAAGAAGATGTCCAAGCATCTACTGAAGCGATTAAAGAATTGAAAAAAATCTTAAAGAAAGCTCAATAAATAGGAGGGGTAGAAAAATGGCCACTAAAAGTACTCTTACTAAAACGTTAGACGATCTTGCTATTGCGACTGATTTATTATTGTCAGCTAAGAGTGGTGTACGAACATATGCTGTAGCGCTTACGGAAACAGCGACGCCGGAAGTTCGAAAGGTATTAAAAAAACAATTAAATGAAACCATCGAGCTTCATGAAAAGATTGCTCAATATATGATTGATAATGAAATGTATCACGCCTATGATGTAGAAGAACAAGTAAATCACGATTTAAAAAAGGCAGATAAAGCGTTAGATTTAGCGAAAGGTTAACTAAAATTCCCCCTCTGACAATAGAGGGGGAATTTTTTAAGGTTACATAAAAAGTTCTCTTTTGATATTTCTACAAAGGAAAAGAAGTCTATATTTTATTCTCTTAGAAGTAGATAACTTACCCCACTTTATACAATATTTAGATGATATTTTATAGTCTTTTATCCCATATCCGAATAAATTGGTTTTAATTGGCTGCTGAAGGATATACCTATTAGTAGAACGACATATTCTATGGGGATAGAGGAGGAGAAAATAGTGAAGGAAATTAAAGTAGCAGAAAATAGTGGTCAGGCAAATAAGTTTATTGAAGAGTTTTTTGCTAACGGGTTTAGTAAAAACGAAATTTATTTATTGACCTATAATAAAGAGCGCTCGGAATATTTAACAAATACAACAAATACAAAAGAATATCGAGCTTCTGAACAAGGAGTTTTTGAATCCGCAGTTAATAAGTTATTTTCTCGTGAAGATGAACTTCATTCTAAAATGGCCTCGTTAGGTTTAACCCAAGAAGAAGCTAAACAGTGTGTCGGTGAAATGAAACAAGAACGTATAATCATTATTGCAAAAAAAGATATGTAATGGTTTTTCCTGGGAATAACTTTCGAAGAAACTAACTGATCGAGAACTATTAGTAAATCATACTAGCATGTTGCTTTATATATAATATTTGTTCTTCTGTACAAAGGGTTTATGAATAGGAAAGCTACTGAACGAAAAGTATATTACTAGAGTCGTTTACTACTCTCATATGGAGGTGAAAGGATAATGATTCAATTTTTTGGTATCCACATAGGGACGTTATACTTTCCTACAAGTATCCTTCTAATTACTTTATTAGTTTTAGTAGGTTTTATTATCTATTTTCTTAGTAGAAGAAAAAGAAATAGAGATCAAACGATTCATTCAAATGAGAATAGGGTAAAGGGCAAAAGAGGAAAAGATAAAACTCTGTAAATGATCTAAAAGAAGAATTAATATATTTCGTCATCAAACAGAATTTCAGTTTGAAGTGAAAGTAAATCATTCTCACCTTACAGTTCCTGATAAGCCTTACACCATATTTAAACCTTGAGAAGGTATGATTTAAATAAATGCAGAGAGGGCCCTTGAATTCATTTCCAAGGGCTGTTTTTATTTGTATTCTGTAAAGGACAGACGACCTTTTAATCTTTTATTTTCTTACTATTTCTTATTTATAACTTCAAAAGAAACTTTATTATCGTTTTTTAAGATCTTAAACAAGCAATTGAACCCTTGATAAATTTGAAATAGTAGTCTAACCTTCATATTAAGGAGTGAAAATTATGAACGAAAACATTTCGGGTATTGATTATCAAGAAGTCATTGAATATGCGTTAGATCCACTCATTATTCATTCAAATCATAAGATTATATATGTTAACCACGCAGCTGAACATTTTTTTAGAGGAAAAAGGGAAGATATCATAGGTGCCAGTCCTTTAGATATATTTCAAGAAACATCTAAAGCAGCAATAAGGAAAAGAATCCAATCTGCTTATGAACGTCCAGCAGAGCTTATTGAGGAAACCATATTTAGATTGGACGGGACAACTGTTAATGTTGAATTATATTGTCATCCCTTGCTGCTGGGAGATAAAAAAGTAATCCAAACCTATGTGAGAGATATTACGGTAAAAAAAGAGAGTGAAACAAGACAAAAAGAAATAATAAAGCAAATAAATGAACTGTCTACAACCCTTGTTCCTCTTTTAGAGGGAATCGCTGTACTTCCCTTAGTAGGATCCATAGATGAGCAAAGAGCAAACCAACTTTTAATGGCTGTTCCAGTAAAAGTGCAGACGCAAAATATAAATTGTTTAATTATAGATTTTTCCGGTATTTATACATTGAATTCAATTGTAACGGAGCATCTTTTTAAAATTAATAGCGTTATGTCACTACTTGGAGTGCAATGTATCTTAACAGGATTAAGGCCAGAATTATCTCGCTCTGCTGTACAGCTAGGTATTAATTTAGATTCTACCCGGACAATGGCTACTGTAAAAAACGCACTTCATTTTTTGGGAATTACTTCTAGTAAATAACCTGTAAAATGAAAATAACTAAAGTAACTTCTACGTTTTTAAAGATACATATGATATGAATCTTTAGATGGTGCTACTTTCAGAGGAAGTTTCTTATTAAAGAAATAGTGGCATCGTCTTTATGGTTTCGTGCTGTTTTAAATATTTTTAGATGGTTTTTTAAAATTAGATTTGTATCTTGTATACATTAGAAAAACAAAAGAAACTCCTGAACATATACCAGGAGTTTCTTTTGTTTAAAATAACATATTGTGCAATCGCACGTTTGTTAAATAAAAGATAGAAGAATCATTGAATCGCTTTCTTCAGTTTAAGATCTTGTATAAAGCTTCAGAAGCGTTATCTATATCATAATCGTTATAATTTAAGGTTTTTTGATCCGTAAGTGTAGTGATTTGAAAAATCTTAGATGTTTTACAATACGACAGTTCCAGTACTTGAGGAATGGTATGAGTAATAGCACTATCCTCATATTGAATCAGAGTATAAAGCGTCTTTTTTATTTCAAGTATATTCATAAAAGTACCTCTTTCCATTATAAGGAAACCCAGGGTACAAAGAGACCATATAATTTTAATTTATGTTCTTTCTCTATTGTAACATATGAACGTATAGAAAAATACCTGTCGAGAACAGACAGTATGGTAACTGCAATTGTAAATTCTATGCACTTCTAATTTTGCTAGCTGGTCAGTTAAAAAGGTGACCATTAACAGAACATGTTCTTCTTATAATAGAATTACCTTGAATAGATTCAGTAATAAAAAAGAGTAGATTATTAATCTACTTTATGGCTTTATAAACAACTGGTGAGGAAAGTTTAATCAATGTAGATGGCTGCCCAAAAGCCATAGATTCATCAATGAATGTTTCAAGAGATTGAACGGAATTAGTTAAAACTTTTACTAAGTAGTTGTATTGACCTGCCAGACGATGACATTCGATAACTTCAGGGTGTTCTTTGCAATATTCTACAAATTGTCTGCAGTTTGTATTGCTGTATAAAATAAAAGCAGTTACAGGTTTGTTAAAATTTTCAGGATTAATTATTGCTCTATATCCATCTATTATATTTTTTTCTTCAAGTTTTTTTACTCTTTCATTAACAGCAGGGGTAGATAAACCAACCAGCTTTCCCAACTGTGTAACGGACAAACGAGCATTCTCTTGTAGATGTAGTAATATATTTTTATCAATTTCATCCATAAAACATACCCCGCTTTAAATTATAAATTAAAATAATAGGTTTTCCGTCAATATTAAAGTTATTATTTAGTAATACAATAAGAAACATATGTAAAAATAGAAATTTATAGAATACAATTTAATTATATCAAAAGGAGGGATTTAATGGCTTTAGAAATGAGAAATACATGCGAAAAGTGCAATAAGAAACTCCATAATAGCTCTGTTGCTTATATCTGTACACATGAATGTACATTTTGTGATAAATGTAGTGAAAACGAGATGTATATTTGTCCTAACTGTGGAGGAGAACTAGTTAAAAGACCAAGGGGTAAAGAACATTCGTTAAGTTGCTCACTGAGCTTGTCATGAATTTAGATGCAACACTACATAGATAGTGCAGTCAAAACAGCTACTATCAATGAGGTGGGCATTCAACAGCGAGCCGCAACAGGTTTAAGTACGGAACAAATTATAAAGCATCATAGTGAAAGTTTACATGGTCATTGCAATGTTGCACACTTTCAATTGTCAGAGAATAAGGTAATTCTTCTTGTTTATGTGAAGCAAGCTCCATATTAATATCAGTTATTGCGTTAATCGTCGGAAGATGGCCTCTTTCACCTCGCAGTGATTTGATAAGCGCATTACGAAATGCTGTATTCGTTTGTGTCATGTTTTTTCAGCCTTTCTTTTTCAAAGTATTAAGCTTGTAACAGTCTAACACAAATCAGTTTAATATATGTACTTCTGTGATTAACGACTTACTATAACAAAGCCACTAAAATAAATAGTATCAATCACAATTTTTTGTTTGTAAGTCACCTTTATATGAAGAAATATGGTTTAATATAAAATATATAGAAATAAGTAGAAAAAGGTACCCTTTATGGAAAGTGAAAAAGATTATGTGATTTTGAGAAAGACGATAACAACTCTTTCTACAAGCTTTATTTTAGCTTACCTTTTGACAATAACAGGTCTGGTTCAACAGCTAACTGACGGAGAAGAACTATCGTATCATACTGGAAATGACATGGCAGGGTGGTTCCTTGTATATCTTTTTTATGTAGGGGCAGTTATTGCTGTATACGGAAATTTTGTCTCAGTTATACTGGACGCTATTCGAAAGAAATGGCTTCCCAACATGAGATGGCTATTTGTCTTCTTCCACGGCATATTAGGCTTAATTAACGGCTTGTTTTTTCAAGATACATATTTGGCTTATTACGGGATGGCAGCTGCTATGTTATATGCATGTATAGATGTGTGGATAGAAAGAAGAATTGACAGGGAAAAAAGTACAAAAGTATTGCTAATTATACCTCTTATTCTTTTACTTCTCAGTTGGAGTATACTAGAAGCAATATCACCTAGTCTTCCGCCATTTACGAAAGAAGATGCTATAGAGTTTGCGACAAGTGGTGAAGGAACGGATATTGATCTATTTCCTGATAAAGCGGGAACGTGGAAAGGAACGTTTGAGGGATATCACGTTCAAAGAAGCACCCGTGCTAAAAAGTTAAATAAAGAGTTATACCTTGTGACCTTTGAAGAAAACTGGACCAACGGGAAACGAAAAGGACACTATGTAATGTCTTATAAAGTAAATCGCAGCAGTGTCTCAGGGTATGGCGGAAGTGATACAACACCTCCTTATTATGAAAAGGTATTAGAACAATAAAATAGTAAAAATTAAGTTTATGAATAAAGGAGCTTTGATCTATGTCTAAAATTTCCCTAGCAGAGGCTGTGAAATTGAAAAGTGTATTATCAAAACGAATACACGAATTAGAAGAAGAGATGGATCGTGTTGCATTTGTAGAGATTGAAAAAGGGGAGAAGATTCCTCCTCAGGCTCGATCACTATCTGATGTTGAACAGGATTTAGAGGACATTCGAAAGGATTTGCGTCTACTTGATAAATTAATGTATCAGGCCAATATCCAAAATAATATTACTTATAATGAACACAAACTAACAATTGTAGAAGCGATTGAATATGCCACTCAATTACGTGCTAAAGCAAGAAAATACAAAGAGTTTGGATCATCGTCTAAAGAAGAATATCCCTACTATGGAGAAGGGGTATCCATTATTAAAGTGGCTACATTTGATCCTGAAGAATATCGTCTAAGAGGGCTAGAGGTTGAAAAAAAAGCAAATAGATTATCAAATTTAATTAACGCTAAAAACTATCAAATAGAGTTAGAGTTTGATGGAGATAAATATTTTTAACCCTTGAAGAGGTGAGACTCCCTTCAAGGCATAGAAGGAGAATGTTTAGTGTACTCAAAGTACTATTGTGATGGCAAGTGATAAAACCAATAATCCAATGACCCATTACACTGTTACTATTTACCAATAACTAACTATAGCAATGGACGGTCGATGACCAATACCTCCTTGTTTTTAACTCCTTCTATGGTGCCCTTACTTGTAAGTTAAGTAAGGGCCTTATTTATCTTATTTTTATTAGAAAGCTTTCAGTATAATAACACCTGTAATAATAAGAGTAACCGAGATAATCTTTCTTTTGTTTTTTGATTCCTTAAATATATAAATACCTAACAGCGTTGTACTAACAATCGTCAGCCCTGCCCATATAGCAAAAACGATTCCAATTTCAAAATAGTGCGTCGTTAGAGAAATAAAATAAATACAAGCAATGAAGAGTAGAAATGCGCCTATCGTGGGAACAGTTTGTCTAAGGCCTTTAGATAGTTTTACACACATTTGGCCTGCAATGCCTAAAACTAAGCCCATCGTTAAAAATACGTATCCCATTACGCTGTCCTTCTTTCTTTAGAGCTCCCTTTAATGTTAAGAGAAACTGCACCGATTATAATAAGAGAAACTCCTAAAATTTTAGATAAAGAAATAGTTTCATCAAAAAAGATAATACCTGTGACAACAACAAGTACAGTTGCTCCTCCTGCATACAAAGCACTTGCTACTCCTACTTCACCTTTGGCGTTAATTAGCATATAAGCAGCAATTGAAGAACAATAAAATAGTATGGCGAGAACAGTAGGAACAAAGTTTGTGAATCCATTTGTAAGATTAAGAAAAAATACTGCGATTACCTCCAAGATGATGGCAAGAAACAATAGTAAATAAAACAATCAGATCTCCTCCTTTCAGTCACCTGATTTTAAGAACTTTACGTAATTGCTACTAAATAATTGCAATAGCACTCGGATGTCATTATTTTATCTAGAGCTTGATATCTTGTAAAATAATGATAAATGATTATAGATATCACTATTATTAATACCTAAATCAATGTAAGTGGAAAGGAGGATGTTTATGGAAGTAGAAGATATACGCATATTTATGGCTGTAGCAGAATACGGCAGTGTAAGCCTTGCCGCTGATAAGCTAGGCTATGTCCAACCAAATGTAACAGCACGTATTCGGTCTCTTGAACGAAAAATTGGACACCCATTGTTTCATCGTCACAGACGAGGAATGACATTAAATGTAGAAGGTCGAAAACTTTTAACATATGGAGAACAAATGATGCGGCTGATGGATGAAATACAGAAAGCATTTCAAGATGAGCGTAACCTTGTTGGATCATTATGTATTGGATTAGTTGAAACGGTAGTAGGGTTTCCTGAAATCATTTCTTCCTATCATAATAAGCACAAAAATGTGGATATTTCTCTAGTGTCAGGAGTAAGTACACAATTAATAGAGAAAGTTCTTAAGTTTCAGTTAGACGGGGCATTTGTAGCAGAACCAGTAAATGTGTCAACGCTTGATCAAATTCCAGCTTTTGATGAAGAAATTGTACTTGTATGCAGTGCAAATGAAAAAGGGAAGAAGCAGATTCAGTCTGCCAAAGAGTTGCTGCACTTACCATTCATTTTATTTAATGAAGGCTGCCAATATAGAGAAAGACTACAGCAGTGGTTAAAAGACGAACAAATAGTATCACCAAAAATCATGGAATTTGCTACACTTGAAACGATTATGGGGACAGTAGTTTCTGGTCTTGGTGTGACACTTATAGCCCGATCATTAGCGGAAAGATATGAGCGGGAAGGGTTAGTACAACTCTTTTCAATACCTGAGCCTTACAGAAACCTCAGGATTGTGTATGTTCGTCGCTCCGACTCCTATCTAGGAGTAACTGAGGGTGAATTTATAAAGACAATCAGCGAAGTAAGAGAAGGGAAAAAGCAGAAATAAACAGACGGTTTTTTCATACAGAGCTTTTTTATTTACCCTATGTTTAATATGAATGCACCAAGTGTTAACTAGAAAGGTAAAAGTGAGTTTTTAAGCTCACTTTTTATATGGCATAAATCATAAATGCTTTTAAAGGAGCCAGCACAGTGAAAATAGAGGACCAAAAATTTGCAGAACGAGTGCTGAAACACTTACTTATTGGCAGTCAAATAGACGGCCTGAAATTTGGGATTAATAGTTCTACAACTCTATTGTATTTTACTAATTATAATAGAAAAGATGATGGTGATTTTGTTTTAAACATCGAAACAAATTGGACTGTATATCCTGAAGCCTGTGATACATACCCATCATCAGAGGGTGAAGTGCCCTTTAATACAGAAGAGCAACATTTTAAGCATATTTGGGATATTAGGAGACAAAAAGTAGTAAACGTTCAGCTAGATACTGTATCGCCTCATCTTATCATTTCTCTAGAATCGGGGAGAGTTTTATTTGTGAATGGCTACGATCCTACCTACGAATGCTGGCAATTAGGAGACCCTTTTGGAGGAGTTGATTGGCTTTTAGTTGCAACTCCGGGCGGTGACATAGCTATTTGGTGTCCTAGTGAATTTGAATGAGCGTTATGTTAACTATTCTTGTATATAGTGTACAAAAAAATCACTTAGGAAAATGGTAAAACATATGGAGGAAACATGCATGAATACTATCTTAGAGAGCTTTTATGATTTAAAGGAAATAGTAAGTTCTTTTAATAATCTCCATGAGAAGTACAATTGGTTGTTGAGTGATTTAGATGGATCTTTTCCAGATAAGTATCTTCATTACTTTACTGACTACAGAATTTACAACAACAGAACGAACACTAGTACATACTGGATTACAGGTGAAAAGCTCACGGAGCTTGCTAATAAAGAGGATATCTATTTTATATGGGGAGTTTTCTCAGCCTTTGATAAGAAAGAAATTATAAATTTAGATGTGCTTAAAGAAGAGCCTTATGCTGATGGTAATCCGGATTTTTGGATTGAAGCACCAATAATTCAGCACCCTAAAGCAATTATAGAATTAGTTTTTTGGGACTCATCTTTAATTTTGCTTCTGAGCAAGGACGAAGAAATATCTAGGTATTTTAGAAACAAGTTTGCAAAATGGAAAGACCTAGAGGAGTACAATAACGAGTAGTCTTATAACTTATATATACTATAAAAGAAAAAACATCTATCGGAACTATCCTCAGGAAACAGCCACGGTTAAATGGATAAATGACGAAACAGTTGAAATCAGTGACCATACATTAAACGTTAAACAAGATACATTTAATGCTAATGATCGGAGTAACTAAATACTATTTTTAAACAATTAAGAGCTTTTGGTATTAATTATTTAAAAACGGGCTTAATAAACAAGCAAAGCTGAAGCATCAAGCTACACTTATTTACTGTTGCTAAAATCGTTTCCTAGCGTTCGTCTAGAAAACAGCAGAGTAGACATTATTTACATGTAAAAGAATAAACATTGGTAATTGGATTATGTATTCAAAAGGGGGAGAACGGAAGAGGCAGCTGAATATGCTTTACATATTCAATGTTCTTGGCGTATTGCCAAAGGTAATAAAATTGAAGATATAAACGAACACACGATTGTAGAAAGAGTTGACTCGGACGAAGTAGGAGGGCTAAAGATTTTTTTACCTCAAGGTTATTTATTAGAGGTGTTTCCAGATACGTCAGAAGACGATGAATACAGCGAGTTCTCGAGACTTTTCAAACGGAAGGAAGACAGCTCTCACTTTGTTGTCACAGGAAATGGTCTTAAAAACGAGTAATCCTATAATTAAAGAAATGAAAAAAGCACAAACCCGTTGGAAACGAACGTTTTTGTGCTTTTTTCTTATTTTATAGTGAGTTACATATAATCATAAGCGGAATCATCAAAATAGAGCCAGTGATAATATTCAACCTGCGGATCTGTCATCTTCGAAACTTCTTCTTCATTGAATTTTTGATACTCAACTAATTTCTGCACTTTAGAATTTCTTTCCACTTGGCTCATTTTAAATCCTCCTTATAGTTTGAGAAGTAACAATGTATTTAAATGTAGAAAGCGTTTTCTTTTTCTTGTTTTTATTATATATCTCAATATGAGATTAAAACAATATCAATTATAGATGATTTTTCAAAAAACAATATAGAAATGGTATCATGGCGTCGGATAGGGACAACAAGGCTTCTGCAATCGAAATTAAATAATAGGTGATTCCCAATGGCAAGGCTAAAAATTTTTTGTTAGTATCGTTGCTTAATCCCTAAAAAACATTATGATAACTAGCTCTATAAATTAGAAATAAAGCTAACTGTGTTAAGCTAGCTTTATATTTTTTATGCTGTTTTCCAGAGCTGTAAATTTTCAACTATCGTTCACTTTGTTATAAAAACTCTTTAACATTTTCATCATGTTACGCCCTGAAGTTCTTGACATTTGATTATTATCTTCATCATCATGAGAACTCAGGTACCAACTTCCTTTGTTATCTTCATTTAATCTATATACCTTATTCGTTCTACTATCTGTATAAAAGTTTCCATCCTTCAGTCTCACACAATCCCCCCTCTACCAAGTGTCTATCCTGTATTATGCCCAAGATATCAATTTTATGAAAAAATTCATATACACAAAAACAGCAGATTTCTTAATACGCTTATTATTTTGTAAGTAATATACACAGGCGCAAAAAAGGATAAGAGCTATGAGTGAGAAAATATTTGGTGATGGAGAAATAGTAAATAGAAGAGTATGGAATGAATTAGTGACAATTTTAAAAAGTCATTATGTAAAAAAACACGAACTATAATTATTGATGAATAAGTGTTGATATAAAAATCTTTTTAAGTAAAAACAGACTCTGAAAATAGAGTCTGTTTTTTAGTATGGTTTCTTATGCTTTATTTACGTTTGTCGCTTGTGGTCCACGTTGTCCCTCTTCGATATCAAAAGTCACTTCTTGCCCTTCATCCAAGGATTTAAAGCCTTCACCTTGAATAGCTGAGAAGTGAACAAATACATCTTCTCCACCTTCGCGCTCAATAAATCCAAAACCTTTGTCAGCATTAAACCATTTCACTTTACCATGTTCCATTTTTTGTTGCCTCCTAAAATGTAGAAAATAAACCAGATTATCATTAAATCTAGCTTATTTATATATTATCCCAATGGAGACATCTTAAACTTAAATTAATTTGATCTTTTTAACTTTCTTTATCATCACTCATTCCATTAAAATGTAACAAGTGTATGGCTATAACATCATAGTGAGGTTCTCGTGCAAAAACTTCAAATAAACATGGAAATGATAGAAGTCGAGTATTAGCCACTGTTCACCCAATCATTAAGGGCATTGCATTCATAAATATGAACCTCAATTAGATACGAGAGCATAATGGGAGCTGTCTGTCCAAAAGAAAGGGAAGTTCACTCAAAAAATTTTTGAATAGTGGTGTAAAAATACATTCGATTAGATAGAAATCTATATACCTTTTTCATATAAATACAACCTTCGCACTACAATCAATAAACTTGTTTCCAAATAAAAAATGACGCCGTTGGAGGCGCCATTTTTTATAGGATAGAGAAGGACACACCCTATGCACGGGCGGTACTCTTAACACATCGTCTTGATTTGATAATACCCAGCGTTTAAATTTACTAAACCTTTGGTTATGATGCTTTATGCAGAATATCTACGTTTACCTATTAAAATTATTTATTAAATTTCTTTGGAAACTGCTTCACAACTCCCGCAGATATAGTATCTGCCATTAAGATAATATGTGATACTCCTTCATCAATTGCAACGATTCTCGCCTCCCAATCTCTTTCTAAGCTTGCAGATAAATCATTTGTCACTAATTTTAAATGCATATACAGTAATTTTTTCAAATCTTCATTTTTTAAATAAGGGTTGGCCTGGCTAAGGAACGCTGCTATATCATCAGCATTTCTATACCATTCTTGGTTTAATTGATTCACCAAGGCTTTCTTTCCCGTTTTAGCCGCATCTACAATCTTGCCAGCAATCACAATATGTTCCTTGAGCAAATCCGTAAGTTTATTCCCAGCTTTTTCTCCGTATATCGGCTTCACAGCATTCCCGATATCTTCTTGATTTTTTAATAACCTTGTCAACACTTGTTTTTGGTCTTCTGATCCTGCTGTTGTTGCACTTGTAATATAATTGCTTGTCCACAGTACATGATCCATCCAAAGTCTTCTGAATTCATTTTCAAACTTTACCTGAGATTGACTAACACGATGTTCTTGTGTTTCAGCACGAGCACTACTTGGTTCAACTAGCATGTTTAGCGAAAATAACAACATAAATCCCATCAATAATAATCTTTTCATAAAAACGCTCCCTCCAATTTAAACGAGTATGCGCCTTATTATTTGTATATGGGATTTTTCACATTCCTCAAAATGTTACATTCTAATAGTGATTTTTTATAGGGTATCTCCATACTTTCAATCAGCCAACATAGAGGAAGGGGGAGAGAGGATACCTTTTTGTAAGGTTAGAGCAGAAAAAATAAAGCTTTTTTTGTTCACTAACAAAGAAACAATCATTGAGGTCTAATTTCCTTCCAAGTTTTTTGACTCATTCAATTATTTATACATTCTCTAAAAAATGTCTTTAACATAAGAACCTAATGGCAACACTATAAACAATAGTTAGTGAATAGGATTTCTTTGCATAAATTTGGGGTTTTTTCCAGATGAAACTCAAAAAATGAGATAAAGATTAATGAGCTATTCCTTTCACATAAGCTTGTCAGAATACTATCTAGAGAGAGGTCGAACAATATGAAAGTGACGGATACACTTGTTCAATGTTTAGAAAATGAGGGAGTTGAATATATTTTCGGAATACCCGGTAAAGAGACCTTGGACTTTATTGATTCCTTATCCAACTCTAAACAGATTCAATTCGTGAATGTGAGGCATGAGCAAGGAGCTGCTTTTATGGCAGATGTATACGGAAGGTTAACAAACAAAGTAGGGGTATGTTTATCAACATTAGGCCCTGGAGCTACTAATTTATTGACAGGTATATCTAGTGCAAAGCTAGACCATTCTCCTGTTGTTGCTTTAACAGGACAGGCTGCTTTGGGAAGGCAGCATAAAGATTCGCATCAGTATATGGACATTATCAAAATGGTGGAACCGGCAACGAAGTGGGGTGTTCAGATAAAAGATGCACAAACGATTCCTGAGATTATTCGAAAAGCATTTAAAATTGCACAAATGGAAAAGCCAGGACCCGTAGTAGTAGAATTGCCAGAAGACTTAGCAACTCAAATCGTTCCCATTAAACCTATTTCACTTACATCTATACCCGTAAGTATACCTATAATGGAGTCCATTCAGGCTGCCAATACTCTTATTGAGCAGTATGAGAGACCTTTTGTTATTATCGGTAACGGCGCTATTAGACAGGAAGCCGTGGATGAGCTTCAACGATTTATTGAACGCCTTCAATCACCGGTTACCCATAGTTATATGGCTAAAGGTGTACTGTCTAAAGATCATCCACAAAATTTCTTTACGTTTGGATTTAATGAAAAAGATGAAGTGCTCGCAGGCTTAAAGGAAGCTGATCTACTTATTGTAATTGGGTTTGATCTTGTCGAAAGGTTACCCAAAGAATGGAACACAGAAAAAACACCAATTTTACATATAGATACTTTACCGGCAGAAGTAGATGAATATTACCCTATAGAGGTCGAATTGGTTGGAGATATAAAGCAGACTTTACGAGTATTCAATCAGCTTGATATTCCTTCTAAACCATGGATTCCCTCTGGTAATCTCCAGAAACAAATTAAGCAATCTTATCACATTGAAGAGAAAAAGATAGATAGCGATTTGCTGCCTTTGACAATCGAGAATATCTTGCATATTATTGACAAGCTCTCTTCAGAGAAAACAATTGTGATTTCAGATGTGGGAGCTCATAAAGTATCTATAGCCCGAACTTATCAACCTAAAAACCCTAACAGGCTCATTATATCAAATGGTCTAGCTGCCATGGGTATTGCTCTACCAGGCTCAATTGGAGCTAAGTTAGCCTGCCCTAATGATCCAGCTATTTGTATTACTGGAGATGGAGGAGTTTTAATGAATTTTGCTGAAATAGAGACGGCAAAGCGCTTAGGGCTTTCATTCATCATTATTGTTTTAAACGACTCTACATTAAAAATAGAGCAGGAAATGATGAACAAAAAGTTTGGTAAGAGCTATGGAATAACTTTTACAAACCCAGATTTTGTTCAACTGGCAAAAAGCTTTGGAATTAAAGGCGAACAGGCAAATAGTTTAGTTGGATTTGAAAATATAATGAAAAGAGCCTTACAAAGTTTAGATGAGATTGTCCTAATTGACGTTCTTCTAAAAAGCTGATTGCGATTTCTCCATTATTTTAACGAGTTATCTTTGTTAAGGGATTAATTTGTAGATTCACTAGGAAATAAATGTTTTTAATTTTTTGAAATAAGCTAAGCTGAGTTCAACCCAAATCCAACTATAAAGGAAAGTAAATACAAAAATTAAACCAGTAGTAGAAAGAGAAAAATTTTTAGAAATCACGGGACCTAGTACTGGGAATTTGAAACCGTACAATAGGGTAATAATCCCAACAGTTAATAGAGTGGCCCCACTTATAATAATGTACAATCTCTTTTTAAAAAAGTAAAAAGCGGCTCCTATGCCCATTCCCAATATTCCTGTTGTAAAAGGAAAAATAATAAGTTCACTTGGCTGGATAATCAGAAGAAGCAGATTTGTTAGTATATAGGTAATAAACCCTAGAGGGAGCGAAAGTATAAAACAAAAAAGAATGGGTGCAGTAGAGAATGGACTAATAAAAACTCCTATTCCTGGTAAGAAACCTCCTGCTGATTGAAAAAGGGCTGCTAAGCTGGCGAAAAGAGCGCCTGAGACAAGCTGCTTAGTTTTAGATAGTCTATTAAAAAAAAGCTGCGCAGATTTTACTTCACTTGAAAGAGACTTTAAAAAGTACATGAATTTCACCTCGGTTAACTGTTTTTACATTATAAGGGGTTAAAGAGAGATTTAGATCATTGCCTGATATATCAACTCTTACATGTAATATATAAAGAAATTAAGCGGGAGGACTAATAAGTCGCATTTACTTTTAAAGGAATAGGCCATATCCGTTAAGATAAATTTCTTTATCTTTCTAAAGGTATGTACTGTAGCCCATAAAATGAATCTTTTATGGGCTTTATTGATTAAAGGCTTTTTTATTTTCTTGAAAGTTCATTTGTTCATTCCTACAAAATAGCTGGTAAAAAAATTAAGCTACAATTTTTAGGAGAAAATCAATACCCACTCGAATTTTATAAATATAAATCATGGAACAATTTCAAAAACAGTACCTTGATTAAAGTCAGACACTTTCATAGAGCCATAAACTCCTAAATAAAGCTTGGTTTGATCCAGGTTCGTTCCCAAACTAACGTAGTAAGCTGATTGGGAACCAAAATTATAATCAACTTCCACAACACTAAAATCATTTAGCTTACAATCTGTACCTGCTCTGGTATAAGCTAAAACTCCTCTAATTGGGGATTGAGATTCTTTAACCTGTGCAATATCCGTAAACATAACGCTTCCTGTTAAGCTAGAGATTTTATTCCCCATATATGGCTGAACTCCTGTAAGGGAGGTCCCTCCAAATTTATTGGGGCGGGGATCTTTGTGAAAATAACTTGTTAAAGGCTGAATACGTCTCACTGAAGTTTTTACCGCTTCATTGTAATAAGCAATTATTTTCTCATCCAAGGCCGGATTTTCAGAACACCTTTTTATAAACGAAGTCGGAAAATCTCCTTCCCATCCCCGCCAGCCAAGGTTAATAAATCCTTCTTGGCTGGGTTTGGCTCTCATTAAAGAAGCTTGAACAAGTTGAGGAACAGGTATTGGCTTATAATGAACAAATGAAAAAATCGACTCTACTACGTCTTGTCCAACATTTCCCACATATTTGATGTACTGATTATAAAATTTTTGAAATGAAATACCCGTTATATTGCGAACACCCTTAGCAATGAGCGTAAGAGTTTCCTGAATAGGTGAGGGGAGTTCACTAAAACGTGTGACTACGGGTGGATTATGGATAAATGTATTCTTACCTACATCAATTTCAATTATTTTCCCGTAAATTTCTATATCATCCTGACTTAAGTTAAAGGGGTCATAGCCTGATCCACCATCTCCGGTTGTAAAGATAAGTTTTCCAGTTTCAGGTGAAAAGTTTAAGCTGTTGACACCATTATGATTAAAAAATGGTCTTCTTAAGTTAAGTAACGTCCGTCTTTTTTGAGGCTGAGCATTTGGTTGGAAAACCCATTCTTCCACTGTATCAATATGATCATATTTAGTTTCTCTATTTATCCACCTTAAGTTTGAAGTTTTAGGATCACACGGGTTAGGCCTATAATGTTCGGAAAGTGCACCTGGGCCTTGTGTTCCAGCTGCTGAGTAATGAAGATAAAACAGACCATTATAATAAAATTCTGGATGAAACGCTAGCCCTAGCAATCCTCGTTCATCATATCCTCCGCGGGAAACACCTGGTTCAGACGTACCTAATTTTATGATTCGTGAGCGAATATCTAAAAAAGTCTGTATAGCTTCGTCTCTTATGTAAAAGATCTCTCCTACTTGGGTTGCAATAAATAAACTTTCAAATGAGTCACCAGGAAGTATAGCTGTTTTCAACACAGTAGGTAAATTTATTTTACTAACAATAGGCCGTAAACTAACCTTAGCTTTTATCAACTAACTTGACACTCCTTTTTAATGGTTTCTTTTATAAGAATATGATTGTAACTGTTCTATTAGTATCAATACTATTTTATAAAGTTAGGCAATTTAATGGAATTTGTGCTTTCTATAAATAGAAATAAAGGAAAAACAATGATTAATTCAAAAAAATAGTGATATTATTTTATGAATTGGAAAAGAATATGGCTTATAAAAGGAGTGAATGCAAATGTCTGTGAAAAACTGGTTAATGGGATTAGTCGTTTTGTTTACGATGGTTATCAGTGTGATGACTTCAGGATTACTCGGTGTTTTGGCTGAATCCGACGCGGTAAGACAGAAAGCCATGGAGGTTCAGTTGAACGATGATTTCTTTAATCCAGAAACCATCACTATCCCGAGTGGAAAAACGACAACATTGATATTAAAAAATGAAGGTCAGAAAGAGCATACCTTCACAGTAGAAAAGCTCGGAATTGACGCTGAAGTCCAGCCTGGAAAAGAAAAAACCATTACCGTAAAACCACAAAATCCTGGTACATATGAACTGATATGTAGGTATCATTTTAATAGTGGAATGGTGGGGAAAGTAATAGTCAAATAACAAGCAGGGCCAATCGGTCTCTGCTTTTTGAATTGAATATAACATACTTTCTTAATTAACATAATAGATTTTAAAGGTATAAATAAATCGTTCACAATTTCAAAAAAGTAATAAATATTTATTTCAAATATATACTAAATGAAGAAAAAGCACAGGAAAGTATAGAATAAAAACAGCATTTATATCCAGGTTATTAAAAAATGTATCCTTAATGAGCAATGAGCATTGTTTAATTAAAAGGAGGAATTTTATATGGTCGATAATCAATCAAATAATTTAGAACAGGTATCAGAGAACAATACAGATGAAACCAAATTAGGTGATCTTGAGAAAGAGTTTGTAACAAAGCCTGCTAAGTCGTCTTCTGATCCTTATCCGCATAAATATTATACTGGAGACATTTCTATGGTTTCTAATGCTGTGCCACGAAACGATAAAGAATAAAAGTTTCTCTTATATATTAATATATAAGAGAAACTTTAGACCATTTAAGCTTAAGCTCTGTATTTTTTCAGAACCAAAATACATCTCATAAAAAACAGTTATGTTTCATTTGTTATTTTAAATTCGAAGTAATCGCTTTCATTTTTTGCTTTCTCGAAATCATTTGATAGGTTATAATAAATATCTACAGAAATATTAAATGATATGTAAGTAACAAGCAATTACACCCTTAATATTTTAAAAAAGAAAAACTCCCTTAACGTACTAGGGGAGTTTTTCTTTTTTAAATATCCAATATATTCTATTTAAACTCATCAAAAAAGAAGTGTTCACTATTTTGAAGCCCGTTAAACTATTCTACTTAATATATGAGTAGGCTACGAAATGTTTATATACCTGTAAATGGGGGATTTACCATATAAGAACATTGATACTTAATTGGAAGGAGAATGAAAAATGAACAATAATACTGAAACTGTTGAAAATAAAGTAGAGGATAAACTAAATGAAATGAGTCAAGAGAAGAAAGACAACATCCTTTCTAGTTTTAACGAATTTAAAAGTTACTTAGGAGATAAAGTCACAAAAGGTGAGAAACTAGGGTTAAATGATAATCAATTAGCTCTAGCAGCTAAAAAAATAGCTGACTATCTCGCAGCACATGAGGAACCACAAAATGAAGAGCAATACTTGTTACATGAGTTATGGAAAGTTGGAAACGAGGAAGAACAACATCATCTTGCTCATATGCTTGTTAAATTAGTCAAAGAATAATCTAAATCAATTATAGATTGCTTTTTGCCATTATTTATTAGGGGGTCAAGCGTATTCAATCAACGTAGCAAAGAGCCACTTGCGTAAAACAAGTGGCTCTTTATAATGGTTAGGTGTCAGGTAATATCGTTGCAAAAGTAAGAATAAGCCGAAATCGAAATATGTTATCTGAAAACTCTTCTATTGTCAACTTAATAAAAATGCATAACTACAGAAAAGAAATAAGGGTCGGTTATTTTCTTCTCTTTTTATTCATTTTCTTTAGAATCTTCTTGATAATGCTCATTTAAGTATGGGTTCTCTGTCGTAGCAAAATTAACAGATTGAAGGCTAGTTTCAGGATCCATTCCATAATAGCCTTTTAGTTTCGCATTTTCTAGCTCGCCACTTCTAAGTTTTGGTTCTTTTTTCTCTTTCATGCTGCACCTCTTTTTTCTTATAAATAAAGCTTACAGAAATATGGTATCAGTTATTGGGTTCTATTTGGAGATGGAAGAAAAGAATGTAAAAAACTACATTCTTTCTTTCCGACTTTTTATTTTTCTTCTAAATCAAGGACTGGAACCATACGGTCTTCATCATGTGTTCCTCTCGCATGAACGGTAGCTATACTTGATGTTTCATCTACACTTTTAATCCAAATAGGAACTCCGTGGTAATGAACATCAATTTCCTTGGGGGAAGAAAGAATTTGTTTAGCTCGATTTATTTCCATGTTATCACCTCATTTTTTAGTATGTCCTTGTGATGCATCAATTAAAAGATAAAGCTATATTTCCTCACCAATAACTTGACTACATTCTATAACTCACTTCGTCAAAAATTAATCTATTCTTTAACCTTACAAAAATCGAACATCAATGGGTTTGCTTAACCTCATTTTATTCTTTAATTCGAATACGTATAAATATGAAAAATGAGCACATACTGTACCTAATCAGATTCCTCCTTTTGCTGACGAATCGTTTCTCCTTTAATATGTTAAGTTTACAAAAAACATCTGTCTTCACAGGTGTTTTTTATTTTGAGAAAATATATTATTTGTATACAAACTAAGTTTTATTTTACTTCTAGTAGGGGAATAAAATAGTAAATTAAATCGGAGAGGATGAGGGATTTATGATAGAGATGGAGGTAAAGAACCTTCAAAGGTCAGAAACTAAATTTAGAAAGGCTGAGTCAGAATACTTAAATAAGGCAATCGAAGAATATTTCGTTCGTCGTACATACCATAATGCACCAGTAGTTGATGCACTTCGATATGTACTAACGATTGATAATAAAAGGGAACGTTTAGAAAGTGCCGTTGAACTTTTTGGAGATAATATCAAAGAAGTAAATAACCAAGATATTATAAACTATTTAAATCAATGTAGATGTTATAAGGAAATAAGAGATACAGTCTAAATTTGATGCTATCTTATGAAAAAATTTATAGTTCATAAATAACCAAAAGAGGATTGGAGATATGAACTATAAACAAAAGGATTATTATATTAGCGCAAAAGAAAATGAATATTATAAAGTACTAAATGTAGTCGATTGGATTTGAGTCAATAATCCGGAGGCATTCTCTCAAAAATAAGGGTAAGGACTTAATTACATGGTGTCCATAAAATTATACTTAAATGATTCTTGCGTGAAAGGAAATTTACTGTTATATTAAATTCAATTAAATATTTTCTTATTTCAATATTTTTTGAAGTGAGGATAGAGGTGCAAAGATCATAAGTATACAATTTGAGGAGAATGAGATCCAATGACAATTGTGGAAAGGGGTATTTGCCGAAGCTGAAAGAATCTCATGTTCTTGAAGCTGGTTCTGCTGTTGAATAAATACAGAACTGTCATATGGGAAACTGTATGGAGGGCTATCTTACGCACGGAAACTATTTTTGATAAATATTGTTTCTACTGCAGCAACGAATCCCTCGTTGCTGCTTTTTTGCGTTTCTTATGAATGGCTCTGACCCCTCTAATTTTAAAAATTTTATAAAGGGTGTGTAGTTATGAATTTTGGCCAAGTATTAACAGCAATGGTTACCCCGTTTGATCAGAATGGCGAAATTGACTTTAACGCGACGAAAACGTTGGTTGAGCATTTAATTACAAATGGCACAGACGGCTTAGTTGTAGCTGGTACAACTGGAGAGTCTCCAACATTAACCACAGAAGAAAAAATTGAATTATTCAAATGTGTTGTAGAAGCTGCTGCTGGAAGAGTCCACGTCATCGCTGGAACTGGCTCAAACAACACGCAAGCTTCGATGAGCTTAACGAAACTTGCAGAGGAAACAGGAGTCGATGGTATTATGCTCGTTGCTCCATACTATAATAAGCCGTCTCAAGAAGGCTTGTACCAGCATTTTAAAACGATTGCCGAATCAACCTCTCTACCAGTTATGCTTTATAATATCCCAGGGCGAAGCATAGTTAACATTTCTGTTGAAACAGTTGTTCGTCTATCAGAGATCACTAATGTTGTGTCAATTAAGGAAGCAAGTGGCAACTTGGATGCCATGGCAGAGATTATTAGCAAAACACCTAGCGACTTTACACTATACAGCGGCGATGATGGGTTAACAATACCAGTATTAGCAATTGGCGGGGCAGGAGTTATTTCAGTTGCTTCCCACATCATTGGCAATGATATGCAAGAAATGATTAATGCCTTCAAAAATGGCGATGTCCAAAAAGCTGCTGCTACACATCGCAATCTGCTTCCAATTATGAGAGCATTATTTATTGCGCCAAGTCCTTCACCAGTAAAAGCTGCATTAAATCTAAATGGAATACAAGTTGGCGGTGTTCGTTTGCCAATGGTTCCTTTAAGCAATAAAGAGCAAAGTGCACTAGAAAAAGTTCTGCAAGCTAGCGGCATTAACGCTACCTGTTGAAATAAATAAAAACAGGTTAGGAGAGAGAGCATAGCTAAAACGACCGATTCAATCGATACATTAAGGCAAGATTGGTACCCAAAGCTCAAGATGGATGAATCATCATTTAGCTAACTTCTAAAAATAGAAAAACTCCCTTAACGCATTGGGGGAGTTTTTCTGTTTTTTTATGTATGTATACTATATACATCTTCAGTTGCCATCCAGAGGGAGACCTATTTCACTATATGTTCATTCTTCTGTCGGTATTGGTGCAAGAACTTATATCTTAGTCAACACGATTCCGCATAGAGTAAGAATAATTCCTATTAATTGATATTTTTTAAGTCTCTCTTTAAAGATAATTAAGCTCCCAATTAAAACAACAATACAATTTAAACTAATGATTGGATAAACCACACTGGATGGACCTTCCTTTAGGGCGAATAAATAACAGCTGTAACCAATCGTACTTAATATACCAACTAGTATACCTATCTTTATTTCAATTTTATGTGCAGTTAATTTTTTAAATTCTTTCCGAGCTAATAAACTTAAATAGACAGCTCCTCCGCCATACATTGAAACAAGCATTTCACCCATACTAAAGTGCTGATACGTGCTGAATTTCATAATAACACCAACTGTGCCGATAGATAGAAGAGCTAAACAGCAGCTCAAAATCCATAATTTATACTCTATGTGTGCCGTTTTGTTTGGTTGATACTGAATAATACAAGCTGCCAATATAATAATGACGATACCAATCCAATTTGTTAAAGGAATGGATTGAGGAAATAATAAGGATGTAGCTATAACAACAATGACTGTATTCATCGCAATAATGGTAGATGTAATACTCGCAGGTCCTTTCTCAAAGGCTTTCGACATTTGGATATTGCCATTGGCATTTAAGATACCGATTAGTGCCCCCGTTAAAATAGGTAAAATGTGAAATTCAAAACTTCCTTTAATAATAGTAAATAATAAGAGGATAAAAAAAGAAATCCAATAAAAGAAAAGTTGAATACACACTTTAGATAAATGTTGAAGGGCACCCCATTTAAATAAAGTATTGTTTACTCCGAAGCATACAGCTGTCCCTAAAGCAGATATAAACCATAACATAGTGTGTAATTCCTTCCTAGTAGTTTTTATACTACTAAATTATACAATTTATATAATAGTTTTAATATTTCAATTTAATGAAAAATAGCTTCGGATAACTCTTTTGTAAAAGTATAAAGATGAGAAGTATAAATTTATTACGAACCTAAGGGCTGTGCTCTTTTATTAAAACCTCGTTCCCTATCATTCTTACACCTTTTTACTGTCCAATAAAATGCGATGAATTTTTCAAATCCATTCACCATTTTCTTCTCATTAAAACCTAAAGCTTTGTATCCTAAAACTCAAATGGACGTTTTAGAAGATGAGGTGCGGGAATCAAGTGAAGTAAGACAATGATTAAATAAAGGAGGAGTTGCTATGAATATAACAGAAGTGATGACTTCTAATATTGAGACAGGTAACCTTAAAAGTTCATGTGGTGAGATAGCTAATATGATGAAGAATGTAGATGTAGGAGTTATTCCAATTTGTGAAGATGATAAGCTAATAGGCCTAATAACGGATCGTGATTTAGTCGTCAAGGGATTAGCTAATAATTTTAATACGAATACACAAATATCTGAAATGATCAATACTGATGTCATTACCGGTACAAAATACATGTCTGTAGAGCAGGCTTCAGATCTCATGTCTCAGCATCAAATACGCAGACTTCCTATTGTAGAAAACGGAAAACTCATTGGAATGCTTTCTTTGGGAGATTTAGCGGTAAGTAATACTTCAAATAAAGAAACAGGAAAAGTTCTTGAGAATATTTCAGCTCCTGCTGAATTTAATAAATAAACAAGCAACAGATTTTATTTATAAATAGTTTCTTTTTTAGTTTTTAAAATAAGTATGAAGAAGGAGTGGACATGACTCCTGTCAATAGAAAGTAATAAACGAGCCTTTTTTGTACTTCATGCTATAGGTAAGGGTAAGCCAATGAAAATTAGCTTGCCCTTAATTTATACATGACAAAGATTAATTGTAAATTTACCCCTTCTAGTCTCGTTGCTATGTTTGCAGTGAAAAAGCTATTTTAAATTGGAAATAATACTATTAAATTGCAATCGCTCTCAGCTTATTATAGATTAAAGATATCGAAACGTTTCGCCTGGAGGTTTTTAAATGGCTACAATGAAGGATATATCTAAAAAAGCTAATGTTTCCCTTTCTACCGTGTCAGCTGTAATTAATCAATCAGCATATGTCAGTCCGGCACTTACCAATAGAGTGATGCAGGCAATTAAAGAATTAAATTATAAACCAAATGCAGTAGCACGAAGCTTGAAAAAAAAGAGAACTAACACGGTTGGTGTCATAGTTTCAAATCTTTCAAATCCCTTTTATCCCCCATTGATCGAAGGTATAGAAGATGTATCGTTTAATAATAATTTCAATGTAATCCTGTGTAATGTATCAAATGGACATAAAAAGATTTTGACTTATTTAGAACTAATGCTGGAAAAGCAGGTTGACGGTCTCTTATTAGCTAATATTGCTAATTCGGAGGATCTAAATGAAGTTGAAAAATCAGGATTAAAATATGTTTTAATCAATAGAAAACCCTCATTTTATGATAAAAATTTTGTCGGAGTTAATAATCCACTCTCTTCTGAGCTAGCAGTTAATCATTTAGTAAGACAAGGCTATAAAAGAATCGCTTTTTTGGGAGGTGATTTGGGAATCAATACTGCGAGAGAAAGAAAAGCAGGATTTATGAGTTGCATGACTCTAAATGGATTGGATATTGATCCAATGCTTATCTTTGATGGAGAATATTCCTTAGAATCAGGATATACCAATGTAAAAAAGATGATTGAGCAAGTGGAAGTATTACCAGAGGCCATTTGTACTGCAAGTGACATAATAGCTTTCGGAGTGATAAAGGGACTAAGAGATTCTGGTATTCGTGTTCCAGAGGACATTTCAGTTATTGGAAATGATAACAATTCCTTTTCTGAAAATTTCCTTGTTCCTTTGTCCAGTATTGACCATTCTACATATGATATGGGTAAAATATCCATGGAGTTTCTATTGGAAATGATCAAAGAAAAAGATGAAACTCGGGCTAGACAAATCATACTTACCCCATCTTTAGTAGTACGCGAAAGCTGTGGATATAAAAAAAATAAGATTGATAAACTTTATTAAATCAACTTTAGGGTAACAATATAAGAAAGTTAAAGGGGTTAAATTAATTTAATGTCATTGATACTAAGAAGTAAAAACACAGGCATCATTGAAAAGCTAAAAATTGTTTTTCAAAAACGTATTCACATATTTGATGGACGCGTCTCTATAACAGCCGTTATAGAGACGCGTCTTTAATTTGTCTTAATATTTAACAGCTTGCTTATTAATTTTTTCTTTGTAAAGGAGTATCGTAGAGTCAAACCACAGAATATCAATCAATACTAACGTATGCATTCATCTTTTTATGGTTATTAAACCATTTAATAGTCCTGGTTCTTTTAATATTTTGTGGGTGTGATACCGAAGAATTTCATGCTAATTTTCTTGTTTTTATAGATTCTAAGACTCTGAATGTTGTCTAAGTATTAGTATGTAATATAAGTAACTAAATTGTTAAACAAATATAGAGTATCATCGCACGTAACTGCTTATTATTTCGATAGTAGGGGGTAGATCACCAATAATATTCTGAATTTCTTTAGAAAGTTCTTGATTTTGCAAACGCTAACAAATTATAATAAGTATTGACGAAACGTTTCGCTAATATATTTATCAAATTTAAATTAAAACTTTTTAAAAGCTTGTAAAATAGGAATTTAATAATAAAATTTGGTTATTTTTTATTATTTATGTGACTTTTATGTTGTGTTTTCATCGAAACGTTTCGCTAAAACACCAGTAATGTTAAACAAATGGAGGGGTTTTTTTGGAAAAATTAATTATTACTGTTGCTCCAACTGGAGCTCAGACAACTCGCAAACATACTCCTTATGTACCTTTTACTCCAAAGGAAATTGCCGATTCTGTTTATGAAGCGTGGCAAGCAGGGGCGTCTATAGCCCATATTCACGTAAGAGATGAAGACGGAAATAATTCTCTTGATTTAGGTACCTATGTAGAAGTCGTTAATCGCATAAAGGATAAATGCGATATTATTATTAACTTAACGACAGCTGGTGGAGTGGCCATGAACGATGAAGATCGTCTTCGAGTATGTGAATTAGGATCTGAGTTGGCAACTTTTGATGCTGGTTCAATGAATTTTGGTAGTGATGTATTTCTTAATTCACCTAATTTTCTGGAGCGCTTGGCAAAAAAAATGAAGGAGTATGAGATAAAGCCTGAGATTGAAATATTCGATGTCGGTATGATTGATAATACCTTGCGAATTGCTAAAAAGGGCTTCATCGACTCCCCCTTTCATTTTCAGTTTGTTTTAGGTATAAGGGGAGGGATGGCAGCTACACCCAAGAATTTATTATTTTTAGCTGAAAGTATTCCTGCCGGTTCAACTTGGTCGGCAATTGGAGCAAGTAAAGATCAATTAGCTATCAACACAATGAGTATTATAATGGGGGGACATGTTCGCGTAGGAATGGAGGACAGTGTCTATTATCGACAGGGTGAATTGGCGAAAACCAACGCTCAATTTGTAGAAAGAATTGTAGGTTTATCTCAAACTTTAGGAAGAGATGTCGCTACTCCGAACCAAGCTAGAGAAATTTTAGGTTTGGATAATTCAAAGCGCTTGAAGGGATTAAGTAGCATTGGTAAATAATCTAGGAAATCTTGGCTGCTCTTTGCTTTTCCAAGCATCAATCCGGTCAGATTCTTTTAATTCTCCTTAAAATGAGTAAAAGGAGAGGATGAGCACCTCTGAATAAAGTAATATTGTAGATTGAATAATTTCGACCCATCGTGTGGGATCGAAGAAGACACAAAAAAGGCATTAAAAGAGAGCATTATAATTATTCTGAAACTTTAAATTTTAATAGCCTTTTTATTTATTTATCAATTTTAGTAGAAGAAAATGCACTTAATAAACTTGAGTTCATTCAATAAATTAATCATTCTCCAGGGAGGAATACATATGAGAATTGCAATAATGGGTTCAGGTTCCTTAGGAACTATAATAGGAGCCTTAATTACTGCAGGAGGACAAAAAGTAGATTTAATCGATATCAATAAGGAACATGTATCCGCGCTCAATCATTCCGGTGCAAAGATTACTGGCTTTATGGATCTTTGCGTTCCTGTAAAGGCCATGTTACCCCATGAAATTACTGGTCAATATGATTTAGTTTTTTTATTAACTAAACAGGTTTACAATCAGGCTTCTTTAGAACAATTGCTTCCGCATCTTCACTCTACTAGTATCGTCTGTACGTTGCAAAATGGTATACCTGAGGACTTCGTTGCTGCTTATATTGGACATGAAAGAACCATTGGTGGTGTTGTAGGATTTGGTGCTACCTGGCTTGGTCCAGGTGTATCCGAACTTGCAACAGAAACTCGAATTTTAAAAAAATATGCGTTTGATATTGGTGAATTAGATGGATCAATAACTCCTCGACTCAAGGAAGTAAAAAGAATTTTAGATTTAGTTGGTCATTGTGATATCTCTTCTAACATCATGGGAATAAAATGGGCAAAATTATTAATGAATGCAACATTTAGTGGCATGTCAGCTGCATTAGGCTGTTGTTTTGGGAAGGTTTTAGCCAGTGATCCAGCAATGGTTAGCTTAGCCTACATTGCAGACGAAACTATAAAGGTTGCCCATGCTTATGGAATTAAATTAGAGAGGATTCAAGGAAAAGATATGAAGGTTCTTGAACTTCAAGATGAAAATGATATATCTAATAAAATGGATTTTTATCAAGAGGTTTGGGGACCACATAGTAATACAAAAGCGAGCATGTTACAAGACTTGGAAAAGAAAAGAAAAACTGAAATTGACTTTATCAACGGTTTTATTTGTAGAAAGGGGAGGGAGGCAGGAATAAAAACTCCTTATAATGATTTAGTTGTCAAATTAGTGAAGGAAGCTGAAAAAAAAGGTAGTTCTCCAAGATTTACAGATAATATAAAGCACTTTAATCCCAATTTATTAAGTATGCGTAAAATGAGCTTCAAAGAATAGCGTGCTATATAGTCTGAAGTAAAGCCTCCACGGATTTACAGAATAGGGAAGAGGAGCAACCAATAAATAGATTGTGTATTCTATGGGACTTTAAATAATAGATGTTAGATCACTTATAGGCTTCTGAAAATTTCGTAAACGGTCCTTTTTTCATACGTTTTATATTGTAAAAACTAACTATTTATTAAAAATAAGGAGGATTGTATGGATCTTATTGTTATTCTTTTATCTTTAGGACTGCTTATGTTTATTGCTTATCGAGGGTTTTCAGTAATTCTTTTTGCGCCGCTTTGTGCGTTGTTTGCAGTCTTGTTGACTGAGCCATCATACGTACTCCCTTTCTTTTCTAATATTTTCATGGAAAAGATGGTTGGTTTTGTTAAGTTATATTTTCCGGTGTTCCTTTTAGGAGCTATATTTGGAAAAATAGTTGAAATGTCTGGAGTGGCAAAATCTATTGCTCAAACTATAATCAGTTGGGTGGGACCTAAACGAGCAATTTTAGCTACTGTACTACTAAGTGCAATACTGACTTATAGTGGTGTAAGTTTGTTTGTTGTTGCCTTTGCTGTTTACCCGTTTGCTTCCAACATATTTCGTGAATCAAATATTCCCAAACGCCTGCTCCCCGCAACTATTATTTTAGGGGGCGCAACATTTACGATGGATGCCTTACCTGGAACGCCACAAATACAAAATGTAATTCCTACTACCTTTTTTAAGACAGATATTTACGCTGCTCCAATGCTAGGGATAATTGGTGGGGTTATTGTTTTTTCTGTTGGAATGATTTATTTAGAATCACGTTCTCGAAAGGCTCGCAAAGCTGGAGAAGGATATTCAGGTTTTGAAGGTAATGAAGTAGAAATGGCAGCCACTATCCAGGCTGAAGAGGAGAATTATTCAATAAACCTCAAGACTTCAAACAGCCGTTCTCGTGAACTTCTTGCATTTGTCCCACTAATTCTTGTTGGGGTCACTAATAAATTTTTCACTACGATTATTCCTAAGTGGTATCCAAACGGATTTGATTTCTCTTCCATCGGCCTAGATTCTTTTGGGAAGGTCGAACTTTCCCAGGTTACTGGAATTTGGTCAGTAGAACTTGCCTTATTATTTGGAATAATTTCTACGATATTATATAACTGGAGAGAAGTACAATCCAAATTTAAAGAAGGGATAAATATTAGCATTGGTGGAGCTTTACTAGCAACCATGAATACAGCCTCCGAATATGGATTTGGCGGTATTATTGCTGCACTTCCTGGCTTTAGCGTTGTTCGAGATGGTGTTTCGCATATATTTACGAATCCACTTGTCAACGGAGCCGTAACAACTAATGTTTTGGCGGGAATTACCGGATCAGCTTCCGGAGGAATGGGGATTGCACTAAGCGTGATGGGTGAAAAGTATATGGAGGCGGCAGCCCAATATAACATTCCTCCAGAAGTCATGCACCGGGTAATTGCAATGGCTTCCGGAGGGATGGATTCACTACCCCATAATGGAGCAGTCATTACGATCCTTACCGTTTGTGGTTTGACACATGTTCAATCGTATCGTGATATTTTTGCTATCACTATTTTGAAAACGTTAACTGTCCTTATAATCATTGGAATCTATAGTTTAACTGGCATCGTTTAATATTTTATTTATTAGTACGTTTAAGATAGTATAAATAGGAATGTTATTTTGTATTAAGAGGCTCATTAGCTTTCTGTCCAAAAGTTTCATGAACAAAAAAACTACTGATACCTTGGGGTCACTCCCCTGGTGAGTCAGTAGTCTTTTCTGTTTTAGATTGTATGTAGTACTATTCTTAGTCACCAGAATTATGATTAGAATAAGTAAAAAGCCCCTAAAACTAATAAGGACTTTTATATTTCGTATTATTTGACGGCTTCTTTTTCTACCAATCATCCGCATTATATAAACTGACTTTGTATGTGCTATACATACTTTAGTGGTGAATGTTTTTACTGAATTTTCTTTTTACAGACTCAGCTATAGATATAATTAGTAGGGAGATAAGTGATGAGATAAAAGCAGTAAAGCTAATTGTTCCTACTCTCATACCAATCCATCCTCCGATAAGGAAACTTAAGATAACAATGCCAACACTAACCACTCCTACAACTAGAGGTGCTATATATTTAATAGTAGGTTTTTTTCTGCTGAGTGCATATGAAAGTACAATTAAACCAGCAATTATAATTGTAGAAACTATCTGTAAGTCACCCATTATTAACAGCCTTTAAATTCAAGATATCCATACTAGTATATTCTCCTAATGAAGTATCAAATAACACCTTGCTCAATCATAGCATCAGCAACTTTTATAAATCCGGCAATGTTTGCACCTACGACAAGATTACCAGGAGCGTTGTATTCTTGAGCAGCTTTCTTGCTAATTTGGTATATACTTTTCATAATCGCATGTAATTTACTATCGACTTCTTCAAAAGTCCAAGAAAGCCTAGTACTATTTTGAGCCATTTCTAATGCTGATACAGAAACACCACCAGCATTTGCTGCTTTAGCAGGGGCAAATAAAATATTGTTCTCTAAGAAAATCTCGACAGCTTCTAATGTAGATGGCATATTTGCACCTTCACCAATTGCTTTTACTCCATTGGAAACTAATAATTCTGCAGAGTTTTGATCGATTTCATTTTGAGTAGCACATGGTAAAGCAATATCACATGGTACTGTCCAAATCCCATTACAACTTTCCACGTAAACCGCTTCGGGATAATCATTTACATAAGTACTTATGCGTTTCTTTTCTACTTCCTTAATCCGTTTAACTGTCTCTAAGTTAAGACCATCTTTGACATAGATATAACCATTCGAATCGCTGCACGCGACCACTTTAGCCCCTAGCTGCATCGCTTTTTCAATTGCATAAATTGAGACATTTCCTGACCCTGACACAACAACTGTACTGCCTTTAAAGCTGAGATTATTATCTTTTAACATTTCTTCAACAAAGTAAACTGTTCCATATCCAGTTGCTTCTTTACGAGCTAAACTTCCACCATAACTAAGGCCTTTTCCTGTTAGAACGCCTGCTTCAAAGGTGCTACGCATTTTTTTATATTGCCCAAACAAAAAGCCAATTTCTTTACTTCCTACACCAATATCACCCGCAGGAACATCCGTATCAGGTCCGATATATTTGCTAAGTTCTAGCATAAAGCTTTGACAAAAACGCATTATTTCTCCATCTGATTTTCCTTTAGGATCAAAATCAGCACCGCCTTTACCGCCGCCAATTGGTTGACCAGTTAAAGAGTTTTTAAAAATTTGCTCAAATCCTAAAAATTTAATAATACTTGCGTTGACAGATGGGTGAAATCTTAATCCGCCTTTATATGGACCAATCGCGCTACTATATTGGACGCGAAACCCTCGATTCACTCTAACATTTCCCATATCATCGACCCAAGGTACACGAAAAGAGATGACTCTCTCAGGTTCAACGATTCTCTCCAGAATAGCTTGGTTAATATACTGAGGGTTTTTAATAAGAACAGGTATTAAAGAATCGAATACTTCTTTGACTGCCTGATGAAACTCACTTTCACTTGGATTTCGTTTTTTTACTGTTTCAAATACTTGATTAACATAATTCTGCACGCTTTCTGTATTCGCCGATTGATTTTTTTCAATTGTTATCATACTTATCCGTCTCCTATTTACTAATTTATAATGAAAATTTAAAAAACTCGTCGTAATTTTTAGGGTTGTTAGTATAAAATATTTTATAATTGAAATAATGATCGAATCAATATAAAGAAACGATAATATCAATGCGTTTTATGCATTAACTAATAAGGAGGATATAAAATGGACTTTAGACAAATCCGTTATTTTATGGAGGTTGCTACACGCGAACACGTAACTGAAGCCGCTCATTCTTTACATGTAGCACAATCCTCGGTAAGTCGACAAATAGTAAATTTAGAAAATGAATTAGAAGTTGATTTGTTTATCAGAGAAGGAAGGAGGGTACATTTAACGCCAATTGGAAAAATATTTTTTGAACGAATGAAACATGCCATGAATGTGATAGACGATGCGAGACGTGAGGTTAAGGAATATTTAGATCCTGAAAAAGGAACAATACGCATTACTTTTCCAATAAGTTTAGCAGCGTATACGTTACCAACTGTAATCTATGCATTTAGATTGCGCTATCCGGAAGCAAAATTTCAGTTAAAACAAGCGCTTTACCTGGAATTAATTGAAGGTGTGATTAAAGGAGATTTTAACCTTGGCCTGATAGGTCCACTTCCTCTTAAAGAAAAAAAACTTCAACAAAAAGTTTTATTTACGGAAAATATTGTGGCTCTTTTGCCAATTCACCACCGCCTTGCAAAAGAATCCTCCGTAAAACTTCAAGAACTAGTAGACGAACCGTTTGTTTTATTACCTGAGGGTTTTGTCTTTCGAGATATTGTTGTGAATGCTTGTCAGAATCTTGGCTTCACACCAAATGTTGCCTTTGAGGGGGATGATATCGATGCGTTGAAAGG
Organism: Priestia megaterium NBRC 15308 = ATCC 14581; assembly: GCF_000832985.1. Taxonomy (GTDB): domain Bacteria; phylum Bacillota; class Bacilli; order Bacillales; family Bacillaceae_H; genus Priestia; species Priestia megaterium. The sequence goes on from NZ_CP009920.1 coordinate 3,865,511, forward strand.
GTTAGTTTCTGCTGGTTTAGGTGTAACACTCATGCCAGAAGTCACGCTAGTCGATAGCTTGCCGCGCTCAACAGTTAAAATACCACTGGTTGAACCAAACGTAACAAGGACTGTAGGCGTTATTACCCCAAAGGAACGAGCACTACTTCCAACAGAAAAGTTATTTTATGATTTCCTACAGGAATTTTTCACTAGATTAGATGATTTTAAGAGCTGATTTATACTCAAGAAAAAGCACGTGATTAGCAGAGAAAAGTGATATATTACATTTTTTGTTACCTGGATCCCTTTTTGGGGAATATAAACAAAAAAGAATCCCTTGAAAACAAGGGATTTAAGAAAGGCTACGATTACGAATTATGCAGCTTTTATACATATGCTTATCTTTATAATAAATCGCTTTTATGAAAAAATATGTTGTAATTTACTTACTAACACACATTTCATATCTAGTTTTATAAAAAGCTGCCTCTCCTGACGCTCCGAGGCAGCTTTTTATCTCGTTAACATATTAACAATAGCTGTTCAGTCAACGTTACTTTGGTTTGTATAACAGTTTTTAAATACTTAAGTCTTTTGATTTTTTCTTAAATCTCAAGGGGTTTTTCTTTAAAAAGGGCAAGCATTCCGTCCGGAAAAGTTACTTTCACAGATAGATAACAATATTGAAAATAAAGTTTTCAATATTACATTGACAAGAATGCGAATCCTGCTTACAATTGAAAACGATTATCAACATCAAGTAGGAGGAGACACCGTTATGTCTAAGGGGAAAATTAGTCTGAAAATTAAGTTAACATTTGTGTTTATTTTAATTTTGTCAACATTATTAGTTGGTTGTTCAAATAATAATAATGGGGAATCAACATCGAAAGGCAGTCATGATAATATGCTTACGATTGCTTGGCCAAGAGATGTAGGGGAAATGAATCCACATGTCTACAACCCTTCACAATTATTTGCTCAATCTATGGTGTATGAACCATTAGTAAGCTATCAAGCTGGCGGTAAGATAAAATCAAGTCTAGCTAAGTCATGGGAAATCTCTGAGGACGGTAAAGTATACACGTTTCATTTGCGTGAAGGTGTAAAATTTTCTGATGGGACAGATTTTAATGCAGAAATTGTTAAAAAGAATTTTGATACTATTTTGAATAATGCTAAATTACATAGTTGGTTAGGTTTCATTACGAAAGTATCTCAAACAGAAGTAGTGGATAAAAATACTTTTAAATTAACGTTGACTGAACCATATTACCCAACAATTCAGGAGCTAGCTGTAGTTCGACCAGTTCGCTTTTTAGGTGAAGCTGGTTTTCCTAAAGATGGTGATACTTCAAAAGGGATTGTTAAACCCGTAGGTACAGGTCCATGGATTTTAGAAAAGTATAAAGCTGACGAATATGCTATTTACAAACGCAATGAAAATTATTGGGGAGAGCTTCCAAAAGTAGCAAAAATCAAAGTGAAAGTTATTCCGGATGCGGAAACGAGAGTGCTGGCATTTGAAAAAGGTGACTTGGACATGATTTATGGAGAAGGAGTTATCAGTCTAGATACGTTTAAACAATTAAAGTCTACTGGAAAATATGAAACTAGCGTTTCTGAACCGATTGCAACAAGACAGCTTGTTATGAATACAAAAACAGAACAGCTTTCAGATGAACGTGTACGTGAAGCGCTGCATTATGGTTTTAATAAAGATGCAATGGTTGAAGGAGTTACTTCAGGTTTAGAAGAGGAAGCAGACCATATCTTACCTGCAAATCTACCTTATACTAACGATATTGATGTTAAGTCAGTAGGCTATGATGTAGAAAAAGCAAAGGCACTATTGGACAAAGCAGGATGGAAACTTCCTAAAGGAAAAACGGTTCGTGAAAAAGATGGAAAATTGCTTGAAATTGAGCTAATGTATGATTCAGCAGAATCCATTCAAAAGGCAATGGCAGAAACTCTCCAATCTGAATGGGCGGCAATTGGTGTGAAATTAAACATTGTGGGCGTTGAATTAGCAGACCAAGTTCAAAGATTTAAAGATAATAAATTTGATATTAATTTCTTTAGTAACTATGGAGCTCCTTATGATCCTCATACATTTTTAAACATTGTCGCATCAAAAGGATATGGATTTAATGAAGCTATTTCAGCATATCCAAATAAAGATGAGTTAATCAAACAAATGGTGAAGGTTCCTCAAACAACAGATGAAAAAGAACGTCAACAGCTTTATGCGTCTATTTTAAAGTCGCTACAAGATCAAGGAGCTATTATTCCTGTTTCTTATATTAAGAAAACAGCCATTTATCAAAAAAACGTAACAAACTTTAAGTTCCCTGCTAATCGTGACGAGAATCCATTCACAGGAATTAGCATCAAACAGTAAATAGCAGGAGGTTTTCATGGGCAATTATATACTAAAACGAATTATGTCCATCATTCCAGTTTTTCTTTTGGCTGCACTTCTCACGACTGGCATGATTCATCTTTCACCGGTGGATCCAGCTGAAGCTTATTTAACAGCAGCACACATCCAGCCGACTGATGAGATCTTGGCTCAAAAAAGACATGAGTTTGGTTTAGATCAGCCATTCTTTATTCAATATGTAAACTCTATTATGAAGATATGCCAACTTGATTTTGGCATATCTTATGTTTCAAATAAGCCCGTTTGGAATGAAGTTATATATCGAATACCAGCTACCGTTCAACTAGCCATAGCGAGTATATTAATAGCGGTGTTTGTCAGCGTGCCTCTTGGGTTTCTCGCAGGAGTAAAGAAAGGCAGCGTTATTGATCATTTTAGCCGTTTACTCTCCTTTTTTGGTGCGTCTATTCCAACTTTTTGGCTAGGCTACATACTGGTTTTTTTCTTTTCTGTTAAGCTTAATCTTTTTCCAGTAGAGGGAATCGGAACATGGCAGCATCTTGTACTGCCTTCCATTACGCTAGCTCTTCCTTTAATAGCAATGTATACAAGATTGTTACGTGCGAGTGTTCTTGAAAACTTGCAACAACCATATGTGCTATTTGCTCGAACTAGAGGACTTAAAGAAAAAACGATTATGACAAAACATGTGCTGAGAATTGCTATTTCCCCAATGATAACTGGGCTTGGAATGAATCTTGGAAAATTGCTTACGGGCACAATTATCGTTGAATCGGTTTTTTCTTGGCCTGGATTTGGGCGTTATTTCATTGAAGCTATTTTTAATCGTGATATACCTGTTATACAATGCTACGTGCTAATAGCAGCCAGTTTGTTTATTTTGAGTAATTTAATTGTAGATATAGTTCAAATGTATATAGACCCGCGTATTTCCAGGAAAGAAGGACAGCATCGATGATAACAAGTATACGTACGATATTTAAAAGTCAAAAAGTAATTCCCATATGTTCAACAATATTAGGTATTCTTTTTATCATCGCCATATTGGCCCCTTGGATTACACCAAATGATCCCATTGCCGTCAATTTAGCTTATAAATTGCAGCCTCCAAGCTGGGATTTCCCATTAGGAACTGATCATTTAGGAAGATGTAACTTGTCACGTATTTTATATGGAGCACGCATCTCATTAGGTTTTGCTATACTTATTTTCATTTCATCGTTAGCAATTGGTTTAATTATTGGAACGTTTTCAGGTTATAAAGGTGGTTGGATTGATCATATTTTAATGAGATTTTGCGATGGTGTTATGGCTTTTCCAAGCCTTATTCTTGTACTAGGATTGGTTGGTATATTTGGACCTGGACTGTCACAAGTAATCTTAGCGCTGATGCTTGTACAATGGGTTTATTACGCGAGAATGTTCCGAGGAATGGTCCTTAGTTTGAAAGAACAGAACTTCATCTCCGCTGCGAAGATCAGCGGTTCTTCTCAATGGAAGATCATTAAAAATCATATTATCCCCAATGTGTTACCTCCGCTTGTTGTAATGGGTACGTTGGAAATGGGATGGGCTATCATGGATATATCTGCTATGTCTTTTCTGGGATTAGGCGTCCAGTCTCCTACACCTGAATGGGGAGCAATGATTCACGAAGGAAAATCATATATTCGGACGAATCCAGAACTGATGCTTTATCCAGGTTTGTCTATTATGCTTGTTATTGTTACATTCAATCTATTAGGCGAAGCGTTATCAGAACGTTACGGTGTCAAACGTCGATTTTGAAAAGGAATGAAGAAAGTTGGGAACAGAAGAGTCAAAAGTGTTACAAGTTAGAGATTTACGTGTTCAAATAAAAACAAAAAATGGTGTTGCAACTCTTGTTCAAGATATAAATTTTGAACTGAAGCCTGGGGAAATTCTTGGTCTTATTGGTGAAAGCGGTTGTGGTAAAACCGTTACAAGCATGTCCATTCTCCAGCTCCTCAATCGTAAGGAAACAACAATTGAAGGGAGCATAACGCTAAAAGGCCAAGAATTAAATGGTTTAGCTGAGAAAGAAATGCGTAAGGTTCGTGGAAAGGATATAGCCTTTATTATGCAAAACCCGATGAATGCTTTTACGCCAGTTTTTACTATTGGACACCAATTTATTGAGACTATTCGCTCTCATACGCATTGGAATAAAAAACAGGCAACAGAGCTTGCCGTTGAGTCAATGAAACAAGTGAATTTACCTGACCCTGACAAGCTTTTGAAATACTATCCTTTTCAACTGAGTGGGGGTATGCTTCAACGATTAATGATTGCTATTGCCGCAAGCCTGCATCCAGCTATTATTATTGCAGATGAACCGACAACCGCGTTAGATGTAAACAATCAGAAGAATGTACTACATCATTTAGATAAAATTCGTTCTGAATATGGTTCAGCAATTTTATTAATCTCTCACGACCTAGGAGTTATCTCTGAAATGGCAGATGAAGTAGCCGTTATGCAACATGGGAAAATAGTAGAAAAAGCAGGTGTATTTCAGCTATTTGATTCACCAACGCATGAGTATACAAAGAAACTGCTAAATGCAAGACCAGCATTATATTTAGAAGAACCTGTGATCAACTTAATTTGATATGTAAAAAGCATTTTATAAGAGGTGAACAAGTGAGTTTATTACAAGTAAATGAAGTCACTCATAGCTACGGAAACCGAACGTTTTTCAAATGGCAAAATCGTTCTAAGAAAGTACTTTCTGATATCTCCTTCTCTATTGAAGAAGGGACATGCTTAGGAATGCTTGGTACGAGTGGAGCCGGTAAAAGTACTTTAGGAAAAGTAATTCTCGGCTTGGAAAAGCCACAGCATGGACAGGTTCTTTTTCAAGGACATGACATCTATACTGTAGATAAATATACTCGCCAAAAAATTCGGCGTGATCTTCAAGTTGTTTTTCAAGATTCGTACTCAGCAGTTAATCCCCGAATGACGGCTGAACGTATTATTGCAGAACCGTTAGAAAACTATGAAAAATTAACATTGGCTGAACAAAAACGAACCGTGATTGAGTTATTAGAAAGAGTAGGGCTTGATGAAAAAGACTTAAAAAAATATCCGCATCAATTTAGCGGCGGTCAGCTGCAAAGGATCAATATTGCAAGGGCAGTCTCTCTTAAGCCAAAGCTCATTGTTTTAGACGAATCTGTAAGCAGTCTAGACATGGTTACGCAAACTCTCATTTTAGAACTATTAAAGGAGTTAAAAGAAGACTTTGGTCTGTCGTATTTTTTTATTACACATGATATCAAAGCTGCTTATATGATTAGCGATACATTAGGTGTATTAGAAAAAGGAGAATTAATCGAATACTATAATTCGAAAAATCAGTTCTTTACTTCAAAAGATCCTGTGGTAAAAGAGATGAGAGGTTCTATACTTGCAGAGCATCCGCGTTTTCGTTCAATTAGAGCAAGAAATAATCATATCTAATTTAAAGGTATACCCATGTATTTAAAGGCCTCGATTTCATCCACGTAATCGAGGCTATTGCTTTTGTGTTTAACTCAAAATGATAGAAGGAGGCCGGTTGGATGAATCATCGTACGTATCTTACTTTGGCGATTCCCCTGACAATCTCAACGATGACTACGCCCTTATTAGGTGCGGTTGATACTGCTGTTGTAGGGCAACTTCCAGCTCCAGCTTATATTGGAGGAGTTGCGGTAGGAACTCTTATTTTTAATACGTTATATTGGGTATTTGGCTTTTTAAGAGTTAGTACATCCGCCTTTGCCGCACAAGCAAATGGGGCAAGTGATCCAGATCAGGGAGTACTTGCTTTATCCCGGCCATTTTTATTAGCTGTAATAGTAGGGCTGCTTTTTATTCTTTTACAATGGCCAATTGAACATGCCGCTCTCTTAGTAATTTCTCCTGATGCTGATGTAAGTAGGTTTGCAGTAGAATATTTTAGGATTAGAATATGGGGAGCACCTTTTACACTGATGAACTATGTAATTCTTGGTTGGTTAATGGGAATGGCTAAGATTAAAGAATCTCTATGTTTACAGATACTTACAAATGTTTTGAATATGTTTTTAGCTATTCTTTTTGTCCATGTTTTTTCTTTTGATGTACAAGGAGTCGCTACAGCAACCTTGATTGCTGAAGTTACAGCCTTCATATTAGGAGTATTCATTATTTTGAAAGCATCTCCGTTTAAATGGAAAATGCCATCAATTCAGGCACTTATGGATACAAATTCTATGAAGAAGATGTTTAATGTTAACAAGGATTTGTTTATTCGTACTATTTGTTTACTGGTCGTTATTAATATGTTCACAGCAAAAGGTGCTTCGTTTGGCACAGAATTTCTAGCTGCAAATGCTGTATTATTTCAAATCCACTACATAATGGCTTATTTCTTTGATGGATTTGCTAATGCTTCCAGTATTCTTGTTGGTAAAGCAGTAGGGTCAAATGATAAAGAGCTATATAAAAAAATACTTACTTTATCTAGGCAGTGGTCGGTAATAACAGCAGTTACTATAGCCAGTTTATATGCACTTTTTCAAGAGCAGGTTATTGGGCTATTTACAAATTTGCCTGATGTGATCGAACTTTCACTTACGTATGGAGTATGGCTTATCATCTATCCCTTTGTTGCTTGTTTTGGCCTTGTCCTTTATGGGGTTTTTACAGGAGCAACTGAAATTGCTCCCGTTCGAAATTCTATGATTTACGCGATGATTGTCTATATCATTATACAGATTACAGCAACTCCTATCTGGCATAATCATGGCCTATGGCTGGCTTTCATCATCTATACTATGGGGCGATCAGGGTTCCTAGTTATGTACACTCCTCAATTAAATAAAAAATTGTTACAGCTAAAGGGAGAAGGCTGAAAAATTTATAACAAAATAGCGCCAGTTCATTCATGAGGGAATCCTTCAAAAGCGGATATACTAACGGTGCTGCTACTATCCTAAATAGATAGGTTATTAAGAAAGTAGCCAGGGAGGACGGCCTCCTTTCTTAATAAAGGTGTGTTAAATGATTAGTGGATTTTTATCTAAGTAAAGCAAGAAATAAGAAAGCCGCCAAGTGCTTTTTTAAGAAAGCTTTGGCTTTTTTATACGTTTCCAAAGTTTAATTCTCTTTTACAAACAATTGTCCTTGCTCTAAAAATATATAGATTTCTACTAAGAAATAAAAAATTCGTTATCTGTCCCGACTGAATAAAAAAATTCCATTCATCATCTTATAATAAATTTCTTTATTGAAAACAGCAATACGAATCTAACGGATTCGTATTTTCCAGTGACATTCAAAATACTTCCCAAGCAATAGAAAGAAGAGGTTTTGAACGTTTATAATTAGGTTAAACATAAGGTAACAAATTATTTTTTATTTATTCTGTATATTTAAATTATTCGTTCGTAGTGGTACAATAAAATGATGGAAAGAAGATATGATGCTTCTTTCTTAATAAAGGATGAAGAAATATGGATATTAAGACTCAGCAAACAAAGCTGGCGAATAATGTGGGCAAATTGTTACGAGATAACTTTGGAAAAGGCCCTGAGGCTGTTCATGTTACGATATATGAACCTTATGTTGTTATTTATGTCAGCGGCTTCGTATCACCTATGGAGCAAGTACTGTTAAACCAAAATGAAGAACTTCAGGTTATGACTACAAGAGAGCTGTTGGTAAAGACTCTTGAACCTCAAATCACTGGGCAAATTAAAGGGATTACAGACCTCGACATACAGCACTTATATTATGATTGGAACTTAGATCACCACTCCGGAATTTTTGTGGGAGTGTGTCTGGACGATTTGAAAGCCGATTTGACTGAGGGGGACCCTTACCCAGGAAAACAAGCAATTCATGATCGAATTATAAAGATGAGTGAGATTGCCCAAAAAGGACCTGAAAAAATTTCTTCATATAAATTAAGCGATCGTACATTGGTCATCGTACGCGAGGGAATACTGGTGGCTATTGAAAAGCAGCTAATTTCGTTAGGTTTTGATGACACCTTACGCATCTCTAAACGTCCTTTGGAAAAAGGAATCTTACGACAAAACGATGACTATGATGAAATATTAAATGCGGACATTCTTGATATTTTTGTAGATTGGGATTTTGAAAAGGATAATAGTATTATTACACTTATCTTAAAACCAAAAAATTAATGAGGCAGTAATGAATTGGACACACTGTGCCAAACATAAGCCGAGGAAGCAAAGGACATACCTTTTCTTTTTCGGCTTATTTTTGTTGTCTAAAAAGAGTAAGTCCTTTTGTAACGGAATAATCCCCTAAAACAGCACCTGAAAATAGGATGTGCCAACAGAAAGGATTTGGTCGGGATGGCTGATAATCATGAGATTGTATTGTTTATGAAAGAGCTTCATCGATTGTTGCAGGATTACCAAAAGTATGACAATGAATTACACAAAGAAGAAATTAGCAAGGATATACTACTTTTAAGTACCATTATCTATGGAAGTAAAATTGGAATTTTAAATAAAAGAAGAATCTTTAAACACAGGAAATACAAAGCTAAACAGAAACCAATCTATTAAAGTTATACTAGTATGCCTCGTTTACACTTTATAAAAAGTGAATTCTTATTGCCGAAAATGATCTTATGAGGAAGAAGGATTTTTCATAAAACATCACGAATAGTATACCTTATGAAACTAGAAACTAGGTGCACCATCTATGGATAAAACGAAACTGGAAAAAGAATTAAGTAGCTATATGGGAAGGTTACTTCGTGAAAACTTTGGAAGAGGTCCTGGAGGTGTATTCACCGTCATTTCTCCTCCTTTTATAACCGTTTATTTTAAAGCCTTTTTATTACCTTTAGAAAAGACTTTGTTAGACAAGGGACAAGTTATCTATGTTCAAAAAACACGTGATTTGTTAATGGAGACTCTAATTGAAGAGATAAAAGGATATATACAATTAAATATACATTTAGATATTGAAGAATTTTATTATGATTGGAATTTAGAGCTGCAGTCTGGGATGTTTATCATGATCCATTCGGATAAAGAAAACATAGCTAATCATTCCTATAAAAATCAGAAATTGCTGCATAAAGAAGTTGAGGAAGTAACTCAAAAAGCAGAAAAGTTCCCTCACAATGTTTCTTCTTATCTATTAGATCAGAGAACACTTCTTATAATCAGGGAAGGTATTATGGTAACTATAGAGAAAGAATTAGTTCAATTAGGATTTGAAGAAAACCTTACTTTGGCTAAAAGAAATCTCGAAAAAAAGCTACTTCATGAACATAGTCAATCGTTAGAAGTAATTTTAGATTCAAAGATAACAGATATACTAGTAGCATGGGACTTTCATAAAGATAAAAGTACAATTCTTCTGATTTTAAACCCAACTTCATAACGGCATTGATAAGCTAGGCACTGAACTAGATGTAGGCCAAAAAGAAAGGTTATGTAACCTTTCTTTTTGGCCTATTGTTTTTTTACTACTATTAAAATAAAGAAAGTGGTGATAATTATGCTATTTCAATCGGATGAAAGAAAGGAACTTTTAACTGTTGAGATACACACGGAAGTGGATATAGTAGAAGCGCGTCAGAAAGGGCGAATGTTTTCTAACTGCTTAGGCTTCAGCGCACTTGATCAGGCCCGAATTATTACCACTATTTCAGAATTATCCAGAAATATATATAAATATGCCACTAACGGAAAAATTACAATGGAAATAATAGAGAAAAAACCTGAAATAGGACTCAAAATAATAGCTATAGATAAAGGACCAGGCATTAAAAATATTCAAAAAGCGCTAGAAAGTGGCTATACAACGTCAGGAGGGTTAGGCGTTGGTTTATCAGGGGTGAAAAAATTAATGGACGAATTCACCATATCATCTCAAGAAGACCATGGCGTTAACATCCAGGTTATAAAATGGAAAAAAAGAAATAAGTAAAAGGAACACAAGTTAAACTGTAAACATTTATCTACAACAGTAGGTAAAGATTTGTATAGATTTATCAGTAGCTAGACTGAAAAATCTATTTTTCATTAAGCACTATTAAGGTCAAAAAATTTTAAAAAGTTTAAGAAAGAACGGACTTCCTCTTTACAAAAGACTCCTTTATTGAATAGGAGATAGCTTCTAAAAACATCATCCCCTGATGATCCTGCTCTAGGATAAGGTTAAGATAAGATATTTCACATGCGTGAGTTGGTACCTTCAGCATGTGTTTCTCCTCTATTAACTCTTAGCAGTAGGACAAAAATGTTTCTTCGTAGTAGTCACAAGAGGCTTAGAAACATGAAAAAAAGGTGTAGAAAAGTATGAGCAATTGTATTTAATCGTTAAAATAATTGATCATAATCAAGCCTCAAAAACCATAGATTCTTGGAAATTATTAATAATGATAATTGTGATATAAACAGTGCAAGTATATAATTGTGTGAAAAAAGGATGGATACTATGCCGATTAATTCGTTTGAAAACTATCCGATGAGCTGGAAACCATCTGTTGATAAAACAAGAAAGCCTATTTACCAAGCCATTGCAGGACAATTGGAACAGGATATTATCAAGGGAGTTTTATTACCTGGAACAAAACTTCCTCCACAGAGAGAGCTAGCCGATTATTTAGATTTAAATTTGAGTACGATTTCAAAAGCATTTAAAGTGTGCGAGCTAAAGGGTTTATTAAGTGCTACTGTTGGAAGCGGTACATTCGTATCGTATGATGCGTTATCCAATGCGTATTTACTCGAAGATATAAAGCCTAGCCACTTAATTGAAATGGGCGCGACATTGCCAGACAATGATTCATACGAGCCACTTCTCCTTCAACTAAAAGATATGCTACAAGAGACTGATTACGAAAAGTGGTTTAGTTATGGGAGGCCAGGTGAAAGTCTTTGGCAAAAAGATGCAGCTGTAAAGCTGATGAGAAGAGGCGGATTCAAAACAACAGTTGATCACATTTTATTTGCAAATGGAGGACAAAATGCAATTGCTGCAATACTAGCGAGTCTTTGTCAGCCTGGAGATCGCATCGGGGTTGATCATCACACTTATCCAGGTTTAAAAACGGTTGCAGCTATGCTTAGTGTGCAATTAGTACCGATAAAATCAAAGAATTATGAAATGAGTCCAACTGCTTTTGAATATGCATGTAAAAATGACAATATTAAAGGCATTTACTTGATACCCGACTATCATAATCCAACTGCTTGCTGTATGTCCGTTAAAAACCGAGAAAGGCTTGCTGTGATTGCAAAAAAATATAACCAATTTATTATTGAAGATGCAACGTATCATCTCCATCATGAGCGACCAATGCCAGCAGTGGCATCATATGCACCAGAACAAGTCATCTATATTGCGAGTTTATCAAAATCAATAGCACCAGGGTTACGACTAGCATATGTAGCAGCACCTAGTCGATTTAAAGAGCCTATTTCAAAGGCACTTTATAATTTAAATATATCAGTTTCACCATTATTAGCAGAGCTAACAGCACGTATTATTGTGTCAAATCAATTTGAACCCTTAGTAGAGAATCATCGTGAACAAGCTATTCTCAGAAATCGAATTGCAAATCAATATTTAGAAAATTACACGTGTTTAGGTATGGAAACTGGTATATTTCGTTGGTTACTATTACCTGAAAAGATTACAGGTGCAGAATTTGAAACATTAGCTGCGCAGCAGGGCGTACAAGTGTATGCAGCAGAACGCTTTGTAGTTGGAAACAGTTGTCCAGACAGAGCTGTAAGAATCGCTATCTGTGCACCAAAAACGATTGGAGAGCTTGAGCAAGGATTGATTATCCTTAAACGTTTACTTAACGACTATTTATAATATTGTTTGCCATACAATTATAATATTGTATGGCTTTTTTATCCATGTTATGATAATCCAAATCTAGTGAGAATATTTTCAAAAATAGAATGAGTTTTCTGAAAGGAAGGTTATGATGGTACACGAGGATCATGTAAAAGCTTCAGACAACCAATCAACTTGTTTACAAGAATATGTTAATTCACCAGAGAAACAAAAAGCTTTATATAAACGCACCTTATTTGTTGTAAGTGTTTCTCAAATCTTTGGCGGTGCAGGATTGACAGCAGGAGTTACTGTCGGTGCACTTATTGCACAACAAATGCTTGGTACAGATGCCTATGCAGGAGTACCGACGGCTCTATTTACTTTAGGATCTGCAGGAGCTGCTTGGTTAGTAGGAAAGCTTTCTCAAAAAAAAGGGCGACGTGCAGGACTTACGACGGGTTTTATTCTAGGGGGAGTTGGAGCGATTGGTGTTATTTTTTCTGCCATTCTTAATAGTATTTTTCTTCTTTTTTTTTCGCTCCTCGTTTATGGATCAGGAACAGCTACTAATCTACAAGCGCGTTATGCAGGAACAGATTTAGCCAAAGCAAAACAACGGGGGACCGCTGTTAGTATGGCCATGGTTTTCACTACATTTGGAGCCGTTGCAGGCCCGAATTTAGTTGATGTGATGGGGAATTTTGCTCTTTCTATTGGTGTCCCAGCACTTGCAGGCCCTTTCATTTTAGCAGCAGCTGCATATATAGTAGCTGGTCTTGTATTTTATATTATGCTGCGTCCGGATCCGTTACTGATTGCAAGAGCAATAGAAGAGAATAAACAAGAACGTAACGCTCAAAAAAATTTAACAAATACTCAGCAATCAACGAACAAAAAAGGAGTGGCTGTTGGGGCCACAGTTATGGTCCTTACTCAAATTGTAATGGTTGCTATAATGACCATGACGCCTGTGCACATGAGACATCATGGCCACGGGCTAACTGAAGTAGGGGTTGTAATTGGCTTTCATATTGGTTCCATGTATCTTCCTTCACTATTTACAGGGGTCTTAATTGATAAAATTGGACGAACGGCGATGACAATTGCTTCAGGAATTATCCTTCTTTTAGCTGGGCTGGTAGCAGCTATAGCACCGAGTGATTCAATGGTTCTTCTAGTGGTTGCTCTATCGTTACTTGGATTAGGATGGAACTTAGGTTTAATTAGCGGGACAGCTCAAATAGTGGATGCTACAGAACCATTAACACGTGCGAAAATACAAGGTACTATAGACGTTTTAATTGCTTTAGCAGGAGCTTCAGGAGGAGCTTTATCAGGAATAGTTGTGGCTCAATCAAGTTATGCCGTTTTATCATTAAGTGGAGGAATTCTATCTTTGATATTAATTCCGGTTATCATATGGGCTTATAGGAGTACAGGTGAAAATAAAGTTAAAGTAGGTCAAGGACTTTAATTTATCTGTGGTATGGAAGCCTGGCTCTCAAATAAATGATGTTACTCAAATTTACTTGTATTCTTCCACTTTCGTTTAAATAATAAACTTATTGGCAATCAATAAATTTGTTACCTTTCTTACAGACGATACACTAACATTTCAATCACACGAAAAACCTTCTACCTAACAGAGTAGAAGGTTTTTCGGTTTCAATTATTCATTGAAAATAGGTGTTGTTTTAAGAGATGTTTGGTGAATCCCCCCATGTAAAACTGTTTTAAGACTAAGTTTAATGTTCTCTTTTACTCAGGCAAACGTACACTCGCTATAATTGTGAAAAGCAAACTCTCATGCTAGAGAGCTTGCTCTTTTTACTTCCTAATATATAAATCCTGTTTGACAAAAAACGATCTTTTTCAAGTACACCAAAAACGCACATTTATGATACATAGATTTTGAGTAAGTTTTAAAACAGGAATAAGATATGATTATGAAGGAAAAGAATTGATTATAATCAATTCTCAAAAATCATGACTTGTAATATAGTCTTCTACATTTGAATAAAAAAGTGGTTGACTTTTCAGAATAATTAGTATTATAGTTATATTATAAAATTGTTTGTAATAATAAAAACAAGTTTTATAATATAAAACAAAAGGGTGAAACTCCATGCCTATTATTCAATCAGTAGATCGCGCCCTTCGTATCCTTGACCTATTTGATGAACATACGACAGAATTGAAAATAACAGATATAAGTGATCAAATTGGTCTTCACAAAAGCACTGTTCATTCATTATTGAAAACGCTTCAACAACGTGGCTACATTCATCAGAACCTCGAGAATGGAAAGTATGGACTAGGGATGAAACTTTTTGAAAGAGGAAACTATGTTATTCAGTCTTTAGATATTAGACAATTAGCTAAAAAATATCTGATGGATTTATCAGCAAAAACAGGACAAACTACACATTTAGTCATCTTAGATGGTAAAGAAGGAACGTATATTGATAAAGTTGAAGGTCCTATGGCTGTTATTCTTTATTCTCGAATAGGAAAAAGAATTCCACTTCACTGTTCTGCAGTAGGAAAAGCTTTGATTGCTTTTAAAGAAAAGGATGAACTAGAGAAAATTTTATCTGGGTATGAGTATACTGAGCAAACCGAATTCACCATTACAAATGAAATTGAATTTTTGCAGGAACTTGAAAAAGTTCAAAGTCAGGGTTATGCCGTCGATAATCAAGAGAATGAACCTGGTGTCCGTTGCATTGCAGCACCTATTAGAAATCACGAAAATAAGGTTATTGCCGCTATAAGTCTTTCGACACTTATCGCAGGAGTAGATGACATTCAGTTAGGAATCTTTGTTCAGCAACTGAAACAAGCAGCTTCCGAATTATCAGAGCAGATGGGGTATGGGATACCGATTTAATAAAGAGGTTCCCTTCTCTTTTGTCTATATTAAAAAACTGAGTTTTATATTATAAAACAAATGGAGGTTATTTATATGCGTATTATTCGATATTTAAGTGAAGATTCAGAACCTGTTTTGGCAGCCCTTACATCGGAAGAAACAGTTTACCCTCTTGAGCAGGAAGGGTTTATAGAGCTAATTCATCAAGCGAATGCACAAAAGATCTCTCCTCTTTCTTTTGTTCAACATATGATTTCTAAGTCTAAGCCTATCCCACAATCTATTGAAGAACTTTCATTACTTGTACCTATTATTGCTCAAGAAGTATGGGCTTCCGGAGTTACTTACGAACGTAGCCGCGATGCTCGAAACTATGAAGCTACAGATGGAAAATTAGACGCTACCACATTTTACGACAAAGTATATGACGCAGAACGTCCAGAAATTTTCTTTAAATCTACAGCTGCTCGCACAGTTGGACCCAATCAGGAAGTTTATATTCGTAGTGACTCTAAATGGCAAATCCCCGAACCAGAACTAGGTTTGATTATTAGTCAGGAAGGTGAAATCCTTGGTTATACAATTGGAAATGATATGAGCTGCCGTGATATTGAGGGAGAAAATCCTCTTTATCTACCACAGGCAAAAATGTGGAAGCATTCTTGTTCTATTGGACCAGCCATTCTCCTCACCGAATCCGTAAAAGATCCATATGACTTTGATATCATATGCCGTATTTATCGTCATGGAAATCTTGCAGTAGAGGGAACAGCTAGTACACGTCAATTAAAAAGAAAATTTGAAGAATTGGTTTCGTTCTTAGTACGTGATAATGAAATTTTTGATGGGACCGTATTATTAACTGGCACATGTATTGTACCACCAAATGACTTTACATTATTAGAAGGGGATCAGATTGAAATTGAAATTCCTAGCATTGGTATATTAAAAAATAGTGTAAGGTTACCAAGCAAAATTTCGGTCTAATTAAATGATTTCAAACTTAATTATTAAACTCAAATTATTTTTTTGATTTTAAATATCAGAAATTTATGAATTTATTAAATTTTGATTCAGATAATATGGAGGGAAATATGATGAATATAACAACAGAAGAGAAAATGTATTTAAACTATATTGATGGAGACTGGGTAACGGGTTCTGTGGAGCAAGTGGATAGCAGTACCAATCCTGCTAATCGACATGATGTAGTCGGTTATGTACAGCATTCTGAAAAAGAAGATTTAGATCGCGCTGTTGCTTCTGCTAAAAAAGCTCAGGTTTCCTGGAATAAACTGTCCGGGGCTGCTCGTGGTGAATATTTGTATAAAGTAGCAAATATGCTTGAGCAGCGCCTAGATGAAATAGCAAAGACAATGACCCGCGAGATGGGAAAAACATTTCCAGAAGCAAAAGGTGAAACTGCAAGAGGGGTCGCAATTCTTCGCTACTATGCAGGAGAAGGTCTAAGAAAAGTGGGAGATGTCCTACCTTCAACAGACTCTGAAGCATTTATGTACACAACCCGTGCTCCTCTTGGGGTAGTGGGTGTTATTACACCTTGGAATTTCCCAGTAGCTATTCCTATTTGGAAGATTGCTCCTGCTCTTATTTATGGAAATACTGTTATTTTGAAGCCAGCTCGAGAAGCAGCAGTTACTGCTGCAAAAGTTATGGAATGTTTTGCAGAGGCAGGTTTGCCACGTGGTGTGATTAATATGGTAACGGGTTCTGGTTCTGTTATCGGACAAGGTATTATTGATCATCCAGATATTAATGGGATTACGTTTACAGGGTCTGATGCAGTCGGTAAACAAGTTGGTTTAGGCGCACTAAAACGTGGTGCAAAATATCAATTAGAGATGGGCGGAAAAAATCCAGTTATCGTTGCTAACGATGCCGATATTGAACAAGCAGTAGAGGCAACTATTAGTGGAGGATTGCGTTCCACTGGACAAAAATGTACAGCTACAAGTCGTGTAATTGTACAAAGTAAAATTTATGATGAATTTAAAGAAAAGCTGATTGAACAAGTGAAAGAAATAAAAGTTGGAAATGGCCTTGAAAAAGATGTTTGGATGGGGCCTTGTGCAAGTGAAGACCAGCTTAACACGGTACTTGCCTACGTAGAAAAAGGTGTTGAAGAAGGGGCTTCGTTAGTTTATGGAGGTAAACGTCTAGTTGAAGGGAATTTGGCTGATGGTTTCTATATGGAGCCTACTATATTCGAAAACGTGACTAGTGGTATGACTATCGCTCAAGAGGAAATCTTTGGTCCAGTACTTGCCCTTATGAAAGTTGAAACGTTAGAAGAAGCACTGAATGTTGCAAATGATGTAAAGTTTGGACTCAGTGCTTCCATTTTCACGAAATCAATTGGGCGTATGCTTTCATTCGTAAATGAGATGGATGCTGGTCTTGTGCGTATCAATGCAGAATCTGCCGGGGTAGAATTACAAGCACCATTCGGAGGAATGAAACAATCTAGCTCTCACTCTCGTGAACAAGGTCAAGCTGCAATTGAATTCTTTACTTCTATTAAAACAGTATTTGTAAAACCGTAACTCCATTCTTTAATCATTGTATGAAATTAAATAATGATAAGGAGGTGCATAACTATCACTTCGTTTGTTTTCATCTATTTTAATTGATTAGGAGATAAACAAATGCAAATTGAAACTAAAGAGCCCGTGCTTTCTACTGCACCAAAAAAAAATTGGAGATGGACGGTTGTAATCTGGTTAATTATAGGTGGGTTTATCAACTACCTAGATAGGGCAAATCTATCCATTGCTGCTCCGCAAATGATGAAAGATTTACATTTAACAAAAACAGATATAGGACTTTTAGGTACAGTTTTTTCCTGGTCTTATGCTTTAATGCAACTTCCTGCTGGTTGGCTAATTGATCGTTTTGGTACAAAAAAGATATATTCAATTGCAGTTTTGTGGTGGAGTGGAGCTACATTTATGATGGGACTCTTTAATAAGCTACCTTCATTTATTATTGTAAGGTTACTACTAGGGGCTGGTGAAGCACCTTGCTGGCCAACAGGTGCAAAAATAACATCTTATTGGTTTCCAAAAAAAGAAAGAGGATTTGCAACAGGCCTCTGGGATTCGTCATCGAAATGGGGTCCTGCTATTGCTCCTCCTCTTTTAGTCGCAATCATGTTGGCTTTTGGATGGAGATCATTATTTTATATTACCGGTATTGCAGGAGTGTTATTTAGTATTGCTTTTTGGATTTTTTATAAAAACCCTGAACATAGCAGAAAACTTTCTAAAGAAGAATTCGAATATATTCAATCAGAAGGTGCTGGCTTTGAGGAAAACCTAGTAAATTCAAAAATTAAATGGAGATCGTTATTTAAATACAAAACTGTTTGGGGAATGATTTTAGGATTCTTCTGTACCATTTGGATTTGGAATATCTTCTTAGTCTTCCTTCCTCTATATCTCGTTGAAGTGCATGGGGTTACGCTTCAAGAGCTAGGCGTTTATGCAAGTATCCCGTGGGTGGGTGGAATATTTGGTGCTATTTTTGGAGGGTATCTTACAAAAAAACTAGTAGATAAGGGCATAACGTCTCCAGTTAAGGCAAAACGTGCGCTAATTAGTATCTGTGCTATATTAGCTGCTATTGTGGTGATTTTTGTTCCTTTTGTGGATAGTCTTGCTATGAAAATAACTTTATTCACACTAGCACTTTGTTTTATTTCCGCAATTACAGGAAGTGCTTGGGCTCTTGCTGGTGATATTGCCCCTCCTTCTATGGTTGCATCTGTAGGCGCTATACAAAACTTTGGAGGTTATTTTGGAGGTGCACTCTCACCCTTTATAGCAGGTTTAATTGTAGATAAGACTGGATCTTACTCTCTTGCCTTCATATCAGGTGGTATTATTGCAGGATGTGCAGCACTTTGTTATTGGTTTTTAGTGAAAAACCCTATTCAAGAGAGAGTAGAATAATAAAATGACTATAAATAATGTGATATTAAGGAGGCTAAGCAAAGATTTATAATAACATTGCTTAGCCCATAATAACTAAATTCTTATTAGGTTAATTAAAGCATTTAAAAAGAAACAATTCTAGCTACTACACGTATCTAAAGAGACCCTTTATTAGAAGAAAGTCAATTCTTAACAAATAGAAGATATAGTAATCTCTTATTATCTTTTTGCCAAAATACAAAAAAATTATATTTAAACAATTAAGTTAAGTTTTTATATGAGCTTAAAAAATTTGTTTTTATTAAATTTTAAAAGGATGGAAATATAATGAAAAAAACAACAAGGTTTCATGGGGTAATTCCGCCTGTCTCTACAATAGTAGATCAAAATGAATGCTTAGATGAAAAAGGAATGAAAAATTTAATTGACTTTCTAATTGAGTCTAAAGTAAATGGGCTGTTTTTTTTAGGGTCGGGCGGAGAATTTAGTCAAATGTCAACTTCTTTAAGGAAGAAAGTAGCAGAATTTGCAGTTCAGTATGTAAATGGACGTTTGCCAGTTTTAATTGGCACTGGTACTCCAAGCACAAAAGAGACTATCTCACTAAGTATGCATGCAAAAGAAATAGGGGCAGATGGGATCGTAGTTATTAACCCATATTATTGGCCGTTATCCGAGGATAATCTCTTTCAGCATTTTGCTCAAATTGCTGAAAAAGTAGATATGCCCACCCTTTTATATAATTTCCCAGCATTAACAGGCCAAGATTTATCGCCAGAATTTGTTCTTAAACTAGTCGAATCTTATCCTAATGTTGTAGGCATTAAAGAAACCGTTGATGCAGTCTCTCATACAAGGGAAATGATTTTAACTGTAAAGGCTGCCCATCCTGATTTTGCTGTTTTCTCAGGATACGATGATCATTTTTTAAACACGTTATCTCTCGGTGGAGATGGCTCCATTCCCGGCACTGCAAATTTTGCACCAGAGTTTTCTGTAAATATTTATCAATCTTTTATGGACAAAGACTATGCTCGCGCAATTGAATCACATCGTCTATTGTCAGGTTTATTATCCTTATATCAAATAGATAAGCCTTTTGTAAGTGTAATTAAAGAAGCTCTTTCTTTAAGGGGGATAAAAGTTTCTACAAACATGATAGCTCCAGCTCGCGAACTTAGTGAAAGAAAGAAGGAACAAGTAGAACAAATACTAGGCCAGGCACTAGGGACAGAAAAATTTTCATAAATTATTAATGAAAGATGTTTTTTTCGAGGAACCTATATTCTCCAATTAATAGAAGATAGTATGTGCAACATAAAAATATATCTTTTTTTATAAAAAATCTTATTAACGGAGGAATACATATGTCATTGCAATCCATATTTGGCGAAGAGGATGTATCTCTTTATAAAATTCAAACTCATGCGAAGGGAGCAGATGGTTCACTCCCACTTACACCCGAAATGTTGCTAGATTCACCAAGTGGTGACCTTTTTGGATTATCACAAAATGTTGGTATGGGCTGGGCACCTTCAAATCTACTTGGAAAACAAGTTCTAATTCTCGGTACTCAAGGTGGAATCAGGAATCATGATGGCACTCCAATTGCATTAGGCTATCATACTGGGCATTGGGAAATAGGTTTATTAATGAAGGCATCAGCCCAAGAGATCAGTAGACAAGGTGGCGTGCCCTTCGCAGGGTTCGTAAGCGATCCATGTGATGGGCGCTCCCAAGGAACTGCTGGTATGTTTGATTCCCTTCCTTTTCGAAATGATGCGGCTATAGTTTATCGAAGATTAATTCGCTCACTGCCTACTCGCAGGGCAGTTATTGGAGTAGCTACATGTGATAAAGGTCTTCCAGCAATGATGATAGCTCTGGCATCAATGCATGACTTGCCAACTATCATTGTCCCTGGAGGTGTTACTCTTCCACCTACAAATGGAGAAGATGCAGGAAAGATTCAAACAATTGGGGCAAGATACGCAAACAACGAAATTACTTTGCAAGAAGCTGCTGACCTTGGATGTCGTGCTTGTGCTACACCGGGAGGAGGATGCCAATTTCTTGGGACAGCTGGTACCTCTCAAGTTGTTGCGGAAGCTGTTGGAATGGCTTTACCCCACTCAGCACTAGCACCTTCAGGCCAGTCAGTATGGATGGAGATGGCTAAGCAATCAGCACGTGCAGCTTTAGAAATGGAGAAGAAAAAGATTTTCACCAAAGATATAATTACAGATAAAGCTATAGAGAATGCTATGGTCCTTCATGCAGCTTTCGGGGGTTCAACAAATTTATTACTTCATATTCCAGCAATTGCTCATGCAGCTAATTGTAAGATACCTACCGTTGAAGATTGGACTAGAATCAATAAAAAAGTTCCTCGTTTGGTCGATGTACTACCAAACGGTCCTGTAGGCCATACAACTGTTAAGGTATTCTTAGCAGGTGGAGTACCGGAGGTGATGCTTCATTTGAGAAAATTAGGTGTTTTGCATGAAGATGTACTAACAGTTACTGGAGAAACTCTTGGTTCAAACCTCGATTGGTGGGAAAAATCAGAAAGACGTGCAATTATGAAAAAACAATTGTTAGAAGCTGATGGAATCAATCCTGATGATATTATTATGGATCCAGCCAAAGCAAAAGAAAAAGGTCTAACTTCCACAGTTACATTCCCGAAAGGAAATATTGCCCCTGAAGGATCAGTAATTAAATCAACTTCTATTGATCCATCTGTGGTAGGAGAAGATGGGGTATATCGCCATATAGGAAAAGCAAAGGTCTTTACTTCAGAAAAAGCAGCCATAAAATCGATTAAAACAGGAGGCATAGAAGCAGGAGATATAATGGTGGTTATGGGCGGTGGTCCTTCAGGAACCGGAATGGAGGAAACATATCAATTAACATCGGCACTAAAACATTTGTCTTTTGGAAAACATGTCTCCTTACTTACAGACGCGCGTTTCTCTGGTGTCTCTACTGGTGCATGTATCGGACATATTGGACCTGAGGCATTAGCTGGGGGACCAATTGGAAAATTGCGTGATGGAGACATAATTGAAATCATTATTGACCGTAATCAATTAGTGGGTTCAGTTAATTTTGTTGGAACAGAGAATACGAGACTTTCTTTAGAAAAAGCAACTAAAGTCCTGCAAGAACGTGACCTTCATCCAGAACTAAAACCGGATCCGGGTCTTCCAGATGATACTCGTTTGTGGGCTGCGCTTCAATCGGTTAGTGGAGGAACGTGGCGTGGAAATATCTATGACACAGATCGAATTATTGAGGTTCTAAAAGCAGGCGTAGAAGCATTAGACAAAGAAAAAACATTAGTACAGAATTAACCTATTAAT
This sequence comes from Priestia megaterium NBRC 15308 = ATCC 14581, assembly GCF_000832985.1. Classification (GTDB taxonomy): domain Bacteria; phylum Bacillota; class Bacilli; order Bacillales; family Bacillaceae_H; genus Priestia; species Priestia megaterium. Next base: position 3,887,927 of record NZ_CP009920.1, read on the forward strand.
ATTAATTTAATTTAGGGACTTAATTGAAAGCGTTTACCAAAGGGCGTTTTTTCGAATAATTGTACTTTATGACTAGTAAACAAAATAGCATAAGCGTCCTAGAGTTACTTACTAATTAAAATATAAAGTTAGTGTTTCAATAAGTGGAGCAAGTAAAAATATTTTAATTATTTTTTGGAGGTATATCATGCCATTATTTATAGTAGCGATTGGGATTATTCTGTTGCTAATTTTGATTACTGGATTTAAATTAAATACATTTGTTTCATTGATAATTGTATCTTTTGTTGTATCTTTAGCACTTGGAATGCCTATGGAAAAGGTTGTCACATCCATTGAAGCTGGATTAGGAGGTACACTTGGTCATATAGCTTTAATATTTGGGCTTGGTGCAATGCTTGGGAGATTAATTGCTGACGCAGGGGGAGCTCAGCGTATCGCCATGACTCTAATTAACAAATTTGGAGAAAAAAGAATTCAGTGGGCTGTTGTAGTTGCTTCGTTTATTGTAGGTATAGCTTTATTTTTTGAAGTAGGATTAGTTTTATTAATCCCAATTGTATTTTCGATTGCGAAAGAATTAAGAGCCTCTATCTTGCACTTAGGTATTCCTATGGCTGCAGCTTTATTAGCAACTCATAGTTTCCTTCCCCCACACCCAGGACCAACAGTCATAGCTGGTGAGTATGGTGCTGACATTGGATTAGTTTTACTCTACGGTATTATTGTTGCAATACCAACCGTCATTATAGCAGGTCCTTTATATACTAAGATGGCTAAAAAAATTGTACCTGATGCATTCAAGAAGACGGGTAATATAGCTTCTTTAGGTGAACAAAAAACATTCAAACTTAACGAAACACCAGGTTTCGGCATAAGCGTATTAACTGCAATGTTTCCTGTTTTATTAATGTCTATATCTACAATTCTAGATATGATTCAAAAATCAGTAGGATTTGAAGATGATACAACGATTGAAATAATTCGTCTTATAGGAAACCCTTCATCTGCAATGTTGATATCTTTAATTCTTGCATTTTATACAATGGGAATAGCAAGAAATACTCCTATAAAAGAAGTTATGAACTCTTGTACATCATCAATTGCTGCAATTGGTATGATGCTATTAATTATTGGAGGTGGGGGTGCCTTCAAGCAAGTACTAATTGATGGTGGTGTAGGAGATTATGTAGCAGAATTGTTTAAAGGAACTTCAATGTCACCTATCATACTTGCTTGGGTAGTTGCTGCGTTATTACGTATCTCTTTAGGGTCAGCCACAGTTGCGGCTATATCCACTGCAGGATTAGTTATTCCAATGCTGTCTCAATACGATGCTAATTTAGCCCTAGTCACTCTTGCAACGGGAGCGGGAAGTGCAATTTGCTCACATGTTAATGATGCAGGATTTTGGATGATTAAAGAATATTTTGGATTAAGTATGAAAGAAACATTTTCAACATGGACAATACTTTCCACTATTACTTCCATAGCCGGATTAGGGTTCATTTTGTTATTAGATGCATCCTTAACTATCTCGATAATGTTAATAATTTCCATTAGCCTAGTAGCAATGTATTTCAGTATTTTTAACCAGCCTTTCAAGCAATCTAAGGATAAAAGTGATGTTTTGGATGTATAAAGGTATATATATAAAGCCTTTAAAAAAATAAAAGATTAAAAAGGCAGCCAAATATTTGGCTGCCTTTTTAGCAAAATCGCACAACTAGACTATGCTTTTAATTACCTCTACTTTATGATCCAATCCCAGTTGTTATACTAGCTTTGATCATATTCGGTATTTCTCTGTATAGAAGAAATGATCCATCGTTTTCTGTATGTAAGGTAACCATTTAGATTGTTTTATAAACGCCTGCCTCTTTATGTTATATAAACAAACAATCCTCATATACATTTATTGAATGGCTTCTTTAAACTTGTCACGAAATAAAACATAAGTTGATAAAGATTACATAGGAGGAGAAAACATGTTTGTTCATATAGTTCAACCTGGTGATACCCTGTCTTCAATAAGCAGTAGATATGATTATCCCATTGCGCAGCTTAGGAGGGTAAATGGGTTAGAAGAAACAAATATTGTTCCAGGTCAAGCCTTACTTATAGCTTCTTATGTGTACACAGTTCAACCTGGTGATACGATGAGGAGTATTGCTAAAAAAGCTTATGTATCCTTAGAACAATTAAAAGGAGCTAATCCTTCAGTCCATTATAATTATTTGCAGGTGGGAATGAAAATGAAAATCCCTAATATATCAGACTATATTGCAGGTACACTGGAGTATTATGCCGTTCGAAATCCAGAATTAGATCGCGATTTAATTACTGATTTTGCAACTTATTCCTCGTCCATTTCTATCTTTGAATATCATTTTGGCACCAATGGAGATATTATGAATGATTTAAACGATTTAGTAGCAATTGAAACGACTTGGAAAAACCGAGTTACACCGTTAGTTACGATTACTAATCTAACTTCTGAAGGGTTTAGTTCTGATCTTGCCCATCAAGTTTTAAATAATCCTCAAGCAAGAAACAATCTTGTTAATAATATTTTTTATTTAGTATCTAGAAAAGGATACGGCGGGGTGAATATTGATTTTGAACGTGTAAAGGCCGAGGATAGAGATTTTTTTACAGGATTTTTACGTCAGCTGGGTGAACGTTTAAAACCTGCAGGGTACGTACTGACCATAGCGGTTCCAGCGAAGACAAGCGAAGATATTCCTTGGTTAAAAGGATATGATTACGGGGGAATAGGTGCCGTTGTTAACTATATGTTCATTATGGCATATGATTGGCATCATGCAGGCAGCGAACCAGGGCCTGTTGCACCTATTACTGAAGTAAAAAAAACAATAGAATTTGCGATAAAAAGTGTTCCGCGAAGAAAACTTATCATTGGAGTCCCTTTGTATGGATATAACTGGTCAATTCCTTACAAGCCCGTCACAGTAGCATCTGCTATATCCAATCAAGATGCGATTAAAACAGCGACGAAATATCAGTCTCCCATCCAATATTCTAAGGAGTATAAATCACCATTTTTTCAGTATAGAGATCAAGGGGGACAGATGCACGAAGTATGGTTTGAAGATGTAAGAAGCATGAGTGAAAAAATGGTGTTAGTTCGTAAATTTGGTTTGCAAGCAATAGGAGCTTGGCAATTAACACTTGGATTTACGCCAGGGCCTTGGCTTTTAAAGAAATTTTTCACTATTAGAACGGTATAAATAGCACTAATTTTTATGAATCAATTTAGATATTTTTCAGTTAACAGTTATTCGATATACGTGGTTAATAATAAAAAAATTCTATTTATATTAACTTATAAGAGATTGGAGGTAGTGCTATGGCAAAAAGGATAGATGTCTCAATAAAGCAGCATCAATTAAAACTATATGATGGAGCTAAATTAGTAAAGACATATCCGATTGCTGTAGGGAAAATGATTACTCCAACTCCAACCGGAAAATTTAAAATTATTAATAAAGATACTACCCCTCCAGCTGTATTTGGTCCCTTATGGATGGGACTGTCAAAACCTACATATGGAATACATGGGACTAATGATCCAGCTTCTATTGGCAGAGATATGTCACATGGATGTGTCAGAATGGACAATGAAGATATTCTAGAACTTTCCTCTGTAGTTCCCATTGGAACGCCGGTTTACATACATAAATAATAGTTTAAGAAGAGTGTGACTGTTTACATTTAGCTAATTGTCGAGATCGAGGGTATCAAAGTTTAAGTAGATGCTATACAATCACGGGCTCTTTGTACGAAAACAAAAAAGTACCCCGATTAACAGAGGTACTTTTAGCATTTTAACTTATTTTGATGCTGGAGACGTAGTAACTTCTGGAGACGTTACTTTGTCATAAAAATCTACGAATTTGTCACGATCCTCGCTATCACGGTAAGCCATAGCAACACGTGGATGTTCATTCAGTACACCAGAAATCATGTAAGGAATGATATACCCCCACTCCCACTTTTGACGCATTTCAAGCATATGTTTTTCAATTACTCCAAGAATCGGCTTCATCTCATAGCTTGGTTTTGGGATGTAGCTAACAAGCAGCTCTGTGTTACAGTTACCAGCTGCACGGCCCATACCATAAACAGATGAATCAAGGAATGTAACTCCATTACGCATCGCAGTTAATGTATTAGCAAAAGCTAACTGCATGTTGTTATGCGTATGGATCCCAAGCTGTTTGCTAGGAATCATGGCTTGAAACTTTTTCACTTGATGCTCAATATCCGCAGGGTCTAGGCTTCCAAAGGAGTCAACGATATATACAACATCTACGGGGCTTTTCTTTACCATTTCAAATGCTTCAATAAGCTGATTTTCCGGTACGCTAGATAGTGCCATAATGTTAAGTGAAGTCTCATAGCCCAAATCGTGAAACATTTTTATAAGCTCTAAGCCTTTATCTACTTCGCGAATATAGCATGCCACTCGAATCATATCTAACATACTTTGTTCACTCGGCAGAATGTCGTTTGGATCTACGCGCCCAATATCTACTAAGGCAGATAGCTTCGTAAACTTTTTCTCAGGGATAATTTCTTTGAGAAAGTTATCGTCAAGAAATCTCCATGGATTGGGCTCGGTTGCTTGAAGAAGCTTAGGTGAATTTTTATAACCGACCTCCATATATTCAACGCCGGCTGCGCTTAGGCCGTTATATAAGTCTTGCACAAATTCAACACTAAAATCCCAATTATTAATTAAACCTCCGTCACGAATGGTACAGTCTATAATTTTGCTATTATGTCCCATGGTAGTTGTTTCCTCCTATGTATTCTATTTATATAAATATTGTTTTAAACTTTATCGCTTTTATGCTTTTAAGTGTTAAACTCTCCTATTGTGTTTATACCATGACTAATTCAGAGGCGTCAATGTATTTTCTAAATGTTTCACTGCTTTACTGCATTTCATGGTAGGAGATGCTTCGGCTTTTTATCCGCTTGATGCTCTTAAAACAACACCAAGTTCAGCACTACAACCCCTAGTATATACAAACACAACCTTTATTACATCACTACTTACTGCAATAAAGATTGTTTTTTAAGTGAAACTGTTTATTAGGGAGGGAACTGTCATTAGTATCTAGATTATAGGTTTAGATTGCTCTATAATTAATCCATAAATTTGGGAAGAAATTTAAAACCTGAGAAATAAGAAACTTTTTTGCATTAACAGTTGTATAGGAAATATTAGTTGTTACTTAATCATTTTAATTTACTTGTCTTTACATCGTCCAAAACGTAAGAAATGATAAGAGTATAGAGGTAATAAACATCGCAATCAACGGCTTTAATGCTTTTGTTCGAAGAGCTTTCAAACTTACATTTAACCCTAGCCCGACCATAGCCATTGTTAAAAGAAAGGTAGTTAGAGTTGAAATATCATTCATGATCGTCTTAGGTATTATAAGGTGCTTACCAACGACATAACTCCCAAAAATACTCATGATTATAAAACCTATTAAAAACCAAGGGAATTCAATCTTGGTATCCTTTTCAATTTTTCCTGTTCGCTTCATCCAGTACATTAAGATAAAGCTTAATGGCACAAGTAAGAGCACTCTGCCTAACTTAGCCAACAGTCCAATAGCTAGAGCATCGCGTCCAGACGGTGCTGCAGCTAGAGCTACATGGGCAATTTCATGGAGACCTACGCCTGACCAAATTCCATATTGAATATTTGTTAAATGTATATAAGGTCTTAAAATGGTATATCCAATCGCAAATAGGGTTCCCACTAAAGCAATAACACCAGCTCCGATAGCTGTATCTTCTTCTTTTGCTTTTACAATTGGAGAAACAGCTGCAATAGCTGCAGCACCGCATATTCCTGTTCCTATCCCTAAAAGAAGGGATAAACCGCTATCAGCCTTCATCCATTTGGCTAGAAAAACCGTTAAAACAATCGCAAATACAGCCGTTCCCACATCGCGAAGCACCAATCCTAATCCGTGATGAATAACAACATCAATATTAAGCTTTAGTCCATATAAAACAATCGCATAGCGCAACAGCTTTTTAGAAGAAAACTCGATTCCAAATCTTATTTTTTCAGGGTACCCCCAAATTTGACGATAAATGACTGCTATTATAATTGAACAGGCTAGTGGACCAATATGATCGAATCCCGGGACTTTCGCTAATCCATAAGCCAGTAAAGCAAAAAGAAAAGTAAAAGCAATTCCTCCGGCCCATAAAGAAACATTAGATGACGTCTGGGCATTTGTTCGTGAGAATAGAGTCCGTTTTTGGGCTTTATTTATATTTAACATACATTTCATCTCCAATATGAATTCTTATCAAGTGCAACTTCACACAAGAAGAGGATACTTTAACTATAAAAGAAGGTTTATTATTAGTAAAATATATATAAATCATAATTTCGATTAAAAATATTAATAACTAATGCGTAAAAGCAGCAAGTTGATCTTCAGATTCACTGAAAATCAACTTGCTGCTTTTATTGGTTTTTTAGTTCTCATTACACGTTTTGATATCTGAAACATAGTCCATCAACTACTAATTTTACAAAACTGCATAAAAATATCGGTTCTTATGAGAGAAAGACAGCCTTACTAGTTGCCAAGCCTTTTTTGCGTCTATACCATAGCAGAATCAAGCTGCCTAGCACACAAAGGAAAGAAACTAATTGAGCTATTCTGATATGAGAGGTTAACATTAAGCTATCTGTACGCAGTCCTTCTATAAAAAATCTTCCTATCGAATACCATAGCAGGTAAGTAAGAAAGACTTCGCCTCTTTTTAACAAGGATTTTCTTAGTACGATTAGAACAAGCACACCTATTATGTTCCAAAGTGATTCATAGAGAAACGTAGGATGATAGTAAGTTCCATTTATATACATTTGGTTAATAATAAAATCAGGCAAATGTAAAGCTTCTAAGAACTGACGTGTAACAGGTCCGCCATGTGCTTCTTGATTCATGAAGTTTCCCCACCGGCCAATAGCTTGGCCTAATAATAAGCTAGGAGCTAAAACATCAGCCATTTTCCAAAAAGAAAGATTCTTTTTTCTGCAAAACCATATAGCTGTTAATACAGAGCCAATAATTCCACCGTGAATAGCTATGCCTCCATGCCAAATTGCTATAATTTCGCCTGGGTGGTCTTTATAATAACTCCATTCAAAAAGTACGTAGTAAATTCGAGCAGTAATGATAGCAATGGGTAGTGCTAGCAGAAGTAAATCAGAGATGGTTTCTGAAGAGATCCCTCGTTTCTTTCCTTCTTTCGAGGCTAACAAGAAGCCTAAGAAAGCTCCTATTCCTATGATAATTCCATACCAATGGACTTCAAGTGGACCAAGATGGAAGGCGATAGGGCTTAAAGGTTGTGTGTGTTGGTTCATGTCTTTTCTCCTTTACTTCATATCGATTTTCTTACATTTTTTAAGAGTAGTATTAAATTAGAGTGCCTTTTTAGTATATCTAATTGGATAAAGAAAGGACAACTTTTGCTTACGAACGATCATGATTTCTTTGCCTACTTTAGTGTAACAGAATAATCTCCTTAGAATAGTCAAAATTAAAATAGACAGTACATTGACTTAATTACCAAAATATACTATTATAATTTTAGACAATACACTGTCTAAAATGGAGGGTGAATATGGATATTTATAAAGAGCTTTTCTTAATGCAGCAAACTTACGCTACCTTATTTTCTCTGGCAAATAAAATTCAAGTAAAAGGTGATAAATCTCTTGAACTTTTAACATCAAGACAGCATATGGCTATGGTGGCAATTGCTCATTTACCTGAAGATGAAACAACGTTGAATAATATTGCTAGAAAATTAGGAACTACAAAACAAAGCGTCAAACAGTTAATTACCATTATGGAAAAGAAGGGTTATGTTGACGTAGTTCCTAGCAGTAAAGATAAGCGTGCAGTTAACGTAAAAATTACAAAAGCGGGAAAAGAAGCACTGCTTGTTGTCTCAGAAAAAGGAATTTTCTTTTTGGAAGAACTTTTTAAAAAGTTCTCAACTGAAGAGTTGGAAATAATGTGGAAGCTTTTGAAGAAACTCTATAGCTTCGATGGGGAAGAACATGATGGATTTGAAGAAGAAGGCAACATCAAAATGGATGATGATCACGATGAATTACAGTTGAGAGTAATAGGAGAACTTGAAAGTCGAAGAGTTCAAGCAATTGATAATATGAGAAAGAATATAAAAAAAACTCGATAGGCTAATCTAACTTAAAGCATATCGATTAATCCTTTTAAAATTTTAAAAATAAAGGATAAGGGAGAGCAATCATTATGTTTGAAATCAGCGATGAAACATTACGATTAATTAATAAAACCTGCAAAGGAAAAAAGCACTTGAAACTAACCGTTGGCTACTTAACGGACAATCAGTCTATTATAAAAGTCTATAATGAAAGCGGTGAAATTGACTCGGCAAAAAGATATCATTATGAAATTGGTTCTATTACGAAAACTTTCACTGTATCGCTGTTATCAAAATACATATTTGAAAACAAGGTGTCGTCAAACGACTCTATACAAAAATACATAAAAGAACTTAAAGAAGATACGTGTTATCCTACATTGCTCCGCCTCGCTACTCACTCTTCTGGATATTCAGGAAGCTTACCTTTAAATAAACGGGAATATTTTAAAATAATTTTAAGTGTGATTTTTGGAGGAAGCGATTTGAATAAAAATAATCCGTTGCACATGGATTTTAACAAAATGAAAATGCTAATTGAAAGAACTAAATTGAAAGAAGTAGATTATTCGTGGAAATATTCTAATTTCGGTATTTCACTTATTGGATATGTGTTAGGAACTGTTTCAGGCAAAGGATATTGGGACACTATGAATGACTTTCTTCATAATGAGCTTAGACTAAAGGATACTTATTTAGGTACTTCAAATAATAATTTACAAGGTTATGACCGCCAAAATAATGATTGCGGCAACTGGCAGTGGGACAAAGAAAACTTTATATCACCGGCGGGGGCAGTATCCTCAACGGCTGAAGATTTACTTGAATACGCAAAAATAAATATGTACGAAGATAAACCATATCTTTCTTCTTGTCATAAAAAACACGGTAATGGAACAAAGAAATTTGATATGGGTCTTGGATGGTTGCTTTTAAAGAGAAATAATAATGTAATGTTGCACGGCGGTGGAACAGGATGCTTCAGCTCATTTTTAGGGATTGATAAAGAAAATAAAGTTGCGTCCGTCGTTTTAGCTAATTATAGACTAGGTAGAAATAATGATGAACATATAGGAATGTCTTTATTAGAAAGCCTGCAAAAGTCAAAAGATATATAAGAATAGTCTACAAAAAAACGAAGAAAATTAGTCTATTACAGTTCACCTTACCTCTTTACTCTCAATTAATTGAGAGATTATCATCAATATACCGACCTTCAAAAAGCATAGATACCGCTTCTTTTTTTGATGAAACCGTGCTATTATCATTAAGGTTTATAAAGAACAGAAAATTTGTGTCTTTACGTACATTCTTTTGGTATAGTGTTAGAAATAAGGAGTGGGTAAGTTGGTTTTTACTGAATTCTTCCAGCAGTTTCCCGTAAAGGTTTTAACGGTAGCGCTGTTGATTATACTTATCGTTTATTTTATTCGCAAATTCATTAAGCTTTTCTTTGATAAAACGAGCTTTTTAGATGAAAAACGAGAAGAAACCTTAATGCATTTTTCTAATCAGGTGACAAGAGTAGTAGGCCTGGCTTTTTTCTTTATTTATGTGCTTAGCCATTTCTTTGACTTCGGAAAGATTCTCACTAGTTCAGTAGTGTTGGCCAGTGCCCTGGCAATAATCCTCCAGCATATTATTCGTGATTATATAATGGGACTGACTTACTTGTTTGAACGCCAGATCCATCACGGAGATTATGTTATTCTCAACGGAAACCGCCAAGGAAAAATAGAAGAAATCACCATGCGCTACTTAAAGATTCGCCAGTATGACGGCTACCTCTATACCGTCTCATATAGCAACATTACGGAACTTCAGAACGGAACCCGAGGAAGACGCCGGGTAAATGAAAGTCTTATTCTCAACTATAGACAAAACCCGGACGATGCTTTTAAAGTAATGGAGCAAGTAGCACAAACATGTAACGAGAAATATGGCCAGTATTTGCTGAAAGATGTGAATGGAATTCCTATAGAAAGTTTTCAATTCAATCAAATTACTGAACTGAACGTAGGTTTTAAAGGTCACCAATATTCATTATCAGGCCTTGTGAAGGAAGCTGATTTTGTAGAAGCGGGTCAAAAGGTGAGATATGAACTCGCAATGGCTGCCTACAAAAATGACCTAATGATGGCTGAAAGCTTCGAGACAAGCCATTAAAAATAAAACTCGTATATTGTTTATATACAAGCTTTTATACTTAAGATAAAAATACCCTTTTAATTTTTAAAAAGGGTGTTTTTATTTTTAAAAATATCTATTAAGTACTTCTCCAGTACAGATTAATTATCTGAAACGGAAAAAATTAATTAGTATATCTAAATTATTCTTCTAGCGACATGGTAAAATTAAACAAAATACTAAAAGAGGTAAAGGGGGAGTAACTATGTCACAAAAAGCTAATTATACAAAAATCAACTCAAAAATGTGGGATGAGTGGGCTTCAGCTGGAGGAGAATGGTCATTAGCTATTAATCATCAAGATTTCGCAGATGCAACTCAAGGTATTTTTGATATTTACTTAACACCTTGTAAGCCTGTTCCACATAACTGGTTTATTCCATTTAAAAAAGCAAAAATATTGGGACTTGCTAGCGGAGGAGGACAGCAATGCCCAGTCTTTGCAGCACAGCATGCGGAAGTTACGGTTTTTGACTACTCTGATAAGCAATTAGAATTAGAAAAAATGGTGGCTACTAGAGAAGGCTATTCCATTGATTTAGTTAAAGGAGATATGAGTAAGACATTCCCCTTTGAAGATGAGACGTTCGATATGATTTTTAATCCTGTATCAAACTGTTATATTCAAGATGTTGAACACGTTTGGCAAGAATGTTTCAGAGTTCTTAAAAAAGGTGGCGTTCTGCTATCTGGCTTTGCAAATCCTGCTCTTTATTTATTTGGAGAAGATGAGAAAGCATTGCAAGTGGTTAATAAATTACCTTATGACGGAACTAAAAACACTGTAGAAAATGATGAAGAACTTATAAAGAATGGCGGTGTACAGTTTAGTCATTCTTTAGAAACTCAAATTGGGGGCCAGCTAAAAGCTGGATTCACTCTACAAGATCTTTATGAAGATCATCACCACAAAGGGAAAATCACTGAATATATGCCTTGTTATATTGCGACTAAATCTATTAAATAATAGTTGGTTATCATATTGAATGAGCTACCTCAACTTTTTCCAATACGGCGTCATAGTAGAATAATGGCTCAAAAATGAGATGCCATGTTCACCGAGAGAAATGGCAGAAAAAGTGGACGAGCTTTTAGAAAAAAACTTATAAGCCTATTTTTGGTTGAACAGATGCTTCAAAAGAATGAAATGGTTTACCTCCTATTTCTAATTACAGTATTTTTTGTTTTAACGTGGAAAAAAAGGGTAAATATTCTAATAATCACCTAAAAATAGGAGGAGATCAAATGAGAAAAGCGAAACAAGCTGTTGTAGCTTCTGCCGTAGGTTTAGCTGTGTTAGCGACGCCATTAGCTCTACCGAATTTAGGAGGTTCTGCAGGCTCCGCAGAAGCTGCAGAAGTTGGAGGAGACGTAACAGTTGATCCCGTAGCCATAGGACAAGCGATTGCAGATGCGGCTAAAACAGCCGACAATCGAAATGGTTTCGTCAAGGGAGCAATGGAAAAAGCATTCTTTGAATCAGGTCAACAATACAATGTAATGGTTATGAATTTGAGCCAAGGGTATAATTCAGATCAATTACAAGGTGTTCAATATTTTGACACCGTAGATTATGATGGTATTACCTATGGTGTCTGGGTATTTGAAGAAGGAACATTTATTAATGAAGGCGATGGAGGTTATGATAACTGGGCTTTCAGAGGATGGTTTGAACGAACAGGAGATGACGAGAAAACAGTCAATTTTCATAGACCTTAATTAAAAATAAAGATAACAAGAGATTCCCATTAGGGAAGAGCATAGGAAGAGCCTTTACCGCCATGGTAAAGGTTTTTCTCATTGAATAAGTTTGCATTTTCAAGTTAATATAGTTTCGCGGATACTACTTAATTAAGTACTTATATTATAAAAAAACAAGGCGTTATTAATAAAGAAGTAAAATATATTTAAGGAGTTTATTTAAACCGTTACAATCTTTTTAATTCTTCTTCCTGCTGACTTATATAAGCATTGCCCCACTTCTCTAAAGATTTTAGTATTGGAACAAAGCTTTCTCCAAGATCTGTTAAATAATATAAAACCCTTTTAGGGTTATCGTTTGTTTCTTCTCTTTCAATCAATCCGTTTTTTTCCATATCCCTAAGCTGCAGTGTAAGGATACGCTGGGTAATACCCGGTATTTCACGGCGCATTGCATTATAATACATGGGTGATTTTGATAACAAAGATAAAATAATACCTTTCCATTTACCACCCATCATATGCATCGTTAACTCAATTGGACAAGCACGCTTTACAGTTAACGTACAAGGACCGTATTGATCACTTTTAAAGTCTGACATTTTTTCACCTCAATGGCTAGTAACAAAATTGTGCCTTCTTGTTACGTCTATTTTTTCTTACTAAACTTATATTATCAAATAAAACAAAAGAAGGTGCATCAATTGGAATTTGTCCAAATTTCTAGACATATTTACAAACTTACTTACAAAACTGTTGTGGGAATTCCTGTCAAAATTAATACATGGTACGTGCTAGATGGTGAGAGTGTTCATATCATTGATACAGGAATGAAAGACTATGCACATACTCAGTTAAATATAGCAAAATCTTTAGGTATCCCCAAAAGTATTTTACTCACACATGGCCATTTAGATCACATTAATGGCGCCAAGTATTTAAGAGATAATTTAAATATTCCTATTTACGCCCACGAAGTTGAAGCGCCTTTTATCAATGGCGAAAAACCATATCCAAATAAGGCAGAAAAAGAAACAACAGGGGTGGAACATCAAGTCGAAAGTCTAAGTAACAACATCATTAAAAAGTTACCTGTAGATGTGTATTTAACACCCGGTCATACACCAGGACATGTGATATACCACCATAAAGATGACAATGTGCTGCTAACTGGAGACTTATTCTTTTCTAACGCTGAATCCTTACATCCGCCGATTCGAAAGTTTACAGTTGATATGGGTGAAAATATTAATAGCGGACGAATTATAGATAAAATTAAACCTTCTATTATTTCTTCATCACATGGCGAAGATGTCAAATACAACTGTGATTTATATCCTATTTATAAATTTATATATGAAGAAGAGGGAGAAAAATGAAAATACAATTATTTCAAACAGAGATTATAGAAGGTGAAGTTAAGCAAAACGAAAACCGCATTGAGTCCTTATTTGAAGAAAAGCTGCATATAGATACTGAGATTGTTGTGATACCTGAAATGTGGAATACAGGTTATGATTTAAAAAATGTAGCAGAAAAAGCAGATATTGATTTAAAGAGAACTTTTCCCTTTATTCAACGTTTAGCAATTAACCATCAAGTGAATATCATTGCAGGTTCAGTTTCAAATAAAAGAAATGAAAATATTTATAATACAGCCTTTGCTGTATCAAAAACGGGTAAGCTGCTCTATCAAAAAGATAAGATACATCTCGTGCCGATGTTGGATGAACATCATTATTTAACAGGGGGAGATGAAGTCCCAGATGTCTTTGAGATTAACAATATCAAAGCCAGTCAAATTATATGCTATGATTTACGTTTTCCAGAAATCACACGCTACCCAACGTCTCAAGGTGCAAAAGTCATATTCTACGTTGCACAATGGACTACCAGAAATATAGACCATTGGAGAACACTATTGAGGGCAAGAGCTATAGAAAATTGTGTTTATGTCATTGCATGTAACAGCGTGGGAAAAGTGAGTAATGAAAATCATGTCGGCAACACTTACGCAGGGCATTCAATGGTCATTGATCCAAATGGAAACATCGTAGAAGAGGGGGGAGATCAAGAAGAGATTATAACAGCGGAAATTCATATACAGAAAGTTACAGAACAACAAACATACATTCCAATATTTGAAAGTCTGAGACCGGATGTTTATAAGCATGCAGAATAGAAATTTGTATATCATCTCAAATTTGGATGTTATCAGACTATCTTATGAAGGTTTACTAAAAAAAGAGGAAATTCCACCTGAAAATACTATATTTTTTAAAATTAACATATGTATAAAAGGTGCACTTCTTATACATTAGTTTCTCATCCACCTACTGAGAAAACGTTGATCAGTCAACAATGTATAAAAAGCTGCATACTCCGGAAAAAGGGCCCTTGGAAGAACTATCCTTCGTCAAGGGTCCTTTTTTATAATGTTTTCTGGAAGAGTGATTGTGTTAACAAATTATGTACGAATTATACATACGCTTTTATAAGGATTTTAATATATAATTAAGGTAAAAAAGAATTATTTTAGGAAGAGGAAAATGTGTGAAACATAGTCGATTGTTGCTTTTATCGCTAATTAGTAGTTTGTTCGTTATTTTAGTGGCCTTGTTCCAGTGGGATCTGGTTGATATTATAACAGAATTTTTAATGTTACCTATTTGGTTATTTGTATATGCTTTCTTTATCATAATGACTATATGGACATTAATTCATCTTTTTAAAAAGAGAAAGTGGCAGCCGTTTGTTATTCAGCTCATTACTATCTCATTATGGTTTTTCTTTCCATTCAATCAAGTCAACTTAGATCTCAACTTTAAAATCGATCAAGATAAGAGAGAAGAGGTTGCAACTAAAATAGAAAATGGTGTTATTAAACCTAATGTATCTGATAGTCCATCACTTATTCAATTACCTAAAAAGTATACTCAATTGTCTAAAGGTGGGGGTGACATCGTAGTAGAAACGAAAGGAAAGGCTAAATCAATTCTTTTCTTTACATACCGTGGGATGCTAGACAATTTTTCGGGATTTGTATATAACCCAAACGATAACAAACCTTCAAAAAGCGATTTTAACGGGGATTTTAAACAAATAAAAAAAGTACATAAAAACTGGTATTATGTATCTTCTTATTAAAAAGAACCTGCTGTTTTGATAGCAGGTCCTTCTTGTTACTTATTTCTTTTTTAACCTTTTAACAACTTTAAAAGCTAGGAATCCTATTAAACCAATAATTATTAAGAATAATAGCAATCCTGTTGGATTAAATGTACTCATAATACCATCCTTATGGTTTCTATAATTTACAATTTACAATGTTATCATATTTAAATGGTTTGCACATTTCTCCTTCAGGACTTTTTACTCCTATAATAGAAGCCCAATTTCATTCTTTCTTCTTTTTTTGGTGACCAGGACTCTTATACTAGTTCAACCTTAGTTTTTATTTTTGGTTTGTAAATATTCTTTTTGAAACATACACATTCTTATAGCGTTATGATAGCTTCCATCAACAAAAAATTCATCCTTTAACTCGCCTTCGATAGAAAAACCAACCTTCTTATAGATATGAATTGCTTTTTCATTTTCCTTGTCTACAATTAAGTAAAGTTTATGCATATTCAATACCGAAAAGGCATAATTCATTGCTAGGTTTGTGGCAACCATTGCGTAGCCATGACCTTGATACGTAGGGTCGATGATAATTTGAAACTCTGCTCTACGATGAATATAATCAATTTCGACTAATTCCACTAGTCCAAGCATATCCCCGTCCTTTTCAAGGATGAAACGACGCTCACCTTGATCGTGAATATGTTTATCATATAAGTCCTGTAGCTCTACAAAAGCTTCATAAGGCTCTTCAAACCAATAAGACATAATGTTTGCATCATTATTGAGTTCATGGACAAATTTTAAATCTTCTCTTTCCAAAGGACGTAACTTAAGTTCCTTATTCATTTCTCAAACCTCCACATTCTAGCATTACTTTAGCACTTTCCGTTTTAAATGTAAAAATTGCTGTAGTTTTAAAAAATAATAAAACATAGTGCGATTATTTACATCTTTATTAAAAGAATCATAGTATATTTAAAAATCTCGCAAGTGAAATTGATTAACTTTAAGGAGGATCTTATGAAAAAAGCAGTTGGTATTATTCTTATTTTACTGTGCTGTATAAATCAAAGGGTTGAGGCAGCTAATCAACCTTCAGCAGCTCCTATAATACATCATGAAATTTATGTTTCTCCTACAGGGGATGACAAAAACCTGGGTACTAAAAGCAAACCTTTTAGAACATTAAGAAAGGCAAGTGAAGTAGCTCAGCCCGGAACTACCGTTTACATCAGAGGCGGTACCTACTATGAACAATTAATTATTAGCCGTTCAGGTACTAAACAAAAGTCTATTATCTTCAGGAACTATAAAAGTGAAAAGCCTCTTATTAGTGGAGAAAAAATAAAAAGCCGTTCTACAGATGGAGGGCTAGTTAGCATAAAAAATAAGAGCTACATAACAATTCAAGGTTTGAATATAGGTCATTCGTCTACTTCTAAGGCACAAAATACACCATGCGGTATTTTAGTAGAAGGAAGTGGAAAGCACCTTCGAATTATTAATAATCATATTTTCGATATTAAGACTGCACATAAAAATGGAAACGCTCATGGAATAGCTTTTTATGGATCCAAAGCGCCGCGTTCGTTAGAAAACATTGAAATATCGCGAAACCTACTTGAAAACTTGACCTTAGGTTTTAGTGAAGCACTAACTCTAAATGGAAATGTTAAAGATTTTATCGTCAATGCCAATACAATTCGAAACGTTGATAATATTGGGATTGACGTAATTGGCTTTGAAAAAGTAGCTCCTATTGAGAAATATGACCGAGCTCGTGAAGGACTCATTAGTGAGAACCATATTTACAACGTCAGCAGTTATTCAAATCCTGCTTACAAACATGAATACTCCGCTGGGGGAATCTACGTAGACGGAGGAAAAGATGTTATTATTGAGCATAACGTTTCAAGTCATAACGATCTAGGAATAGAAATCGCAAGTGAACACTATGGTAAACAAACTAGCAATGTTCAAGTTATACGAAATATGATTTATAAGAATCGTTTTACAGGAATTTCAATTGGAGGCTATGATAAAAAACGTGGAGGGACGATAAATACTCTTATTGAACATAATATTTTATATGGAAATGATATGATGAACATGGATGGTGGCCAATTACTGATGCAATATCATGCAACTCATAACACTATTAACAATAATGTTATGGTTTCAGTAAAATCTAATTTGCTTCTGGCCAATCTTCATTACTCAAATAAATATAATCAACTTAATCATAATGTGTACCTAAATAAAAGTAGAGATAAAGCGAATCGATGGATATGGAAGGGGAAAGAAATAGAAAGTTCTACTATCGTATCACCTAGGCTTTTTTAATGAAAATTTCTTTTTAGAAGATATTCTTTATTTAGTTGCTCGCTAGGATCCTATTTAAGGCCGAAAAATTATTCACTTCACTATCTGCTGATTATACTTTTTATTTCATTGAAACAAAGAGAAAGGTGCGTTCGTTGTAAGTATACCAATGGATTGCAAGAAGATTCATGCTATTTCTCTATATGAGTAGTGTTTATTTAGGTACAACTCAATAGCCTTGACATAAAAACACCCCCATCATTAGAGTTTTTTTATCTAATAATGGGGTGCAGTTCAAGCCGTGGGAAAGGTGTTTTATGCCTTTATTGGTTTTCGTTTTCGCTATCGTTATCTATAACATTATCGTTATTAATATTATCACCATATTTGAAATCAATAATTTTTTTTCTAATTTCTTCTCTAATTTCAGGGTTTTCTTTTAAGAAAATCTTAGCGTTTTCTCGTCCCTGTCCTAAACGCTCCTCATTATATGAAAACCAAGATCCAGACTTTTGAACAATATCTACTTCAGAACCAATGTCTAAGATTTCTCCTTCTTTTGAGATACCTTCTCCATACATAATATCTACTTCAGCAATGCGGAAAGGAGGTGCCATCTTATTTTTGACTACTTTAATTCTTGTTTTATTCCCAACTATGTCATTCCCTAGTTTAAGTTGTTCAGCGCGGCGAACCTCAAGACGAACGGAAGAATAGAATTTTAGTGCTCTTCCACCTGGCGTTGTTTCCGGGTTTCCAAACATAACGCCTACTTTCTCCCTGATTTGGTTGATGAAGATAGCAATGGTTTTAGACTTATTGATTGCTCCAGATAGTTTACGAAGAGCTTGAGACATCAAACGAGCTTGTAAACCTACGTGAGAATCTCCCATTTCTCCTTCAATTTCTTTTTGCGGAACTAATGCTGCTACTGAGTCAACAACAATAATATCTACAGCACCACTTCTAACTAATGCTTCAGCAATTTCAAGTGCCTGTTCACCAGTATCTGGTTGAGATAACAGTAACTCATCAATATCTACACCTAGTTTTCTTGCATAAACTGGATCAAGTGCGTGTTCAGCATCAATAAAGGCAGCTCGACCTCCATTTTTTTGTACTTCTGCAATTGCGTGTAAGGAAACGGTTGTTTTACCTGAACTTTCGGGCCCGTAAACTTCCATAATTCTTCCTTTGGGATAACCATTAATTCCAAGAGCTATATCTAAAGCTAATGAGCCTGAGCTAGATGCCTCAACTTTTGTATGTGTGCCTTCTCCCATTTTAATAATGGATCCTGTACCAAATTGTTTTTCAATTTGTTTTAGAGCCATATCTAGTGCTGCTTTTTTATCATTCATAATTTGAAACCTCCGATTGTTATTACGTTTACAATAAACGCCAAGGTATTTCGATAAAGAATAAGAGTTGGCTCAAATGTTTTTGCTCCGTGCGAGAAAATTTTGTGTTTAACTGTCTTAGTTTGCTCTGGTATTCCTTTATTCATCTCTAACCCCTTAGTGTCGAACAAATGTTCCTGTTGTGTAATCATACAATAAACGCATCTAATTGTAAAGGCGAAAGTTTTTCTGCAAAGTAGCTAAAAGAATATCTTATATTTATAAAAAGTAAGTTTATACTTTAGCATTTACTTATCAAATGATAGAAATTAGGGGAAAGGTAGCTTTTTATATAAGTAGAATCGATTACATCTACATTTTAAAATTTGGATATATATGAATCTATAAATCTGGTTAGACTAATAACGCATTCCTCATATTCCTAGTTACTATAAAACAGATTTTAAGAAGAAATAAAGCAGTCTACACAAATAGACTGCTTTTTGATTAATTATTTACCTGTTTCAGCAAAACGCTGAATACGTTCAGCGATTTCATCACGTACACGCTGGAAGAACGCCCATTTCTCTTCATCTGTTCCTTCAGCTTTTGCAGGATCGTCAAATCCCCAGTGTTCACGTTTCACATGGGGAGGCGTTACTGGGCAGTGATCTGCTGCATGGCCACATAATGTAACGACCAAATCCGCATTATTTAAAATTTCAGGGTCAATGACATCAGATGTTTGGTTTGAGATATCAACACCAGCTTCTTTCATTGCTTTTACAGCATTGGGATTTAATCCATGAGCTTCTAACCCTGCACTGCGTACATCCCATTCATTATTATTTAGATATTTTTTTGCCCATCCTTCAGCCATTTGGCTACGGCAAGAGTTACCTGTACATAAGAAATAAAGTGTTTTTTTAGACATGTGTAAAATCTCCTTTGTGATGTGTTAAGAAATAATTGATAACCAAATATATAAACCAACAAGCGTAATAAACAATGTTGGGATGGTTAAGATAATACCTGTTTTAAAATAGGTTCCCCAAGAAATCTTAACTCCTTTTGTCGAAAGAACGTGGAGCCATAAGAGAGTGGCTAGAGAGCCAATAGGTGTAATTTTTGGTCCTAAGTCCGAACCAATGACATTTGCATAAATCAAGGCTTCTTTAATTGTACCTGTTGCAGAAGTTGCATCAATGGCCAAAGCATCAATCATCACGGTTGGCATGTTGTTCATAATCGATGAAAGTATGGCTGCAATGAATCCCATGCCAATGGTTGCAGCAAATAATCCATGGTCAGCCGTTGCTTGAATGAGGCTTGCTAATACTTCGGTTAGCCCAACAGCACGTAATCCGTAGACAACAACGTACATACCAATGGAAAAGAAAACAATCGCCCAAGGAGCTCCTTGCAATACTTTTTTTGTTTGAACTACCGAGCTTTGTCTTGCTATTCCTAAGAAGAAAATAGCAATAATTCCTGCGATAATAGACACCGGAATGTCAAAGAATTCACCAATAAAGTAACCAACAACTAAAACGATTAAGACAATTCCTGATAACCGGAATGTTTTCTCATCTTTAATAGCCTCAACCGGTTTCTGTAAATCATCCAGATTGTATTTCTTAGGGATATTTTTACGGAAGTATAGATATAAGACGGTAATACTTGCTAATAGTGAAAATAAATCTGGAATGATCATACGTGAAGCAAACTCTGAAAAACGAATACCAAAGAAATCAGCTGATACAATATTCACTAAGTTACTTACCACCAGTGGAAGAGACGTTGTATCGGCAATAAATCCACTTGCGATAATAAATGGAAAGACCATTTTATCTTCAAATTTCAGTGCACGTACCATTGCAAGTACGATAGGTGTTAAAATCAAGGCTGCTCCATCGTTAGCAAACAATGCTGCTACAACTGCACCTAGAAGAGAAACATAGACAAACATTCGAATGCCATTGCCTCCTGCAGTACGCGCCATATGTAAAGCTGCCCACTCGAAAAATCCAATTTCATCTAAAATTAAGGAAATAATAATAACTTCAATAAACGTTAATGTTGCATTCCATACAATTTGAGTTACATCCAGCACGTCATGGAAATCAACCACACCTGCTAAAAGAGCTAATACTGCGCCTCCACATGCTGACCAACCAATAGACAAGTTCTTTGGCTGCCAAATGACAAAAATCAATGTCACTAAGAAGATGAGGGAGGCTACTATAACTGATACCACTTTACAGACCTCCTATTATTAGCAACAATTAATACGTAAACCTTGCTTTTCTAGTTCTTTTAATCGTTCATCTTCGCTTGGTAAAGAATCGAGTATATCAAGGACAAACTGATAATAGCTGTTTTCTTTATTTAAGGAATAGAAGATCCAATGTCCTTTTCGTCTTTCACTTACAAGTTCGATATCTCTTAATTTACGCAAGTGTTGGCTAATAGCCGGTTGACTTGCTTTATAAATTTCAACTAGCTCACAAACACAGCACTCGTTATTTTGGAGCAGCTTCATCATTGACAATCTTGTCTTATCTCCAAGCAACTTCAGTATCTGTACTGCTTTTTCCACTTCTACCTGCGCTTTTACATCCATTATGACTCGCCTCCTTATTTTTAAATATAATTATATAAGTATTTTATTATATACTCAACAAAAATATACATTTTAAACATTAATCAAAAAAAGTTGATTAATTCCTTGATTTATCTAAATTTTCCAGATATGATGAATACATCAAAAAAAATTGATTAATAAGAAATGAGGGTTATAACAGTGAGAGTCAACAACTCTGGAAACTTATCTGTTAAGTACTTTCAATCGTATTTTTATTTAGTTATGAATACTCAAGGTATGAATCATAAGGAAGCAAGAAACCTTATTTTTCAGCGCTTTTTTCATCAAGATCCTATGTTAAGAGGGAAGACTACATACATCAACTTTGAAAAAGCATACAAAAGCTTTGAATTTTAAATCAAAAAAAATTGATTAAGGAGAATGACGGTGGAAAAAGTCAACGAGGTAAAGCAAACATTTAAGCAATATGAAAAAAAATTTAAAGCTCTTGCCGATCAAAAAAGATTAGAAATTATGTATGAGCTTTGTCAGCGAGGGCAGACATGCGTATGTGATTTAACTGAGTTCTTTGGAATGTCTCAATCTAAGCTCTCATATCACTTAAAAATTTTATTAGATGCAAATCTCATTGTTAAAGAAACAAAAGGAACATGGAGCTATTACGATCTAAATGATAAAGAAGTGAATCATATTCTTTCTGAAGAGCTTTGCTGTTTATTTAGAAAAGATACGAGTAAAAGCTGTTGTTAGGAAATATATTTGAAGTCTCAATTGATTATTTGTTAAAAGATACAGTCGTACAAGAAAGCAACACTGAAAAAGGCTATTATGTAAGTAAGGAAATGGCTGAAGGATTTTTA
The DNA here is from genome assembly GCF_000832985.1 of Priestia megaterium NBRC 15308 = ATCC 14581. Lineage (GTDB taxonomy): Bacteria > Bacillota > Bacilli > Bacillales > Bacillaceae_H > Priestia > Priestia megaterium. Next base: position 3,910,327 of record NZ_CP009920.1, read on the forward strand.
GCCTTTCAAGGGAAAACACACAAATATGTATCTTTGGGAGTTAGTTTGCTCATCCTATCGACCATACCTTATTGGTTGTTCGATCAAAACAAAGAACTTTCTACATTTTTAATTATTCTAATTGCTACTATAGGAGTGGGCGCTCTCGTTTCTGCGGTTTTGTTAGGAGGACATCAATATAAGGTACTTAGTAAAGAACCTCTGTTACTGGATCATCATTATGTAAAAGAATTATCTCTAAAATACGCTCATACTAAAAAGAAGTATGCTGTTGTAATGATTGTAGGTTCTTGTTTATCTATAGAATTTAAACTTAGTCAAAAACCATCGTTTTTGGGGAATGGTTTTTGACAGTTGTTCTTTCTCAGTTAACGCGACTTATGATAAACTAATTTTATCGGAATTTTCATAATAATGGAACTCCCATTGTTCCGTTAAAGGGCCAGTTTAAAGGAATTAAATTAAATTGGAGGGAATAGAAAATGGATGCAAAGACACTTTTGTTACAACAATGGGCAAGCTGCTTAGATGAAGAAGACTGGTTTCCACCACTTGAAAAAGTGCTAGAGGATATTACTCTTGAACAGGCAGTTTGGAAACCAGCTGATGGGACAATGAATTCCATTTGGGAATTAGTTTGTCATTTACTTTTCTATGAAAAGAGACTTCTGATGCGATTTCTTGGTGAAACAGCGAATGAACCACAGGCAGAAGATAATGGATCTACATTTCGATTACCAACTGAGACGGTTCAAAATTGGAAGGAAACAAAGCAAGAATACTTTTATGTTCATCGTGAACTTGAAAAAATACTAGCAAAATCAGAACATGAAGATTTGTATAGACAGATCCCTGGAGAACGATCATTAGTGCTTGAACTGAAGAGTTTAGCAATGCACAACGCATATCATATTGGGCAAATTGTATTCCTAAGTAAAATGCAAGGAGCTTGGGCAGCGAAACGCAGCTTTTAAAAAAGCTTCATTAGCTTTACAGTTATTTCATTATGGAGGGCTTTAATGGAATAAGAACGGGAACATCCAAATCGGACGTTCCCATATTTTATACCTAAAAAATAATTACATCTCAAAAAAGCTATGTCTTTCAACTTTACAAACTCTAAAAGAAAAATTTTTATACCATTCCGTTTTCCCTTTGTTTTGTGCTGCAATATGAGCTGAGTTTTCTTTCCAAGCTTTTATCGACTCCAAAGAATCCCAATATGAAACTGTGATTCCTAAATCTTTATCTCTGGCACTTTCTACTCCTAAAAATCCTTTCTGGTTAGAAGCGAGTTCTACCATTTTATCTGCCATTACTCCATATCCCTTATCTCCTTCAGTTCTCTGCGAAGCAAAAATCACTGCAAAATAAGGTGGTTCAGGGGTTTTTGCGATTCCAACCATATGCATTTCCTCCTTGAAAAGTAAAATCAAATCCAATATAGTAAATTTTAACATAATTCAGATTGTCGGCACTGAAAAAGATCTTCGTTTAAAAGATTCTTTTAACTGCTCATTCAAATGCTTATCCTACCACATCGGTCTAGATTAGTAATATACTGGTTTTACATCTATAAAAAGAAAAGGGGATTAGCAATGAGAAAACAAGTATATATTATCCATGGATATGGAGCCTCACCATCTAATCATTGGTTTCCGTGGCTAAAAGAAAAATTAATAGCAGATAATCATCAAGTTTCGGTTCTTCACATGCCAAATTCGTCCGATCCCAAGAAAGAAGAATGGTTGGAAACATTGGCTAATAAAATAAAGAATTTAGATGACAACACTTATTTTGTAGCACATAGCTTAGGATCTATCACGCTATTGAACTATCTAGAAAAATTAAATCCGTTACCAGGGTTTGGAGGATTTATTCTTGTTTCTGGCTTTTCTGAACGATTATCATCTTTATCTTCACTAGATCCTTTTACAGTTAAAGAAGTGGATTATCAAAAAATAATTTCTGCAACTAACTCACGTGCTGTTATTGCTGCAAAAAACGACTATATTGTTCCTTTTCAATTAAGTCAAAATTTATCAAACCAATTAGATACATCATTTTATCCTGTTGAAAAGGGTGGTCATTTTCTAGAAGATGATGGTTTTATTGCTTTCCCATTGGTTTATGATATTTTAAATAATATGATGAAAACCGTATAAATAATGAGGGAATAGGGTGATACCATGAATAAAAACAGAATAAAGATACTCGCAATCTCAGGGAGTTTGCGTAAAAATTCTTCCAATACAAATGTTCTGTATGCTATTTCTAATCTAAGACCTGAAAATATTGATTTTCAATTTTATGAAGGATTGGGACTTCTTCCTCATTTTAACCCTGAAATAGATACTGATAGTCCTCCTGACCCTATTAAGGACTTACGTAACCAACTGAAATTAGCTGATGGTGTAATAATATGTACACCAGAATACGCTAGGGGAGTTCCAGGGTCCCTAAAAAATGCTCTTGATTGGATTGTATCCTCGGGAGAATTTGTGAATAAACCAGTAGCTGTTATTAGTGCTTCTTCACGTAGTTCAGGTGGAGATAAAGCTCACGAGTCCATTTTACTTACATTAGAGATGATTGAAGCGAAAATCCCAAAAGAAAGCACTTTACGAATTGGTGCTGTAGGAACCAAAATCAATAATAAAATCGAAATCTTAGATTCTACAACGAGTGAACAGTTAAAATCGGTATTGAATTCTCTCATTTCATCTATCAAGTTTAACTAGCTAGAGTATTCCTCCTTGTGTCTATAAATATGAGAAGCCTTTGTCTATATCCACAAAGGCTTCTTTTTTATTAGGTGTAATTTATTAGAAGGGAATTTAGTTATGGAAAAATATCTTCTCGCACTAATAACCATTGTTTTATTATTAGTTGCTATCGGCAGTTTTGTAATACCAAATATCATCAACTATGCTTCCTATTTCACCAACTAAATTTAAGGTGTAGATATTAATTTAGTTTAGGTGAAAACACAATGTATCTAAACAAATGTGTCAGAACATCTAACACTCCGATTGCATGTGATCCTATTTTAATCAATATTGTATTTATATTAAAGAAAAGAGAGGTTTTTTAATTGGTTACTACTGTGGAAATTAAACAATTAAAATCTATTGATCATTATATAGACAGTCTTTCAGAATTATTAATTGAAACTGTAAACGATGGGGCATCTATAGGATTTTTGCCACCTTTAAAGCATGTAGAAGCAGAGCAATATTGGAATAACACATTAAAATCAGAAGTAGTTCTATTTATAGCTACAATCAATAATGAAATAGTTGGAAGTGTTCAACTTTATCTAGATACAAAACAAAATGGTGCACATAGAGCTGAAATTGGTAAATTAATGACTCATCCTAAATTCAGAAGAAAAGGCATCGGACGTTTATTAATGGAGGCAGCTGAAAATAGAGCAGAAAAAGAGAATAGATCATTGCTTGTACTCGATACAAGAGAGGGAGGTCCATCTAATCATCTATACAGTTCTTTAGGATTCATCGAAGCTGGACGTATCCCCTACTATGCTGAATCAGCAAATGGTGATCTACATACAACTGTTTTCTATTACAAGTTTTCTAATTTAAGTAAAAATATTTAATACTGTTTGCTGTAGCTGTTTATAGTCAAAGTAGGATAGCCTTTAATACTAATTAAAGGCCTTTTTATGTTTACAGGCACCTAGAATTGGTTTTATGTTAACTAGAAAGGAATAGTTAAACATAAACTCTAACACCGGTGTATATAGGGATGTTAAGTATAGGCGTATCTTTTTATAAGGGCCAAATATATGTTGAAGGTTATAAAAAGTGGCAGCTTAGTATGAGAAGTTGCCACTTTTATTTTACATGATCAGTAACATTATTTGTGATACAAGAATCTAAAAGAGAATCCTTAATTTCTGCTTTCATATTCCATGATTTTAATATTTCTGTTTCAAATCTTTGTATATCTTTAAAGCTTGTTCATATGTATTGTTGTTCGAAGCAATTTGATAATTTTTTGTACTATCATCTGTATGAAAAATTCCCTTATCATCTATCATTAAAGTTCCCGAAATTTTATCATGATAGACAAATATTATTGATATTGCCTTATCATAATTCAATTGTTGGTTGGTTTGTCCTATGTATTGAAGTTGATTATAAGAATTAACAAGTGATTGAACGCTTTCTTGCTCAACTTTATTATATCCTTCATATAAACTTTGCCCTAAACCAATATCAACGTAATCTGCTTTGATTCCCTTTACAGAGTTATTACTGCATCCATTTATAATAAGGACTATTATTACAATGCTAAGAATAAATAATGATCTTTTCATAATTTTAATCCCTTCAAATTATTAGTATTATTAATTTTTAAGCTTTAATAAATACGTCACTATCTTTTTTACTTAGACCTATATATTTAAAATACCTCCTAAAATTTTTTTGTATTATTAATGGTAACATTTATTTTTTAATTTAAATTACTAAAGTGTAAAACTAATTCAAACTTCCCAGAGCGCACATTATGGTAAATAAGAATGTATATATTACTCACTTAAAAACAAAGATTTCATTTTAATTTTTTCTATTTTATGAAATAATTGTATGTTTCATTTAAAATATGACAATCAAATTTATAGGGAGAAGAAAAAATGAAATCAGTAAAAAATATTGTATTTTTTGTGCTGTTGTTATTTATTATTTCAGCTTGTTCTAATTCAAAAGATATAAAGCTTTCAAAAGCAGACGCTATAATAACTAATAACAAAGACCTTGTAGGAGAAACTGTTAGAACCATAGGAGAAGGTAAGAGTCAAACAACTGTGGACACGGTGTTATACTATACGTTTGTAGTAAAGAACAATTCTAATAAATCTATATCTAATGAAGACTTGAACCAGATAAAACTAAAAATAAAACCTAATCAAGAATTACTATCGGTTGTAGAAGATACAGTAGGATCTAACCTTTATAATGTTAACAAGAGTAAAATAGGAGGGGGCCAAGGAATAGAGGAGATTCCAGCTCATGGTACTGGAAAGTTTACTATTTATTATAACTTAAGTACAGATAAACAGGGGAATAAACTACCTTCTATACCTACTAAAGAGGAGTTAAAAAGAATAAAGGAAAATGCTTTAAAATCTACACTTATTGTCTCAGAAAATGGAGAAGAGATTGCTCACTTCAATTTAAATAAAAATTAGTATGTAATTTAGAGATACATAGAGTAATTAAAGAGAAGACCATTTAAATGGTCTTCTCTTTAATTACTACAGATAAGCTTTATTATCTTAATCAAGGATGCATAGAGTATATTACTTGAACCTAATTAACTTTAGATTTTTCATTCATAGATTCGATCCTCTAGAAAAGATTAAAAATATTATTGTTTTATTAGAGCAGATATACTTATTACAACTTTGTTTATTTCCGACAATCTCAATTATGGTAATTATAAAAATAATACCTTGTATTAAAAGGTATTATTTTTTATAATCAACTAAGAGGTGGAAAATTTGGAAATTAGTAGAGAGATCTTAAAGGGTCATATTGATACGTTGATTTTGTCGTTACTTTATCAAAGGGATATGTACGGTTATGAATTGGCTAAGATTGTTCGAGAAAAAAGTGATGAACAATTTGAACTGAAAGAAGGAACTCTTTATTTGTCTTTAAAGAGATTAGAAAAGAATAATTGGATTTCTTCTTACTGGGGTAGTGAGCAAGGTCCTGGCGGAAGAAGAAAGTATTATAAGCTTACCTCCTTAGGTAAGCAAGGCTTTGAAGATAAGCGTTTAGAATGGCAATTTATAAAGAAAATGATGGATTCATTTTTATGGGGAGGAACTAAGTGAAGAGAATAGAAGCATTTGTGGATTCTATGTATTTAAATGTAGACGGAGATAAACAAGAAATCGAAGAATTAAAAGCAGAAATGAAAAATCATTTGTTTGAATCCGTTCAGGAGTTAAAAGAAGGAGGAAAAACAGAACAACAAGCTATTACAATTGCGATTCAACGGTTTGGTGAAGAAAAAGAAATGCGCGCTGTTATTGGACAATTGTTTGAGATACAAAAAATATTTGCAAAGCGTGTGCTTTACATAGCAATAGTCTGTTTAATATTAACAATATCAATGGGTAGTTTTCTTTGGAAAATTGACGATTCAACTGCTCAAGGATTATCTGAAACAAGTACATTAATATCTAAGGAATTAGAAAACAAAGACGTTATGACCTTCAGTATGAAAAGGAAAATTGAAACTTTAGTAGAGGATACGAATTATATATCTGAAGTCACTATCTATAATTCAAAAGATATAAGAAGTGTTAGCCAAAATTCTGGTGATTATCATTGGAAATCACAGAATCCAGATTTTCAATATCAGAGAACGATTTGGGCTCCAAAATGGCTAGGTGTGGATTCTTCCACGTCTGGAAATGGAAATGAACAATGGTTTGTACTAATAGAGAGTAGAAGTTTTGATCAATTACAGGTAATTGTAATATTTATGGGTGGAGCTATTTACTGGACGCTGTTCACTATTTGGGCAATTATTAATGCACACCATCAAAAACGGTTACGAATTGGATGGATTTTTATATTTATAGGGCTTAATGTTTTAGGTTATTTACTTTATTATTTTACAGGAATACGGAGCGTTTCTTCTAAAGAGCATGAGGATTTATATTAAGATTCTGTATCCTCTACCTTAAAGCTAATATATACACTTATAAACTAATATGGTAAAATTACTCATATTTTGTCGTTAGGAACTTAAATTTTGTTGGAGGTTACAAATGAGTTACGGCGTTTCAGTATTTTTTATATTAGTGCTTATGTGTATTATTGCAAGTCAGTCTTACTTACCAAAATGGTTAAAGTGGTTAGTTGGTGTCTACTATTCTTTAGGAATATTACTTTTTAGTTATCTTCAAACTCGTTTAGCCGATAAATGGTATGTACATACTCCTGTTCTAGACGAGTATTGGGATGCAAATTCAAGATTAACAGATCTATTTGCTGCTGTGTTCTTTATACCTGTCTGCATATTTTTTTTCATACTATATTATAACTGGTTCAAAAAACTAAAAAAGCCCCTACACCGTGTGTATTTGGGAATTAGTGTGGTTCCTGTTTTACTTATAGGTTTTGTATGTTTCTTTATGTTTGAATTCTTGTATGGGTATAGACCTTAAAATCATATTGCATTTTACTACTCCAAAACTAAGCGTACAAAAAATAAACCTTTGCTAATATAAGCAAAGGTTTTTCAAATTTATTGGAATAGGGGGAATACGTTATTAGTCTGTCTAGATTTGTAGACTCATATACATATACCTTTAAAAATAAATGTTGTCATTCACTATATTCGTAGAAAATAACCTTGACTCCGTTTTATATTTCGTTAAGTAAACACTAAATTACTTCATTTATTATTAATGTTTTATCATTTACTCTAAGTGACGACAAATAGATAGTTTTTCTACAATAGATGTAAATAGAAAAGTACTTATAACGAAAATATTTTACTATTTACTCAAAAGAATTAAAAAGTTTTTAAAGTTAACATAGATGTTGTTGCATAAGTAAAATATTTACGAAGAGATAAGGTATGAAACAATAAATACATAAAAGAAGGGATCAGCCTATTGAATCAATATCTAACATATAATTACAAAAGGTATTTCTCTAATAAAATAATTAAGAATGTATTAAAAAATTTAGTTATTAGAATTCACCTGAAATTATACTTGAATACTTAAAAGTGTTTTTTATTTAATATGTACCTTATGAAATTCCCCAAAAATATACCGAAAAAGAAAAAGATGATACCTAAAAATACCGGTCCTAATAGTATTGTAAAAATAGTCAAAGACCTAGAATAAATAATACCAACTGTTCCTAAATAAGCTCCCAACACAAACGGAAGATAGTAAAATGGAGGATTTTCACCCTTTGCTTCTCTAACTGCATCCCACATAGCAAATACATATACGCAAGGATAAAACAATAGCCATTGATAATTAGTTACTTCAATGGCTTCGTTAACTTTTCCATTAAAGCTTAACATAATGGAGGTATTTAAATTCGAATTATAATTTATGACAAATTCTAGGGAAACAAATATTATACCTTTGAATATTTTTCTGTTTAATAGCTGTCCAAACCCCGGTATGGCAATGCTCCAGAGTAACTTTTGTAACTTATCTTCATTCATCAATACCACTTATCCAATCAACATTATTTTTTCTGTATCATACTTTTAAAGTAGACAATTTAAAAGTAATAAAAAAGCAAATGTCTTTTCTAACTTAAATTGTAATAAATTTATTATTTACAATTTGCTATTTGTTTATTTATGGTTTGTGGTTTAAACGATATATGTTTTAAAGTTTTTATCTCCCGACTTTTATTTATAAGCTATTTCATTATAAATATTAAAACGGAAACATTTCAGAAACATTAAAGTTTTATAATTTAAATAAATAGGTAAAACAAGAGAAAAGCTATCCCAGTGGATAGCGAGAGAAATAAAAAATGATATGCAAAAGGTTCGTAAGTTAATATATATAAAACTATATTAAGAAGGAGCATTTTAAGATTAGGTATAGCAACAGTTACAAATCGACCATCCACCCCTACAGATTACGGTTTTTCAAATGGATGAAGCAACCTTAGGCATTTTAAAGAAAGTACATAAGAAAGCTTATAGTTGAAAACATTACTCATATGGAACTTCACTTGGCCACAGAGCAAATCTCAGTATGAATCTTCCCGAAAAAACAGGAATTCTTCTTATTCTTATCTAACCTTATTTAGTGACAAGCTTGTAGAAGCTATGATATGTTAGCATCTCTACATATGATCTAAAAATAAGAGGATGAGGTGTTTGAATATGAATAAAACTGAACTAGTAGATGCAGTTGCAACACAAGCAGAACTATCAAAGCAAGATGCTAAAAAAGCTGTGGAAGCGTTGTTTGAAACGATTTCTAACACACTTGCGAAAGAAGAAAAAATTCAGTTGATTGGATTTGGAACATTTGAAGTACGTGAACGTGCAGCTCGTACAGGTCGTAACCCTCAAACAGGTGAGGAAATGACAATTCCGGCTTCAAAGGTTCCTGCTTTTAAACCGGGAAAAGAATTAAAAGCAGCTGTTAAATAAATTTACCTTAATAAGCAAGTCCCCGTCCCCTCTAGAGCTAGACTTCTAAAGGGGACTATTTTTCATGGTGAAAAACTTCTGAATACCTACACCTACATATTATCTAATCAAGGTTTCTATTTTCATGAGTCGTCGTCTTAGAGTTAGAGGTAGGTTCTTTGCCAAGTCTAGGCTTCCAATTTCCTAACTTATTTTTTAAGTACTCCTTTAAAAAATCACGTTTCTTTTTTCGTCTTTTATCTCTGTTTTTCATAAAAGCTCACCACCTTTAGGTTACTGTTACTTAATAGTTGCAATTTATCCTTATTATAAATATGGTGAAAAACCCACTCTTTATGCTGAATTATAAGTAGGACATCTTACTACTAGAAAGTACACTTTTTTCGGACAGATAACTCATTAATGTCTGCAATTTTTGTATTTTATTGTGATTTTTTGATATGTTTTGTAGAAACCGTTTTCATTTTAACTTATATTGCTCATAATATCTTTTGTTGGCTCTATCTTTTTATTATGGACCTACTAAATTTCCTAGAGACTGAAAAATTTCGATGAGGTGAGAAGAAACTATGTCAATGATAGTTCATCCAGTAGGTCAAAAAGAAGACTTACTAAAGTGTATTGTGAAAAAAAGAAAAGAATTAATTGATCTAGGTAGTAATTATGGATTTTTAGATAAAAGAACAATTAAGTGTAGTCAAGATTTAGACAAGCTTATAAATTTACATATGAAATCTTATTCTGGTTCAACTAACATGTTTTTAGATAACGGAGGAGATCTACCTAGAATGAGACACTCTTATGGTAATTATAAAGGTAGTGATTTCAAATATGAGGTAAAAGCCGTTGAGTTTGCAAGAAGTAATATTCGTATCTGTTCTGCCCAATGGATTGCTAATTCAAATCTAGCAACATTTGGAGTATGTACTGCTTTAGTTTTAGTTGGTAACGGAACTAAGGCAGGTTTTGATGCCCTTCAAAATTTCCGACGGTTAACAACTCATTCGTGAAAATCTGTCTTTTCTAACGCTTTAAACTAAGTTTACTTTGTATATGTAAAAAGAGAAAAGCCACTGGGCCTAATCAGTGGTTTTTCTTATGTATTTAAGTTATATGTCTAAGATCAAAAGATCTTAATTTTTAAGATTTTCACATCTTGAATGAATGCTCTTTCCTTTGTAGATATATCTAATTTAGCTAATTTTACAATTTTATCTGTATCCTTAACAGATTTTATCAGGGCAAAGCCATTAACTATTTTATTATTTTTTAATACTGATTAGTCCAACTTAAACATTTGTAGGTTTTCCGGCTTGTTTTTTAACATTATAGTTACCTCTTTTTTAGTAATTCTTATGGCATTAATTATACGTAGTCTAGTGTATATTTCTATATGTATTATGAAGGATTATTTGTAATATATATATTAAATACTTTTTATTACAAAAAAACAAAGACCCTATATCAAAACATGGTTAGAATCTCTGCTTTTTTTATATAAATGCTGAAAAAAGACTACCTCTTCTAGTCAAAGAGGCAGCCTTTTTCTAACAGTGATTGAAATGTTGTGTTGACGCTTTGTTGTATCTTGATTAATTTGCCCTAGGTAGTAAAAAATATGTATATACATAAAAAATTGAGTGTATTTTAAATTTTGTTTAAATTTATGTTTTGAAATATACAAGAAAGGGAAAAGTAACTTGATTTTATTCCAGATGAATTTTGAATAAAAAAAATGATTAATATGTTGAGTAAACTATGATAGTGAATCTGGAGGGAAGGTATGTCAATTAATAAAGAAGTTTTATATCGTGGTAAAAGATTTAAGATTATTCATATTTATAGTTCTGGTTATTGTGAGCTTAGAAAAATTAACGACCCTTTCAAAGTAGAGCTAGCTTTATTAAATGATATCCTACTAACATGATAATGGTTGCTGCATATTTTTATTTTCCTAACCAAACTGACTCAATTTGATTTTTGTTATTAAATAAACATATTAATCATTTTTTGATAAACACAGAAACCAAATTCTTAATATATAAAGGATTTGGTTTCTTATAATGCCCACTATGCTAACTAAAGTTTTATAGCATATACAGCCTGAAAACAGAAAAACCTACTGCTTATACAGTAGATTTTACTCCAATATCATCCAATGCATTGAAAGCCTTAGAACTTCTTGAGTAGTTTTTTAAACTATCATTAATTATTCGTTTTATAATCATAAAAAAAAGAAACAGATCAAAAAAACTGTTTCTTGTAAAATTCCAATCCAGATTAATACATTACCCTTTCGATTAAGAAATAAAACATAATTATTTTATATAAAAAAAACATAAAATGCAGAAAAGAGTTTGTTAGAGAGTCTGTAATAAGAATAAATCTATTTCCAGCATGACAAACCAAGAGCGAAGGACGTTTGACCAATTTTTACTGGAGAGATATTTGAATATCAGAGTCTAGTGCTTGAGCAAGGTTCGATTTAATTCTTATATTTTCAAATGAAAGACCAAGTTGAATAGCTGTTTGGGCAACTTCTGGTCTAATACCAGATAAGGTAGACTTCACTCCAAGTAGACCAAGGGCATCAATTAATTGAAATATTTGATGCGCAACCATTGTGTCAACAATAACAACCCCTGATAGGTCAATGTAAAGGTGAGCAATACGTTTATCACCACATTGCTGTAACGTACTCTCTAAGATTATTTTTGCTCTTGTAGTATCAATATCTCCAACCAGTGGCAAAAGCGCGATATCTTTTTTTATGGTGATGACCGGTGAACTTAATTCATGAATCATTTCTTGTTGTGCTTTTAATTGAAGGGAGGAGGTTTCCTGAGCTGCTGTTATAAATTTTAATATGGTAATGTCAAAAATTCGAATGACATTTTCATTCCATGCGTTTATCAGTTTAGGATCAATAAATCCTTCATATGTACTTACGAACTCTTCTATACAATCACAGTATTGCTTACGAATACGCATAAACTCTTTAATAACATAGGAAATAGGGGTTCTTATATGTTCATTAGCTTTTGCAATCTTATTAATCCACACTTCAAATGTATCAAAAAAGGTTTTTTCGTCTTCTACGAATACATTACAGATATATAGACGAAATTCATAATCTTGTTCTTTTAAGGTTTGAATAACTTCAGGATCAGTAGAAGCATAAACTCCTACAGCCTTTTTTTATCTAATGAATCGTACCATTCTTCCGTTAGGCGTTTAGCGTTATCCAGTAAAAAGGTACGTAACTGTTCATTGTGATTCAATTTTGTTCTCCTTTCACTTCATTTATTTACTCTAATACTAATCGATTAAGCGATTAGTATACTTACAAAATGATAAATTAGGAAGGATAGTAGAGTCAAATATTCTATATATGTAATTAGCTGAACAAGCTGTCTGTGTTGTTCCAAAATGGCACCCGATTGTGGAGAATTTTTATAAATAAAAGAATTCTTTATATGACCCATTTTTCCTAGTACGCTATCCAACATGGTAATTATTGTAGGTTTTTGGTTTCATTTTCCTTAGAGTATATTGTGGGAAAAATTTTTTTGTAGTATCCTATCATCGATTTGGATGCCATCGAAGTAATGAACCTAGTTTATTGTTTGCAAAGAAAATTCCTCTAGTTGTTTCTAAGACAACATTTTATTCCAAATCAAAAATAAGGGAGGGATAAGATGTCCAGGTTTTATAGACGTATCGTTTTATCTGTACTTTTTTTGTTTTTGGTTACAGGAATGATTTCACCGGCACAAGCGCAGTCTGATTCAAATGGCGGGGGTTATTGGCTCCCAAACAACAAGGAGAAGATTGAAAAGGCAACTAAACTTATGAAGCAAGGCAAGTCAGTTGAAGAGATTGGGATCAAGCAAGATCAGATCCAGAAAAAAGAAGGCATCCAGACATTAGATAAATTGATGGAGGAAGACCAGCAAAGTGACACAACATACAGAGCGAACATAGCGCCTCCGATTAAGACAGCAGCCGGATGGACACCCCCTGATTTCGACTATGACCATATCCTTACTACGGAAGAATGCCAGAGAAGTCCAGACAGCAGTTCAGAAACAGGGTATATTAAGAACCGGTATTCCTTCTGTTGGTCCCACGTCGCCACATATCAAGTCCCAACAAAATGCATTGGTGGGTTCTGTTTTTACGAAGGCGTTCAATTTCAATTCACTGAAATAGGTTATGGCTCCAACCAAAGCCGAAAAATGAGGGTCTATTATACACTTGATGATATCCTCGTTACTCATCCATCCTTGAATGGAGCCAAGTTGAAAATTGATATGGTATGTGAATCCAAGGTGAACGCAGGTGACTGTAAAGAGGATCCTGACTTTCCACCGACGGAACGAACAATCGCCCAATGGAAAAACACAAACTTCAGCACAGAAATTTTCACATCAGAAGCACCTCCACCAACTGACGCAAACCCTGATCAGTTAGGGTACATGGAATTTTGGCCAAAACTTACCCTTACACATGCGCCAAGGAAATTCAAAAAGAGCATTGATGGTATTAAACAGACCGTTCGTTACGATTCTGCAAAATATATGTTTGCTTTCCCTGATCAATATTTCTGGCAAGGAGCCGTATTCAGTAAAGCCACACCAATCTTCAATGTTCCGGTCACAAAGCCAGAATTTTCGATGTTAGCCGAAGCTGGACAACATTGGAAGTTTGCGATGGATCATCCAGATCAGACGAAGCCTCAAATGGTTGGAAAGAAAATACCGGGAGCTGTGGGAGACAGCACACTGACACGGATGTATACGAAACGTCATCAGGATGGATATAATCGCAATAGGAACAAGACAAGAAGGACTTGTGACAGGGAATTCGGAGATGAGGATCGGACCGGCAAACAGTGTGACGAATATCCGTTTGCTTCCACCTGGGAAGGTTCGGCGACCAATGGATCGGATAATTTTTCAGTAAGAATGATTTCAAGCGAATCGAACGGTGCTGCAGGGACATGGCTTGGTGCCTGGTACGCCTATGACAGGATTCTAGATGGGGATACTTTCAATGTGCAGGTTGAAGCCCCTGAGAAAATAGCGACGATCCGATCGGAAGGCCAGCCTCAGGACGGACAGGATAACCGATCAAGTGATAACTTCACGATCGGGAACATTCCTTCTTATGCGACCAAGTTACAATGGAAAATCGTCGATGGTCCTACTAATGCGAAATTCGATGTCATGAAAGACATCAGCTTCGGCATTGACGAAACGATCTTTAATGACCTTACAGACGGATCTGAGACAGAAATCAAAACGAGCGAAGATTTCTACGTCGCTAGACCGGAAAACACCGATGGAGAAAGCTTCACTGTCGAGGTTTATGCCATCCCATAATAATAACTTAGAGGCTGTTCTCTAAGTATGTAACACTTAAAGGCAGCCTCTTTTAAACCATTAGAGAATCAGATCCAAACCTACTGTTTCAACAGCTACCTATGGTCGATTAAAGTAAAGAGGATTAACTATTTAGTTGTAATATAGTGGTTGGTCACTATAAAACAAGATTTTAAGTTGAAAACAACAGGTAAATGATAAATAATTATTTATGTGGGAAGGTGTTCAATTATGAAGAAGTCTACAGCAGTTCTACCAGAAGAGTGGATGAGGTTAGTTAAAGACGCAATGAATTTAAATGTGAGCAAAGAAGAATTTAAACAGTTTCTAGAAGAAAAATCTCAAAATAACACTACAGCAAAAAACATTAGATAGCTTCTATATCTAATGTTTTTTTTGCTGTCACTAAATTTATTTACTACCTAAGAATGCTTTTTTAACAGGCATTTTTGTGCGTTTGAATAGTAAAAGGCTATCATATGAACAATGTATAAAAAGCTGTATATTGAAGAATATCTATCCTCTCAAGAGTCTTTGTCCTCTAAGGAATCTATGGTTAAATTTAAACCAAGAAGTGCTTGTTCTAGGTTTGCTTTTATAGTTATTTTGCTAAAATCAATTCCAAGTTGGATCATTGTTTGAGCAACTTCAGGTCGGATACCAATTAGTATCGTTTTTACCCCAAGAAGACCTAACGCCTCTACAATTTTAAAAATTTGATGGGCAACCATGGTATCTACAATCATCACGCCAGAGAGGTCGAATAGCAAGTGTGATAGCTGTAGTATATTTGCTTTCTCTAATGTTTCTTCTAATAAAAGCGTGGCTCTTTCCGGATCTACCTCTCCAACAAGAGGGAGTACAGCAATGCCTTTTGTAATTGGAACTACAGGTACTGATAATTCAAGGAAAGCACTCTTTGCTTTTTTTAATGTTTCATGATGAATATTCACATAAGTTAAACTAAAAGCAAAAACAGCTTTATCTAATAAGGGATCAATAATTGAGCTTAATTCAAATACTGTATCTATTGACATATTATTCTTTTTTATTTCTTCTTTAAGTATTTCCCATATGAATGTTCGATAATAGGTTGTATCTTCTAAGGCCTCATTAAGAGAAACCCCTAAATTTGATGCAAATTCTCCTGATTGCTTTCCCCATTTCACTATCTGATCTAACAGTGTTTTTTGATCGAGCTTTTCCATGATAGCCCGTCCAAAATAGCTGATGAAGTTTGCTCTCAACTCAATAATCTCTTCATCTGTAAGATTAACGTCTTTTACTTCTTTAAGGTCAGCCCTTCTATGTACGTGTACCATTTTTGCAATTTCATATTTTTTTTCTAAAATTTTCTCTCCTAGAAAGTGTAGATTATCCATTGTAGTCTGTCCTCCAGGCTTAACTTCTGTAAAAAAGTTGTTTTAACTATTTTATCATTTTAAAAAAGAGTACGTAATTAAGTATGCAAGATAATTGGATGATTTCAAAGGTAACAAAAGTCATTAATTCCGGTAACATTGATTATGTTAACTAACTTTGTATACCATATACGGCCTAAAAAGAGAAAAAACTACCTTTAACTAAGGTAGTTTTCTCTACACACATTTGTTGTTAGGACGATGTTTTGTAACATCATGAGTAGTCTGCTCATGATGTTATTTATTATTCATTTTTATAATTATTAAATAAAAAGAAACAGACTTGTTAGGAAGTCTGCAACTGCAACAAGAAATTATACAACAGGTATTGTATATGATCCAACGAACTTTAGCAGTCTGCCCTATTGAGGAGATTCTATACTTTATTAACCTTATGTTAACTAAACATGTACAGCGTAAAAACAGAAAAACTACTGACCATGCTCCAGTAGTTTTTTCTGTGAGTAGTGAGTAATTAGAAGTTGTTTTTGAAATCATATATTGACCTCTGGATTAGTTTGCTCAAGGTGCTATTTATTATACGATTGTAATTTTTAACATTTAAAATAATGGATACATAATTAGTTTTTTAAGATAATTAGATTGTTCCCAAGGTAGTAAAAGTCATTTTAATTAACTCTTTAATTTTGAGAATTCGCTTTATGTTAACTAGCTCTATAAACTACAAATAAAGCTAGCTGTGTTAAGCTAGCTTTATATTTTCATGGCGTTTTTCTATAAGTTTTTCAAGCTTTTCAATTGCTTGTTTATCTTTAAGCAATTCTTCTTTATTCTCTTTTACTAGATCTTCAAATGATTTTGTATGCTTACGCATGTTAGCACTTCTTTCTTTTGTATTGGATCGCTTTAACTATACCTTATCTAGGCAATTTTAGGTAATAAAACAACTTCACTATTTACAATGGTTCCCGTACAAAATAAGTATATCCTATTTATTTTCTCCAATTTTGAATTTCGATAAGATTCCCTTCAGGGTCTTTTGCAAAAACAATAGTTATAATAGCAATATCTCGGTACTTTTTCAACTATCTCCTCCACTCTTGGTACAAAAACCAGAACTTCATGAGTGATAATACTAAAAGACGAAAAGAAATGATTTAATAGTAAGAAAATCTGACAAAGTGCTCAATTGAAAAAGCCCGAATAAGGGACACTTTTTATGTAGTGACCCTTATTCGGGTTATAGTTCAGCTAATCCAGGTATTTTTTTATTAAAATTGAATGATTTTATCGTATGGATATTCAATTTTTATCGAGGTTTGGTCTTTGGTTATTCAAATTCACACGCGATTTTTCATTGTCTACGAGATGCTTAATTTCTTTAAAGCTTACAAAACGTTTATTTTGTTGATCTAAAAGTCGAAAACGAAGAGACTTCAAGCTTGTGCTTAGTGTAATGGTTGTTGCTTTCTGTAATGGTGGCGTAGACTCATGCGCCTTTTCTAAATTATAGTTTGGAACTCTTGGAGCCAAATGATGTACATGATGGAAACCAATATTACCTGTTACCCATTGTAAAACTTTAGGAAGCTTGTAATAGGAGCTACCATCAACCGCAGCCTTCACGTAATCCCACTCCTTTTCGTTTTCAAAGTAGGAATCCTCAAATTGATGCTGTACGTAAAATAGCCAAATTCCAAGTGATCCTGCTACAAAGAGGATGGGAGCTTGAACGAGCAGAAAAGCTTGCCAACCAATGCCCCAACATAAAAGTGCATACACTGCAACAATTGAGAAATTGGTTAAATATGTGTTCAAACGTTCCTTTCGTTTCGCGTCTTTTCGGTTCAAACGGTTAGAAACGAAGAAAAGATAGATGGGACCTAATCCAAACATAACAATTGGATTGCGGTAAACTCGGTAAGCCAACCGGCCCCAGTAGGAAGCTGCCACATATTCATCAACTGTCATGACCCACACATCACCAGTTCCTCGTTTATCTAAGTTGCTGCTCGTGGCATGATGAATCGAGTGGCTTCGTTTCCACTGTTCATACGGAAACATGGTTATAACCCCACTGATTGTACCAAGGATATTATTTGCTTTTCGGCTTTTGAAAAATGATTGATGACAACAATCATGGAAAATAATGAAGATTCGGACGACGAACCCGGCTGTAACAATAGCTAATGGCAGTGTTAGCCAATAAGAAACGGACAAACTTTTATAAGCTAGAAACCAAAGTAGTAAAAACGGTAGGAATGTGTTTATTAATTGCTTTATACTCGATTTCGTATTGGATTTTTCAAAAGGTGCTACATTTTTTCTTAATTCAGTCGTTTTTTGTTTGCTCATGGGTTCCTCCTTACATCTTTACCATATTTAATATACAGCTCTTCTTTACATTTATAGTAGAACATAGTAGCTGGTAACAAAAGATATAAACGTCAAGTAACTAGTATGACAACTGTCATACATGTGTGAATGTATTTTCTTAATAAAAGGAAAAAAGTGTGTTGGACAAAATCAGTTTGATTAAAGCATTAGGATTATTGTAGTCCTAGCTATGTAATGGTGCTCATAAACCTGTATCTTACCAACAGGTTTTGAGTCACTATTTTTTAAATATATTGCGAACAAAAAACTACCTCCTCTAAATGATGACTAGGGCCGGTAGTTTTTCAGAGCTATGAATGTTCAACTTTTGTTCATTTTGGTATAAAAACTCTTTAACAATTTCATCATATCACGCCCCGATGTTCTAGACAGTTTATCATTATCTTCATGCGTACTCACATACCAGCTGCCCTTGTCATCTTCATTTAATCTATATACCTTACCGTTTCTACTATCTGTATAAAAGTCTCCATCCTTCAGTCTCAAACGATCCCCCCTCTACCACGTATATACCCTGTATTGTACCCAAGATATCCATTTTATAAAAAATTTCATCTACACAAAAACAGCAGGGCTCTTAACAAGCTTACTATTTTGTATGTAAGCTACATATGTGGAAAGTCAATTGAATTTATTTACTCCTAGTAGATCTTAAATTAATCTTTTTACAATAGGATTTCACGCTTGAAAGGGTCATTTTTCCTGTATTTGCTATATTCGGTTTTATATGTTACGATTAAGTTAATTATTTTTGTTCGGTGTAAGATTAAGAGAAGAGAAATCTCTTCCATAGAAATTTTCATCTTAAGATAGTATGGTTGGACAAGGGTAGTAATACAAGGGTGGAGTATTCCACACTAGGAGGCAATATTATGGAACAAGGTACAGTGAAATGGTTTAATGCAGACAAAGGGTTCGGTTTTATCGAAATCGAAGGAGGAGACGATGTATTCGTACATTTTAGCTCTATTCAAGGTGACGGCTTTAAATCATTAGATGAAGGTCAAAAAGTAACGTTTGATATCGAACAAGGTCAACGTGGAGCACAAGCTGCTAACGTTCATAAAGTAGCATAATTAAAATGAGTAAAAAAAGACTCCACCTGGGAGTCTTTTTTTACTTTTGATTCCGTTAGCTAGCAAAAAACGTATTATATCTACTTTTAAAATCTAGATATAATAGAAAAACCAGAGTTTTAAGTCTGGTTTCTAGATAAAACGAACGGTACAAGGTATGGACTAGTTATACCACATATTAGAAATATAAAGCAAATATCGCGTGTTTTTTTGGTAAGAAGTTTAATTTCAGTTAAAGAAGTGCCAGAAATTTTTTAGGGATTTATCCAAAAGGCAGCCATACATTATTTTTGATGGGGATTAGGTGACGCATCTAAAAGTCGGTTTTCAACTCTCATTTTATGGCCACATAAAGGACACTTTTGTCGATTTTCATAAGAGAAGTTTTTTCTCATCCAACCATTACACTCTTCTGACTTACATTCCCAAATCATTGTTTGTTCTTTTGGTAAGGGCTCTTGATCTTTCTTCCGATGGTTATAATACATACTTACATCATCCCTCCTCCTAAGTAGTATACCTTTTAAAAAAGAAATAGTAGGAACCATATCTTTCTAAATCACATTACTCTTAATGGGTACTATAAGAATTTATAAATACACATAAGCGCGGATAAAATAAGGCATGAATTCGTCTTGTACAGATATGTTAGAACAAGATATTCGTGGATAGTAACACTGATTTACCATACACAGGAATGAATAAGCAGAATCTCTGGTTAAAGAGTACCTTTCTCATTTCTGAATTAAGTAAGAGAAGGAGCACGAAACAGTTGAAAAATTTTTCTGATTTCCATTTAAGTAAGGACATTGAAAAGGCCATTCATAACTTGGGGTTTGAAGAGGCTACACCGATTCAGGCTGAAGCTATTCCGATAGCTATGACGGGTAAAGATCTAATTGGTCAAGCTCAAACAGGTACTGGCAAGACAACAGCTTTTGGTATCCCCCTTATAGAACGAGTTGAGCTTTCTGAAGAAGCAATTCAGGGGATTGTGCTAGCGCCGACGCGTGAACTGGCGATTCAAGTAGCTGAAGAGTTAAATCGAATTGGACAGGTAAAAGGAGTTAAAACATTACCTATTTATGGGGGGCAGGACATTAATCGTCAAATCAAGGCCCTTAAGAAAAGGCCTCATATTATCTCAGCAACTCCTGGACGTCTTATGGACCATATGAAAAGAAGAACCATTCGTTTAAATCATATTCGTACGGCTGTTCTGGATGAGGCAGATGAAATGTTAAACATGGGTTTTATTGAAGATATCCAAACGATTCTTGGTGGCATCTCTTCTCCCCATCAAACTTTACTATTTTCGGCAACCATGTCCAAGCAAGTACAAAGTTTAGCACAGAAATTTATGAACACTCCTGAACTCGTGCAGGTAAAAGCGAAGCAGTTAACAGTAAAGAATATTGAGCAACAGTATGTAGAAATTCCAGAAAATCGAAAGTTTGATGTTCTTTGCAATCTGGTAGATCTTCAATCACCAGACCTGGCTATTGTATTTGGACGTACGAAAAAACGTGTGGATGAACTTGCCGAAGGGCTAAAAAAACGTGGATATGCAGCAGAAGGCATTCACGGAGACCTTACCCAATCAAAACGGGCCGATGTCATTCGTCAATTCAAAGAGCATACCATTGAGATTATGGTCGCAACCGACGTTGCAGCAAGAGGACTTGATATTACAGGTGTCAGCCATGTCTACAATTTTGATATTCCTCAGGATCCTGAAAGCTATGTTCATCGTATTGGTCGAACAGGACGGGCAGGTACTAAGGGATTGGCCGTTACATTTATAACTCCGAGAGAACGTCATCACTTAAAAGTGATTGAAGATGTCACGAAAACAAAAATGTCTAGACAATCACCACCCACTTCTAGTGAAGTAATGGCTGGACATCAGGAAGCAGTCATTCACCGCGTTTTGACCGCCATCGAAAAGGGGGAGTTTGGGGAATATAAACCTATGGCGGAAAAGTTATTAGAAGAGATGGATTCTGTTACCCTATTGTCAGCTACTTTAAAGCTCTTAACAAAAGAATCGAATATGGCTCCTGTCCAATTGACTGAAGTGGCACCACTTCGTAATAAAAAGGTAAGACCAGAACGTAAGAGAGGTAGAGGTAGAAAAGAGACAGTGGGCCGTAAAAAAAATTATAGAAAATAATCTTTTGTTGTTTGAAAACGGTATGCTTTACTAGCAGGTATCGAGATTTATTACGCTGTAAGGTGTCAAAAACCAAAAACCACTAACCTTTAATCCTTATGATTGTGAAGGACTAAAAAATACCGTACAAAAGAACTTGGCAAAAATAAAGAATCTTAGGAGATTTTAATTATCTCTAAGACAATTGAAAGTAAAAACTATATTATTTCTGGTATTAGAGGGATGAGGATATGAGTCAAAGTATATTTACTAATGGAGAAGTAGTAGCTATAAGAGAATCTAATGAATTAGTAACAGTTTTAAAAAGTCATTATGTGAAAAACATGAAAAGATACTCTTATACAGTCGATAAATATCCTGGTACTTTTTTCTTTGAAGAAGAATTAATGAAACATGAATAACAATTACTATTGAATGAGTTCTGGTAAAAAGGACTTTTAAAATAAAAACAGACTCTAAAGGTAGAGTCTGTTTTTAGAATGGTTTCTTATGCTTTACGTACGTTTGTCGCTTGTGGGCCACGTTGCCCTTGTTCGATATCAAAAGTCACTTCTTGACCTTCATCTAAGGATTTAAAACCTTCACCTTGAATAGCTGAGAAATGAACAAACACATCTTCTCCACCTTCGCGCTCGATAAATCCGAAACCTTTGTCAGCATTAAACCATTTTACTTTACCGTGTTCCATTTTTGTTGCCTCCTAGAATATAGAAAATAAACCAGATTATAATTAAACCTAGCTTATTTATTATATTATCCCAATAAAGACATCTTAAACTTAAATTAATTTGATCTTTCTAACGTTCTTTATCGTTACCCACTTCACTAAAAGATCATTAGGATATGATTATATACATCATAATGAGGTTATCATGCAAAAACTTCAAAATATTTATAAGTGACCTTCTAAACATGGAAATGATGGAAGATCGAAAATTAACCGTTGCCCACACAATGAATTATGCATTGTATTCATCAATATGAACCTAAATTAGATGAGAGAGCACAATGGGACCGATCTGTCCAAAAGAAAGGGAAGTTTACTCAAAAAAAAATTTGAATAGTGACGTAAAAATAGATTCTATTAGATAGGAACCTATATACCTTTTTCATATAAATGCAACCTACGCGCTAGAATCCGTAAACTTGTTTACAAATAAAAAATGACGCCGTTTAGGCGCCATTTTTCATTGAATGGGGAGGACACACCCTATGCACGGGCGGTACTATTAACACATCGTCTTGATTTGATAATACCTAGTGTTCAAATTTAATAAACCTTTGCTGATGACGATTTATGCAGAATATCTGCATGGAGGTAAGTCTACACATAATCTGGATTTTTGCGTGTAAATAAATAACAAAAAAACAAAGTTAAATTGTCTTTCTGTACACCTCACCTATGGTTTATGTCATTTAAAAGAGATTATTTTTTCTCATATTCTAAAGGCAAGGGGGAGAAATCATTTTTTGTAACTAATTGTTTAAAAACTAAATTCCTATGCTCTCTCTCTTCTAATAAATCCCTAATCTCTTTACATAAATGAATTCCCATATTCAATAATTCGATTTCTTGTGACATCCGATTTGCTCCCTCTTGAATAAGTTTATAAAAAATTTTACGTAAAATGAAAAAAGTCTTTGAAATGGGACAATAATTATCTTTGTGAAAGGATTTGATTGAAGAAGCAGAGTATATATGCAGAAATAAAGGCAAATGGGTGTTTAATTTATAAACTTATATTACTTTATAAAAACCAAACCAAGGCACCTTTTCTATCCATTGTAGATACACGAGGTTATTTAACAGCTTGCTTTAATTCCTTCCCTGCTTTAAAGGAAGCAATTTTTGAAGCAGGAATCTCCATTGTTTCACCTGTTTGAGGGTTTCGACCTGTTCGTGCTGCACGTTCTCGTACTTCAAATGTGCCAAAGCCAATTAGTTGGATTTTTTCTTCCTTGGCAAGTTCGGCAGCAATTGTTTCAAATACTACATTCACAGCTTTTGTAGCGTCTTTCTGTGTTAGACCTGCTTTTGTTGCAACGGCACTTATTAGTTCTATTTTATTCATAGTCAAACACCTCATTTCATTTGTTTAAGCAAGTATATTAGAAGAATAACCTAGCTTTTATGCACTTGCTCTCTTATAAGATTAGATAAAAGTAGGTAAATACCCTTTAATTAATATACAATATATAACAAGTTCTTTAATACAGTTAATTCTCTATAGCTATAATAAACGCATGTCCCACAGAAACTTAAAATAAAAAGAACTCAATCAGTTGGGGAGTTTATTGGAGCTTCTTCTCTTAGAGCCACAGGTAATCAATATTAAAACAACAAGGACCTTTACTTAGGGGTCTTCTTTTACTGATAATTCACATTACGTAAAATCATTTATAATAAATTGTACTTAATAAAAAAGAATCCTTTGCTGATAGGCAAAGGATTTTCAAATTTATCGGAATAGGGGGGAATACGTTATTAGTTTGGACAGTTTTATAGATTAATATACAGGAGAGATTAAAGAATTATATTTTTTATTTTAAAATCCATTTTGCCAATAACCCATTTTTGCTAAATGGAGAGACTTTCTCTTTCAAGAAATACACAGATGTAATCAAGTAAATATTAAACATTTCATTATTTACACTTAACCCAGGCAAAAATGAACTTTTACTTCTTATCCTATACGAATCTATCTTCTATTTCCCTTCTAAGAAATTGTTATATATATATGACAAATAAACAATAAATCTATAAGTATTTAATTTTAATGTGTTTTAAATAACGTAAATTAAATCTAAAATAAAAAACTAATTTCTTTTATATAAAACAGTAAATGAATAAACTCCCTTATAAAAATCATGGTTTTATCCTTTACTCTACCTGACGACAAATAAGATCTTTTTCTACAAGATAGGTAAATGATATAACTATTTTTAATAAAATACGTTAGGTATTACTTATATTTATAACATTAATGTTATCATTACTTAATATATAAAATTAATGTTATATCTCCTTTGTATAAATAGATATTTTCTATTTATACAACATTCACTGTTTTCACTTTGACGTTTACTAGTATAAAAAGGTGTATCTTAAGATACACAAATAGAAATTTATCTTTTATTCTTTACCTTAATCACTTTTTAATAAAAATAATTTTCCGAATTAATTTGAACAAGTTGGTTAAAAAGGTTAAATTATTCATATTTATCTTATCTACTAAAAATTAAGCCGTACATAATAAGATAGAAGAAACTCGTCATAAAATAAGCATGTATCTTAAATAGTAAGATACATGCTTATTTAACAAAGGTCGAGTCAGTTATTAATCTTTCCAGTTCTATAACTTGATATACATTATAGTAAGGGATTTTGCAGCGAATGACTCATTATCTAGCTTGAACAGAGTTCATTTCGCTAAAGCGCGAATCTCAGCATTTATCTTACTGATAACCCTTTAAATCATCAAAATAAGAGCTTATGTTTGAACATTTTCTAAAGACTATGATATGTTTTACATATCCACACTGTATGTACAGTAAGAAATGAGGTATTTAAACATGAATAAAGCTGAATTAATCGATGCAGTTGCTACAAAATCCGACTTAACAAAGCAAGATTCAAAAAAAGCCGTAGATGTGTTGTTTGAAACGATTTCTAATACACTTGCAAAAGAAGAGAAAATTCAACTACTTGGCTTTGGCACATTTGAAGTACGTGAACGTGCTGAGCGCACAGGTCGCAATCCTCAAACAGGTGAGGAAATGGCCATCCCAGCTTCAAAAGTTCCTGCTTTTAAACCAGGAAAAGAATTAAAAGAAGCTATTAAATCACTATAAATTGAAAATTAATTATTGATCACATATTAGAGGCCTTTTTTTTACCTTCAGCGTATTAATTTAGAAAATTAACATACATAATGTGATTAATTCGTACTTACTGTTGTCTCATAATGGAAGGGGCATAATAAGCGAATGACTTTGCTAGAAGTTAAAAACATGCTAAATATTTTAATGGAGTATGAAAATTGTGATATTACTCATACCATTCCTGGGCTTCTTAATTTATTTTATTCTAAAAACTCTCAAACGTTTGAAATAATCATACTCTCTACGGGTGAAGTAGTTGATTGTTGTAATTGGGATGAAGCTTGTGAGATTTTACATAAAATTATTAACTTGTCCCAAAACAAGGTTTAAAATAGAACCCTCTTTTTGAATAAAGTTTGTAAGATACACTAAATAATTTTTTTTAGTAAAGTGGATATTATGAAATTAAAAATAGAAAAAATCCACTCAAAGAAGCCTCTTTTAGATAGGAAGAGGCTTCTTTTGATTTTGCACTATAAAATGTCTAACCATATTGGTTGATAAACCCAAGTTCTTAGCTTCTTGCATAAGAAATATCCATTTTTAGTTTTTGTCTAACACCTGGGGTACATTTCAAATGAGATAGGTTTTTAAATCAATATTTGTATGACAATTTATAATATTATAGAAGCTGTATTTACAAATTTCATTACCGTCAACAACAAAAAGCTATTTCAAAGATGATGAAATAGCTTTTTGTTGTTTTATGAGACAGAATAGGTGACCTTAAATAAGGTTATAAAGGTTATTATACGGTCTTTTGTCATACATTTCATCATGAAAATTCTAACATTTTTAAATTTTCCCTATCAAATACTCTGCTCTACAACTCTGTTATTTGATGACCATTCAGGAAATTGCTAAAAATGCACATTATAGTTTAGAGAGCTAACTTTATAATTAATTTTACCGTGTTAATAGTTAATTTATATAAACTAACCGAAGTAAATCCTTTGCAAACAACAAAGGATTCTTTTTTATTTCATTTCATACTCCTTATTATTCTCCCACCTTCGTTTTCCCATTCGTCCAGACTTATAGTGTCATTTGGATCAGGGGATATCTCGCTATTCTCTGATATGAGTAACCATTTCTTTACCATACTATGACCCCCAGTATATAAGTTAACTCAAACAGTGTTTTCCTAATTTCTATTGTAATCCTTCCATTATACATACACAGACATCCAAAAAAATTTATTCATTACTCATATAAATATGATATATTCGTAGAGGAATTGCTTATTTTTTTACAAATTTCATCTAATACTTAAAAATAAAAGGCTACATCATTTCAGAATGGTGTAGCCTTTTATTTTGTTAACTAGATCAGTTACCTTTAGGGTGAATTTTTAGCCTTCAGGCTTATATATTTTTCTAACGAAAAAATATATATAAAGGCTTCGTAATTCGATTAGTGAAGGGTTATTTAATATAAATATGTATAGATAGTCTATCGTGAGGTTTGCCTAACATACATAGACTAAAAAGGTACACCTTTTTATACTATAGGAAAGCTAATGACAAAATGTCTATTTACTCTACTAAATACACCTTAATATACGCACAAAAAGTAATTAATCTTTTTATACGTTAGGAGGTTACGCAAGGTCAAATTAGCTTCTTATTTTCTCTTATAAATCACAATTAGAACAATCTTGATTGTGCAGAAATAGACGCAAAAGCTTATCAAGAACAAATCGTAAAAAGTCATAAAAAAATAGATAGTGATACATATTAGTCATGTATAATATGTATCACCATTTTACTTCTTGTTCAACAAACGCGCCTTTTAATAAAACAACTGTTTTTTAATGATTTTAGGTAAACCATCTTTATCGTTTGATAAAGGATAAATTTGCCATTACCATCAACTCAAACTTATTTACAGGGAGAGGTTAAGATGAAAATTTATGTTGATGCCGATGCTTGTCCGGTAAAAGATATCATTATCTCTGAAGGTACGAATGCTGAAATTCCTGTTATCCTTGTTACTAGCTTTTCTCATTTTTCTAATGTGGAACAACCATCAGGAGTGGAAACCATTTATGTTGATTCTGGAGCAGATGCTGCGGATTATCGTATTATGAGGTTAGCAGAAAAAGGAGATATAATCGTTACGCAAGATTATGGTCTTGCTTCGCTAGGTTTAGCAAAAGGGTGTGCGGTACTTCACCATAATGGGTCTAGCTATACAAATGAAAACATTGACCAATTATTACAAACACGTTATTTGAGTGCAATGGCTCGAAAAAGTGGAAAGCGTACAAAGGGGCCAAAACCATTTACATCAGAAGATAAAGAGAAATTTAAGGGGCTTTTTAAAAGAGCGATTTCACGTTAAAAAAGAATCATCCATTGTTAAGAAAAACCTAGAAAAATAAATTGTCCAAATATTAAACTAACCTGCTCCGTTAGCTTAAGTACATTTCTTAACAATATTCTCTATTTATGGAGGTAAGAAAGCAAAAGAACCCTTGGGGCGGTAGGCTTCCACCAAGGATTCTTTACCCGAATCATGCAAATTTTTATGCATCGTTGATATGACTGCGTTCTTTGGATAGTTGAAAGAAACAAGAACATATAAAAAGTGCACCTTATATATATATGCTTATACGGAAAAATATAGTATCTCCATCAAAAAAGTGCTATTGTTTATTTGCAGTTATTTCTTTCATATTCACCTACGTGTGAACCCTATTAAAAGCAACCTCGCTTGCCAATACCGAGGTTGCTTTTTATTTTGTTAACGATAATAATGACTTTCACCTCGTATAATAGATTTAAATATTTTGTCCGTAAAAGTATATTTTTCATTTAAATAGACGTTTTTTGAATCATTTTTTCATTGTCTAAAAAGGTGTACCTTCTTATCATTAGATTTTTATGTTTAGCAATAGGGGTAGTTCAATAGTGTGTGGTCTTTACTATGAATGCGATTTGTTACCATAATGCATAAGTGCAAAATATTAGGATAATCTATTGTATAGCATTTATATCCTATCGGAGGTAACAAATTTGAGCAGAAACAACAATAGATTAACTTCCTCAGAAATTACAAGCCTGTGGGTACAATACATTCGGGAAACAATGGCAATTTGTATTAGCAAATACGTATTAGCAACCGTTAAAGACTCCGGAATTCGATCCCTTTTCGAATTTTGTTTAGGATTATCTGAAAAGCATCTTAAAGTGTTAACGAAGATTTTAAATAACGAGAATTTCCCTCTACCAAATGGCTTCACGGATAAAGATGTAAACCTGCAAGCTTCTTCTTTATTTACAGATTCCTTTTGGCTACAGTACATACATGATATGACAATTCATGGATTATCAGGATATGGTATGTCTTTTAGTGGCTCAGTTCGAAAAGATATACGGGATCATTACTATCAATGTAATATTGATGCGATGGACGTTTATAATAAATCAATTGATATTCTCTTATCTAAAGGAATTTATGAAAGAGATCCTTATTATTCTACGCCACAAAACAGTGAATTCATTACGGACTTAGGATATGCAATGGACATATTGGGGAAGAAAAGGCCTTTAAATACGATGGAGGCTTCAAATATATACTTTAATTTGAGAAAGAGTATTGCAGCAAAGGGGATTATTCTTGGTTTTCAGCAAGTAACTAAGGACAAAAAAGCACATAAATTTATGGGTGATGCTTTAAATTTGTACAACAAACATATTGGTATTTTTTCTTCGATATTACATGAAGCCAACCTTCATTCTCCAGGGTTATTAGACACCCAAGTTACAAATTCGAAAGTAGCTCCTTTCTCAGATAAATTAATGTTATTTCATGCCGGGTTTATGTTTAATTTAGCAATGATATATTACTCCAATGCTATGGCTACAAGTATGAGGATAGATGTAATAACACATTGTGAAGCATCTATTCTAAGGGATTTAAAACTTACTATAAGTTGGGGAAACATTATGATTGAAAGAGGATGGATAGAGAAACCTCCTCAAGCAAATGATCGAAAGGAATTGCCTCATAATTAAAGTTTAGAATAAGACAACAGGACGTTAATCGAGCATCTTACTTTACCAATGCACAGGTTGAGATTTATTTAAATAATTTTTCTGGAAAAACTATAGTTTAGGGATTAGAAGAATAGATATTCTTTTAATGGTAAATCTAAGAAAAAATCGGTTTAGGAGATTTCATATGGAAAAATTAAATTCTGCGGAAATAGGTAAACTTTGGGCTATATATATGGGTAATAGCATGGCTACATGTATTCTAAGTTATTTTCTCCAACATGTTGAAGACCAAGATGTAAAGAAGTTATTAGAAAATGCATTAAACTTGAGTAAAGAATTTCAAAGTACTATAAAAGATACTTTCATAAAAGAGAACATTCCCATTCCAAATGGTTTCACAAAAGATGATGTTAATCTTGCTGCTCCAAGATTATTTGAAGATGAGTTCTATGTACATTATTTAAGATACGTAACTAAAGTAGGGCTTAGTCTTTACAGTGTAGGAATACCGTTAATGTATAGAGCGGATATAAGGAAATTTTCTCTTTATTGTATGGAGTCAACTATAGAATTGGGTGAACATATCAAAGATGTTTCAATAATTAAAGGGTGGGTTATTAAATCGCCTATTATTCCGGCACCACAAAAAGTAAATATAGCACATAAAAATTATTTAAAAGGTTTCATTGGAGATGTACGACCTTTACATGCGTTAGAAATTGCTCATTTATACGATAATCTAGAGACAAACGTGGCAAGCAAAGCCTTGGTAATGGCGTTTAGTCAAGTTACAAAAACGAAAAAGATTCGAAATTTATTTATAAAAGGAGAAGAACTTACTTATAAAGCGATTGAAGGTTATATAAAAAAACTTCATGATGATAACTTGCCTTCTCCAGAACTAATTGATCATTTAGTGACAACTTCAACATTTTCTCCTTTTTCCGATAAATTAATGGTTTTTCATAAGATGGATATGTTTTCAATGAGAGTAAGAAATTTTGGAAATTCAGTAGCAGTAAACGGAAGACGCGATTTAGCGCTAATGTATGCAGATTTTTTAAAGGATATAACAGGATTTGTTCATGACGCAGCCGATATCATGATAGAAAATGGGTGGATGGAAACACCGCCCGAAGCTGCTGATAGAGAAGACTTATCTTCAGAGTAAGGGCTACACAGTTGTCAATGGTAGGCGTGACGGGAGGCATTAAGGAATCGACAATGTCTTTATACGAAGACCCTCATAGCACTCCAACAATCGTGTTTGAGTGCCAACCGGCGAGAGAGCCCCTTCACTTTCGTTTACCATACCTATTTTCTCCTAGCAGTATTCTAGACCATGCAGCATTTCTCCTCCGTTTCCGCATTTCCTCATGCAAACGACAGGCTCGTTACCAAGCATGCCGTTTTGGACGGAGATTGCTTTTGCGTCTAGATGAGTAGCGTTTGCTATACTGTAAGAAAGCGACTTCTTGTCGCACCATTATCGGTACTATAGTAAAGCAACCCTAGAGTTATAAATCCAGGGTTATCTTAGTAATGGTTATTCAGGTAGAATAAACTTTATTTACTTTTTCAACAACACTTCTAATTGCACAAACTCATCTCTATTTCTACGTGTAGAGAAAACCTCTCTATTCCTCCTATATCTGGTGGAGTTCTAGGTATTCTTTTAATGTTTGCTGTAACGTTCCTTTTGTTTCTGCCTTTTCTTCAAAGGAGATTCCTGAGTGAATCATGGTCCTAACTAGGTCAGCACGTAAACCTGTAAGAATAGCTTTACATCCCATCATTGAAATTCCAGTTAACACTTTCTGAAAATGATCAATAACATGCATC
Source organism: Priestia megaterium NBRC 15308 = ATCC 14581 (assembly GCF_000832985.1). Lineage (GTDB taxonomy): Bacteria > Bacillota > Bacilli > Bacillales > Bacillaceae_H > Priestia > Priestia megaterium. Next base: position 3,941,647 of record NZ_CP009920.1, read on the forward strand.
TCCATGTTAGCAGCTCCAGAAAGGTCTATAATTAATGTTTGAATCTTTAAATCTGATATGGCTGTCAGTACTTTCTCCTCAATCGTTTGGATACGGTATGTGTCTATCATTCCGATTAACGGTAATACAGCTATGGATTGACTAAGTGGTATAACAGGAACCGATAAATGTTCAACTAATTCTCTCTGAGAAGCGATTAATTCATCTTTATATTTTGAATAACTAATTAGAAAAGTGTTAAGAAACTGGTCAATCCGATCATTAATCTGTTTCTCTAAGGCATAAAATTCTTCACGGCTATTAAATAGGTTATTTATTCGATCATATTGATAGAGAAAATGCCATAATGTTCGCCTAATAGACTGTACCCATTCTAGTTTGAAGGCAAGAGTTAAGGAGTGCTCAGCCCAGGCTACCCCTTCTTGTTGAGCGAAAGCAACAAGTTGTTCTTCCTTTTGCTCCACGACATATAGAGATAACTTTTGAGCATTTTTTAAAAGATCAATATTTCCAGTTTCTAAAATGTCATTAATCTTAGAGGCTACGTTAACCGCCTCTGATAAGAGTTTATCTTGGAAATTTTGTCTGTTATCTTTAATAAAATCGGTCATTTTCTCTCTTGAATTATAAATAATCTCCATTTTGAATACGCCCCTTATTTACTGACTATTGTTACCCTTAATTAATAAATATCCCCAAATGAATTATTATTTATTTTTATGCCTTGTACTCCCCATACTAAATATGTTTTTAAATAAGATCCTTTACATCTTTACCCTTAAACATACATTTCGCATACATCTTTTATACCATATCTATCTGTAGTTTCAACTATGTTGCATTTGTCATATATCACCTAATCTCAATACAACATTACATTTTTTGTTTTTTTTACAAATTTATTTCATTTTTAAAATCTTTATTTCAATTATTGAAGGTAATAACTTATAAATATACCCTATGTTAAAATGGATTAAACCTTAATTTGTAAAATTTCTTTAAATAGTGAGAAAGGGGTTTGGTGATACATGACAATAATAAAAATCAAAGAAATGTTAGAAACGTTATTACGATATGAAGATAGTGAAATCACTCATACCTTTTGTAGTGGAAATCATACCTTTTCTCTCAGTTATTCTAAAGAACTAAAGAATTTTCAAGTGAAGAATATTGAAACAGGCCATATTGAATATTTTCCGGATGTGGAGACTACATCTTTAGCTTTGTATAGAATAATAAGTACTGTGGAAAAAGAAGTCACTGAGTAATAATTCATTTCAAAGTTTACATAATAGGTATTCTCAGAAATACTATACGAAAAGGCTCTTTATAGAAAAACACGTAAGCACCTTGATAAAATAGAGGTGCTTTTACATGTTTATTTCTTCTTTATCATCCAGTATTTCTTTCTTTAACGTTTCAAAGTCTCTTTTAGTTACTTTTTCAATCTTATCAAATAATTCATTGCCTTTGAATACTCCTTTCTCTTCTAGTACTTCTTCTAACGCTTTAAATCTTACTCTAGATAAAACAACCTCATTTACGGCATTTACCATCAATTTCTGATCTTTTGTAAGTTCTTTTTCTTTGGCTGGTTCTTGTTGTAGCTTAATTCTAAATACGACTTTTGTGTCATCTGATATCTCTGCAGCTTGATAAAAAGTACTGTGTGAAATATTTTTCATTTTGAGTTTCTCATTTGTATCAACAATAGTAAGCTCAAAATCGGGGCTCTCGAAAAAGAAGTCATATAAGTTATAATCTTTTTTTCCTATAACCGAAAATGCAAAACCAATCTTTTTTAGCTGCTCACCTGTAGGGGAATGTGTAATTGTTTTTTCTTCAAAATTTTCAACATTAAATTCAACATCATTAATAATTAATTGTGTCAACCCAATCACCTCTTTATCCCTATTAATACGACGAGCCTTAAAAGATTCCCTGTTTTCTCAAAAAAAAAGGACACTAATGAATTAGTATCCTTAAAGGATTATTCAGAAAACCTTGTGTTTGAAAGGATAATTAGTAAAGGTTGATTGTAATGTTATATTTAAAGAAAAAAGTATACTGTTTTGTGGTTATATAACAATGGTACTTGTGAAATTGAGTTACAAGATTTATGAGGAAAAGTTAAATTAGTATCAGTTTCTGAGTTTAAAGTGCTTAAAAAAACATCAGTTTTTCTAATCTGATGTTTTTTAAGTATTTATACATTTAGTTTAAAGCGTTATAAAAGATAGATTTTCACGAACGAGTTGTTAACTTCCGTAAATTTTGAAGGGCAACAAAACCTGCTTTAGTTCCATTATCAACTAGAACTAAAGCAGTACATACTCCAAATGTTGCTAGATTTGAATGAGCAATCAATTGGGCAGAACAAAAACGAATATTACTTCTTGCAAGCTCAACGGCTTTTACCTCATATTTGAAATCACTAATTTTATAATTACTATAGGAGTGTCTCATTCTAGGTAGATCTCCTCCGTAATCTAAAAACATGTTAGTTGAACTAGAATAAGATTTCATATGCAAATTTATAAGCTTGTCCAAATCTTGACTACACTTAATTGTTTTTTTATCTAAAAGTCCATAATTACTACCTAGATCAATTAATTCTTTCCTTTTTTTTGCAATGTACTTTCGTAAGTCTTTTATTTGACCTACTGAATTGATTAGCATTGACATAGCTTTTTCTCACCTCATCGAAATTTTTCAGTTTCTAGGAAATTTAGTAGGTCTATAATAAAAAGATAGAGCCAATAAAAAATATTATGAGCAATATAAGATAGAATGAAAATGGTTTCTACAAAACATATCAAAAAATTACAAGAAAACACAAAAAATATAGACATTAATGAGCTATCCCATTCGAAAAAGTATACTTTTTCGAATGGGATAGCTGTTTTTTAAGTCATTTTTCCCCAATCCAAAAAGGTGTACTTTTTGGGGCTATCTATATTGGAAAACCTTAATCATAAATTAGCTATACATAGTTAAGGGGATTCTGGTGCATAAGTGTTGAAATATTGTTATTGAGAATCTACCAGAAGAAGATATTCTTTATTTCGAGGGTCATTGTCCATTAATTGCAATTCTGAGTGTTTCTCATACTACTATTTTTAGTGAAGGAGTTGAGAAAATTGAAAAAAATCATATACTGGATTATTTTTATTTTGTTGATTTTAGCTTATGTGACTGACGTAGAAAATATTGACTTAAAGGATTTATTCTCTTCGTCACAAGAAAGTACCACATCCTATGATAGATAAAGTAATCTATTTTCCGACTGATAAATACTCTAAAACCGCAGCGCATACTGAACATGCCATTAACAAGGGTAAGTCAGCTATTTGTACAATTAATCCTGATGGGGCAGAAGAGAACAGAAGCCAATCTTTAAAGAGGCTTCCTATTAAGTAAGGTTATGATAGAAGAGAATTTTCAATGACATTTTGTGGTGAAGGAGGAACAGGTGTAGAAATTGAGTATGCTAAGCCTGCTGATAATCGGAGCACAGGTTCTTTGATATCTTATCACGTCGATCAATTGCCTAGTGGAACAAAGGTTTTAATTCAGATAAAATAAAAAGAACAGGTATTGTAAGGGAATTAGACGAATTGGGACTTGTGAAAATTCGATATGAATTATGTAAAACTTTTGGGATAGAAGATAATACAACACATTTAGAGCTACTTGTTATGGGAGGGTTTGTACAGGTAAAGGAGAAATTACATGATCAAACATTCTTATTCTCGAAGAAGAATTGAAAAGAAGGGCTCTACCCTTCATTACTAAAACAGATAGGAGTAATTAATTCAGAATTACGCTTCTATCTGTTTTTCCTTTTTTACAACCCACATTAGGAATTCCTTTTCTTGATTAGTTAGCTTTCTATTTAAGGATTGTTCAAACTGTAAAACTAACTCTATAAAGCGCTGCATGTTATCCATTTATGTTATAACTCAACTCCTTGAGTTTATCTTTAAGTATAGGATAAGGTTAAGTTTTTTATTTTGTCAAATTTTGTTGTGTCTTAATACTATAATTTATGAAGAAGCATAAAGAAGCCATTATAAAAATATTTCAACTAGACGATTAGCTCTTTTTTTTGGATGTCATATTGAGGTTAACTATGAGAAGGAATGGAAGAGATATAAGCGTGAATTAACCTTTGTAGATCAAGTAATCTGGACCATCAAAGATTTATTTTGGAAATGAAACACGTTGATTTAAAGTAAATAGAAATTAATGGAAGATCATCATAAAACATACATAGATAGACAGAGCTGAATTAGACAAAAAGAGAATAAACCATCTTTGTTATTCGTTTGCTCTGGGAGAAAGTATTGATCATGGATAGGGGGGCTGAGGTAAAAGTATTAAAATGTTGAAAAAGCACCCCTGAATGGGTGCTGTGAATTAAAGTAGTTCATCATTCTGGTTTTTTAGAAACTTGCTTTCTAACTCTAATTGCTTCATTCGTCGTTGTAATCCTAAATTTTCCAAGTCTTGTTCTAACTCGGAAGATAAATCAATTTGTTCTTTAGCATTCTCCATTTGTTTTCTAGTAGTTGCCAACCTCTTTTGTTCTTTTGAATTCATATTAACAGCCCCTTTCTTGTGACTTGCTAGATTCGACATAGCAGATGAAATATCCTGTAAAAAGCCATTTACCTAGAAATGCAACAGTAGTAAAATACAAAAAAACATCCGTTTAGATAGGATGTTTTTATTCTACTCTTATTTCGTTTTCATCTTTATAGCCTGCTCCTGGCGAGCTTCAATTTTTTCTTCAATCTTTTCCATGACCTTTTTATCTTCTAGTATTTTATGTCTATTTTCATTGACTAGGTTTTGAAAAGAGGGTTTTAACTTTCTCATAATGGCACTTCTTTCTCACTGTTTAGTTTAGTCCGTAGACAAGTATGATTATAACGGTTAAATGGAATAAAGCAATTATTTGCTATCGACATCCCTATGTGTTACACTACATTTAACTTGTTTTTGTTCGGTATAAGATTGAGAGAAGAAAAAACCTTAAACAGAAGTTTTTATCTTGAAATAGTATGATTGGGCAAGAAAGGTAATACATTTGTGGAGTATTCCACAGCAGGAGGCAACATTATGACACAAGGTACAGTAAAATGGTTTAATGCAGACAAAGGTTTCGGTTTCATTGAAATCGAAGGCGGAGACGATGTATTCGTTCATTTCAGTGCTATTCAAGGTGAAGGTTTCAAATCATTAGAAGAAGGTCAAAAAGTTACTTTTGATATCGAGCAAGGTCAACGTGGAGCACAAGCTGCTAACGTTCACAAAGCATAATTAAAAGTGATAACAAAAAAGACTCCTTATGAAGGAGTCTTTTTTTATGGTCTTATAATTAGAAAACCATGATTTATCTACTATTAGTTCAATAGAAAACCCAGGCTTTAAAAAAAAGCCTGGGTTTTAGACAAGACGATCGATACAAGGTATAACTAGTTATAACATACATTAGAAATAGAAAGCAAATGCAAATAAATTAACTATATTTTCAATTAAATAATATAGTAGTAATTTTTAATCTATGCGATAGCATTGGTACAAATTATCTTCGATGGGGATTAAGGGGGATTTTATTAATAAGCCGTTCTCCAGCTTCCATGTGATTTCCACACAAAGGGCATTTTTGGTGGTTGTCGTAAGAGAAATCTTTTCTCATCCAGCCCTTACAATCTTCTACTGTACATTCCCAAACCTCTGTTTGTTCTTGAGCTAAAGGTTCTTGATTTCTTTTGCCGTAATAATACATACTAACATCACTACTCCTCATATTACATTATAACTTATAAAAGAGTAATAATCATTTATATCAATTAGTGTTTCTTACCATTTTATTTTCATGGGATAATGCACGGAATTTTTTATATGAGAATTTCTAAACACTTGGTAATAATGTTCATATCTTCTTCTTTTGCTTTTTAATTGTACCACTTACTGTAGTAGTACATCCCTAAACTAAGCCTCCAACGTCATGAGGGTTAGTTTAATGGTGGAATCATTTCGCTTATCACCAGTAATCAAATGGTTATTTATAGGGACTTTCCAGAAGTTTCATGACTTGTTGGAGACTTTTATTTTGAGTTATTGTAAACAACAAAACTTCATTTTACCTCAAATTAAAATATATTGTCAATGAAAAATTTGTAATGTTTTCAAAAAATGTTATAATAGTTTTACAATTGTTTTTTCGATCGTATTCCGAATTCCGCTGTGTTTTTTTCAGATAGAATTATGGATGCATTTTTTCAATACCCTTTTTTAAACTGAAAAAAAACTCAAACAGTTGTGTGAGCTTTAAAGGTAAGTTAGTTGAATAAAATTATTAATTTACTATCTAATAGTAACCGAGTTTTTATTCTACAAGGAGGCCTAGAATAATGAATCTAATCAATAAGAAAGTTACACACAAGCTTTTTGGGATAGGCAGTATAGTTAAATGTAATGATTCCAGTATTGAAATACATTTCGCATCGGAAAATAAAAAATTTGTTTTCCCCGATGTATTTGGAAAGCATCTAAAACTGCATGATAAAAGTGTTGCTCATTCACTCGAAAAAATTATAGAAAAAAAGGAAATGGAACACAACGAGGAAGAACGGAAGAAGGAAGAGGAAAAAAAACTACAACGAAAAAACCAAGAACTTCGCTGGGGACTTGAAAAACTTATGAAAAATCATAAACTTCATTCTGAATCACAAATGGTTTTTTGGTGTGACACAGAAGAACAGAATAGTTCTTTTTTAGAGTGGAAGGTTTTTTCAGGTGTAATAAAAAGCGGTAATAACAAGGGGAAGCCCACCAAACCCATTCGTTTGCACCAAAATAGTGCTGTCTTGTTAACAGCAATAGATTCCAGTATGCCTGAAAAAGACAGACGTATCTTAGGCGTCTATATGGTGAATGAAGATTTTATCGGTAAGCTTTGTGAAGATGGATATATTCCTGCTCATTCAAAATACAGACTCCAGCTTACAGAACAGGAATCGGATCAGATGCCTTTCTGGAAATATTATGTAAATGAAAGAACATCCCAAAAAATGACATGGAATACAGGTAAATACCGTTATTTTGATAATTTATGGATGGCTCAAATTTTACTTGATATAGCTGAGTTGAAAAGTGACCCAAAGGAAAGAGAGCTGGCACAACAATTTTTTGAACATTTTTGTAAAATGAATCTGATAACAGCTGAGGAGTTACCAAAGCCTAATGGCGCATTGATGCGTATGTAAACGTTAGCCCAAAGGTAATAGGAATGACTAAGGACTGACCCATTTTTCTCACCCATCATTAATAGCGAACGTTCCTTGGCTCTGTTCGCTATTAAAAAGGCAAGAACAGAACATAGGAGAGGTAGAAAAGTGACAGTAGGTGATTAAAATCTATATAAAATAATCCTTTACTATTTTATAACTATATACTTTTTGAGCTCATATACCAGAATGAGGAAAATCTGTACAGATTGATGTAAGCTTTTCTCAGCTCTATTATAAGAATAATACGATAACCTTATTATTTTTAATAGGAGAGAAGATGAAGGATATAACGTGAAAATATTTAGTAATGGAAAAACAGTAACTATAAGAGTATCGAATGAATTAGTAACAATCTTAAAAAGTCATTATGTAAAAAACATGAAAAGATACTCTTATACGGTTACTAAATATCCAAGTATTTTTTTCTTTGAAGAAGAATTGATGAAACAAGAATAATAAGTAGATAATGAGGAGATACACCTATGCTTAAATTTAAAGTTATTTTCGAATTTATAAATGGCAGGACAAAGGAATTAAAATTCGAAGCCGCATCAAAGAAAGAAGTCATTAGTCATATAACAAAATATGAAAGATTCATTTCGAATGAAAAAGAGTTAGTGCACATCAATTTAAATAACGTGGTACAGTTTATGATTACAGAAGAAAAATAATAATAAAAACTAGGCATCTATTAATTGAGGTGCTTTTTATTTTAATAAATAGACTGATTTAAGAAATAAGCAGCACTATAAGATTTAGAGCCTCTTGATTCCATGAGGTGTCATCAGTGGCAAGCACTTACGAAGCTATTGTGATTGTATAAAATATTCATTCTGAGTTCATATAATGTGATTTTTCAACACACATGCAAAAATAGATTAAGATTCGATAGGGAAGATTAACTGCCAAAATGCATAAAAAGCTTGCGTTTTACGAATGTATTTATGAGGTAGAGAATAGTTTTTTTAGGAAAAATATACTACACTTTATAATTCCATATTAAGTTTCTCTTGTAAGCTACCTTTCCTGACAATTCGAGGTGGCTTTTAAGTTTATTTTTTAAAATAAAGGGCTTTATTAATCCTACATATAAAATCGAACAATTACTTAATGTTTAAGTAAAAAAAGTTACTTATAAACTATAAAAACTAAAAAATTTGGAGAAAAATACATGAGCACTAACACTCTACCTTCATTTTTAGAAAAATACTTTGAAGGATTAACTTTAAGTCCAGCTCTGTTTTATTCGTGGAAATATAGCATTCGCTTTGAAATATCAGATCCATTAATTTCATCTCACGAAAAAGATTGTTTGAATCAAGCTTTTCATCGATCAATCACATTATTTCACAGAGTATTTGAAGAGGGAGATGAGATTCTTTTTATTACGGATGTGCATACTACGAACAAAGATCGTTTCCTTCAAAAAAGACCTTTAAACGTTTATTTAAAATACATAAAAGATAAACAGCGGCTATATCAATTAAACCATCACTGTTTGCCGAGTGTATTTCAGGATGAAGACGAAGACGATGATCAATCTTTGACTCATCGCTATGTACTTTCTTGTAAGAAAACAGAATTAAGATATGCGCAACTTTTAAAGGCTATTAATTATGAAGATTTTGCTCATCCATCTACTATTCTGAAGAGTAATTCCCAAAGTAGTTATGATATTTACTTTATTAATCTCTCTAAAAAAAAGATTTTTCATTTGTATGATGATCGCGGATGTGATGTCTTAGCCTCAAGTAAAGAATCTATACGCTTTCTTTATGAAGAATATAATAATTGGATTTTGGATTATGATCGAGAAGAAATTGACCTTTTATTTAAGTGAAAAGTAGGATTCATCCACTAATTAGCACATTTTTTATATCCATAATCACCTGTCTCACAGTAACTAAAAATAAAAAAGGTATCTACAATCTTCTAGGTTAATTTTGTTATATAATCAGATTAGCATTAGGCTTATAGCTAAATGGAAATCCAAATAAGATTAAGGTGATAATACAATGATGGAAGAACTAAAAAATAATAAACCGACAGCAGCTTGGCAACAAAGAATGGAAGATGATGAGATTTTCACTGTAGAGAATATTAAAGCCACTGATGAAATTCTTGATACTTATATTAATAGACTTGAAGGTTCTGTAGATAAAATGTCAGAACAAGATATCTTAGAATATGTACAAGAGATAGTTATAGGATTAAATGAGTTAAATGAACAATTTGATTATTTCATTGAAACGTTAGAAAGAGAAGAACTTTGCGAGTTTATCATCAAAGCTGCAAATGCAGCTGGCTTAGAGACTGAAGAGGATATCACAGAAGAGTGGAGAGAGTGGTAACATACAGATGCTTATATATAAGAGAATGAAATATGGATTCTAAGCAGTTATTTCTAGTTACCATAATCATGACTCTAGGAAGTAATGTAAAAGAAGAACATTCTATGAAATGTTCTTCTTTTATAAATGATCACAGTGAGGTATAGCTGCATACAATTGTAGGTGTCTTTTTGACACTTAAATTTAATCATTCTAATGGCCATGAAATAATGAAAGAGAATATTGATAAACATAAATAATTACGAATCCTAGCGAAATTAATAGCCATACATGCAATTTCCTGAAGTGCTTGATGGTATTTCCAATTATTTCATGAAAGATAACAAAAGACAGTGTACCGATTGCTGCGCCAGTCGACAAAGCTTGTAGTTTAAGTGAGGAAACTTGTACACTTTCACCAATGAATAAACTGCCTCCTAAAGACAGCGACAGAATGGCTATAATTAGTAAAAAGAAGGTGTTAGGTATTTTTGCTATAGAGAGGACTGTCATAATTGCCATCCCCTCTGGGACCTGATGTAAAAGGGTAGCTGCGAATACAGAAGCTGATTGGTGCATATCTGTTATTCCAAAGGTAACACCTGTGATGACATTATGAAAAAAGATAGCAACCGTTAATAAGATAAGTGCCTGTAAGGGTGAAATTTCGCTGTTTTGTTTATGCAAAAAGAGGTCAATGCATAGCATGATGATATATCCGACTACAATCCCTAATAAAACGCCTCTTAAATCATATAGATGCCAAGTAGACGGAAGGATATCGAAAAACAATAAGCCCAATAAGATTCCACCGCATATAGCATACATAAATTGGATTCTTCCCCTTGCCAGATGGTTTACTAATTTGAGAAGTCCTCCACCTGCTAATAAACCCAGTAAAGAACCTAAAGTAAATAAGATATTCATTTCTATATGCATAATTGCTACTTCCTTTCGGCTATATGGTTTTGTACAACTAACCTATTCAAAGGAAAGGCAATCATACCTATGTTTTATAAATGGTTAAAAAAAATAAAAGCACATGATATTAACTTGGGAGTAACTTTTAGGTAAATCACTAATAAAAAAGGACATACTAACGTTATCTAAAAAAGAGGTGTTACTATGGAATCTCCTTTTGAAATGATAACCAATGTGGACAAGGTCGAAAATGCTTATTATATAGAAGTGAAACCAGGGGAGTACAATGCAAAGTATTGGAATAAAGAATCGGTCTATTTTGCTGATGAAGCTTTTGCTTATTTCTACACCACTATTTGCAAGTATGTGCCACAGTATCAACCTACCCAAGTGACAGAAATCAAAGCAGAAACATGGCTGAGGATCAGTAATCAGCTGCAAGAACTCGCATATTTTTTGAGCACTAATCCGCCTATGATTAAACTAAAGAAATGGATTGATTTTAGCAAAGTAAAGGAAACGTACAAACAGTTTGATCATCACAAAAACAAGTACATTCGTGAGTTAATCAACATGATTAACGAATTTACAGTGTGGATAACAAAGGTATGTCAAACACAATCGTACATCACCATTTTGGGCACTTAACGGGAATCGATGTTGCTTATTTTAATCTACAAGCTATGCAGAAAATGAAAGAATTGCTCAAAACGAATATGGCATATTACGCTAAAGGAATAAACGACACTCACAGCGAAAAGAGCTATAAGAAGATGCAAAGAGTATCTTGCATGAAACCTTAGAGGCTTGGAATGAAGAGCAAAAATCCCAAAAACAAATCGTGAGTTAAATCACTAAAAATGCTCTCAAATGAAGCAAGTGATTCTATAAATCAAAAAAAGATACTTTATAAAGTATCTTTTTTTGATTTAAGTTTTTGAAGAATGTAAAATCTAATTGGTATCATTCGGTACTTCAAGAGAAGTAGGTTTGGTGTTCTTTTTGAAAAATGAAAGAATTACCATTACAAGAACGAATGCTACACAAACTATAGAGCTTAACCTATTCGCACTGTCTATGAGAAAGACTATGAAGCTAATAATTAATGTACATGCGGCAAAGAGCGTTAAATAAGGGAAGCCCCAAAGTTTAAAATATGGTTTTTCTTTATATTGAGGACGTAGCTTTAGCTGAGCTAAGCAAATACTAATCCATATAAGAGAAACTGTAAATCCAGGAATAGCTAATAAATAAGAAAAAGCTTTTTCAGGATATAAGTATACGAGGTACGTTCCCAATAATAAAAATAGGACACTGAAAGCTAAACTGTAAACAGGTACGCCTTGTTTATTTACATAGGACAAACTTTTAGGAGCATCTCCCGACTGAGATAAAGAATGAAGCATCCTTGTACAGCCATAAATACCTGAATTGGCTGCTGAAAGGACAGCTGTTAATAAAATAAAGTTCATAACATGAGAAGCACCTTGAAGCCCGGCTGTTTCAAATACCTGCACAAAAGGGCTAGCATTTGCATCAATTTTATCCCATGGTATCAAGCCACAGATAATAAAAATAGGCAAAGTATAAAACAGAACTACTCTCCACATAACGCCTTTAACTACCCCTGGTAATACCTTTTCAGCATCTTTCGTTTCTGTAATAGTTAAACCAATGAGTTCTGATCCTCCATACGAGAAAATGACTACAAGTAATGTAGAGAAAACGGCTTTCCAGCCATTTGGTATAAAATCACTATAATTATGAAGATAATGAGAAGATGAATTATTGCTTGGCATAATTCCAAATAGTATCGCTATACCTAATAAAATAAAAGCAATAATAACAAAGATTTTAATACCAGCAAACCAAAACTCAATTTCTCCAAAAGACTTTACGCTTGTAGCATTAATTAAAATAAGTACAATTGAACAAATAAGACAAAGAATCCATAAAGGGATAGAAGAAAACCAATATTGCAGAAAACTACCTGCAGCGATGACTTCAATAACACACACAGTAAGCCACATAAAGCAATAAGTAGCTCCCGTTACAAAAGAAAAACGTCTTCCAAAAGCTTTTTGAATTAGATCTTTCATATTGTGCGATGGGTATACAATAGCCATTTCAGCCAAAGCCCCCATTACAATGAGAAGCAATAGTCCAGCAAATAGATACGAAAAGATAACCGAAGGTCCTGCTAATCCAATTGTATCAGCACTCCCTTTGAAAATCCCTGTTCCAATCATTCCTCCAATAGCAATCATTCGAATGTGCCGCGGTAATAATTGCTTTTTTAACGTATTCTTTGATGCAGTATTTTCTTTCATGATGCCCTCCTTTTAACATAAAAAAGTCCCTGCTGAATTATTCAGCAGGGACGAAAATTTCGCGGTACCACCCTATATTGTAAAAACATCTTACCTCTTAATTAGCATAACGGTTTTATCCGTCCTCTCTAAAATACCATTAGAAGAGGAAGCTCTAGGAGTGAATTTCATCTCTAATCTTTGTACTGACTTCCACCAATTATCAGCTCTCTATAACAGGGAGATTAGGATTACTTAAGATCCTATCTTAGCTTTTGTTTATTAAATTAAAGTGTATGTAATGTATATCATCATAGTTAGTTTGAAATTAAATGTCAATATGTTTTTATCTATTTACAGCTATAAGAAGAGTTATTAGATTTTACACAAAGATAACAATTACCATTATTCAGTATTTAATCATTCCTTTTCCCATCTTTTGTACTGTGATTGAATTGTACGCTTTTCTATAATAGAAAACCTACTGTGCAAACAAGAGTACAGTAGGTTTTTAAATCAGAATAAAAATGGTGAGAAAATATCTCAGTATTGTATTTTGTCCTAAAGAATATAACAAGGCAAGAGTTATTCTTTTCTTTTACAACATTTGAATTATGAATATACAAAACCTTTAATAATAGGAATTTTAAAAGTTTGTTACTTCTTATAATTCATATTAAGTGAACAAAAAACTCCTCTAAATAAAAGGTCTGGAGGATATTTTTATAGAAGTATAGTTAAGTTGACTACTGATACCTTGTGTAATGTCGATAATGAATTGGGAAATAGGGGGAGTTTCAAATGTCACATCACTCATTAAAATTGTACGATTACCATGTATGGGCAAACCAAAAAATTTTCGACCGATTAAAAGAACTTTCTGAGGACATTTACGAAAAGGAAATTCAGAGCGTTTTTTCTTCTATATCAAAGGTGATGGCGCACATTTATGTCTCTGACAACATATGGTTAAATTGTATTTCTGGTGAAAAGTTTGATGAAGCATCTGCGTCGGCTAATCAATTGAGAGAACAGATTGAAACGAAAAGGATCGAGGAAGTAGAAACGATGTTTTTCGATTTATCTGACAGGTACAAAGCATTTCTCAATCCTCAAGAAGATATAGAAACCGCCTTTGTGCTGGAAACTTCAATTGCTGGACGACTCGAAACCCGTTTATCTGATGTAGTACAACATGTTGTCAATCATGGAACATATCATCGTGGCAATATTACAGCTATGCTACGGCAATTGGGCCATCCCGGTGTTATGACTGATTATATTTTATATTTATATGAAAGGGATACAAAAGAGTAGTTTCTCCTCTATCTAAAAGGGGTAGGGTCAGGAAATGCGGATTTACAATGTTAAGGGAATTCTAATATTAAAAGGTCCAATTCCTAAGTATTAAACTAGAGAAATTGAGCTTTTTTCGTTCCTCCATTTTTATATTTTTATAAGAAACGAAAAAGCACCTCCCGTACAAATAGAAAGTTGCTTTCTCGTCACAATCATTTATAAATAAAAACCTAGTTAATCAAAGACTTTAAAATGCAGAGAAATGCTCGCTGACAAAATTAACTTTTGTTTTTCATATAACTCCTGATTCAACGCAAACTTGGGCATTATAGAAACCTTTATTTTCTTGTTATCAATTTATTTTTCAAACTGAAGCCAGAGCTTTTATATCTTCAACAATTTAAAGATATGGACCATTTTGAGAGAGAACTAGAAGGATATATACACTATTACAATAACACTCGAATTAAGAGAGAATTGAAAGGCATGAGTCCAGTCGAATACCGTACTCATGCCAACTACGTTTGGAGATGGTACGATAAACTGGACACTAAATTAAGAGAAAAAGGTGATTCGGTTTATGGGTAGAAAAGTTTATGATCGTCAATTTAAAATGGCTGCAGTTCAGTTGGTACTGGAAGAGAACCTATTTGTAAAAGAGGTTGCGAAAGAATTATTTATTCATCCTAATACGCTATATCGTTGGGTAAGTGAATACGAAGAATATGGGGAAAGTGCGTTTCCAGGCCGTGGGAGCGCACTTTATAATTCCCAGTATGAAATGAAAAAGCTTAAACGTGAGAATGAAGAACTTAGAAAAGAGCTTGATCTACTAAAAAAGTTCCGGGTCTTCTTGAAGAAAAAGAATGTGTAAGGTTTCAATTCTTAAAAGAAAATAAACACAACTATAACATCAAGAAGGCTTGTAAAACGTTAAACATCTCACGATCAGGTTACTATGAATATTTACAGAGAAAACCTTCTAAAAGAGCTTTAGAGAATGAAGTGTTACGTGCAGAAATACAGGAGATATTTAAGGAACATAAGGGTCGATACGGATCTTTAAGAGTTACAAAGGTTCTTGAGAAGAAGGGAATCAAGGTAAACAGAAAAAGAGTAGGAAAACTGATGCGTCAAATGAACCTATATGCGAAAGGAAGCAGGTATCGCTATAAACGTTATAATAAAAAATCACCTTCTATAGAAAGGCCCAACCTCCTAAATCAAGTTTTTCACACAGACGGACGAAATAAAATATGGGTCGGTGACATTACCTATATCCCTACTCAAAAGGGTACGTTATACCTTGCGGTATTTGTGGATATGTACTCGAGAAAAGTGAGTGGCTGGTCTATGAGTACACGGATGAAAGATTCCCTTGTGATAGACGCTTTTTTACAAGGATATAACAAAGAACATCCTCCAACCGGATTAATTATCCATACAGACCAGGGATCCCAATATACAGGTAGTAATTTTCAAGCCATACTGAAAAAGTATGGTGCTGTTTCAAGTGTCAGCAGAAAAGGAAACCCCTACGATAATGCATTAATGGAATCTTTTTATAAGACCATAAAAAGAGAGCTCATTCATGGTGCCAAATTTACAACACCAGAACAAGCTCGAAAAGAAGTATTTAAATATATAGAGCTCTATTACAATACCAAAAGAATGCATTCTTCTCTGCATTATCTTTCCCCTATTGAATACGAAAAAGCCTATTCATCATAGTATCTTAACTTAGTGTCCAATAAATATTGACAAGTCCACAATCATTAGAGTTTCTTTGTCTAACAATTGGGGTGCAGTTCACTGAGGTAGTTTTTTTGCATTTAAAAATGCATACTATATGCTTTTTTAGTTTGTATAACAGCAATTATCGGCAATAACATGCTAAAAAGTCCTTTTTACTTAACGCAAATCTATCGTTTTTTTCTAGGGCTTAAAATTAATTTGATTCCTGTTCGTTCTTCATTATCGATTAAAATATATGTAAACCCAGGAACACAAACCAAATCAACACCACTAGGAGCTACGAATCCCCTTGCAATCGCAACGGCTTTAATCGCTTGATTTAAAGCGCCGGCTCCCATTACTTGAATTTCTACATTACCTCTTTCTCTAAATACGGCTGTAATTGCACCTGCAACTGAACTTGGATTTGATATTGATGATACTCTTAATATAGTATCCATATAAAGTGCTCCTCCTGTTATTTAATCGATTTATTTGATCAATGGAACGAATGTAATTGACGTATCTTTAAATCATATCCATATCCCGATTAAACTGAACTATTAAACCGACTCCTAAATGGGTGCCTCAATTAAAGGAGTTAAGACATATATCTCTTAACTTTTGTTTATTTCCCGACCATTCCCATGATAAATGGAGTAAGATCACTCAACTTTATTTTATTGCTAAGAACCTTTAAAAAAACAGTAGAGACATGTTCAGGTATAGGTGTTCGACTATCTACAGTTGCTGTCAAAAAATAATATAAAAAATCAAAATGATTTCCTCTTCTCATGGCATCACTCAAATAATGAGCATAAAGATTATTATTTAATAGCTTCCCCTTTACGACTGTTCCAAAATCATACAATTCATTAACAGTTGTATTCACAATGGATTCCTCCTTCTAAAATTCAGACGGTTAAAAACCCGATACCACATAGTTACTATAAACTGAACGAGAACACTTTTTAACGGCGTGTAGAAGAAACACTCTACTTTCTATAATGAAAATGCTACGTAATATTGCAGGGGGAAGCTGTTACATAAGTGTATTATATTAGAAAACGGGAACTTGTATGAATACGCGTAGAAGATAGTGGAGAAGGGAAAAGTTATCCCTGTAGTAAAGGAGTGTTAATCCCACGGGCAATTTAATTAGCTTGATTTGATGATTTTTGCACTTACCATATTAAGAGGACTAAAAAGGAATCATTGATAAACTAATAATTAGACTTTCTCCTTACCAGCTTTAAAGAAAATTAGGAAGTTTTATTTTATATATATTCTTTTTTAAACTAAATTCCCCTGCTCTATCTCTTCTAGTAAATCTTTAATCTGTTTACATAAATTAATCCTCAAATTTAACATTACGCTTGCTTTTGACATCAAATTAGCTCCCTATAAAAAGATTTATAACAGCAATAAACGACCTATTCATTCGATTAGAATCATAAGGTCGCCTACATTATTTTCATTTTCATTTTTTATCCTTCCAGTTTGCTTTATTTATAGGTTTATTCTTTTATATTTTCATCTTCTAACTGTCTTAGATTCTCCTCGTCACATTGTTTAAATAAATAAGTAAGGTACGAATGTAGTTCAAATCGGTCCTCCTCAATAAAATCAGACCATATTTGTTTGTTTTCTCTCATCATTCTATACCAACTTTGACAGTCATAATATCATGGCAAACAACATACTTAATGATAACGTGAAAATAGCTGTTATCATCGAGGTAGTTACGATATTAGTTTAGTTCAAAAAAGAATGGTCAAAGGAGGGGATGAAAAGTGAATTCAAACAAAAAAGCAGCAAAAATGGTGGGGGTATTGTTTATACTTGCAGCTGTTACGGCGATAATAGGTCTCATTTTATATGACCCCATCTTAAACGGTCCCGACTATCTTACTAAAGGTTCCCAACATGCCAACCAAGTGATAGTGGGAACACTTATGGAGTTAATCCTTGTGGCATCAGCCATCGGCACTTCAACTATAATGTTTCCATTTTTAAGAAAGTATAACGAAACTATAGCTCTTTGGCACGTTTGCTTCAGATTTCTTGAAGCAGTGATTATTACTGTGGGTGTAATCAGCGTACTGTCCTTATTGACCTTAAGTCAAGAATTTGTAGCAACAGGAACTCAGAATACCGCCTCTTTTCAAGCTTCAGGAACTGTATTAAAAGCAATACACGATTGGACATTTTTACTTGGGCCAAATATCATGCTAGGTATAAATACGATGATGTACAGTTATATATTTTATAGATCCAAACTTGTGCCTAGATTTATACCAATCTTAGGTATGATTGGAGCAACTCTTGTTTTTATAGCAGGCCTATTAGAAATGTTTGATGTATTTTCTCAACTTTCTGTTTGGGGTGCTATATTGTCGCTACCAGTAGCAGCTAATGAAATGATTTTAGCAGTATGGCTCATCGTTAAAGGATTCAGTGAATCTGCACTTGCTTCTTTGGATGAAAAAAAGAAAGCCACGAGATAGTAGCGAACACATAATTAGCTTAGTAAAGAACTGTATTTAAACTAACTGCAGTTTTAATTGTATAAAAAAGCTTAGCTTGTTTCCAAGCATTTCTCTTTGTGCCGAATATAAAACTTACTTTTGTCAGAGAGCGTTTTTCCTCATGTTAGAATCCATAATTAAATAAAGTTTTTAATTATAAATGATTGTTACAAGAAAGCATCTTTCTATTTGGAAAATGCTTTTTTTGTTTTTTATAAAAAGATAAAAAAGAGGAGAGTTTTTATGAAGAACATTTTTATTAAATCAATGACCGTTCTAACATTATTAATGGTCACATGATGTGGAGTTAATGAAGGGAAAACAGAGGTAGCAAGCAAACCAGTGAATCAAGATTTCATTATTATCAATAAGTACTACAACTTAAATTAAGGTAATAATTCATAGGATAGTTAGTCTGCTATGTGGTCTAACTATCCTTTTTTATTTACATAATAGATTAGAAAAATGAATATTGAAATAATAGTTTAATATGTATAAAATGTGATTGTAGATAAGAGTGTTAGTTTGGTTTTAAGTGGAGGACAAAGCCTCGGTGCGAGGACAGCACTCCGCAGAACCGTTAGGTTCGAGGATCTTAAAGAAATAACGATAACTAGATAACATTATGTGGGAGGCGTTTTCATGAGAGTAGAAGAAATATCTGTTGGTAATAGAAAGGCATATCTTCTAATTGGTACAAGTGGATTACCTGTTGAACCTGTTGCAAAGTATATGAAATACCTATACAACAGTGAGAGGAGCAGTAATACTTTACAGACGTACTGTACGGCTTTGAAATTTTACTTTACATACTTGGAGCAAACAGGAATTGATTATCAACAGGTGAGCTTTGAAAAGTTATCTAACTTCGTTGTTTGGCTTAGAAATCCCTATGAAAACAATAACGTTGTACTCCATAAAACAGTAAAAGCTAAACGCAGGGAAAGCACAGTAAACAATTACCTTACGGTCGTGGCATCATTTTATGATTACTTATACAGAAATGATTTAGTGGACTCAGACATGGTTGAAAAGCTTATGAAGAAGATGTTCATTGGTGCTGGTGGGAATGGGTACAAGGGTTTCTTACACCATGTAAATGGAGGGAAACCTATCTCTAAAAATATTCTAAAGCTGAAGGAACCCAGGAAACGCGTCCAAGTATTTACGAAAGAACAAGTCGAAGAAATCTATTATTCTACTACAAATATAAGAGATAAATTTCTTGTGCGGTTGCTTTTTGAAAGTGGATTGCGTATCGGAGAGGTTCTCTCCCTGTTTCTTGAAGATCTTCAATTCGATGCTAAACAAAGAAAGCACAAAATCCAACTGACCAATAGAGGTGAATTGCCAAACGGAGGTAAATTGAAGACTGGAGAGCGAAAATTAGACATCTCTCAGGGTCTCATGAACCTATACGACGATTATTTGTACGAAGTGGTTGATGAATATAACCCGGACCATAATTTTGTGTTTGTGAAGATTTGGGGAAAGAATGCTGGAGACCCCCTCACCTACTCCGATGTCTATGCGACCTTTAAAGAGCTTGAAAGAAAAACAGGTATACATATTACCCCGCATATGTTTCGACACACTCATGCTACAATTTATTATCTTCAAACCAAAAATATCAAGCTGGTACAAGAACGTTTAGGTCACGCCCAAATTCAAACCACGATGAACCTATACATTCACCCCTCTGAGGATGAAATCCGAAAGGATTGGGAGAAAGCCGCCCATGCATTTGAGATTGGGCAAGAAAACATGGAAGACTTTCAATCAAATATCCCTGACGAAGCAGTTCCTTTTTAGAAGCTAGTTAGAATTTTAGGAGGCAATTTATTGGATAAAATCATAGCAAACAATGCAATTACAAAAAATGAATATTGGAACTTAATCACATCTACTCTCTCCTCTTACGAGGTTAAGGATATATCTCCTGATGGAAAAGTAACAAGGAGAGTCGTGAATAATGATTACTTTTTAGTCAATGATATTTGGAATGTAAATGATATTGGTAACATCCCTAACTTTGAGGAAAGCTTCAACAGATACAAAGTTCCTAGTAGGAATCAAAAGTTTCCAACCGAAAACAAAACTATTGGCTTAGAACTTAAATTTGTTTATTATTGTAAGTTGTTTAACGATGAATGGAGTTTAAACAGCTTTTTTCATACTTACAAAACATTCCTAAACAAATTAGTTTTATTTCTTAACGAAAAACATTCTCACCTCTATTCTCTCCTTGATTTGGACGTTGAGAAAACTGAGAAAGAGTGGATTTGGTGGTTGAACAACAAAGGTGTAAAAACAACCCTAGCAAGAAAAAGTGTGCAGTATGGTGAATTTGAGACTAAAACACCAATAGCGACTTTCTTCCGTTCCATATATGAGAAATTATTTAATCTAACCGATACCCGTGAGGAATGGGGAAAAGATAGATGGGATGTTAGGGTGTTAAATGCCAATTATGGAGTAGATTACAACGCCTCACTACCACTTTATTATATTGATTTCACAAAAATTGAAAATGTTACTTTTAGACAATATTTAAAAAAATATATTAAAACTAGATTACTAGGTGGCAGGAAATTTTCTTGGTCAACTGCTCAAAATTATGTGAGATGGGTTCCCAAGTTCTTTAATTTTATTAATGAATTAGAACCTGAATGGGATGATTTAAAAGATCTTACAAGACAGCATATAGAAAAGTATGTAGAGTTTCTTCATCATTATGCCCAAAATAACTTAAAGAATAGAAATGCCAACCCGGATAAATTTATATATATAAACGTGGAGTGCACTTATTCATTTTTAAGAGATACCCAGCGTTACGATTACAGTATTGCACCTAAGAAATCAACTACAAAGTTACTTTACTCTGAGGATTATCCTTCTCTTGATAAGAAATCAGATGATACTATTGATTACATTCCTGACTATGTATTAGAGCAATTATTTGACAATATAAACGACCTTCATTCAGATGTACAACCTGTCGTGTGGATTGCTTTTAAAACTGGATTGCGTATCAGCGATACATTAGGATTAACACAGGAGTGTTTGGTTCGGTTAAATGGCAAATATTCTATTCAAACCGATATTGAAAAAATATATGTGAATGGTCATAAAATCCCGATTGACGACCAATTAGCAAATATGATTGCCGTTTTAATCCATAAATCCAAGGAACTCAGTAACGATGATAACAACCCTAATAAATACATCTTCGTTCGGTACAAAGGTTCCCGTAAGGGAAAACCATTTTCCCAGTTTTGGGTACGAGATCAACTTGGAAAACTAGCTTTCGAAAAGAACATTACTGACGAAGTGGGCAATGTATTCCATTTCAAATCACACCAATTTCGACATACATATGCGGTCAAGATGTTGAATGGTGGCGCTGACATTTTAACCGTCCAGGAATTACTAGCTCATGCCTCGCCTGAAATGACCCTGCGATACGCCCGTTTATTGGACGATACAAAACGGAAAGCGTTTGAAAAGGTGGTTAAGCAAGGTGTATTTTCCTTTAACCTAAATGGGGAAATTCATCAAGTATCTGAAACAGAAGATATCCCTGAAGACATTCTAGATATGATGTGGAAAGATGAAAAGCTAAACGCTTTGGACAACCCCTACGGAACTTGTCGTGCTAGAGTGAAAGGAAACTGCCCATTAGCAGCAGAACCTCCTTGTCTCACAGCCAACGATGGAAAGCCTTGTTTTGATTTAGCTGTAGGTATGACGAGTTTTGACGTTAAAAAGTATGAACTTCTAATAGAAACCACTACAAAGTGGATTGAAGCCTCCAAAAAATATGGTCGCGAAGATATGGTCAAAGCTAATGAAAAAAACTTGGAGAGATACCAGAGCATTTATGAAACAATCAAGGGTGGGAATGTAATTTTTGGAAAATTTGAACGTGTGAAGAAACAGTTAGAAAGAAAACAGAAGAAAGGTGTTAAACATGGCTAATTTTGAACGTGAGGAGCAACTACGGCAACTACATAAACAGCGAAAACAAGCAACTAAAGATAAAGTTGAGGAGGCTATTAAACGTCTTATAAAGAGTTCTAAAGCAATAAACTTTAATAGTGTGGCAAAAGAAGCAGGTGTAGCGAAAGCTACCCTATACAATCATATAGAACTCAAAGAGCGCATTGATTTCTTGCGAAATCAACAAGAAAAAGCATTTGTGGATGATAGAATTAAACGGGATGAAAATAATCAGAACGCGGTCATCTCTTCCCTCAAAAGAAGAATTGAAAAGTTAGAGAAAAAAAATCAACAATTAGAAAAAGAAAATAGAGAGTTGCGCCAAAAAGAAAATGAAAAGCTCACCGATTACTTTACAAAGTTATAAAGTTAAGCCCTCACATATTAGACATATCTAAAATGTGAGGGCTTTTTATTTTCAACAGTTTTACTTGTCTAACCTAAATATAATATAACAAACTAGCTTATTTTTACAATGGTTATATTGAAATTGTTGGTTCAGTAGCTACGGGTAAAACGTGGGATAAGACACCTGTTGGATTTTTAAAGTGGTAAACAAGATTAAAAACCGCCCTTATTATACAGGACATATTCCTAGTGACGACCCTCACAATCCATTAGGAAAACGGTGGTTACGATTAAATGCAAACGGTACGTATGGTGATACATACGGCATTCATGGTAACAACAATGAAAGCAGCATTGGAAAGTATGTGAGTCAAGGATGCGTAAGAATGCATAATGCAGATATTGAAAAGCTTTATGATAAAGTTCAAGTAGGAACACCGGTTACGATTACGTATTCCTATAAGAGCTTTGTTGATCTTACGAGCGTATATGGTTATAAAATGAAAAACAACTAATACCTGAGCAGCATTCCCAAGTTCTTCTCATGCTCATGTGAGTAAGTATCTATTTGGGGTAACTTAACACAATGGGAAAATGAAGATTTGTTCGGTACATTAACTGATTGGGAAACATCCGGTAATCCATTCGAGACTGAACAATTAGATTTGTTCGTCTTTGAAGAAGCAGAATCAGTTGAGTTTCCACCTATAAAACAAGAGGAAGACACAAGATCACTTTTTCTAGTAAGAGCATAGGTTAACCCTCTTGTTTCTTTTCTATAATGTTAATAATTGCAATTACTAAACGACTAAATAAAGCTCTTACATTAAGGCTAATAAGGCTGTAATACCACTTCCATCCTTTTTGCCACTTAATTAGTTTCGTATATTTTTCTGCCCATAACTCAACTAAAAATAGTGAACTGATGGTAAGTACAATCTTATATACAATCTTAAAAGGATTATCATTTTTTGTTAAATGATAAAGCCATAAAGAAACAGTTGGTAAACATAAGAAATCAAATAAAACATTCGATTTAAACTCTTTAGGTATAAAGCGTATAGGGTATTGAAGTATTTGACGGTTAACTAGAAACCTGTCAACGATAGCATTTGTATATCCATTCATAAATAAGACCAATAGTGAATCTTTGATAGGGGTTTTCTTTAAAACGAAGGGTAAGCTACCTAAAAATATGACGGTTATACACTTTAGAAATCGTCTTTCTAATTTTTTACTTTTCATATAGTTTCATCTCCTTTCTGAGTCGTAAAATTAGTATTAGCTGTTCTATGATTGACGATGCAACAGTTTTTCCTTTGTTATGAAAATGTAACAGAATAAACCAGATCAATTTTTTCAAATGGTTACATTCGTTCGGTGTCAAAAAACTGAATATTGTCCATTGAAGAAAAAGCTAATCCCTTCTTTTATGTATTTATTATTTCACACCTTATCTTTTCGTAAATATTTAGAATATGTGATAGCGTTTTTACTAACTTAAAACCTCTTTAAGTCATTTAAGCAAATGATAAATTACTTTTGCTATAGATACTTTAGTATTTACATCCATTGTAGAAAAAGACTCTATTTGTCGTCACTAAGTGTAAATAGTAAAACTATAATTTTTATAAGTTAGTTTATATATTTACATCTTTACATAAAAGAAATTAATTTTATATTTTTGTATAAAATTAATTGTTAATCACTATCATTTCTCTTTAATCAACTAGTTATTAATTATGTAGTGATATCTTATTTTATCTAATTGAAGACATATGAAAAATATCTAAAAAGAATATAGAAGCGTAATCATGCATATTACATATTATTCTATGTCTCACTTCATCTATCAACCTTGCATAAAAAGAGTGCAAAAGGGAATACTGTTTGCAAAAGAGAAAAGATAAAGGGGTTGACGTTTTATGAAAAATAATGCAATTAATGAAACGAATCGAGTTGATTCAAATTTACGCAATGAAATGTTGGCTGAACGGTTTTTGGATCAAATGATGAATGACTTCAACAGAAGTAAGATTCTCAAGGGAATTGATAAGTCCTTAAAGAATAAAGATAAAGAAGCTTTTTTACGTTTAACAGAGAAACTTAAATCTATGCCTTGATCAAGGAGATATTATTATAATAGAAGAAACTTATAAAAAAACCTTTACGTGTTTAGTAAAGGTTTTTTCTTAAAAAGAATTACTTTACATAATCCTTTTTAAATATTTAACTAAGACTTATTACAAGAAAAACAATTGTAAATCTGAATGCTTTTTTGTATTTTTTAAAACTTATTTAAGTTGAAAATCATATACGAGATAAAATATCAGAGAATCGTAATACAGCATCCTTTATATGTTTTTTCTCTAATCGAGCATACGTAAAACGGACATATCCATCTGGAAAGCCATACACACTTCCAGGCATGAATAGAACATTATTTTTTATGCCTTCCTCTACAAGCTTTTCATCACTAATTTTTTGATTTATTTTGCACCAAATATGAAGTCCGCCATTCGGAGAAATAAAGCTAACTTTCTCTCCCAGAATCTCATGTAACGCAGAAATCATCGTATTTCTTCTATCCAATAATTCTTGGGTTAGGGCCTTACGGTGAGTTGTATAATCAGCTGATTGTAAAAACTGATTTGCTATTAACTGAGGAAAGATACTTAGTCCAAAATCCATTTGTTGGCGGGCATCTGCTAAGCGACTAATAACCGATTGTGGACCAATTAGCCAACCAATTCGGAGACCGGAAGCAACCACTTTAGAAAGAGAACCAATATATAATACATTACCATTGTAATCGAAAGATTTAATTGGAGAATGTTTTTCTTCTTTGAAGGAGAGCAAACCAAATGGATCATCTTCTACAATTGGAATTCCTAACCTTTCGGCAATCTCTATTACTTCTTTTCGACGCGTGTCAGTGAGTACAGTTCCAGTTGGATTCTGATATGTTGGATTTAGAAAAACCATACGAATTTGATGCTTATGATATAAATCCTCTATATCCTTAGGATTTATTCCATTAGGACCAACAGGTAGGCCAAATATACGTAGCCCAGCTGATTGAAAAAGTGGAAGCGAATAACAGTAAGAAGGAGATTCGATAGCAACAGCGTCACCAGGGCTTAGTAAACACTGAGTGATAAGATACAAAGCCTGTTGAGCACCTGATGTGATAAGAATAGAAGAACTAGTGGTCTTGATATTGTAATTAGTCTTAACATAAGCAGATAATGTCTCACGTAGACCTAAGTGCCCTTGTGGATGCTCATAACTTAAATCATTTGGAAAGGATTCATCAACTAGAGAAGATTGCAGTAATTGAGAGGGAAATAAATCAGATGATAATTCACCACTTGCTAAATCAAATCCATTTTCTAGCTGTTTTGCTGCTTCACGGATACGTTTAATTAAGGGGTATGTAGGTAAAAATGTACTTCCTTCTACATATCTTCTCCAGTTTGTAGATCCTTTAGATAAAACTCCCCATTTATGGGTGCTGACACGTGTACCACTCCCACGTTTTCTTTCCACTAAACCAACTGCATGCAATTTATCATAGACATGTACAATGGTCATGCGGTTAACATTTAATCGTTCAGCTAATTTACGTTCCGACGGTAACAAGGTTCCTAGTGGAAATTCACCATAAGAAATCTTTTGTTCAATGAAATCAAAGACTTGTTGGTACAAAGGCTTATTTGACTGACGATCTACTTTCCACTCCATTTTTATTCACCTCATGTTAATAATTAATTCAGATTATATTTTTTAAAATTGGATTAGTCAATATATATCCAATTGGATGCATACAAAGAACCTCTTTTTATTTATCATCATATTTAAGATTTATATTAAATGGATTTATTAGAAAGAGGAGGATTTATCATGACTACACAACAACATAATGTGCGAGTAGCTGTTATTCAAGCTGCTTCAGTTATTATGGATCGAGAAGCAAGTACAGAAAAAGCTATTTCATTAACTCTAGAAGCAGGAGAAAAAGGCGCTAATATCGTGGTATTTCCAGAAGCTTTTATCTCAGCTTATCCAAGGGGACTAGCATTTGGAGCTACAGTTGGAAGTCGTTCTGCAGAAGGAAGAAAAGATTGGCTGCGCTATTGGGAAAATTCGGTTCCAGTTCCTAGCGAAACTACGGACAAATTAGGAGAGGCAGCACGTAAAGCTGGTGTTTATCTCGTCATTGGTGTAATTGAAAGAGATAACGAATTTAGTGGTGGGACTCTCTATTGTTCAGTATTATTTTTTGGGCCAGATGGAACATTACTTGGCAAACATCGTAAATTAAAACCGACAGGTTCAGAAAGATTAATCTGGGGAGAGGGAGATGGAAGTACACTTCCTGTTTTTGATACACCACATGGCAAGATAGGAGCACTAATTTGTTGGGAGAATTACATGCCACTAGCAAGGGCAGCGATGTATGCAAAAGGAGTTCAAATTTATATTGCGCCTACAGCTGATTCTCGAGATGTATGGCAATCAACAATTCGTCACATTGCAGTAGAAGGAAGATGTTTTGTTTTATCTTGTAATCAATATGTAAATAAAGATATGTATCCTACTGATTTAGCATGCTATGATGATTTGGCTTCTTCTCCTGATGAGATGTGTCCAGGAGGAAGTGCTATCATCGGTCCTTTAGGCGAGTATATCAAGGAACCAGTTTTCGGGAAAGAGAAATTGTTAATTACAGATCTTGATTTACGTGAGATTGCCTACAGTCAGTTTGATTTTGATGTAGTAGGACACTACTCAAGACCTGACGTATTTCAACTTGTGGTAAACGAGGAGAAGAAAGAAAATGTAAAGTGGAAAAACTAAAAATATTTTAAAATGCCACTATCCAAGCATTTTTTATTAAATCAAAGAACAGATTGGGCGGGTATTGGAAATACATTTTCAGTTATTATCTTATTAATTTTCTTCTGGAAGCGTGTTTCAGGTGTTGGTGTTATCGCAACGATTATTATAGGGTTTGTTAGTGCAATTGGTTGGTCACTTTCACCACTTGAAGCTATGGTATCTGCAAAAGCTGCAACATTCTTTATTTGCTTAATTGTTGGTATTGTATTCTCTCTAAATTTATCCTGATACTGAAAAAGAAGTACAGATTAATTCTAAATTAGTAAAATAACAAAAATAGGGATGTAAGAATGGTGTTAAGTCAACGTTCTTACATCTCTTATTTTTATTTCTTTAGAATTAATATTTATCTTTCAGACAGCTTTTCTCACTAACAATAAGGTAGGGGCTAGTCAAAACAAAGTTGAATTTATATATCAGTTGTTTCGAACTGAATAAACGATGTAGGTTTTCTGTCTTTATCAACGATACTTGAACCAGAGTTAAAAATTCAATCAGTCAATTTTCCTAGAGGAGTTTACTATTTTTAGAACTCTATTTTAAGTGGTTGGTAAAAACATCTCCTTATTGGATGGTCCATTTTATTCCTTTTCTTTTATTATTTTAAGAGAAGGGGATATTGAAACTGAACAAAGAAAACGTTACTACGTGATTGACAGGCTACTTTAATGGAAGGGAGTTTTCAATATGGTAAATCAAATATTAAAAGTGCCAGATGGCCCACCAAGTGATGTAGAACGTATAAAAAAAGAGAGTAACTATTTGCGGGGATCTCTAGCACAATCAATGTTAGAACCAATCAGCGCAGGAATTTCAGACGATGACAATCGTTTGATGAAATTTCATGGAAGCTATCTACAGGATGACAGGGATTTACGTAATGAGCGTCAAAAACAGAAACTTGAACCAGCGTATCAGTTTATGGTTCGTATCCGAAGACCAGGCGGCGTGGCGACACCAAAACAATGGTTGGTCTTAGACGAACTTGCACAAAAGTATGGTAATGGAACCCTCAAATTATCAACACGCCAAGCATTTCAAATGCATGGGATTCTAAAATGGAATATGAAAAAAACGATTCAAGAAATTGATTCAGTTCTTATGGATACTATTGCAGCCTGTGGTGATGTAAATAGAAATGTAATGTGTGATCCAAATCCTTATCAATCTGAAATTCATGCTGAAGTTTATGAATGGGCTAAGCAATTAAGTGATAAACTACTACCTCGTACTAGAGCGTACCATGAAATTTGGCTTGATGAGGAAAAAGTTGCTGCTACACCAGATTTAGATGAAATAGAACCAATGTATGGTCCACTTTATTTACCAAGAAAATTCAAGATTGGTATTGCAGTCCCACCATCTAATGACATTGATGTTTTTTCACAAGATATTGGGCTTATTGCCATCGTTGAAAACGAGAAACTAGTAGGCTTTAATATAGCTATTGGTGGTGGAATGGGAATGTCGCATGGTGACACCAAAACATACCCTCAACTTGCAAAATTAATAGGTTTTTGTAAGCCAGAACAAATCTATGATGTAGCAGAGAAAGTCATTACAATTCAGCGTGACTATGGTAATCGTTCTGAACGAAAAAATGCCCGATTCAAATATACAGTCGACCGCCTCGGATTAGAAACCGTTAAGAATGAGTTAGAAAATCGTCTTGGCTGGTCATTAGATAAGGTAAGGCCGTATAAATTTGATAGTAACGGTGATCGTTATGGATGGACAAAAGGTATACAAGAAAAATGGAATTTCACTCTGTTTGTTGAGGGTGGTCGTATTGGGGATTTTGAAGACTATAAACTAATGACTGGTTTGCGGGAAATTGCTAAGGTCCATACTGGGGATTTTCGCTTAACTGCTAATCAAAACCTAGTCATTGCTAATGTATCAAACAAGAAAGAAATTAACGAGTTGATTGAACAATATGGTTTAACAGACGGTAAGTATTTATCAGCACTTCGTCGTAGTTCCTTAGCATGCGTAGCACTCCCAACCTGTGGCTTAGCAATGGCCGAAGCCGAACGCTATTTACCAACTCTTCTCGATAAAATCGAGGTTATTGTTGATGAAAATGGTTTGCGCAATGAAGAAATTACTATTCGTATGACTGGGTGTCCGAATGGATGTGCCCGTCATGCATTAGGGGAAATAGGGTTTATCGGTAAAGCACCAGGCAAATACAATATGTATCTCGGTGCTGCCTTTGACGGTAGTCGTCTAAGTAAAATCTATCGTGAAAATATTGGGGAAGAAGAGATTTTAAACGAATTACGTGTACTTCTTTCTCATTACGCAAAGGAACGTAATGAGGGAGAGCACTTTGGGGACTTTGTTATTCGTGCAGGCATTGTTAAGGCAACTACAGATGGTACTAATTTTCATATGTAAAATAAAGAAGAGACAGGATTGGAATCCTGCCTCTTTTTTACAATTCCACCTTATTTAAGAGGGATTTGGTATGTTCGTGAAAGTACTAACTAATGATATATATTAAGTGGATGGCTTATTAAAAGTAAAATTGGATGGTTATTTTTCTTATAAAGTCTTTAATATAAAAATAAAGGGCTAAATAATTTTAGAGAATAAGAAAATATAAAGTAAATGTTAAAGGCAGAGAATTTAAAATGAGATGAGGAAAACAGGTGGTAAAAAAATTATCAGCTAAACGCGTAGTTATTGGAGCTTCGCGTAAAACAGAAGAAATAAGTATGTTAATTGAAAAGCAAGGTGGAACGCCTATTATAAGGTCTCTTCAAGGAACTGTATTTTTAGCAAAAAAGGAATTAGAAGTAGAATTACAGCAGGTTATAAGTGCAGGAGTAGATTGGGCCATTTTCACGACAGGAATTGGGGTTGAGACACTTTTAACTACAACTGAAGAGTTGGGTATTCAAACTGAGTTTCTTAGAATGATTCGTCATGCTAATGTAGCAACGAGGGGCTACAAAACTTTATCTACCCTAAAAAAAATGGGTATTAACCCAGCTGCAACAGATGAGGATGGTACCACTCAAAGCTTACTACACTCTTTAGAGGAGTTCGATTTTAAAGGAAAAAAAGTCATGGTACAACTTCACGGTGAGAAGGCCCCTAGGTTAATTAAGTTTCTTGAAGATAAGGGAGCACATGTATTTAAAGTTTTACCATATCAACATATTGCTCCTAATTCAGAAATTGTAAAGAAACTATGTAATGAATTAATCAACAATGAAATAGATGCAGTTTGCTTTACCACAGCTATTCAAGTTCGATCTCTTTTTGATTTTGCTAAAGAACATGATTATCACCAAGAAATTCAGCAAGCATTTAAGGAACAAGTTGTAGCTGTTGCAGTTGGTAAAGTAACAGCTGAGGCATTAAGGGAAGAAGGGATTCAAAGAATAATTGTTCCAGAAAAGGAAAGAATGGGTGCTATGATTATAGAACTGTCTCGGTTTTATGCAAACTAATTATTATACAGTAGGGATTTAATGGAGAACTAAAAGTAAGGATGAAGTAAAAATGGATTGGAAACCAGATCGTTCAGATAAAAAACCTATTTATAAACAAATTGCTCATTATATAGAACATGGAATTGCTACAGGCATCTTCTCTCCAGATAGTACGTTACCATCAGAGAGAGCACTTGCGAGTGAATTAGGAGTAAATAGAAGTACTATTATATCAGCGTACGAATACTTACACTCTTTAGGCATTGTTGAGCGAAAAAAAGGTAGTGGAACACGTATAAGTACAAATATTTGGGGGATTTCTCATAAACGAATTCCAAATTGGGGAAGATATGTAGAAGATGGCTCATTTTTACCTAATCTCCCGTTAGTTCAAAAAATTCGTACAGAAACACAAAAAGATAATTTCATTAATTTGGCAAGTGGTGAGTTAGCACCTCAGTTATTTCCAACTATTCAATTTCGTGAAATTCTTACTCGACAACCATTCATGGAGAATTTAGGATATGACCACCCTCAGGGGAATGAACTTTTAAGGGAAACTATTTCTCAACATGTAAAACAGTATAAAAATATAGATACAAATTCTTCTTCTATTCTTATTACTTCGGGTGCACAACAAGCACTTCACCTTATTGTTCAGTGCTTATTAAAGCCTGGGGATGCTGTGGCAATTGAGGATCCGTCTTATTGCTTTTCTCTTCCTATTTTTCAATCCGCAGGGCTTCGAACTTTTTTATTACCTGTAGATAAGGACGGGGTGAATCCTAACGATCTTATATCATTGCATAAAAAGCATCGCATTCGAATGATTTTCTTAAATCCTGATTATCAAAACCCAACAGGGACGGTTCTTTCTACACCTCGTCGTAAAAAAATATTAGAACTGTCATCTGAATTAGGTATTCCTATTGTTGAGGATGATCCTTATACGTTAACCACTTTTGGTGGGGAAGTGAATCAAACATTGAAGTCAATGGACTCTAATGGAAATGTTCTTTATATTAGTTCTTTATCCAAAATTGTTGCCTCAGGGCTAAGAATTGGTTGGATTATAGGTCCTCAGTCAGTGATTCAAAGACTCGCTGATGCTAAGCAACAAGTTGATTTTGGACACAGTGTTTTTCCACAATGGGTTGCAAACCAATTTTTAAGTTCATCATATTTTTCCGAGCATATTCTTACTATTAGAAAAAACCTTAAACTTCAAAGAGATGAACTAGCTAATAGTCTTCATGAACTTTTAAGTGATGAAATGGAATTTTATATGCCAAATGGTGGGATTCATATGTGGTGTAAAATAAATAAGCCCATCCATGAAGGGCGTCTGCTCGAAGAATCGCTAAAGAAAGGCATAGCTTTTGTTCCAGGGACTATTTTTGGTTCCCAAAAGGGATATGTACGCTTCACTTTTGGACGAGAAAAAGTTGAATCAATTAGAGAAGGTATTCTTAGGTTTGCAGATGCTTTAAAAAGCGTAACTAACACATAAATTTTCTTAAGCATGTTACTTTTTAGATGAACACTGGCTTGACCAATAATATTTTTATGTAAAGTATTAATCAAGCCAATAAATACGCCACGTAGAAATTATATAAAGATAAAATGAGTCATGAGAAATTCATGGGTCATTTTTTATTCTTGACATTGTTAATTTTGAGAAAGGATCTTTAGAAAGTGGTTGGTTAAATTAACTCATAATTGGATGGTTCTTTTTCTTTTATATTCTTTATTATAAAAAGAAAGGCCATAAATGTTTATTTACTATCGCTCCTCCCATAAGTAATTTACTGAGATTTAGCTAAATTGAAATAAAGGTAACTATAGGTGATATCCAGTGATAGCAAATCCTGTTTATTTAGCTTATATAACTCTAGCGAGAGCTTTATTTAATCTGCGCTCGAACTTATGTTAAGTATGTTCCAAAGTATATCTTTCAAAATCATGTGAATTACTTCACATTGAAATTAGTTTAAAGATAATTTTATTCAAAAACGAAGTGAATTGTCTCTTATTTATGAATTTAAAATGAGTAAATTTTCTATAAGGAGCTTTAAATATGCCTATTCATGAAACTATCCAAGCACGTAAAGTATTAGAACACATTCAGCCATATTTGCCAGGCAAACCTATCTGGGAAGTACAAGAAGAGCTAGGACTAGACCAAGTAATTAAAGTAGCCTCTAATGAAAATCCTTTAGGACCGTCTCCTAAAGCACTTGAAGCTATTTTAGTAAGCCTAACAGGAATTAACCGTTACCCAGACGCGAATGCTACAGATCTTAAGAGGCAAATTGCTGTTCGTTCTAATCTATCACCAGAGCAAATCATTGTTACAAATGGTGCTGATGAGTTAATTACCTTGATTTCTGAAACGTTCTTGAACTTAAATGATGAAATTATTGTTCCTTCTCCTTCTTTTAGTGAGTATGACTTCGGTGCCTACTTAATGGGAGCTAAGGTCGTGGGTGTCCCTTTTGGGGAAGACTACCAATATAATGTGGAAGCCATCCTTTCAGCTGTGACACAACGAACAAAAATTGTTTACCTTTGTTCTCCAAATAATCCAACAGGTACTTATCTATCAAAAAAGCATTTACACAAATTATTAGATTCTTTACCAAAGCACGTACTAGTTGTATTTGATGGAGCATATAGTCACTACGCGACAGCTGATGATTACACAGTTGGAATTGAATATGTTAAATTAGGCTATCCAATTATTGTATTACAAACTTTTTCTAAGATATATGGTCTTGCAGGCGTTCGGATTGGTTTTGGACTTGCGTCAGAAGCTATTGTCCAAAATATTCTAAAAGTAAAAGAACCATTCAACGTTAATACTTTAGCTCAAGTAGCTGCTACAGCAGCTATAAATGACGATAAGCATGTTGAAGCCTCTCAAGAAGCCAACACACTAGGACGCTTACAATTGTATGAAGGCTTTTCTAAACTTGGATTATCTTATACAGAGAGTATGAGTAATTTCGTACTTGTTAGGGTTGGACCAAAAGCAAAAGACGTTTATGAAGAACTTCTTTCTAAAGGAATTATCGTTCGGTACGGAGACACATGGGGACTGGAGGAATATATCAGAATTTCAGTAGGTAACCCAAAAGAAAATGATACTTTACTTAAAGCTATGGCTTCTGTTTTACAAGAGACGTGTTAACAATAATTTTATTTGTAAAGGGGAAGTTTTCATGCACGATATTGCTAAAAACCTAAACAACGTAATAAAAAATGAAAATCCTTTTATTTATGACATGCTGTCAGACTTAGGTAAAAACTTATATAACCAGAAAGGTATTTTGAGTCAAAGTGCTGAAGCAAGCAAGCGAGCTTATAGATTTAATGCCACGATTGGGATTGCAACTGAAGAACATGAACCTATGCATTTTCAACATATACAAGATCATTTTATAGGATATGCTCCTGAAGATATCTATCCATATGCTCCCCCAGCTGGAAAGCAAGTATTGAGAGAGTTATGGAATGAAAAATTACTATTGGATAATCCATCTTTACATCATCAAAATTTTGGACTTCCAATTGTCACAAACGCTTTGACTCATGGCCTTAGTATTGCGGCGGATTTATTTGCAAATCCAGAGGATTCTGTAATCGTTCCTGATAAGTATTGGGGGAATTATCAATCAATCTTTCATGTTCGAAGAGGGGCACACTTATTAACTTATAAATTATTTAACAAAGATAGAAAATTTAATACAGCCTCCTTTAGAGAAGCTTTATTTAATCAAAAATCAAAAGGAAAAGCTATTGTCCTTTTAAATTTCCCTAACAACCCGACAGGTTATACACCGGGTGCCAAGGAAGCTGAAGAAATCATTGCTGTTCTAAATGAAACAGCTGAAGCAGGGATTAGTATTGTTGCTATTTTAGATGATGCCTACTTCGGATTATTTTATGAAAACTCTATTAAAGAATCTTTATTTGGTCAATTGGCTGGTCTACATCAAAAGATTTTGCCTATCAAGGTAGATGGAGCAACAAAAGAAAACTATGTCTGGGGACTAAGAGTTGGTTTCATTACGTATGCCTCCCCTAGTTCTGTCATTCTAGATGCATTGGAGCAAAAAACAGTAGGTCTTATACGGGGAACTATTTCAAGCAGTTCTCATTTATCCCAAACTGTTATCTTACAGTCTCTGCAGTCACATGAATTTGCAAAAGAGAAACAGCAGAAATTTCAATTGATGGAACGAAGAGCCAAAAAAGTAAAAGAAGTATTGAATCAAAAAAAATATAATGATTACTGGTCTTATTATCCGTTTAATTCTGGTTACTTCATGTGTTTACAACTTAAAAATATAAATGCAGAGACGCTTAGGATGCACTTATTAAATCAATATGGGGTAGGAACGGTTGCAATTAATCCCACAGATTTAAGAGTCGCTTTCTCTTGTGTAGAAGAACAAGAAATAGAGGAACTATTTAACCTTATATATAAAGGCGCTGAAGACATAGTTCATTCAAATCATTGAATGGAATTCAGCCTAGGAGTGAAAGAACAATGAATCAAGCAACTCAAACTTTAGACGGGTGGTACTGTTTACAAAATTTTTATAAGTTAAATTAGAAAACATAGAAACTGCTATCTAGTGATGAACGTCAAGTGGCTATTGACGAATTTATAAAACTGAAAGAGCAATGGAATATTACTCAAAACAAAAAAGAAGGCAGCTATGGTATATTTCAGATTACTGGCCATAAAGCAGATCTTATGCTGATGATTCTCCGACCAACTATGGAAGAACTTCAAGATATCGAAACCTCGTTTAATAAGACTAAGTTAGCTGAACACATGATACAAACTACCTCGTATGGTATCTGTAGTAGAACTAAGTAATTACTTAAGTAAAGGTGAAAACCCATATGAAAAACCTGAAATTCGTTCCCGGTTATATCCTCTTTTACCTGACGCGAAATATATATGTTTTTATCCAATGAATAAACGCCGTCAAGGGAACGATAATTGGTATTCACTACCTATAGATGAACGTAATCAGATGATGCGAAGTCATAGTATGATTGGACGAAGTTACGCAGGAAAAGTCAAACAAATTATATTAGGTTCGATTGGTTTAGATGATTTTGAATGGGGAGTGGCGTTATTTGCTGATGATGTTCTTCAGTTCAAAAAATTAATATATGAAATGCGGTTTGATGAAGTAAGTGCCCGTTACGGTGAATTTGGTTCTTTTTTTGTGGGACAAACACTGTCTAAAGAAAAAATTACACGTCTATTGCACATATAATTAAAAACAACATTAGATAAACTAAGAGGTGTATTAAAGATTGTATTCTCAATTTCAAACTCCATTATTTACAGCACTACTAGAACATGCAAACAAAAATCCAATCCAATTCCATATTCCAGGTCATAAAAAAGGAAATGGAATGGATCCTGAATTCAAGGGATTTATCGGTGAAAATGCACTTTCTATCGATTTAATTAATATTGCTCCGTTGGATGATTTACATCAGCCAAGGGGAGTTATTAAACAAGCACAGGATTTGGCGGCTGAAGCGTTTGGTGCGGATCATACATTCTTTTCTATCCAAGGTACGAGTGGTGTGATTATGGCAATGATTATGTCTGTATGTGGGCCTGGCGATAAAATTATTGTACCTCGTAACGTACACAAATCCATCATGAGTGGAATTGTACTTTCAGGTGCTACACCCATATTTATTCACCCTCAGGTAGATCCTGACCTTGGTATTTCACATGGGGTCCCGCCTGAATCTATCGAAGAAGCATTAAAACAACATCCAGATGCCAAAGCTGTACTTGTTATTAATCCTACGTACTTTGGAATTGCGGGGGATTTGAGAAAAATTGTAGAAATTACTCATTCCTATAATATTCCTGTACTTGTGGACGAAGCGCATGGTGTGCATATTCATTTTCATGATGAATTGCCTCTTTCTGCAATGCAAGCAGGAGCTGATATGGCAGCTACCAGCGTGCATAAGCTAGGAGGGTCAATGACACAAAGTTCTATACTAAATGTACAGGGGACACTTGTTTCGCCAGAACGTGTACAAGCTATTTTAAGTATGTTGACAACAACTTCTACTTCTTATATATTACTTGCTTCACTTGATGCAGCAAGAAAATCCTTAGCAACAGAAGGACAAGCATTATTAGAAGAAACTATCCGTATGGCTGAAAAAATTCGTGGTCTAATTAATAGAATTGAGCACCTTTATTGCGCAGGAAGTGAAATTTTAGGTACATCTGCAACCTTTGCCATAGATCAAACAAAACTTGTTATTTCAGTGAAAGAATTGGGTGTTACAGGGTATGCTGTAGAGAAATGGCTTCGTGAGAAGTTTAATATTGAGGTGGAACTATCTGATCTTTATAACATTCTTTGCATTATCACACC
Source organism: Priestia megaterium NBRC 15308 = ATCC 14581 (assembly GCF_000832985.1). GTDB lineage: Bacteria > Bacillota > Bacilli > Bacillales > Bacillaceae_H > Priestia > Priestia megaterium. The sequence goes on from NZ_CP009920.1 coordinate 3,979,195, forward strand.
GGGTGATAATGAAGAGGATGTCTTAAGACTTGTCCATGCTTTAAAAGAACTGTCGAGAGAGTTTAAGTATCAATCAGATACTAATATAAATACTGATGTTCTATTGCCAGAAATTCCATTACTTGCTTTAACACCTAGGGATGCTTTCTATGCAGAAACAGAAGTGGTTCCCTTCGAAGAATCAATTGGAAGAATTATTGCTGAATTTGTGATGGTTTATCCACCAGGTATACCGATTTTTATCCCTGGTGAAATCATTACAGAAGAGAATGTACTATATACTAAAAAAAATATAGAAGCTGGTCTTCCTGTACAAGGTGCTGAAGACCTTAACTTGAAGTTCATACGTGTTTTAAAAGAGCATAGGGATCTTAAATAATATTAACGTTAACCTTTTTAGATTCTATAGAGTTTACAACACTAAATGAGAAACTTACCAGAAAATAAGTCATGTAATAACATTTAGAATGTAATTAATGGAGATGAATGAAGATGACATGGATTGTAGTACTTTCAATAATTGTTGCAAGTGCTCTAAAATTATTAATAACAACTATGCCAACCCCAGTAGTTAAGTGGTTTCTCCGGAAGTTTGAACTACACTCTAAACTTGACTCCTCCCATGTGAGTATTAAAAAGGACGGGAAAATATTAGAGGGTGAAGAGAAAGAGAAATTTATTGCTAATTTCAATGAAGCAACTTTTCTAGAGAAATATTATGTGCATTCAGGTAACGAACAATACTTTTTACATCCTGAAAACGCTAAATCCCCTTATGTTATTGATGCGAAAAGAGGGAAAAACAATGTTAAATTGTCTGTCTATAGTTATAAAGACCGTGTAGACGTAGTTAAGCAATATAAAAAGAAAATAGAAGCGTATAGCTTGCTTTCTGATCCTCTTCAGCAAGAATCCGTGTCTTAACTTAAAAAGATCGCCTTTGATTTAGTTAGGCATCAATCTAATTCTTATTCTATTTGCAACAACCTCACAACTAGCAGAAAAAACTACCCCTCCCCTTGAACTGCACCTCCAATTATTAGTTTTTGTCTAACAATTGGGGTGCAGTTCAGGAGCAGTAGGTTTTTCTATTTGTTGACTATAGTTGACTATATATGATATACACTCTTAGTTAACATAATGTACATTCTAAATACATACATAAATCACTTAGATATGATATCGTAAGTATAAGGAACCATTAACTAATGTAAAGGAGTTAGAACATGAATACTAGTAGAACTAAATGGCTTCCTGTGCCTTATTTTCAACTCAATCAGGAAGGTACAATTCTAAATGTTTCACACATAACCCATTCATATTTTCCACCTACATCGAATATATGGACGATCATTTATAAAGAAGACCGAAATAAAGCCATAGTAATGTTTTCACAGAGTCCTAATTCTCATCCTATAACAAAACAGCTCATTTTACAGACAAGTAACAAGTTATTTGGGAATTTTAAATGTACGATCCAATGGAAAGATGGTATAGGTCACCTCGTATGTACAGAAGTGAAAAGTAGTAAAGTTCTTGCACCTTTATCTATTCAAAACTCTTTAGTCAACACTCAAAAACGGTTAGAGGAATCAGAAAAACATTTAACCAAAGTTGCTAAAATAGTAAGTATAAAAAAACACTAATTATTTTGTTTTTGCCTCACAGAATTTTTTGAATTTCAAAGATGTATTTCATATAAATCTTTAGTTGTAATCATGTTGATTTCTATGATAAGGGTATAGTATTATGCTGGATTGAATTTTCAAGAAACATTCTTTTTTAAGTTTGTTTCTTTTTTTTTTGATAATTATAGAACGAATCATAAAAAGTAAATTGAGCAAACTACTAAAGTCAACGTAATCTGTTCTTTATAAGAATAGATCACAAAAAGCCACTGACCCCATGTGTCAGTGGCTTTTTGTGATTTTAAGCTGTATATGATTCAAATCTTTAATTAACATAATTGACGTTGTACCAAATCACATGCTAAAAACCTTTTTTGTTAAGAAAAGATTCATATCCATTAATAAATTAGTAAATATTATCCATGAGGTGATCATATGGATAAGAATAAGTTAAAACTCACATCTTCCGAAATAGGGACGCTATGGGGAGAGTATGTAAACGGAACAATGACAGATGTAGTAAATCGATATATGTTCTCTATTATTGAGGATGAGTCAATAAAGGCTGTTTTTGAAGATGCTATCAAGACTTCCGGAAAACAAAAGAAACAAATTATAGCTTTTATAGAAAACGAAGGGTTTCCAGTACCAATTGGATTTACTGAGTCTGACCTCAATAAAGGTACCAAGAGATTGTTCACGGACATATTCTGCTTGAATTATTTACATATCATGACGTTACATGGCTTGCTAGGACATACAACCTCATTAGGTGTTTCTGTCAGAGAAGACTTACGCCACTTCTACGATTCATGTGATAATGATGCTAAAAGGATGTATCATCAAACGATTGAATTATTACTTGAAAAAGGGGAGTTTCAGAGGGACCCTTATTTTTATCCTGCTACGAACCCTGAATATATTTCTAGCCAGGATTTTACGGATGGGTTTTTCGGGAAAGGCAGACGGTTAACGGCATTAGAAATCATAAGTATTTCTTTCAACCTTAAAAAAAGCATTATGGCTAAAACTCTTTCTATTGGATTTAGCCAGGTCTCTCAATCAAAAGAAGTAAGAAAATTTTTAGAGGATTCGGAGAAAACAGCTGATGATCAAATACAAGCCTTTTCAAAAATAATGCACGCAGATAATTTACCAGTTCCTAAATCGTGGGAGACAGAAGTAACAACTTCAACAGACGCTCCTTTTTCTGATAAATTAATGATGTATCATATTGGTTTCTTATTCCAAGCTGCACAAGCGTATCATGGAACAGGGTTAGCATCAGCCATGCGAACAGATCTTGTAGCTGCTTACGAAAGTGTTATTCTAAAGAATTTAATGGTAACAAAAAAATGGTTTGATATTATGGTGAAAAATAAATGGTTAGAACAGCCACCACTTGCTCCTAACAGAAAAGAAATAACAAAAGAAAAATAATAAAATCTAATATTTTGAGCAAACTACTCAAGATGCTCTGCAACGTCAACTGACTATTGACCATTCAAGAAACAGAAAAAACTACTGATCCCTGTTCAGTAGTTTTTTCGATTTTTAAGCTGTATACGATATGCATTGCTAGTTAACATAATGTCTCTTCCGGTACACATCAAAAAAGAGAACCCTTATGGGAGTAAGGGTTCGAACAGAGTCACTTTTATAGAATATGCATCTTTTTATACATCGTTGATACAACTGATATCTCCTTACAGGAAGTTGAAGAGATCATGCATAAAAAAAGCACCTTTTATGCATATGTTAGACACATCAAAAATAGTATTTATATTGAAAAACATGTTATAATTCTGCTATCGTTCGTACTTGGATACGTATGAATGAACCCTTACATGAAGCAACCTCGCCTGCCAATGCTGAGGTTGCTTTTTATTTTGTTATTGTTAATTAAAATCTTTTATATACCACGTATCCATAGCAGAATGTTCAAAACCTGATAGTGGTTTAGGTAAAAGTGTAAATACAAATTTTTCATTGTGTTAACTAAGTTTGTATATGATATTCAGAGGAAAAGAGCAGGCTTAAGCCTGCTCTTATAACCTTTAAGGCTATTTTTAATTTAAACATTTTCTAGTATTTTTTTCACCAAAGTGTCTACGTCATTATCTTGAAGTGTGGTTAGTTGTACACGACAAAATGGGGTCACTCTACACTCTAGACATCGTCTGAAGCAATCCACAACACAAACCTCTATATCTTGCTGATAATTTTGTTGAAGAATATCTAAGACTATATTTGCTTTAGTTACTTTAATGTTCCTTTCACAAAATTTAGCTACCCTCATATTCAGTCTCCCATTCGCAAAAAGCACCCCAAAAGGTGCTTTTTTATTTTAAACATAGTGAGTGAATTGTATATCTAATGTACGAAGGTACGTTTGAAGGCCTGCGTCTTGAATTGGGATAATAAATGCAGGCTCTTCAGATTCGTTGTGGTGAGAATGCCACAATCCTGGAGGAGTAACAAATGCTTTTCCTGTTACCCAATCAATGCGAACGGGATCAATTATCTTTTTAGTAACGGGATCAATCTTATCTCCGACTAAAGTATAAGTACCGGGTGCAGCATAAGCAACAAAATCAAGGGCAACTGACTTATGACTATGAGCTGCTTGGTTAGATCCTACAGGAACAATTCCGAACATCGCCCATAATACGTGTGTAATGGTTAGAGTTTGTTTGAATTCTAGATTGTTTAATAAAATAGAAATACGATTTTTTAGGTGAGCATCAGGAGCGTTTGCTACTTCCTCCAATTTCGCAGTAGCTTGTTCAGCTGTAAAAAGTGTCGGTTTAAAACGAGTTTCTGTTGCTTTAACTCCTAAATAATTAAGAAGTGGAGTATCGAGAATATAATAGATGGTTGCATCTTCTGTTGCAGTGTGCCTGCTAGTCGAGCCGGATGGAAGAGTTAAAAAATCACCTTTTTTCCAAGTGATTATCTCACCATTTAATTCTGTGTGGCCTACACCAGAAATAATATAATATAATTCACTGGTTGCATTGGGTTGTGTAGTAATGCTGTCATTCGCATTAATTCGAATGAAGTGAGCAAGAAGTGATGGACTTGTTGCCGGATATTCAGTTTTGAGTTCATTTGAAAGGTCCAACGTAACAATACGAGTTTCTCCTGAGTTATATAATTCAGAGGAAAATTCTTTAGGGGGAATTGCACTTATGATACCACTTCCGATTGGATCAGCAGCAGTAGTATATTCATAAAAAAGGGCATCTTTAGTGCAGTCTTTATTCACTTTTCCATTAGATAAGTTTGCTTGTTTTTCATTTATAGTCATGTATAAACCTCCTATTATCTTTATGGTCTTATCTTATCTTGATAAAAGACAATAGTGAAATATATAATATAAACTGCTGTAATATATTTTATATATAACTGATTAGGAGGGGAAAAATGATGGAGCTTCGACAATTACAATATTTTATTGCTGTAGCAGAAGAATTAAACTTTAGTCGTGCAGCAGAGCGTGTCAAGATTACGCAACCTCCTTTAAGTTTACAAATTCAGAATTTAGAAAAAGAATTAGATATTGTTCTTTTTTATCGAAATAAACGTCAAGTTAAATTAACAGATGCAGGAAAATTATTTTATACGGAAGTTTGTAAGATTTTTAATCATCTTGAACGTGCTGTTGAAGATGCGAAACGTACTCAACATGGAGAAATCGGGACAATTAGAGTTGGGTTCGTAGGATCGGCTACTTACGATATTCTTCCCTCAATCCTAAGAGAATTTCGAAATTTGTATTCAGAAGTTGAAGTTCATCTATTCGAAATGTCTACGCCTATGCAATTAGAAGCTTTACGTGAAGGGGAAATTGATATAGGAGTATTAAGACCACCTGTAAATGATGAGATAGTACATACCGAAATCGTTTCTACAGTCCCATGCGTACTGGCAGTTCCAAAACAGCATCCGTTATTAAAAATAAAAAACGTCTCTCTTTCTGATCTTAAAACCTATCCTTTTGTAATGTTGTCTAGAAAAACATGGTCAAATCTCTATGATGAAATCTTAGGATTATGTAATCCAATCATCCAACAAGAGGCTTTAGAATTCCAAACTGTAATCGGTCTAGTTGCAGCTAAATTGGGTATTGCCGTAGTTCCACAATCCGCCGTGAATTTACATACCCAAGATGTTGTATATTTGGACCTTGACGATCAATTACCTGTAGCTTCTATGGGTATTGCTTGGCGACAAAAAGATCAATCACCTTTAGTGCAATCTTTTATCCAGTTAGCAAGAGAGACTTGTTTATTTTAATTAGATAAAGTACAAAATAGTATATGTCCATGGGAAACTATAATTAAAAGTAAAAAAGTTTTAATAGCTGATTTTATTGCGAAAGTAATAGGGTTTTAAAAGGTGTATCTTAAGATACACCTTTTATATTATGTAAGAAGTATAAGAATAAATCTGAGTTTGGATATATAAGTAAATGTAATTTGATTTTATCTATTTACGTAATATTTAACGCATTAAATATCTATATAGTTTTAAATATTAGTTATATTGTAGAAAAGACGGCTATTTGATGTCTCTAAATGTAAGAGGTAAACCTTAAATTACAAAAAGTAAACTTGTTCAATTACTTATAAGAATGAAGAATGTTCAAAAAAGTATACCTTTACGGACATGATGTTTTAAAAATGAAACTACCAATTTTAACGTTCGTTTACATTTTAAATCAAATTACGAACGTTCACTTAATCGCATATACTTATACGAACTGTTTTACTCCACTAAAAAATTAAAAGCCTTTTCATGAGTAGTTGTATTAGTAATTTCCTCATACTACCTCTTATTTTATCTTCAAACTTTCAAATAATACGTCTAGGAGGTGTTTTTATGCCAGAATACGGTTCAACACAAAATAATAACCATAGCAATAGTTATGATACTAATGGTGGAAATATCCAACCAGTAGATGTACCAAAATCAAATAGTAAAAAGATTCCTGCTAATAATGATGGTCTAAGTGGAAAAGTAAATGCAAACCTCGGCTACCATCCAGAAAAATAGCATGAAAAAACCACCCTACAGAAGTAAGGTGGTTCTCCGAAAAGTTTTATCTTACAAAACTAAAACCATGTAGAATCTTTTTTATTTTGTAAATTATACCATTTAATGAGAAAGAGAGCAACCCTAAAGCTACTCTCTCTCCAACAAAAAAAACACAAAATTTGTGTGTGGTGATGCTTAGGGTACCATCTTTGTATATTTGTTGGAAGACCTTCTATCTATATCATGCCATCATATAGAAGGTTATTCACCTGAACTACCCTCGGAAGGTATAACAACATTCTTATCAAATAAATCGTATTTTAAACCACTTACATAAATAACCTCTTATGATTTTTTTATCGATATTGATTATGATTACATTAGGTCTCTTCGCTATCGGACCAGTCTTTCATTCATTAGAAAACGTAATTCTAACAAGCACAAAAGCAATTTTAGATTTACCGTTTGGTTTAGCTGGTATTATTATTGGTGGCCTACAACAAGTTGTTGTAATTACTGGCGTTCATCATATATTTAATTTACTTGAAATTCAATTATTAGCTGATACAAAATTTAATCCATTCAATCCATTAATTACTAGCGCAATCGTAGCTCAAGGGGCTGCAACGCTAGCAGTTGGATTGAAATCTAAAAATAAAAAAGTGAAAGCATTAGCATTCCCATCAGCATTTTCAGCCTTTTTAGGAATGACAGAACCGGCTATATTGGGAGTGAACCTAAGGTTCTTTAAACCCTTTATAATGGGCCTTATAGGAGGAGCAGTAGGGGGATTCTTAGCCTCGATTTTTCATCTAAAAGCAATAGGAATGTCTGTTACAGCTATTCCAGGATTATTATTGTACTTGAATAATCAGATTTTTATCTATATTTTTGTTAATTTGATTGCCTTTGCTGTATCATTTATTCTGACATGGCTGTTTGGTTATAACGACAAGATGCTTAAGAATCGGTAATTATATATAAATTATAAATTGTAATTAATAAACTACAATGAATGACATTAGAAAAAGCCTTATATCTAGATCCAGTATAAGGCCTTTTTAGCAAAGCTTAATCATTGATGTTGTAGGAAAAGAGAAGATTAAAGCCCTTCTCTTTTTTATATAATTTTATTTACTTATTTTTAAAATCTGAAATATACAATCCTTCACGCTACCACTATTGCTCATTATGTTCTACTTTAGACGGTATATGTTAACTTTCTCGCATGGTATATAATTACATTTTCATCATACAAATGACCTTCTACCGGAAAGGAGTAAAAGGTTTTTTGTTATCAATTATCATTAACATCTATACTAATTGCTAAATTAACTACATTATTTAAAGTAGTTTTATTTTTACTGTCTAACTTATTGCGCAAACGAAATAATATGTAGCTTTGTTGATTTTTCAATCTCCATCATTATTTCAGCCTTATTAATCAGGGTTACATGTTATTTTTCCATACCTCAATGCATCGTAAATAGCACGTCCATCGCTTGAATTTGTTTCTGTATATTTGATCGGCAGTAGCGAGAAGACAATATAATAAACAGAAAAATAGACAAACTGGTAAGAAAAGAGACTTGCTGAAAGGATATCATCCATAACTAAACCATTTATAAGGAAAATAGAAGCTAAATTAGCAATGGCACCTCCAGCATAGACACAAGCATGGGTAAATCGGTTGTCGTATTTTAGTTTTTCATATACACAAAAAGAATCCAAAAAGTAAACAGATTTTATTTTAATTTTCTTCCATTTAAAAATCGTTTTTCCTTTTCCAATGGTAAAATCCACTCTCCCTCCGAAAAAGATCGCCATGATAGAATGACCTAATTGATGAACAAGAGACACAAGTGGTAGTACAAGTAAGAAAGAAAACAAGAACTTAGGCATATCACTGAATCCAAACACACTTCCATCTCCTTTACCATGAAATGATTTAATAAATCGTTGGCTTATTAAAATAGATAAAATCTATTTAATAATGGACAGACTTTTCTCAACAGAGGTTGTGCCTTTTTAATCATATGTACAATCATCCGTTTGGCACCATGAAAGGCCTTTAGTCGGAGGCTAGGACCAACCGTTTTTTAATAAAGCAGTAGGTAAAGTGATCAATAATCTTCAACAGGGCCTATTAAGAAGAATAGCTTCACTTTATTTTCAAACATTCTCCATAACAATAAACGACCCTATGTATCGTAAACAAAGTTACTAAGGTCGCTTATGTTATATTCTGATTTATTATTCTTTTCTCTTTTTCTTTATAATAAAATATTTGGTTTGTCATTAAGTTTCTAACAGAATTTCGTTATCATGATTAATTTGATCGAACAAATAAGTAAGATAAGATTCTAATTCAAATTGATCGTCTTCAACAAAATCATCTAACACAGGCTTACTTTCTTCTCCCATTTTTAATCACTCCAACTTAATTTTTTTCGATTTATTTTGCATGATGCCCGTGATTGTTTTTTTGTCCCATCTTTCTTAGAACAAAGCTTACAATTAACACCAGAATGATTGCTCCAATAATGGCTGGAATGATGGCAAAACCACCAATGACTGGTCCCCAACTTCCCAAGATCAGACCACCTAACCAAGAACCAATAAAACCAGCAATAATATTACCAATAATGCCTCCCGGAACGTCACGCCCTGTAATTAAACCGGCAAGCCAACCGATAATTCCACCTACAATTAGCATCCATAGAATACTCATACATCATTCTCTCCTTTTGAAATAGTTAGTTGACTTTACCCCAGGTTAAAACCTATTAATCCTGTTATTTTTTTCCACAACAAAGTTTTCTTCTTATGTACTAAGATCATATAGCTTTGCTTGCAATCTTTTTTTGTTCTTTTGGACACCTTCTAATGTCTCGTCCATTTTATGAAAAATATAAGTGACTAGACTAACCCCAGCGTATAAATTGCTATCTTATAAACAATGACATTAATATAGGTTTTTTTCATACTATATTTTGGGGGTGAGTAAATGGCAAGAGTAAGTTACCGAAGTGCAGACATTAACTTAATGGCAAGGATGATGCGAGCAGAAGCTGAAGGTGAAGGAAGACTAGGGATGTTATATGTCGGAAATGTAATTGTTAATCGTCTTGCAGCAAATTGTATAGACTTTAAAAATTTAAGAACCGTTTCACAAGTCATTTATCAAGTACAGGGGGGGAACTTTTCGTTTGAAGCTGTTCAAAAAGGCAATGTATTTTATCAAAGAGCGAGAGGTGTTGAAAAAAGATTAGCAAAGCAAAATTTGGATTATTGGAGACAACACCCAGCGAAATTTGCTCTTTGGTATTTTAATCCACATGCTCCGTGCCCTCCAACATGGTACGGTCAACCTGCATCTGGTCAATTTAAAAATCATTGTTATTACGAACCAAAACCTGATACATGTGCTAGTGTTTATAGAGGTTAGATTATCAAGGAGCTATGATTAATTCTGGAGTAGTATGGGGGAGCTGGAAATACAACATTTTAGTCGTAGGTGCTGATAGCTAGCCCTATTTATTCTATGCAACTCTTATAAATCATGTGACAATAGTCCGTTTTAAAAAAATTTTCCCCTCACTGTAGCCTATTTCTTTAATCTTTGTTTTGATGTATTTTTATCTAGCGAAATAAAAAGGGCACTTCCTGGTTAGTAGGTGTTCCTTTGTTTCGCATAAGCAGTTAATCAAATGGAACAAGAAATAGTACTAATAAGGTAAATAAATCATAAAAAAGAGGAAGAGAGTTCTCTTCCTCTTTTTTATAGCTTTATCATTAATATTCCCTGTAATAAACATATTAAATAATGTAACTACGCGATGATATACTTAATGAATTTCAGTAATGCCCGATAGACGAATAGAGAATATATTGTGTTTTTCATCCTCTAGAGAAAGAGTTTGATCATGAAGATTAAGATCATTTACACGTCCCTTACATGTTTGTAATAAACCGTTTTGATAATAGTTAATCGTAATGACACCTTTCTTTCTCAATGCTTTCAATATCATGCTCCGTTCTCCTTTCTTCCTATATAACTAATGTAGAAATGTGTTATTCAAATAAATAATTATCATGCAGAATTTGCGAGAAAATCATACAAGTTAAAAGTTATATTGTTTTATATTATTTAGTATACAACAAACTTATAGGAAACGCTTACATTTTATTGTGTAAACTTTGTGAACTTTCAACAGGAAGAAAGCTCAAAGAATAAAAGAGGAAAAGAAATATATGTCTAGAATCTATATCTATGTTTCAATCCATCTATTGTACCTTCTTGTAAATGAGCTTTTATTTAATGCTTAAAATATCATTTCGATTTTTAGCACAAATTCTTTTTAATTGTTTAACAGGTGGGAATTCCCTGTGCTTAATTCGTTTTAACTTCCATACTTTATGTATGTAGCATACCCTTGTCAATTTACCTCATTGCTTTAACTCGTAAGAGCATTAGTTTTGGAATCCTTCTAATGGATACGCAAATTAATAATTGTACTTGGAAACGGAGCGATACGATGAATAAGACGTATGATGTCATCATTACCGGTGCTAGAGTTGCCGGCTCTACCCTTGCTATTTATCTTGGAAAGGCAGGTTTCCATGTGTTGTTAGTAGACCAAGCGACCTTTCCAAAGGATACATTATCAACCCATACTTTTTTCAATAATACTGTCGCTCTTCTTCGAGAAATCGGTGTCATGGACAAATTATTGAAAACAAACGCCCCACCGGTACAGGATATTAAATTTCAATTTGAGGATACCGCGATAGAAGGACGCATCCCTAAGGTTGACGGAGAAGAAAGTTGTTACTGCATTAGAAGAACTTATCTCGATCAGATCCTACTTGAACAAGCCAAATCACAAATGAATGTAACCGTTCTAGAAAGGTTTCGTGTGACGGATGTTATTCATGATGACGATACAGTAGTAGGGGTGGAAGGTATAGATGGCAATAACGAGAAACAAGAATTTTTAGCTCGCATGGTAGTCGGGGCAGACGGCCGATCCTCAATTATCCGCAGGCTGGTAAAAAGTGAAATCAAAATAAGCATTTCGGCAAAAGTCGGCATCTATTTCGGGTACTTCTCTGAATTTCGCCATGACAATGTCCCTAAATTTGAAGTATACAAGATAAAAGATAACACAGCCATTCTCTTTCCAACAAATGATAATTTATATGTTATTGCCGGCATTTTCCCATTAGAAAACAAGGAATTGATAGGACGATTGAAATTAAATCCAGAAAGCTGTCTACGCAATTTTTTAACAGATAACTTTCCGAATACAACAATAGGGACGCGTTTAAAAAATGCAGAACTAGTAGAACCGGTTAAAGGCATTCTCGGATATGATAATTACTGGTATAAAGGGATGGGAAAAGGGTGGGCGTTAGTTGGAGATGCAGTTTGTTTTAAAGATCCTGGCATGGCACAAGGTATCCATGATGCTATATGTGGAGCACGTATATTATCCAATATTCTCTCAAAATATAAGGGGCAATCTGAACAATCAAATCAAATATCTGAAGAATATCAAAAGGCAATAGAAGACGAGTTTATGGTTCGGTTTCACATGGGATGTCAAATTTCGCAGAATGAACGCATCTCTGAACAACAGAATGCTGTCAATAAGCTAATCAGTTCTCATCCAGTGGCTATAGAGAAATTTTTAGGGATTTATAATTACTCAAACGAGCCCGATGCTTTAGAAAAAGAACTCACACGAATTATGCAGTCAATCTAGCAAAAATTTTGAAATTGACCTAAGAGTTTTCAAGAATTAGCAATGAGGGGAAGGTAAACCGAGAGCAGAAAGGGATATATTGAAAACAAAGATAATATTCTGTTACGATTAGCACATTTTATCTAAAACATACTCAATATAAAAAGCCACTTGTATGCAACAAGTGGCTCTTTGTTACGTTGAATACATTAAATTATTCCCATCACTATTAGAGAAGTTTATGAATCTGCAAAGGATGGTGTTAGCTAATAATAGTCAGATAGAAATGGAAGAGAAATAACGGCAAGAAATAGCAAGAGCAAATGTGTATGTGTGTGATTTATAGGATGGCATATACACACATAACAATAAAGATAGCCAATACATAAAGTTCCACCATGTAAATATAGCATTTTCTCATTATTTCATATAATAAGTAACTAGCTCGTAGCAACGTTCTCTAGTCATTTCGTGTAAAATACGGGCTTCTTCAGCATAAGCTAAAGTTCCGCCTCCAGCTTCTTTCAACTCTTTTTGAGAAGCAGCATCTCTATCTTTAATCCATTGACGTTGTTTAATTTTTAGATCATTCATCTCTGATGCAGATAATTGTTTTTTTAATTCGCCATAGATGTCGTTCAACACTTGGTCCCACATTTGATAATTTGCTCCAGAAGCTTGTCTTCTGTCACCATCGATTTGGTCATTAACTGGTTGTACTTCACTAGTTCTAGTCTGTTCTAATAAATCTAAATAATAAGCTTTTTTGCTATTAGTTATGGTTGTAGCTGGACTATTTGTTGATGGAGTGCTTGAAGTTGGACCAGTCTTTGATACAGTAGTAATCGGTCCATTCTTAGCTATATCAGTTAAGTATAATTGGTTATTGATAAGCACGGCTGTGTACATCCAATTATATTTATTTGTTTTTTGAGATCCATCTGGTTGTATAACAGATACAGTCTCTACAGTTTGTATGTTATAAAGAGGCCCATCAGAAGAGTTACCTGCTTTTGTAAAATTTACTACAGAATAATCTACCCAGTTCTCTTTAATACCCTTCTTATATAAGTTGCTTACTAATGATTGTTGGTCACTATATAACGAACCTTTTAAAACCTGTGCAACGTTACTGAACTGGCCTGTATTAATTGCAGTTGTTAGTCCATTTATGTAATCAGCCATTACTAGAGCTGCTGTATCTTTAGTAACAAAAGCGTCATCGGAGACTGTATTTGAATTAGTTGGGTTTTGCTGATTACTATTTTTGTGAACAGCACTCCCATGATCACTACCTTTTATAGTTGAAGGTTCCCCAGTATTATTGTCTGTAGCATTATTACTATCTTGATTCGCTTTATTAGCACTATTATCACTGGTCTCCTGGCTACTAACCTCTCCAGTTTCCCTTGATTTTGAATCGACTTTTTCTTCTTGTTGACAGCCAGAAACCAGTAAAGAAATTGCCGTAATTAATAAAAAAACACCTTTTTTATACATAGCTGTTCCCCCTCTAAAAGTTGTTAATTTCATGTGTATTTTACCAATATTAAAAGATAGTATAACAACGTTTTATTCCTTAGTAATGATATTATTTAGCAGTGAAATATTATAATTTTTTCAAAACAGTTTATTAATAATTAATTCGTAAAAAACAGTCTCAAAGTAAGAGACTGACATCTTATTCATTATGCTAGAGCAAGAATACTTTATTTAGCACATTATTATAACGACATCATCTGCCGCCCAATACTATCTCCTTGACCAACATCAATGTAATGAACTTTCATGGTTTTAGGCGTTGCAGCGTATGAGGAAGCTGGAGCTGCAACAATTCCTATTCCTATAGCGAGTGAAGAAACAATTTTGATAACACGACTTTTCATTGTTTTATCCCCTTTTGATAAATGTATTTTTATTTGCATTGTTCATTTATAGCAAAATTAATTTTACTACACGAAATCATAAGTTAATATAAAGTAAATTGAATATTTTTACTTATAAAGGTGTAAAAAGTCGTGTTATACATGAGAATTAGTAGTAAAATGGAGGTAAATAGTAATGAAATGTACTGTTTTAGGAATTTTAGTAGATTGACATTTTAAAATGACCTTATCTTTTCACCTCTAAGATACAGAAACATTAGTTTCAAACAGTCATTCTTAGCTTTTTTTATATTGAGACCGAAACTCAGAACAAAGAGTTGTTTGCCTTTCTCAAGATGATGTTGATCACCTTATTAAGTTCTTGCAGCACTTAAACAAAAAGAAAGTCCCTTTATTATTTATCTAATTATATTCAATTAATGGGTTATTAAAAATATCTTGTACCTAACAGGAGTAACAAGTTTTTCAATGTGAACGTATCGAATTAGAACGCGTGATATAGGAAGAAGAAATCTAGTCGTGATATATACTAATAACAAACATAAATATGATGGAGGGCATTATGACGAAACGATTAGATTTACGTGTCGACTTTGCGTTTAAATCGTTATTTGGCACCCATGGAAATGAATCCATTTTAGCTGCCTTTTTAAATGCGGCACTTCGCTTTCCAGATGAGAAGAAGATTCAAACGGTTCAGTTATTAGATCCGCATTTTAATAAAGAAAACCAAGAAGATAAACGTTCGATTTTAGATGTACACGCGCAATTAGAGGATGGAAGCCGCGTTAATATTGAAATTCAACTTAATAATAAGCTGATATGGAAAAGCGAACACTCTATTATTGGTCCAAAATGTATAGTAGCCAAATGAAGGAAGGCATGGATTACGGAGAGCTTTGTAAAACCATTACAATTAATATTGTTAACTTCCGTTATTTGTCCCACATTCATGATTATCACTCAACTTTCTAGCTTTATGAGCGTGAACAAAAATTACTCTTAACTGATATGCTGGAAATTCATTTTATGGAGCTACCTAAGTTATTAATTAAATGGCGTAATAGAGAGGTAGATCCTCGAAAAGATCAACTTGTGCGATGGTTATTATTACTTGAAGCATCTGAAGATGAAGAAATCACTCAAGTATTGGAGGAGATTGCGATGCAAGAAGATCAGGTATTAAAGAAAGCAATGGATGAATGGGAACGTGTGAGCCAAGATCCAGAAGTATTACTTGCTTATGAAGCAAGACGAAAAGCTCTTTTAGATGAAAAATCTGCTTTAAAAAGAGCAGAGAAACTGGGAGAAGAGCGAGGAGAAAAAAAGGGGATTCAGAAGGTTGCTTTAGGCATGATTCAAGAAGGTATAGACAGTAAAATGATAAGTAAATTGACAGGTCTTACAATAGAAGACGTGGAGAAACTTCGTTACCAATAAATATCAATAAAAAGAGCTGTATCGTAAGATACAGCTCTTTTTATTATAGATTAGGTACTTATTTTTCGTTACTCAGATAAAATAACAAACCTCTTGTTCTAGAAGGAATTTTGTACTATTTCATAGAAAGTGGCCCCTTGGTGCAACTATAAGTACAAGATTAAAAAATAAATCTTACTGTTCCTTTAAATCTTTCTCCACCTGTATGCTAATTTTAGTAAGGTATTCTTCTTCGTTATTAGTTTTCATCGAATCGTACAAGTACTCTTCATACGCGTCACCTACAATAGAATAGCCTTCTGTCTTAATAAAATTAGTTACATGGAGGTAGGAAGACTCAATATTTTTATAAGGTCCTTCGTGATAATAAATGGCATAAAGACCTTCTGGCCTTGATTGTCCTGTGTCCAACTCACTATAAGAAAATAAATAATCAACCCTCTCAAACCTCTCTTGAATTAGGGTATCTTTTGTTAGTAAAGATCCAATAGGTACCGGAACTTGCAAACCTATCTGTTTTCCAAAATGATTATATTGCTCTGACCATTCTTCTACAGTATTCATGCCCTCATTTGAGGTTTTATTGCTTAGAAGGATGTACTTTTTCTCCGTTTTTTGGACATAAACTTTTCCAAATTCGACACCTTTCAGTTCCTCTTCCGTTGAAATAATCTGCTTAAAGAAACGTTGAATTTGAAGCAATTTTTCAATTTCTTTTTCTACTATAACGGTTTGCTGATTTGCCATTTGAATAAATTTATGAGTGTTTTGGGAACTAAGATATTCTTTTAGCTCCTCGATTGATACACCTAATTTCCGAAGAGACTGGAGTGTAGAGAATGATTTAATTTGATCATAGGTATAATAGCGATAACCATTTAAAAGTTTCCCCGCAGGTTTGAAAAGATTAATTTTATCGTAATAAAATAATGTATCTTTCTTCACTCCCACGTAGCTAGCAAATTCTCCTGTAGTTAAAGTTTTAGTTTTTCTCTCCAAGTTGAAAACTCCTCTTGACTATAGACTAACTCCATACTTCATACTCTACCATAAGCAAACGCTATATCATATGACATGGAAGGTACATCAAGCTATATAAGCTTTTGCATAGCAATCTATACAGACGGAGGTTTCCATATGAGTAAGACAAAAAGAAGTACACTATACCTCTTACTTATAAACATATTTATTGTTTTTTTAGGAATTGGTTTAGTCATACCTGTACTACCGAGTATTATGAATGAATTGAACATTAGTGGTACAACTGTTGGTTATTTAACAGCAATATTTGCCCTAACACAATTAATTATTTCTCCATTTGCGGGGAAAGCAGCTGATAAATTTGGCCGTAAAATCATGATAGTAATAGGATTATTTATCTTCAGTCTATCAGAATTATTATTTGGAATAGGGGAAACAATCGAGTTATTGTTCGTATCACGTATTTTAGGCGGTGTTAGTGGTGCTTGTATTATGCCTGCTGTGACAGCTTTTATTGCAGATATAACAACATTAGAAACACGCCCAAAGATGCTAGGATATATGTCAGCAGCTATTACTACTGGATTAATTATAGGGCCAGGCGTAGGTGGCTTCTTAGCTGAGATTGGCACGCGAGTACCCTTTTACTCAGCTTCAGTTCTTGGATTTGTTGCTGCAATCTTATCCGTTAAGCTGTTAAAAGAACCCGCGTCTCCTCAAGAAGAAGTAGAGGTCAAAGGACTAATAGAAAAAAAGATGGGCTTAAAGAAGATATTCATGCCTATGTTCTTTATTGCTTTTGTAGTCATTTTTGTATCGACATTTGGGTTAACAGCATTTGAGTCATTCTTCAGTTTATACGTTGATCATAAATTCGCGTTTAGTCCATTGGATATTGCTATTTCAATCACAGGCGGTGCCATTATAGGTGCAATATTTCAGATTGTACTATTCGAACCGTTAGTAAAGTACATGGGTGAAATTAATATGATTCGTTGGTCATTGGTAGTATCTGCGATTTTAGTTTTTACAATGACATTAGTGAGCTCTTACTGGACGGTTATGACAGTCACATTTACCGTATTTATAGGTGCGGATCTCATTCGCCCAGCCGTAACAACGTACTTATCACGCATTGCTGGTAACGAACAAGGCTTTGTTGGAGGAATGAACTCTTTTTTCACTTCCCTGGCCAACGTATTTAGCCCCATCTTAGGTGGCATTTTATTTGATATTAATATTAATTACCCCTACTATTTCAGTACAGTTGTCATTATCATTGGTTTAGCCATCACTATACTATGGAAAAAACCTAAGACTGAAGAGTTAAACCTATCTAAAAAGAGTACCTTGTAAACTCTTATATGTAAATCTGATTTCTCATCTATTTCATGAAAAATGGGCTATTAAGACAACTACCAGCATATAAAAACCCATTACTTCTTACATAATTAGCTCCCCCTTACTTACTGGGGTAAGAGTTCTTTTTATTTTTCGATTGGACAGGCAAGCTTACTGCAGTAGCTACATAGTATCTAAAGGCTATCTACTTCGTTAGCGTTACTGCGTTAATACAAGCTTTATGTATGATTGGAGCTAATTTCGAAAGGAGGTTATTGTTAATTTGTTTTTGATAATAGTCTTGATAACAAATCATCAAAGATTTTACGATCAAAAAATGAGAAAATAAAACTTATTAAATACATTCGTTTTTGAGATTGGTAACACAGAAAAATGTCATTCTTCAACTTACTTAAGGTGGCTTTTTATTTCGAGAACCGAATATTTAAGAAACTCGCTTGATTATTGAATATCATTGCAAAGCCTTATTGAACAAAGGCTTCCTCTACCTTCTAATAATTAAGCGATTAAAAATTTTTAGCTTTTCTATACTAGGGGTCACGTCACCAAAAGTAAAAAGTTACACGTTTAGATACATTTTATGCGGTTACCTGTATGTTAAGGAACTAGATATTGTTATTTTATTATTCTTTTACCTTTACTTAGTAATTTAAAAATACTGCTATTATAGCAGTATTTTTGTTAATGTAAAAAATCTAGAAATACGCAAAAAATAATATTATTACTCTCATCTTCAAGCAATAATATTATTTTTTATTTTTGTCTAAGGACTTCAATGCGTTTCGATACTCATTATCATTCATTTCCTGTTTCTCTTTATTACTGCCTTTAGCTAAATTAGACACTGCTTGACGAAACATTCCATCTTTTTCTCCTGTATGGAGACTTTTCCTTTGCTCGTGAGTAGGTGGTTCATGAGGAATTTCATTTCCTACTTCTACTTCAATTTTCTTTCCACTTTCATCAACAACTGCTTCTTTATATTTTTTAGTAAGACTAATGAATACAATAAGAATTGCTAATGTCAAAACAAAATAGATGGAGAGTGCCAATAAGGCTAGTCCAAGTCCTGCCTCCAATCTTCCATCATAATAAAGTAATGCCCTTATTCCATCCACAATATATCTTGTAGGTAGAATATAACTGAACAGTCGATGGACGGTAGGTAATGTTGATAGAGGAAATGCTCCGCCACTAGAAAATATCCCCATAAAATTCACCGGGAACATTACTAACATTCCCCATCCACCTAAAAATACTGCTATCGTTTTAAATAACAAAAACATGGTTGTACAACTAAAGAAAGTAAACAGGAATATCGTCCAAATGTTTGAAGCATGTGCACTCCCAAAAATTCCAAATACCCCTAGTTGAATAAAAATTGAAACACAGAAAGTTAAAATGATACCAAAAATTATTTCTGATGTAAGGACTTCAGATTCACTTAATGCAGATCCCCTTTTCTTCAAAATGCCATTACTTCGCAAAAGATATCCATGTATCATATTTGCACCCAACATTCCAGTAATAGATGATATAAGGGCCATGACAAACGGTGTCATTCCTTTATTAAGATTAACCGGCAGCCTCAGTACATTTTTGGAAACAACCTGTACGGGGTTTTCTAATAATGAAGCATTCTCTGGTGCTACTCTCATTCCTTTTTGCAGTAATTCATTTTTTAGTTGGCTACTAATTCCTTTAGAAGCAGTTAAAGCGACTGTCTGAAGGGTATTACTCGCAATCATGGATGCAGTTTGCCCAATCCCTTCGTTCAATAAAATTTCTAAATCAGCAGGTTTATCATTTGTAAGACCGGAAATAAGCGTATCATGGACTCGATCAAGACTTTTTGAATAGTCTGAAGGGATAATTAATGCGCCATATGCCTTGTTATTTCTTATATCAGTGAATGCTTGTTTCCTACTTTTATCAACTTCCCATTTAAAAGAGTTCCCATTTTGCTTTTCGATAAGATTTAATAATATGGCATCGCCAACTTTTCCCTTATCTTCATTTACAACAATTAGAGGAACATCAGACATGTTTTGTTTTGCACCTTTAAATATAGGCAGATATACAAATACCATGACTAACATTAATAATGATATTAACCAAATTGGAAACCATGAGGAGCTTAATTTAAACAATTGCTTCACGATTCAATTCCCCTAACAATGGATATTTTTTATTCATTTTATTATGTCCAGTTTGGTATCGATTATTAGGTTATAAAAAGACACCTTTCATAGTTACAGGAACGTTTCTTTTGTTGGAGAAAATTAATATTTCTTCAGTCTTTTATTTTCAAAAAGACTTTCTGAGTTGTCGCATTTGAAACATCGTAGAAGAACAGAGGAGCATACCAACGAGTTGTCCATATATGTGTGTTTTCGTGTATGCATGCATCAAGTAGTAGCTTAAACGATTCATTTGTTGATTGGCTACAGCAAACAAACAGGTGGAGGCTTGTCCAGACAAAAGAAAATGGGGAGAGCCTCGAACTTAAGCCAAGATATCTTTCCATATTGTTTAACCATTTTACATACATTTGATAGTGGGATGCCGATTCGCTCCATTGGCATTTCCTTATCAAACACTAGCATTCAAGAAGAGGAGCAAATGAGCTTATTTGAGGATATCGATCAGCGTGAAAGAGCCTATGCTTTTGCTAAAACGATTGATGACATTCGGCTGCGTTATGGCAAGAATAGTGTACTACGTGAGTCTAGTCACCTTCCTCACTCGACAGATCGTTATCGAAATAGTCTTACAGATTAATTTCACCTTAATTGAAGCCTTACATATTATAAAAAAGGGCAGTACATAACAGAGACAAGGTTCATTCAGTTTGTCGATTCCCTTAGTAATTGATTTTTTTATTGATAACGTATTTGAGTTAAAGAATAAAATGAGATTAAGCGAATTCATTGATGCTCGTTTTATGTAAGGATAAAATAAAAACGTATTTAAAATAAGCACTAACTAAAATAGGAAATAGTCAGTGCTTATTTAGATAAAGTATTAGTTATTTTTTTCTACTGTATGGCGTTATGTTTATTATCGATTTCATAACTGTTTTCTTTTATATTATTACATTTTAAAATTTTTGAATGATAATAACTCCGACAATGATTAAAACTACTCCTATTACTCTAGGAATGCTTAAAGAGTGCACATGCACTCCTATTAATCCAAAATGGTCAATTAAAGTAGAAGCAACCATTTGACCTGCAAGAATGTAAGCAACTGTAGCAGTAGCTCCTAGACGAGGTATAAGTACAATAGAAGCAACTACATAAAAAGCTCCTAACAGGCCTCCGGTCCATACCCACCACGGTGCTGCGAACCATTCTTTATTTACACTCATACCTTTTCCAAATAAAGATATAATAAGCAAAATAATTGCACCAACTATAAAAGAAATAGTCGAAGCAATGATAGGGGAATGTACGACAGATCTCAATTGAGCATTGACACTAAATTGAGTAGGTAAAGCCATGCCAGCTAATATTGCAAATATAATTAAAAAAATTATCATTATATTCCTCCCACACCTCTTTTATATTCAACAGAGCTGATTGCTACTGAGAATTGTTACTATTTATCCTATGTTTAATCTGTAAATAAACGTAAATTATTAATGTCTATTTCAGTATTTAAGATATCTCTTCATTAAGAATTTTATTTACTTCTTCAATAATTTTAAAATATGACGGTTAGCTATACCTCATTACTTGTCTGGCAATGTTCATTTATTCAACAAATAAGGTATACGGTTACTATTTCAACAAACAAAAAGCGCATTCCTATGTTGATTTATAGAAATGCAGCTTTTTAAGTTGTTATTTTATGTTTTAAATATAAACACCCACCAGATTATCTATTAAGGTGTGAAACGTTTTGCTTCACTCTCTTCTGGATAATCTAATTCATTTGGTGTATAGCTAATGAGTTGGATTAACATTCCCCAAGGTGCACGATCATATACAAAATGTGCATTTTTCCCACTAAGGAATTTCCAGTAATAAAAAGCCCAATTACTCAATTTATTGACTGAGAAACTGGGCTTTTTCGTTACTACATAAAAGTGTCCAATCGTTGAAGTTTATTACTAAAATCTTCTTGCAGATAAGCATGCCTAAGTGTAAATACAGCATTTTAAACGGTCATCTGTTTTTTAAAATTTTACTCAGAGATTGATCGAATAGGGTAACAATCAGAATAAAACAAATGATTAAACTAAATAGTGCTAGATGATGGATTCCTTTTGTATTTGCTTCAGATTTAAAAAACAATCCGTTTGTGGCAGAAGAAAGTATAGTTCCCATGTACATAAAGGTTCTTAATAAACCAGCTGAAGCACCAATGTGTTTGGGCGAAGCCTGAAAATAGACAGCATTTTGGTTAGCTAAATTCAATATCCCTTGGGGAATTCCAAATAGAATAGCAATGATAACAAGATAAACCAGACTGCAAAATGACTATCTATCCTCGTATTTCTAGATTTCGAGCTGTTAAATAGGTCTTACAAAGGATACCCTTGACTTCTTTTAGGTTGGGCGTTGAAATAAAAGGAGAATACATTTATTGTTAAATAGGTGAACATATTAACATTTTTAGTAAATAGGTGGTAGAGAAATTGCAGGGGGATAAAGGTGTTTTACAACAAACTTTACTTATAGAGATAGAAAAAGAGAGGGAAAAGATGATTCAAGTAGCACGAGAAGAAGGTATAACAAGTGATGGCACACTTCAAGTGAGCCGATCCATTGATCAATTGTTGAATGAATTACAGAAGGTAAGCTTAACGAAGTAAGTATTCGTCTCTTTATAAATAAGAAACGATCGCTTTCTCTCAGCATTGGCCTAGCAAGAGAAAGCGATAGCTTTTTAGTAAGTGGTGATTAACTTACTAATCGACTTGTAAATTATAAATAATTTGGATAATAAAGTAAAGGTGTTTTTATATTTTTATTTATATATAAAAAGCTATCTCGACATTAACAAACGAGATAGCTTTTTAGTAGGAATGCTAATTATAAAGTACCAAAATATAACCGCATGTACACAACAGCACATTTTTGCTATAAGGACTAATGGTTAGGTACACTGCCATATGTATAAAAGGTAGGTTTTTTATACATTATCCTCTCAACTGATAAACGGAAAAAATCAGTTATACCAAAGACGTATAAGAAACTGTATATCCAATAAAAAAAACTTCCAAGAACCCTTATCTATAAGGGTTCTTTCGCTTGCTTGGTTCCTTGAAGAGTGATTATGATAACTAAGATTGTATATGATATTTATAGCGTTTGCTTGTTTTAATCCCATATTCTAGGGCGATCAACCCCCATGATCCTTAGATATTGTAAGAGTTGTCCAGCATGTACGGATTCATGATAGCCTATCCGCATCAACATATCACCTAGGGAACGAACGTAGCCCACATCTGAACGGTCTATTTGAATAGTTGTTAAATCTTCTTCAGAAAAAGTACTAATCATTTCTAAAAATTGTTGGTGGTATGATTTTGCAAATTCTAATTCATCTTTTACAGAATTTAATGGTCTCTTTTCGAAAGGAGAATTAAATTCCCTTAGACTACCTGAATTTTTAATAGCTAAGTGGTAGTAATATTCTGATTCTAAAACATGACGGATCATTTCTAAACATGGCATAGCCCCTTTATCCGGATTCCAATCGAGTTTATCTTCAGGAATTGCTTCCCAAACCTTTATACTTCTTCTTCTAATCTCTTTTAAATTTATTAATATTATATCTGTTACATTCATCTGTGCTCCCCCTTTTATCAATATTTTGCATAATTTCTCTAAAATAAAAATGTGAATTTCTAGCTAAACTTATTTCGAGTACTTCTGGTTCTTATAAAATCAATTATGATAACTAGAACTATTCTATTAGGAATAATAAACGGTTATAAAAATTAATTAAATACTATTTGTTTCTTGATTAATTTACATTTAATGTTAAAAATGATCATTTTTAACTAAAATTAAATTTAGTGATTTTAGCATTTTATTACATTTTAAATATTTATTATATTTATGGTATAGGGGATTTAGAGTAACCAGCTATAACATTTGACAAAAAAACTGTTATTTCATCTGGATTTTACACATGGGTACTAACACCGGTTCGCTTGTTCAACCATATTACCAAAATGTAAATAATAAGGGAGTGAAGGACTTGCAAGTAAAACGTTGCCTTTCCGCATTGTGTTTTCTTTTTGTTATGATGGGATTTATAGCAGTGCCCACGAACGGGGCGTATGCAGAAAAAGAGTATACAATTAAAACATTTGATTATGTAACTGTCGATGGAAAAGATGTAGATTCTCAGGTCAAAATGAATAGCATTTCTAACAAAGATATACAAGTAACCATGGTTCTACCTAAACAGAATAAAGAAGGCGCTTGGTTGGCATATGGGTTTACGAGCCGGGAGGCTTTGAACGCATTTATTGAGAAAGATAAACAGAGACTTCAAAACAAAGTCACCATGATGGGCAGTGGTGCTTGTTGTACGGATTTCTACGAGTCTAAAAATAAAGGAGGCCAGTACATTTATTGGAGAGACGGTTTTAAAAACTTGCCTTCCAGCTGGAACGACAGAATTTCGTCTTTAAGCACGGCATCACCTTCTTCAAGCTATTCAACGACTCTCTGGGAGCATACTTCATCTCAAGGGTATGGCAAAGGAGTCTCTTTTAGACACTCTGATTGGTATGGTAAAACTGCCAATATGGCTTCAGATTGGGATAACAAAGCTTCGGCAATTGAAATAAAATAAACAAGAGATTATGAGCGAATAAGTAAAGATTTCTTAAAACCACTATTCTCTCACTTATTTAGAAAAAGCGAGGGAATAGTGGTTTTTTATGGACTTTGTCTCAATCTGAGCAAAGGTTTCTTTTAGAATTTATTTATTTAACCTTGTTGATTTAGAAGTAAATTTCTCTTTATTTTTAAACAAGTTAACTCCATAACCTGCAAGACCTCCAATAATTGCAGGGAATATCCAACCCAATCCAATATGGTAAAGAGGAAGATAGTAAGTAAATAATTGGTCAATACCAGGGATGTGTAAGCCAAAATCATTTAATCCATCTACCAGGCTTACAACAAACGTTAAGAATAGGCTACCTTGGTATACCTCAGCACATCCTTTAAATAAAGAATGAAGGAATGTCAAAAAGATTAGCACAATTGCTAATGGATAGAGAACTGTTAAAACAGGTACTGAAAAAGAAATTAATTGATTTAATCCGACATTTGCGATTATTGCGCTAAATATGGATAGGCTAATCGCAATTTTCTTATAAGAAATAGATGGTAATAATTTATGGAAATAAGAAGAGCATGCAGTAATAAGTCCTACGCTAGTTGTCAGACAAGCTACTGTAATCATTAAGCCTAGCAGTACGCCTCCGTATTCTCCAAAATAATAATTAGATACTTTTGCTAAGACCGCACCTCCGTTATCTAAATGCCCAAGCTTTTCTACACTTGAAGCACCCATATATGAAAGGGCAGAATAGATAGTTGCAAGAATAATAGCAGCAATTCCCGTAGCTTTTAGGCAAACAGTTATAATTTGCTTCTTTGTTTTAGCGCCTTTTTCTTTAATTGCATTGATAATAATGATTCCGAAAACGAAAGATGCAAGAGTATCCATTGTTAGGTATCCTTCTTGGAATCCATTAAAAAAAGAGTTTGTTACATATTTTTCTGTAGGTGCTTGAAATTTTCCAATAGGATGAATAAAAGCTACTAGAACTAGAATTCCAATGAATGTTAATTTAATTGGCGTTAAGAATTTTCCGACAATATCGACAATTTTCGCCGGATTGAGAGAAAAAAAGCATGTAATACTGAAAAATATAATAGTAAATATGAGTAAAGCTATAGAACTAGAGCCTTCAGAAATGAAAGGTTTAAGTCCAATTTCAAAAGAGACATTACCTGTTCGTGGGATAGCAAATAAAGGTCCAATAGCTAGATAAAGAACAGTTGTAAATACTAAACCAAAGATAGGATGTACGCGACTTGCTAATGATTGTAAATCTTCCTTTCCGGAGAATCCAAAAGCTAGTACACCAAGTAAAGGCAAGCCTACTCCAGTAACTAAAAAACCCGCATTTGCTGACCAGATATTTGCTCCCGCTGACTGACCGAGCATGGCAGGGAATATTAAATTTCCAGCTCCAAAAAATAATGCAAATAACATTAAACCAATGATTACTATAAAAGAAAACGGTACTTTGTGTGACACGGTGAAACCCCCATTAATAATATTCTTCATAAAAAATTAAATTTTCAGACAACTTAAACTACAAATAACTTATCTTTTTTGTATTATAAACAGTCAAATTACATATTTCAATATAAAAAATAAACTTTTTTGATAAAATTTAAAAAATTATCAATTTTCCGTTCATTATGCATTGTTAAAATAAAAATAATATTAAAAACCAAAATCTTTATTCAAATCGCGTACATTAAGTAGTTTAATATGGTTATTATCTTTTGAGAAGACCATAAATAATATTCAAAACGCGTATATTATTCTGTTAACTAATGAGATTTAATTACATGCAAGAAAGTTTATAAATATAGTACTACGAAACTTATAAAGCTTTTGAAAATGGGCTAAATATCTAAAAGTAAAATCAATTATTTAATATCTATAAAATACATAATAAATTTTATAGATACTGAAAAGACCTTATTAACATATTAATTAAGGTCTTTTTATCATTATTTCTTATTCCGATTAAAGCCAACGATGTATATTACTTTCAAAGCACTTGATTTGACCTTATCTTTTTCTTTTGAATCCAAAACTCACTATATAAGCTATTGCTAATGAGATAAAAGCAGCAATACTAGACTTTATGTAAGAAATCTCTAAAGCCCAAAGGCCGTATTTGTCTGCATTTAAACGATACATAGACCACCACTGTCCATTTTCACCTTTAAAAAATGAGAAGATAATCCATAAAAGAACTAAAAACAAAAACCATGAAAAAAAGATAATATAGTTAGTCATTTTCTTATTCATTTGCTATCTCCTTTATCTTCCAAATTTACTCGTGATATTCTTGTCTTCTATTATATTAACAATAATCGGGAAAACTTTAGAGTTTTTATTGAATAAAGAACGTTTGTTCGTATATAATAGAGAACAAACGTTCTTTATTTGAGGAGTTATTCCAATGGATTATGAATATCTACCAAACAGGGTCATTATTTGTATTGATATGAAAGCATTCTTTGCTTCGGTTTCATGCGTGATACGTAGGCTAGATCCATTAAAAACAAGGTTGGCAGTTGTAGGAGATACAAAGCGGTCGGGATCAGTTGTGTTAGCTGCCACACCCTTATTAAAGAAAGAAGGGATCAAAACAGGCAGCCGTCTTTTCGACATTCCTAGAAGGAAAGATATCCATGTCGTAAATCCATCCATGGAAAGGTATGTCAAGGCTTCGAACTATGTTTCTAGTTTGGTATTACAGTATGTGGCTCCTGAGGATTTTCATGCGTATAGCATTGATGAGTTGTTTATTGATGCCACAGCTTCTTTGCATTTATTCGCTCCCACACCAAAAGAATTAGCCCGTAAAATCATTAAAGAGATTTATCGCAAAACACGGCTGACAGCTACTGCAGGCATAGGTCCCAATCTCTTACTGGCTAAGGTGAGCTTAGATCATGAGGCCAAGAATAGCACAACAGGGGTAGCTTATTGGCGATACGAAGATATTCCTTTCAAATTATGGTCGATTCACCCAATGAAGGATTTCTGGGGAATCTCGTCCGCTACGGAAAGACGCTTAAATCGTTTAGGTATTCACTCCATAAAAGAACTCGCTCTTTCTTCTGTAGAGATGATACGTAAAGAATTTGGTGTCTTAGGAGAGGAAATCCACCAACATGCAAATGGAATTGATTTTAGTCGCATTTCTGACGTGTATATTCCGAGCTCTCGATCATTCGGGAAGAGTCAAATTCTGTTTCGAGACTATACAAATCGAAAAGAAGTAGAATTGCTGCTATTAGAACTATTAGACGATGTGTGCTTTCGTTTACGTATGCATCAAGTCGTGGCACAAACTATTCATTTATCCATTGGCTACAGCAAACAAACAGGTGGCGGCTTCTCAAGACAAAAGAAGATGGGGCGGGCCTCGAGTCTAAGTCAAGATATCTTTCCTTATTGTTTAACCATCCTACACACATTTGATAGCGGAATGCCCATTCGATCGATTGGAATTTCTTTATCGAACACTAGTATTCAAGAAGAAGAGCAAATGAGCTTATTTGAAGATATTGACCAGCGTGAAAGAGCCTATGCGCTTGCTAAAACAATTGATGAAATTCGTATGCGTTATGGGAAGAATAGCGTTCTGCGAGCTTCAAGCCATCTCGAGCATTCAACAGCTCGTTATCGAAACGGCCTTTTAGGAGGTCATAAAGCATAAAGGAGGAAGATGACATGCAAAACAGAGGAATGAAAAAATGGCGACCGTTTGCCACTATGCCCGAGCAATACAGAGGATTACAGGAAATGATAAAAAAACAAGCAGAGGTACCTCAACCTTTTTTAACAGAAGATCAAATGGAACAGATTAATTTCATCTTGGTTGAAGCCTTACATACAAATAAACAAGTCTACCTTACATATTACAAGAAAGGTCAATGCATAACAGAGACAGGATTCATTCAGTTTATTGACTCCCAAGGGAAACTAATTGTCTTCATTGATGATGCATTTGAGTTAAAGAATAAAATGAGATTAAACGTACTTATCGATGTTCGGTTCGTATAGGTTAGATGCATGAAGGCAGTAAATTATAAACGATTATTAGAAGCCAGCTTTCTCTTTGAGCGTCCCCAACTATGCTGTTACTTTATTGAGAAGAAATCAAATTCATAAGCGTCCTTTCTTAACAAACATAAGATTTACGTATTAGTGTTTTTATGAAAAATTAGGCCTAAACTTTTACTAATCATTAATTTATAACAAAGGGGAAAAACCGTTTTTTCTTTTATTGGATCATACAGGAAATATAATGCATGCATAATCTAAAATTAGTTTTTTAGGGGAGAAACAACAATGAGTTCTACATACAACCATTTAGAAAATACTAAAAAAGGAGTTACCGAGGGGTAACTTCTTTTTTAGTTATGGTTACTCACGTCATTCTTATCTTTCATAAGGAGTTGCTTTAACCGTTAAGGAATATTATAACTTCTCGTCCAATTTATAAAGAGATATGTGAAGACCATCATAAGCATATAAAAGACAGGTACAACTTGCATCACTAACTACTCTTTATTTACCTAAATAGCTACATATTATCTGAAAAATTACGACTTCGTTACCTACTCATTCGGCCTTTATAGTGGCTAGAGTTCTATATCATATACAGAACTAATTTAAATAAAGACATTATCAAATTAAAATAAAAAGCCACCTCTAATTACTATAGAGAGGTAGCACATAATGAAAGTTTAATAAAGATAGAAACATGTTAATTATGGCCAACTACTGAGTGTGGTACATATGGCTCTTTAAGAAACGCAATTTCCTCAGCTGTTAGCTTAACCGATAAAGCACCTACAGCACCTTCAAGATGTGATATTTTTGTAGCACCAATTATAGGGGCTGTTACTGGTTCTTTCTGCAGTAACCAGGCAAGTGCGATTTGTGTACGAGGTATACCATATTTTTCTGCCATGAACGTTACTCTCTCTACAACCAATCGATCTGCGTCCACAGTCGCATCATATTTAGATTTTTGAATTTGATCTGTCTCAGAACGATGTGTTGTTACTGACCAGTCACGTGTTAATCTCCCGGAAGCAAGAGGGCTATAATGATTGGATTTTAGAAATTGATGTTGAAGAAACAAAAACACAGTATTTGAAAAAAGGGGATTTGTGCGATTGTCTATATTGTCTAAACTTCTATGAAGCTATGAAGTCACGATCAGAGATAGAGTTTCAGTTTTTTAACCGACTAGGTATTAATCCTTCTCAATGTAATCTCTTATCACATTTTGACCCTCAAGAAAATGGACTCCACTTCTATATTGGCTGCTATCATATGGTAGGTAAGGTATCTAACAAAACACCTCTTAACATTATGAATTCAGATGGTGCAATTGAAATAAGCAATAACTTACATATTGGCTTTTCCAACGATTTAGAATTTGTCCCTGGCGGATTTACCAGACCCGTACTTCAACTTGATTTTGAGATAGAAGTCCCTTGGGTACTTGTTGAAAAGCCAAATTAAAGTAATGTCAAATCTAATAAATTTGTTTCTTAAAAAACCTATTCATTACGGTAACTAGAGTTAGTATTTTTATTCCAGTATAGGATAATCCAAATTTAGCCATATTAAATTGTAGTATTAAAAAAGGTTAATACATATGAAAAATTCTTAAAAGGTGGATGTTATATGCTTGATTCTAAAACGATTGAAATTGTCCAATCAACAGTGCCAGTTTTGAAAGAACATAGTAAACAAATAGGAAAGAGATTTTATGAATTGTTATTTGAAAAAGCGCCAGATTTATATAATATGTTCAATCAAACAAATCAAAAAAGAGGAATTCAACAGGAAGCGTTAGGATATGCCGTGTATGCTGCAGGGGAACATATTACAAACTTAGAAGCCATTAAACCTGTAATTGAACGGATTTCACAAAAGCATCGTGCGATAGGGGTGAAGGCAGAACAATATCCAGTCGTTGGTGAAACTTTACTTCAAGCAGTAAAGGATGTTTTGGGAGATACAGCTTCAGATGAGATTATTGAAGCATGGGGAAAAGCGTACGGATATATTGCCAATGCTTTTATTGAGCTAGAAGAAGCTCTCTACGAAGAGACAGAGAGTCAACCTGGAGGTTGGGAAGGATATCAAAGCTTTTATATAGATAAGAAAGTAGAAGAAAGTGATAATGTAACATCTTTTTATTTAAAAGCTAAAAATGAGAAAGAAATTGCCTCTTATAAAGCAGGACAATACCTTACATTAGCAGCAAATGTTCCGGGAGAGAAATACACGCATATTCGCCACTATAGTCTTTCTGAAGCCCCTGGAAAGGATTATTATCGAATCAGTGTAAAACGAGAAGATGGGCATGACGGTGCGCCAGCAGGAATCGTGTCAAACTATTTACATAAACAAGTTCAGACAGGAGATACTCTTAAGTTCTCAGCTCCCGCTGGAGATTTTGTACTTGATCGCAGTGAACTTCCGGTTGTGCTAATTAGTGGAGGTATAGGTATTACACCTTTGCTTAGTATGCTGAATACCATCGTAGAAAACCAACCTACACGTAAGGTTACCTTTCTTCATGCAAGTATTAATGGGAAAACGCATGCTTTTAAAGAACATGTGGCTCAACTAAATAGAAATAACGAAAATGTTACCTCCTTCATCTGTTATAGCTCGCCTAATGAAGGGGATCGACTTGGCACTGATTTTGATAAAGAGGGTTATATTGATTTAGAATTGTTACAATCCGTTGTTCCTTCAAAAGAAGCTGTCTTTTATTTCTGCGGATCGATTCCGTTTATGGAAGCTATTCTTAAAGCATTACATAGATGGGATATACCAAACGAACGTATTCATTACGAGGTATTTAGCCCTGTAGCCATTTTAGGAGAAAAATAAAGAAGTAATTGTTACCAGTAAACGGAAAATGTTCGATTAAAACACACGTCCTGTTTAAATAAATATGCTGTAAAAAAGCACTCATAAGCGTGCTTTTTTACTTTGCCCTAAGGAATGATTCTACAAACGATCATGATACATATAAGTATTTCTACACTCTCTGCGTACAAAAAACTGGAAAAAATTCTCTTCGGTAATTTATAATAATAGAGAACTATGTCGAATCCTAAATATTGGAGAGATTACTATATGAGAAGACTACTTCCTTTTATAATTTTTACCATTTACTGCATTCCATATGTTTATTTATCTATGCGAAAAGATTTTGAGGATGATTCAAAGGTAAGCTATATAATCATGGCCATAGTTACACTAGCACTGTCTTATCTAAGTGGGCTTATTAGAGCGGATTTATCACTTATTTTAGGGAATATAATTTCTTTTAGTACTTCATATTTTTATAACGCATTAAGGCTTCCGGATTCTAAATGGGAGAAATATTTTTCGCCCTTTAATTCTGTCGAACAAGTAGTACTGATAAGCCTTGCGGCGCTTGTGCTGCAGGTGATTATTTATACACTTGCTAGAAAACGAGCGAAGAGATACATTCGTAATACTATGGTTTCGGAATAATTCAAAAAAAGAGAGTTAATCATCTAATGAACTAGACTCTTCAGGTGACCAAATGAAAGAAGGGTTAAAATGAGGAGAGATGTTGAAATTTTATTCTCTAAAAAGAAAGTGTTAAATGAGGCAGAACAACAAATCCTTCAAACGTGTACTTACTTGCTTTAAAAAGGATGCGAATCAATTAGATAAGTTAGTTATACAACTTTTAAAAATGTAACCGCAAACAAAAAGGTATGTATTTCTCTTCCTACTTTAATTATACCACATAAAAAAACGCCGATATAGACTGTTTATTCTCATTTACTGCTGGTAAAATCAATAAAACATTACCGGTTAGGAGAGATGTTGAATGAACTCTTTAGTTCTTAGCTTTCAAGAAATAAAAGATACACAGCTTTCACTTGTTGGAGGAAAAGCCTTAAATTTAGGCGCGTTATCAAAAATTCAAGGAATACAAGTACCGGAAGGCTTTTGTGTGACAGCAGCCGGGTATCAAACAGCCCTTGAACAAAATGAAACGTTTCAAGCATTACTGAACCAGCTGACGATGCTAAAAGCTGATGACCGAGATCAAATTGGTGAAATTAGCGAAAAAATTCGCCAAATCATTCTGGAAATAAAAATTCCTTCTGACGTTGTAAAAGCAGTTATTCATTCTCTCTCTCAGTTTGGGGAAGAGCATGCTTATGCCGTTCGTTCAAGTGCGACTGCTGAAGATTTGCCACATGCTTCTTTTGCTGGTCAGCATGACACCTATTTAAACATCAGAGGCAAAGAAGCTATTGTGCAGCACATTAGCAAATGCTGGGCTTCCCTGTTTACAAATCGCGCGGTAACCTACCGTATTAAAAATGGATTTGACCATAGTCAAGTGCACGTATCGGTTATTGTTCAACGAATGGTTTTTCCGCAGGCTTCAGGTATTTTATTTACCGCTGACCCGATTACTTCTAACCGAAAGCTGTTATCAATCGATGCGGGATTTGGACTTGGAGAAGCGCTAGTGTCAGGTTTGGTCTCTGCCGATTGCTATAAAGTAAAAGAAGGAAAAATCGTCGATAAAAAAATAGCAGCTAAAAAGGTAGCTAGTTACGGATTAAAAGAAGGCGGGACAGAAACGAAGGAAGTTCATTTCGATCTACAAAAAACGCAAGCGCTCACTGACTTTCAAATTTTACAGCTAGAACGCGTTGGAAGACAGCTTGAAGCTTATTTTGATTGTCCTCAGGATATCGAGTGGTGCTTGGCTGATGATACATTTTATATTGTCCAAAGTCGTCCAATCACTACTTTATATCCAATTCCTGAAGCACATGATCAGGAAAATCGCGTTTATATATCTGTTGGACATCAACAAATGATGACCGATGCCATGAAACCACTCGGATTGTCTTTTTTTCTGTTAACAACTAATGCACCGATGCGTACAGCCGGTGGAAGGCTGTTTGTTGATGTCACCCCTATGCTGGCGTCACCTGACAGCAGAAAAATGATGTTAGGTGCGATGGGACAACATGATCCGCTCATGAAAGACGCACTTACAAGCATAATAGAGCGAGGAGACTTTATAAAACCTTTACCAAATGATCAAAGTTCCGGTAAAAGCAATAAAAGCGTGCCTCCTATGAAGCCTAAGGCACAAATCGAAAACGACTCGACGATCGTTTCTGACTTGATCAAGAAGAATCAAGCATCAATAGAAGAGCTAAAGCAAACCATCCAAACGAAATCTGGGTCGGAGTTAGTCGATTTTATTTCAAAAGATATCGGGACATTAAAGAAGATTTTATTTGATCCACAAAGTACAGCTGTGTTTATGGCCGCTATGGATGCTTCATCATGGATTAATGAAAAAATGGAGACGTGGCTAGGTGAAAAAAACGCAGCAGACGTGATTTCTCAATCTGTACCAAACAATATTACATCAGAAATGGGTCTGGCGCTATTGGATGTAGCAGATGTAATTCGTCCTTATCCAGAAGTCATCCATTATTTACAACACGTAAAAGATGATAACTTTTTGGAGAACCTGGTGGAGTTTGAAGGCGGAGAGAAAACTCGAGATGCTATCTATGATTATCTCAGCAAATACGGAATGCGATGTCCCGGCGAAATCGATATTACGAAAACTCGCTGGAGCGAAAAGCCGGCTGCACTTATTCCTGTAATTCTTGGTAATATTAAAAACTTTGAGGCTAACGCTAGCAAGCAAAAATTTGAAAAAGGCCTGCAGGAAGCCTTTGAAAAAGAGCAAGAGCTATTAAACCGCTTGAAGCAATTGCCGGATGGTGAACAAAAAGCAAAAGAAACAAAAGAAAAGATTAATCTCATCCGAAATTTTATCGGTTATCGTGAATATCCCAAATATGGCATGATTAATCGTTATTTTGTTTATAAGCAGGCTCTGCTGAAAGAAGCCGCTCAGCTTGTAAAAGCCGGTGTTATTTCTGAAACAGAAGATATATACTATCTGACGTTTGAAGAACTTCAAGAAGTCGTGCGCACACATAAAATGAATGATCAAATCATCATCAAACGAAAAGAAGAGTACAAATTATATGAAAAGCTAACGCCGCCGCGTGTAATCACGTCTCATGGCGAAATTGTTACAGGTGTTTACAAACGAGAAAATCTTCCGTCCCAAGCAATTGTAGGTTTACCGGTTTCTTCAGGAGTGATAGAAGGGCGAGCGCGCGTCATTTTAAACATGGAAAATGCTAATCTATCAGATGGAGATATATTAGTCACTTCCTTTACTGACCCTAGCTGGACCCCGTTATTCGTAGGGATAAAAGGACTTGTTACGGAAGTTGGCGGACTGATGACTCACGGCGCAGTCATTGCACGTGAATACGGATTGCCAGCGGTTGTTGGAGTAGAGAATGCTACTCGGCTGATAAAAGACGGACAGCGAATTCGTGTACATGGAACAGAAGGGTATATTGAAATATTGTAAAAGCTAAAGATGCTTGCGCTGTTTTTCTTCTTTATTAATAGATGAAAATTTGTGTAGATTCCTATACGTATCTTCAGTCAATACAAAAAGGCAGGCCATTATAACGGCCTGCCTTTCTCAAAATAACCCTTACTAACCTACCTATCCTAATATATGGAGATATGAAAACAAAACGTGTTATGATAGTATCGGTGATAATTATGGGTAAAAAAGCAGATAAGACGAATGTCATGCGAATTTTAGATCAGAAAAAAATTGAGTACAACTATTATTCTTATGACACTAAAAAGCTGAGTGGGGTACAGGTAGCTACTTCGCTTGGAGAGGACCTTGCTAAAGTCTTTAAGACACTGGTGACCGTAGGGAAATCAAAAGAACATTATGTCTTCATGGTACCGGTTGAAAAGGAGCTTGATTTAAAGAAAGCGGCAAAAGCAGCTGGTGAAAAGTCTTTGGAAATGATTCCTCAAAGAGAGCTGTTGCCTCTTACAGGATATGTTCACGGCGGGTGTTCTCCTATCGGAATGAAAAAGCAGTTCACAACCTTCATTGACTCTACAGCAGAAGACTGCGAAACGATTTACTTTTCAGGCGGGCGTGTAGGTCACCAGATACAGTTAACATTAAGTGACTTATCAAAAGCAATTCGTATATGTCCGGCAGATATCACAAAAGAGAGTTAAAATGTATTTCCCTTGAGCGAAACGCTTTTAGACATAAGCGTTTCGCTTTTTTTAAATGGCTTTAATTGCTGTCTTTTTATCGGTTGGGATAACAGAAATAAAAGTAAAAATATAGAAAAAATGATATTATATAGTTAATGTGTGGAAACTTTATAAAAAGGCTAGGAGGAAAGCAAAAATAATTAAATCAATTATTGGAGGATTCATCTTATCTTTTATTCTTTTATTAGGATGTACAATAGCAAACGTAAATTCAGAAACAGTATTTTTTGCCGTTTTCATTCTATTAGTAGGGCTAGCCATCATTATATCTGGAGTAGCTGTAAGCGGTGATCGAATGAGAGCTAATCTGGCCACGGAATCAAAAACAGACAAGAAGTGGAGAATTACAAATTCTATAAACCTTATGTTAGCTGCTGCTCCAGTTCTCGGGGTATTTCTTCTCATTCATTATTTTATATAGTTTGGTTTCCAAACAACAAGCTTAGGTGAAAAATATCTCGGGATAGAACGCTTTTTATGTGAATTTAAAATCAAATGAGCCAAATTAAGGTCGCCAATGCAACAAAATTATAGAGCATCCATGGCTGTATATATAATAAGGGATAAGATTAAAATTCGATAATTATCTTAAATTTAGGTTAGAGCTTAGTACAAGTTATGTTTATTCTACATATTATGTAAATGTAAGCAGCTTACACTCACAAGTTGATAAGAATATTTTCTTAACCATGTTCTCACTTAAAGAACATGGCTTTTTTTCTGTTTGTCATATAAATTAGAAAGCCGAACTTTGTAAAATTTTTGTATAAATAATTAGAAAATATTATATTTTCTAATAAATCAATAGTACAATATATAAATGGAAGGGAGGATTAACACTACATATGTAATAGACAGCCGCCGCTTTTAAAACCGCTTATTTTATTATCTATAGATGATATTGAAATCAATTACCCAACCTTTTTTAAGCGCTCTCATTATATAAGTAATTGGTTGAACAGGTTTTATAAAAAGCAATACAGTCTAGCTGTTTAAAAAGATTTGCTGGTAAATTACTTGCTACTTCATGTTACAGGAGAATCAACATTAAACACTCAAAGAAAAGAGGGATCACTCATGGCTCATACCAGTGAAGCTGCAAACAACAGGCGTGTTACAAGTAATATTTTTAAAGGATCTGTTGGGAACTTAATTGAATGGTACGATTGGTATGTTTACTCTGCTTTTGCCGTCTATTTTTCATCGCAATTCTTCCCGGAAGGTGACCCAACAAGTCAACTGCTTAACACAGCGGCAATCTTTGCTGTCGGTTTCTTAATGCGTCCAATCGGTAGTTTATTAATGGGGCGCTATGCGGATCGATATGGTCGCCGGGCTGCGCTTACCTTATCTATTACCATTATGGCGAGCGGTTCTTTTATTATCGCTTGTACTCCTAGCTATGGCACGATAGGGTTATTATCTCCTATTATTCTAGTACTAGCGCGTTTACTGCAAGGAATCTCCTTAGGAGGAGAATACGGAACTTCTGCAACTTACCTTTCTGAAATGGCAAGCAGCGGGCGAAGAGGATTTTATTCAAGCTTTCAGTATGTGACGCTTGTTGCTGGTCAGCTGGTGGCATTAGGTGTTCAAATTATTCTGCAAAACGTTCTTAGTGAAGCAGATATGATTTCATGGGGCTGGCGTATTCCTTTTGTTATTGGAGCAATCGGCGCGCTAAGCGTTTTATGGCTGCGCCGTACAATGGATGAGTCAGAACAATTTTCTAAAATGGACTCTGAAAGCCGTGAAAATGCAGGGACTATTAAAGCACTTATGAAGCATCCTAAAGCAGTGTTGACCGTTATTGGCTTAACATTAGGAGGAACGGTCGCTTTTTATACGTATACGACGTATTTGCAAAAATTTATGGTAAACAGTGTAGGGCTGGATAAAGGAGTTGTAAGCTGGATTAACTTCTGTGCACTGCTTGTATTTGTTGTCATCCAGCCAATAGCAGGTATGCTATCTGATAAAATTGGACGCAGACCGCTGTTAATGAGCTTTGGTATTTTGGGAACATTGCTGACTGTACCGCTGTTTCTTTTTATGAAACAAGCACATAACCCAGTCATGGCTTTTTTATTAATGACAGTTGGACTTATCATTGTAACAGGTTATACATCGATTAACGCTATTGTAAAAGCTGAGCTTTTCCCAACAGAAATTCGAGCTCTTGGTGTTGGGTTACCGTACGGACTTACAGTTGCCATATTTGGAGGTACTGCAGAATTTATTGCCCTATGGCTGAAAAGTATCGGCCATGAATCACTTTTCTTTTTCTATGTAGCAGGGTGTATTGCCATCAGCTTTCTTGTTTATTGGCGTATGGGAGAGTCCTCTAAAGATTCATACATAGAATCTGAGCTCAAGAAAGAGGACAAAGGAGACAATGTACCGCCAAATAATATCAGTTTTTAATTTTGGTTAAATAAATAATCGTTTGATAACATAAAAAAGGACGGGCTTTTATAGCCAGTCCTTTTCTAGTATTCCGCGCGTATATTCGTATTAAACGTATTAAGGACTGTTCTTACTATAGAATTCTTTTTTCTATAGTTTTATATTATGAATTTGTACACTATTTGGTGATAATAAGGCCTCGTATAATCTCATTCCAGTAATGTTTAAAACTAGGCTTTGCTTTCGTCATTATGAACACTCCTTTTTTAAATTTTTTGATTGGCTAGTTGTTATACTAAGTTTAATAAAATTACCTAAAGTTGTTATCCAACGCAGAGCGTAACTTAGTATATGAATTTGTACGACTAAAGAATGAAGAACAAAATAATTAGAGGCATATAAAAAGATCAGCTACATAATAAAAGGATTATTTTGTGATATAACGAAATAAAGAGTATATACATCAGAAATAGAGAGAGGGTAAACTCCGTGAATACTTTATATTCCTTTTTTGCGAACCCAGTTTTAACTGTTTCTACGTTTTTAATAGAATTACAGAGCGTGTTCTTTCAACCTATTTGGAAAGAGTATAATTATGATGATTATTTTACTTACAAGGTGTATGTTCCAAGTACATATACTGGATTAAGCAAAGTACCATTAATCGTTATGCTTCATGGATGTCAACAAGATGCAGATGATTTTGCCGCAGGTACGGAGATGAATAAACTAGCGGAAGAAAAAGGCTTTATTGTTCTCTATCCTCAAATGAACTACTTTGCTAATTCCAACGGGTGCTGGAATTGGTTTTATGAGTATAACCAGTTTCGCGGTAATGGAGAGCCAGACATAATAAAAGATATGATTGATCACATAACCGCTAAGTATGCGATTGATTCTACTAATATATACCTTGCTGGTATGTCAGCTGGAGGCTTTATGGCAAATGTGATGGCTATTGCTTATCCTGATGTATTCAAAGCAGTAGGCATTCATTCAGCAGGCAGTAATGCGTATGCTGTAGACCTCATCACAGCTGGAGAAGTCATGCTATACGGCTCTTTAAATCCTGAACTTGACGGTGATGAAGCTTATAAAAAAATGGGACCTTATGCACGGCCTGTTCCCATCATTACGTTTCATGGTCAATCAGATACAACAGTCACTCCAGTTAATGCGTCTACATTAATTCAGCAGTGGATTTATACATATAAGAATTTCGGTATAAACCTACATGAAAATGCTGCTTTTTATACGTCACAAGACAACGGAAATCATTATAGCTACATAATGTCTGACTACATAGATGCAGAAAATAAAATCTGGATGAAAAAAATTATGGTAGAGGATATGGGGCATGCATGGTCAGGAGGAAATAACAATGGATCAGACACTGATTCAAAAGGTCCTAATGCTTCAAAAATGATGTGGGACTTTTTTGAAGCACAGAATGATTAAATAGAGTATGAACGCGCGATCAAGATGTACTGCTAAATAACATCAGCCTTCATTTTTTTAAAACAAATAATTGTCTACCAACAGAAAAAGGATCTTATCGAAAGATCCTTTTTCTGTTATCAACGAACATTTTTTAACAAGTAGCTTCAAACCGATTTAACAATACATCGAGATCCTGACTAATTTTAATCGTATTACTACTTGTAAACCCTTCTTCTAGGGCAATCATCATCATCATTTTTCGTATAAATTCTATCTTTATCAGCAGTAGTCTACATTTGAAACACATTAAGTTTCCTCCACTTGCCACGTCATTTTAAAGGCTTAAATTGTTAAATTATTTATGTAAAAATGGTTCCAATCTAAAAATAGAACCTAAAAAATATAGTAACAAATAGATAGTGTCGAAGTCTGTCGTATTTTGAATTAAGATATTTTCATTTAAAAAGAATTAGCTCTTAAACGTTATGCTAGAAGCTATGCTATGTCTTAATTATGATTGTTCCACCGGTTGTAAATAACTCACAGAGCAATAGAGCTTATCCGGTTTTTTGGATATAGGCATAATCCGATTACATTTAGGCATGTTAACATAAGAAAGGAGAATTTACTAATATGCCCAACGTCATCAGAATTCTTCAATTGTTTCTTCCATGGATTTCCCTTGTTTTTATGCCAAAAAAATCAATGAGAACCTATTTTCCCGCTTCTCTATTTGCCTCATCTTTAGTAATTGGAATGTGCTCATTAGCTATTCCTTACAAGTGGTGGAGTGTAAAAGGAGGGTGGAAAGGAAAAATTTTAAACGATAGCAGCTTTATTTTTGGCCCCTTTTTGATAGGGACACTGTGGATCTTTCATTTTACGTTTGGCAGCTTTAAGAGATTTTTTTTCGTTAATTTACTTATGGATTCACTATTTGCTTTTCCGCTAAGCTACTTGTATCAAAAATTGGACTTATTTAAGTTAGTTAACTTTAAGCCAAAACATATCTTTTTTTCGTTTATTAGTTTCTGCTTAACTATTTATGGCTATCAGGCACTGACAAATAAAGATAAATGATAGGTGAGGGCCGTTTCTAACCGCTATAGACTTTGTAAAAATCGCAACAAAAAAGCGTCTGTTAAGACGCTTTATATATAATACATATCCTGCTCTTCTTTATTAACATTTGTTGTTTCATGGATTATTTCTTCCGGGATATTGGACGTCCGATTAGTAAAAAGCATAAACAAAGCAATAATTGATGCCGCAAAACCTAAAGTAACAATCACAATAAATCCCTCCCTTTAGAATATATATTCTACTTTTATCTTCATTTTCCTATATTTATTATATACCCTTATTTTATTTTCTCAACACATAGAATAAAAAGAGTAGGGCATCTCCTCAATATCTCCCTCAAAATAAATATAATCAAGGGAGCTTAAAACTCCCATTTTCCCTAAAAAAGTAGGAATCTATAAATTTTTTTCGTATGGGGACATAAATCATTAACATTATTAATCGTTGAGATAACTTTTTTGTATTGTACGAATGAAAGAAATTTATATATATTAAAAATACAAAATATTCATTAAATTATATGATGCTTTGGTTTTGAGTCGAAAAGAGAAAAGCTGCTGCTTTAAAGGCAACAAGTTTAAGGAAGTTACAAGCGATATAAAAAGTTATAGAAATAGATGCATCTAGAATTCTTTTTGCTCAAATATTCACAGAGTTTTCATTCATAAAAAAGACTGAAAATTTTGATAATAATTTCACTTTTATTAAGGGGGACTTTTTATGACAACAACGGTATTAAATGTATCAACTTATTCTTTTTATCTTAACGGTGAGTGGAAAGAAAGTAAATCAGGGCAGACAATTGACATTGTTTCTCCATACCGTCATGACGTGATTGGAAAAGTGCAGGCTATCACAAAAGAAGAGGTCGATGAAGCAGTACATGCCGCGCAAAAAGCTCAGAAAGGGTGGGCAGAAATTTCTCTGCAAGAACGTGCCAAGTATTTATACAACTGGGCGGATGAGCTGGTAAGAATGCAGAGTGAAATTGCCGAAATTATTATGAAGGAAGTTGGAAAAAGCTTAAAAGATGCAAGGAATGAAGTAGTGCGCACAGCAGATTTCATTCGCTATACAGTTGAAGAAGCCCTTCATATGAACGGAGAAAGCATGAAGGGAGATAGTTTTCCTGGCGGTTCTAAGTCTAAAGTTGCTATTGTTGAACGCGTGCCTTTAGGGGTTGTACTCGCAATTCCTCCTTTTAATTATCCGGTAAATTTAGCAGCTGCTAAACTGGCGCCTGCGCTTATTTCAGGAAATGCAGTTATCTTCAAACCCGCAACGCAAGGAGCGATCAGCGGTATTAAGATGATTGAAGCTCTTCATCAAGCAGGTATTCCACAAGGTCTTGTAAACGTCGTAACGGGCCGCGGATCTGTTATTGGGGATTATTTAGTTGAACATAAAGGCATTAACATGATTTCATTTACCGGGGGAACAAATACGGGTACTCAATTAGCTAAAAAGGCAGGCATGATTCCTCTTGTACTAGAACTTGGAGGAAAAGACCCGGGTATTGTATGTGAAGATGCAGATTTACAAGAAGCAGCAAAACATATTATAAGCGGAGCATTTTCTTATTCCGGTCAGCGCTGTACAGCTATTAAACGTGTACTTGTGCATGAAAAAGTGGCAAACGAGCTCGTAAATATTTTAAAAGAAGAAGTACATAAACTATCAGTCGGTTCTCCTGAAGATGGATGTACGATCGTTCCATTAATTGATAGCAAAGCAGCGGACTTTATTCAGATTTTAATTGCAGACGCGCTCGGAAAAGGTGCAGAAGTTGTGACTGGAAACAAGCGTGAAGGAAACCTTATCTATCCTACGCTTTTAGATGACGTGAATGATACTATGCGCGTGGCATGGGAAGAACCATTCGGTCCTGTGTTACCAATTATCCGCGTCTCTTCTGATCAAGAAGCCGTTGATATAGCAAACGAATCAGAATTTGGCTTACAAGCAAGTGTTTTTACAAAAGATATTAATAAAGCCTTCTCAATTGCAAATAAAATTGAAGTCGGATCCGTTCAAATCAACGGCCGCACGGAACGCGGTCCTGATCATTTTCCTTTTATCGGCGTAAAAGGATCTGGTATGGGCGCTCAAGGCATTCGTAAAAGTATTGAATCGATGACTCGTGAAAAAGTAACGGTATTAAATCTTCAATGATTGAATTCCAAGAGCTCTCCAAATCAAGCCAGTAGAGTGTAGAGAATCTCAAAGGAAAAAGCCTGTGCTCCAAAAAGCACAGGCTTTTAAACGTTTTATTTACCTATCACTCGATTCCATCTTTATAGTTCTTATGCCAGTTTTTATCACCTTTATGCTCGATATCCTCAACGGTTTTTTCAAGCTCTGACATAATGAGTGTTTTCACTTGATAAATGGTATCAAAAAAAGCTTTCTCTTCATCCGGATTCGGCTTTATTTTGGCTGCTGCCGAAATATCAACATATCTGCGATGTTCAGTTGTTAATTTATCAAGCGCATCAAAAATATGAGAGGTCAGAACAGCAACCTCCTTATGATTATCAGGCAGCTTTTCTTTTAATGTTTCAATTCT
Organism: Priestia megaterium NBRC 15308 = ATCC 14581; assembly: GCF_000832985.1. Taxonomy (GTDB): domain Bacteria; phylum Bacillota; class Bacilli; order Bacillales; family Bacillaceae_H; genus Priestia; species Priestia megaterium. The sequence continues at coordinate 4,022,798 of NZ_CP009920.1, forward strand.
CTTATCCATGTTAAAGTCCCCCTATAACGTGTTGTATTTATGTAACTTTCCCACTAATAAAAATGAATAACCTTAAATAGTAAAAAATCATGGGAATTAGCACGTGAAACAAAAGTATACTACAGGATATCATGTTAAAGTGAAAAAACGGTGAAACGAATGAGTATATTTTTCCAGAAAGGGTATGTAATAAAAGTGGTTTTTTTGGAAAAGGTAATTCCCTTAAGAAACATTGAAGCACGCAATCAACGTAAAAGTTCATCTATTTTTAATGAACAATGACCTTTTTTGACTATTTTTTACGTTTTTATGACTTTTTTTGAATGAATTTGATTGTTTTTGATGATTTTTCGAATAATCTGATATATAATGAAAGCGTAAACAGTAAAACATGTCGGTTGGTTAAGAAAAACATCCACAAAAATGGGATTCGTTATTACATAAAATCAGACCTCTGTTTTTATAAAAATAAATAGAATTTGAGAAAAGGAGAATGAGGATGGACATATTGGATGCAAAAGTAGTGAATACAAAGTACGGTTTAGAAACATATCTAGATGTGTCAGAAAGCGTAGAAATAAAAGAAATTCATATGCCTAGTTCAGAGAACCAATCTCATAAAATTAAATTTGGAATCAAGTATTTTCTTTTAAGAGAAGGAAAGTATTACGATAGCCAAAAAGGTTATTTTTGGCTTTGTATGAATCACGATTTTAGCAGCTTTATGCTGAGTGAAACGGAAACAGAGAGTTTGTTTGCAGTTAAAAGTGAAGAAGAAAGAGAAGCAACAAAAACGCTGTTAGCAGAATGGTTTATCCAAACGAATGCGTACAAAGAAGTCATCAACGAATGTATCCATCAGATTAAAACGGAGAATATTCGTACAGAAGAAGACATTGAAGACCGAGTGGACGCTATACAATTTTTAGAAAAATTAAAGGTATTAACTGCAAAAGAGATTGAAAACGCTTCTATAGAAAATCTATATGCCCTGCAGCAAATTGGCTAGGCTATAGCTCAAGCAAGTTGAAATGCAGATTGATGTATAACAATAAGGAGGAATAGTGAGATGAAATTTTTTATTGATACAGCAAACCTTGAGGATATTAAGAAAGCATACAAAGTAGGTGTTCTAGCTGGTGTGACAACCAATCCATCTTTAGTAGCAAAAGAAGGCGTAAGATTTGAAGACCGCATCGAAGAAATCCTTCAAATGGTACCGGAAGTTGAATCCGTTTCCGCTGAGGTAACGCCTGACGCACTTTCTGCTGAAGACATGATCGCTCAAGCAGAAGAACTGATTAAAATTAACGACGGAGATAAAAATATTACGATTAAGCTGCCTATGACATTGGCTGGCTTGGAAGCGACGCGCTATCTTGCAAAAAAAGGCGTAAAAACAAATGTAACCCTAATCTTTACAGTAAACCAAGCACTTTTAGCAGCTCGTGCTGGAGCGACGTATGTTTCTCCATTTTTAGGACGTCTTGATGATATTTCAGAAGACGGGGTACAGCTAGTATCTAAAATTGCTGAGTTATTCCGCGTTCAAAACATCGACTCTCAAATTATCGCCGCATCTGTAAGACATCCGGATCATGTAACGCGCGTAGCACTTGCAGGGGCTCATATTGCCACAATTCCATACGCTGTTATTGAGCAATTAGCAAAACACCCGTTAACTGACCAAGGAATGGAAAAATTTGCAGCAGATTGGAAAAAAGCAGTTAAAGCTTAACAAAAAATCATATCAATAAAAACAGCTTGGAATAAGCTATGCTTACTCCAAGCTGTTTTTATTTTAACTAGCTAGTTTCTTTTTACGTAAACGCTCTAAGCGTCGCTGCACGCTATTTCTCGAACGCCCGAGCAACTCTCCAATTTCTCGCTGATTGCGCTTTTCCTGATAGAACATACCCCACAACCTGGCATCTTCTTCTGCTGTCCACTTTTTATGCTCATATTTAGGGCGCTTTACATAGTCTAGCTTTCTTTGTTCCTCCACCCACGCTGGTTCTGGAATAAGCGTATTTTTAGGTATTTTAAAAAAGTTAAGGCACGATTTATTTTGTTCAGCCCACTTCCAAAAAGATTGAATGTCAATTCCCATGAATGTTCTTGTCTTGGCGATGATCATTTTATACGGTAGATTCTCTTTATGAATCCACTTGTAAATTGTATGAACATCTGCTTCAAGGCAGGCTGCTAATTCACACGCTGTAATATGTCCTACGTGTGATTTAGCTCCATACACCTCTAAACGACTTAACCTCGATTCTAGTGCTTGCACACTTCGCTGCAATTTCGCTGATATGCGCGAAAGGGATTTTACTCCGTAATACCTTAGCAAATATTCGTCTTCTTGTACTGTCCATCTTCGCATCGCAGTTTTTCGTGTTAGTCCCAAAACTTTTATGCGCGTAGCAATAGAAGAAGGACTTCTGCCTAAGGAGTGTGCCATTTCACGGTTATTCATGAGATCAATGTTCTCCTGTAAAAAAGCATCTTGTTCAAGCGTCCATTTTTTACGTAAAGCTGTATCTGAATCACGAAGATTTAATCGAGTAAGCCGTTTGTTAACTGATTCTTTGCTTCTATGTAAATGCTCACCCATTTTTTGAAGCGTCATCACGCCGTAATGTTCAATGAGAAATCTATCTTCTTCTTGTGTCCATTGCTTTTGATTTTTACTCACTGTTGTCTCACTCCAATTCAAACGGAAAGCTCAAGATGAAAAAGTCGCTAGCAATCTATTTTACCAATGAGCAGTACCCATCCAGACTGATACTCACTGCGTTCTAGCCTATGTATATTTTATCATATTTCTAAACAAAAACCAAACATGTGTTCTTCTTTTGTTTTAGTAAATCTTAAAGTAAGTAGAGGATTAGCTTCTTCCTTTAATAGCAGTCAATTGTGGTAAAATTGACTATAATCGAAAGAATTTTCACATAACTGACAGCTCTTATTATTACGTTAAAAGTCATATTTGTCGAAAGGGGAATTTACATGAATTTTAATTTAAAAGAAGCGATTGAAATACTTGAGCATACGCCACAAACGCTTGAAAAACTTTTGTCTGGTCTATCTGCAGGGTGGCTGCAATGCAATGAAGGAGAAGGAACGTGGAATACCTCCGAAGTCATAGAACATTTAATAGAAGCAGAAAAAAACAATTGGATACCAAGGCTAGAATTCATCCTTCAAGAAGGAAAAGAGGGAGCTTTTCCTCCGTTTGACCGCTATGCCCATTTAAACAAGGAATCTGCTAATTCTATTGAAGAGAAGCTTCTTGAATTCAAAAAGGTAAGAATACAGAATTTACATCAACTAAAGCTGCTAGTTAAGCATGAAAAGCACCTTGAAGTGAGAGGAGAACACCCTGAGTTTGGGGAAGTAAAAGTCAGAGAGCTGCTCTCGACTTGGGTTGCTCATGATTTAACCCATATTGCGCAAATTGTTCGAGTAATGGCAGAACGATATAGAGAAGATGTAGGACCTTGGGAAGAATACTTAGGAATACTAAAGAAATAGCAATGACACACAGTGGCCAGCCTTTATCATTCAAGCTTGAATTAAGAAATGTACACGATTACAATAAAATGAGAATAATGAAGATTCAGGAAGGATTGCAGAGGGAACTATAACAACATATCCGATGTTTATAACATGTAGGGTCCGTTAAGCAATTTACGAATAAAAAGAGGATTGGACTGATTAAAAGTGAAAGTGAACTCAGAGAAATTTGGCGAACTAAACAATCAAGCTGTACATGCTTATACCTTATTAAATGATGAAGGGCTTAAAATCACCTGCCTTGACTATGGATGTGTAATATCAAATATTGAAATGCCGGATTCTAAAGGGAAGATTGAAAGTGTTGTATTGGGATTTGATTCAATAGAAGAATACCAAAAGTATTCTCCTTATTTCGGAGCTGTGGTCGGACGCGTAGCAGGGCGTATAGGTGGAGCATCGTTTGAGCTTAATAATGAAACCTATCGTCTAGAGAAAAATGAAGGAAACAATCATTTGCATGGTGGAAAAGAAGGATTCAGTCATAAAATATGGAATGCCAAAACTATTGAGACAACTGATCATGTAGGTGTTGAATTTACATATGTAAGTAAAGACGGAGAAGAAGGGTATCCCGGCAACCTTGAAGTGAAAGTTACGTATACATTAACGAATAAAAATGAGTTCCATATTTCTTATGAAGGAACAACAGATCAAGACACTCTTATCAATTTAACAAATCATACGTATTTCAATTTAAGCGGAAATCTAAAAGAAACGGTCTTAGATCATGTTTTGAAGATGAAAAGTAACGAATTCTTAGAGTTAAATGATGATCTTTTACCTACTGGAGAAGTGTTAAACGTCACAGATACCCCATTTGACTTTAGAGAAGGACATAGTCTCAAGGAAGGTGTGGACTCTGCACATCCGCAAAATATATTAGTGGGTAAAGGGTTCGACCATCCATTTCTTTTAGAAGCAGAAGCTGAAAATCAGATGTCATTATTTGATCCTGCAAGCGGCCGCAAAATAGAAGTCAAAACGGATCAGCCTTCAGTCGTTCTCTATACGGGAAATCATCTAGACGAAGAGTTCGAAATTAGAGGGGTTCACTCAGAGAAATACCTCGGTGTTTGCTTAGAAACACAAGGTTTGCCAGACGCTATTCATCATAAGCATTTTCCTTCTTGTGTATTAAAGCCCGGTGAGAAGTATAAGGCATATACTCACTATACATTTATAACTGATGGCAGCCTGTAACAAAGCGGGATGATAAAAAGGATTACAAACGAGCCTCTGCCGATTGTAATCCTTTTTTATTGTTATTTTTTCTTTTGGCTTTTTGCGCGATTAGCGTCAAGCTCAGCCGCATATTCCTCTTGAGACTTTCCTTGCTTTTGACTCTCAGACTGAATCTTTTTAAATTTGTTATCGTTTAAATTTGGCATATTAGCACCTCCTTGCAGACAAGGTTATTTTGTACAAGCATTAAGGATTTATATGCTAAAAAGTTTTAATGAACTTGATTAGAAATTTCGCTTAATGCTGCACCGGCTTCATCAACATATACGTTTACTGTCGCAAGGTCGCCGATTGCACAGATTCCAACCATATTATTATTCTCCACTACAATAATGCGGCGAATTTGATGGTCAGCCATCATACGTGCACACTCATGAATATCCGTATCCGGAGAACAAGTAATTACATCTTTAGTCATGCAATCATGGCAATGCACAGTGTTGCAATCTTTTCCATCCGCCACGCAATTTAACACGATATCACGGTCTGTGATCATTCCCATTACTCGATTTTCTTGACACACTGGCACAGAGCCACAATTAATATCACGCATTAATTTTGCAGCTGCTGTTATTGGGTCGTGCGGTGCACAAGCTTTCACATCTTTAGTCATAACTTCACGTACTGTAGTCATTTTTAATTCCTCCTTTTAAACATTCACCTCCGTATTTTCTCCATGCACATGCAGAATATGAGAATCAATAATTTCCTGAAAGCAAAAAATCTTGTAATAAAAGGTGAATAAAAGAACTAACGCAGTGTAATAAACACATAAAAAAGAGCCTATTACACAAACTAAAGAGAATATGATTTAGCTTAGATTTTCGTAACGGCAGGAGTTGGGTACATAATGAAAGGAAAGTTAACGCTTTTGGCAGTACTTTTATTGCCTTGGCTGTCTATAGTAAAAGTTGATAAATTTGGCTTTAAAAGATACCTACCTGTTTTGACATTTAGTTCATTAGTTATTGCTTTTATCAGTGAGTTATCTAAAAGCTTTACATGGTGGAAAGTGAAGAAACCTCTTTTCCCTAAACTTTCAAGCGACGTTTCTTTTATATTTGGACCGTTTTTTATAGCTAATTTTTGGGTATTCAAACTGACCTATGGGAATTTCAAAAAATATTTGTTAATTAACGTCCTGTTTGACTATCTATTTGCTTATCCTTTGACCAGTCTGGCAGAAAAACTGAAGGTATACAAAATGGTAAACATGACTCGCTTTCAACTTTTTCTCATCTCGATTACCACTGCTCTTATTAATTATTTGTATCACTATTTTATAGAAGATGTACTAAGGCAGAGAAGGCAATAGCTGATATTTCGTTAACCAGCTCATCGCCACTTATATTTCGGTACTGTCAGCTTTAAATCGTATTAAAGCCCTCCTAAACTTGGTACATAAGTAGTTAAACGAGATAATAAAATAAAAGAGAAACATGAGAGAAGATAAACCTCTTTCACGTTTCTCTGCTTTGTCATGCACCTAAACTTTATCTGTACACCGTCATGGGCAAGTATGTTAAAGATTGACCCGTAGCTGAAGCTGTTAAATGCGGTTCTAACTCAAAGTCTTCAAATGGTTCAATATGAGAAAAGGCCTCTAAAAATGCTTCTAAAATAATTTTCATTTCAAGTCGGGCAAGAGGGGCGCCCAAACAAAAATGAGGTCCGTTTCCGAATGTTAAGTGCTTTTTATTAGTTGGACGATGAATGTCTACAGAAAAAGGGTTTTCAAACATAGTTTCATCCATATTACATGCACTCATCCACGCAATAACGACATCTCCTTTTTTTAGCTTAACGCCTAATAGCTCGTTATCTTGTTTAACCGTGCGATCTCGTCTGGAGATATGAAACCGATATCGAAGCATTTCTTCTACTGCTTTTGGAGCTAATTCTCTATTGTTTCTCAGCTCGCTGTATAACGACTTGTCGTCATATAAAAAAGAATAAAACATATTTGCAATGGCGTGACTTGTGGTTTCAACGCCTGCACCTAGAAGCAACATGGTAGCGTGTACAATTTCTTCATCTGTGAATGTTTCACCATCAACTTCAGCTTGAATTAAGTCTGAGATAATATCATCAGAAAGGTTGGAGCGCTTTTCAATGACAATCGGGTAGAGGTATTGAAAATATTCAGCTCCTGCACGTTGCTTTTCTTGTTCAATCTCTTCTAATCTTTCTTGGTCATAAGGCTGAAACAGAATGTCTACCCATTTTTTAAACTGATATCGGTCTTTTACCGGTACGCCGAATAGATCTGCTATAACTAGACTAGGAAAAGGAGAAGATAAATCGTCCACAATATTAATAGTTGAATTCTTTTGTATCGCTTCTACAAGGTCTGCTGCAATTTGTTTGATTCGCGGTTCCCAGTTCTTTAAACTGCGAGGAGTAAAGGCTGCAGCAAGCAAAGATCGCGCTTTCCGGTGGTCAGGAGGATCTAAGTTTGTAAGGTTGGTGATTGGAGATGTGCTTTTTTTCTTACTATTATCTCCAACAAAAATAGTGGTTCTCTGTCCATCGCTTGAAAAAAAATCGTAGTTGCTCAAGACTTGTTTAACATGTTCGTATTGGAATACATTCCATGTGTTTGTTTCTTCATGAAAATAAACAGGGGAGTTGTTCAACATTTCTTTATACCATTGGATAGGGAAAAACTCTTCTGCACGTGATTGAAATTTTGGAATTTCTGTAACGGGAATGACTTCTTTGTTCATGTGATCTTATTCCTCCTTCAGAATAGGTATAGATTTGGAATTTACTAGCTACATAGCGCTCAGTAGTTGTCACTTGCTAGATAAATAGTTACTTTGTCGAATAACCTATACTATTAGTACATTTTTATACAATTAGTATAAAAATGTACTAATAGTATATAATTATTTTTACTTGGTTATCAAGGAAAAAGGATAAAATTCACGTAGGAAAAGGCAGATAAGCTATACTAAATAAAAAGTAAATTGTAAACAGAGGAGTAACAGCAATGAATCAAAAACAGCTAGATATTTTAGGGCATACGCACCAGCTTTTTATGGAAAAAGGATACGTAGACACTTCGGTACAAGATATATTAGAAAGAAGCGGGATTTCAAAAGGAACATTTTATAAATATTTCTCATCTAAAAGCGAACTGCTTATCTCATTACTTTCGTCTCTGCAAGAATCACTTATTCTACAAAGAGAAAAAGTAGTCATTGAATATAGAGGGGATAATCAGAAGGGATTTCAAGAACAGATGATCTTTATGATGAACTTTGCAGAGCAAAACAAAATTCCTGAAATGATTGAAAGTACACTCGTTTTAAATGAAGTTAAAACATTTCATTATATAGAGGAATTAAAAGCTGCAACATTCAACTGGATATATGAACGTTTTCAGCAGATTTTTCCGTCTAAGACTTCTCCTTATTTATTTGATGGAGCTGTGCTGCTAGAAGGAATGCTTAACAATATGTTTAAAATGAACAAAGCGCTGAACTATCCATTACCTATTGAACAAATTGTCCGTTATTGCATGAAGCGTACAGAGGAAATCATAATCGAAGTAGCAGAACAAAAAGAACAGTTATTTAGCCCTTCCGTTTACTCTGCGGTATTTAATAAGAAAACAGAAAGTCATTTTTCGACAGATCTGACGCGTGTAACTGCGAAGTTAAAACGGGTGATTGAAAATAAACTAACAAATGAAGAAGAACGAAAGAGAAGTCTAGAATTTGTTACGTTTATATCGGATGAATTGCTGCAAAATGATACGGAGCCTCGCACGTTCATTATTCAGAGCTCTCTTTTATCGCTAGAGAAAATCAATACTCTCGCACAGACCAAAGAGCTAGAGGAATATAAGGAAGTCGTAACTACTCTGACAAGACATTCTTCATAATTTAAAAAGCATATGAGCTAAACTAACAGTGAAGGCTCTGCGTCGTCTAAGAAAGAGAAGGTTGCCTATAAAACATATAAACAGCCAGTTGCCGTTATGATAGGTGACTGGCTGCATTGGATGAAAAAGGTGAGGGTGGAGATAGACATAATACTCTTATTAAAACTGTTTAAATTCCTTCCCTTTAATAGAAAATAGCTCCTTCATTCTTAAAATCAAACGTGATATAGTTTACTAACCTTTGTATTCACTTAACTAACTTATAGGGGTAACACTTAAGAAAGAATCAATAACGATGGAAACAGCTCCTAAAGCAGGGGCATTTTTTCCTAACGAAGAAGGCAATAGTTCACATTTATTGTCTAAATGAGAATGAACTCTAGAAGAAACTTCGTTTTTAATCGTATTTAAAACAATGGGATGAGATTCAATTATATGATTTCTCAAGATAACAGCTTCTACATCAAATGTATTAAGGATATTGGTTAATCCAATTCCGATATAAAAGCCAAAGTTTTGAAGTGCATTTAACATTTCTACATCATTTTTATTTGCGCGTTCCACAATCTCTTTTCGAGAAATATTCTTATCTTTTTGAGAGAGCGAAGCCAGTAACGCTTTTTCAGAAGCATATAATTCCCAACAGCCTCGATTTCCACAGCTACATTTGGGGCCATTAAAATCTATCGTCATATGACCCATTTCCCCAGAAAAACCCTGAACACCCTTATACAATTCGTTGTTAATAACAAGTCCAGTTCCAATTCCGACATTAATACTGATGTAAACGATGTTTTCGTAGTTTTTTGTCATACCAAATACTTTTTCACCGTATGCTCCTGCATTAGCTTCATTTTCAACAAAAACCGGAACATTAAACTCATTCTCAATTAAAAGCTGCAAATCTTTGATATTCCAATTTAAGTTAGGCATAAAAATAATTTGCTGATGACGATCTACAAGGCCTGGAACACAAATTCCTATTCCGACTAGACCATAAGGGGACTCAGGCATATGGGTTACAAAATCATGAATAAGTGCAAATAAAATCTCTTTTACTTCACTAGCGGAAGAACTAGAAAAGTCAGAAGTCTTCTCGAGAATAATATTTCCTTCTAAGTCGGTTAGAATTCCGTTAAGGTAGTCGACTCCTATATCGATACCGATCGAGTAGCCTGCATTCTTATTAAAAACAAGCATTACAGGTCTTCTGCCGCCCCTAGATTGTCCTGTCCCAATTTCAAAAATAAAATCTTTTTCAAGCAGTGTATTTACTTGAGAGGAGACAGTAGACTTGTTT